>NZ_AHJE01000044.1 GCF_000243095.1 Cupriavidus basilensis OR16 | reverse complement strand
CGGCGGCATGCGCCAGCGCGTGGTCACCGGCATGGCTATCGCCAGCTCACCGCGCCTGCTGGTGGCGGATGAGCCCACCTCGGCGCTGGACGTCACCATCCAGGTGCAGATGATGGCGCTGCTGCGCCGCATCCAGGACGCAACCGGTGTCGGCATCATCCTCATCACGCACGACCTGGGCTCCTCATCACGCACGACCTGGGCGTGGCCGCCAGCATCTGCCAGCGCGTGGCGGTGATGTACGCGGGACGCATTGTGGAGACCGGCGACGTACGCACCCTGTACCGCCAACCTGCCCATCCCTACACGCGCGCGCTGCTCGAATCGATTCCGCATTTCGGCCAGAAGAAGGAGCGGCTGTTCGCCATCCAGGGCTCCCCGCCGAGCCTGATCGATCAGTCGCCGGGCTGCCGCTTTGCCGCGCGCTGCCCGCATCGCAAGCCGCTGTGCGACGACGCCTATCCGCCCGAGCTCGACCTGGGCGGAGGCCACAAGGCTAGTTGCTGGCTGGTGTCGGCATGAGCACGCTCGAGAACGTTGCACAAGGGAAGCCCCATGCTGCTTGAAGTCAATGACCTGCGAAAGCATTTCCCGGTGCGCGGCACGAAGCAGGCTGTGCGCGCGGTGGATGGCGTGAGCTTTGCCGTCGATGCCGGACAGACCTTTGCGCTGGTAGGCGAATCGGGATGTGGCAAGACCACCATTGCCAAGCTGTTGCTCCTGCTGGAGCGCCCCACGGGCGGCAGCATCCGCTTCCAGGGCGAGGACGTGCTCGGGCTGCGGGGAGCCGGCCTGCTGTCCTACCGCCGCCAGGTGCAAGCGGTGTTCCAGGATCCCTCCTCCTCGCTCAATCCGCGGCTCAAGGTACGCATGCTGCTGGCCGAGCCGCTGCTGGCCCACGCCGAAGCCGGCGACCGCGCCGCACTGCGCCGCCGCCTGGAAGAGCTGCTCGACATCGTCGGCCTGCCCGCCGGCGCGCTCGACCTCTACCCGCACGAGTTCAGCGGCGGCCAGCGCCAGCGCATCGCGGTGGCGCGCGCGCTGGCGCTGCAGCCAAAGCTGATCGTGCTGGACGAGCCCACCTCCGCGCTCGATGTATCCATCCGCGCGCAGATCATCAACCTGCTGTCGGATATCCAGCGCAGCTTTGGGCTCGCCTATCTGGTGATCGCGCATGACCTGGCGCTGGTCGAGCACTTCAGTTCGGCGGTGGGCGTGATGTACCTTGGCGCGATGGCCGAGAGCGGACCGAGCGCCAACGTATTCGGCGCGCCCCGCCATCCCTATACGCGCGCCCTGCTCGGCTCCGCTCCCCGACCCGATCCGGATCACCAGCCCATACCCGGCCTGATCCACGGCGATATCGGCTCGGCGTTGAACCCGCCATCAGGCTGCCGCTTCCATCCGCGTTGCCCGCATGCGATGACGGCCTGCGCCGAGCGCGTGCCGGCGCCGCGCGAGCTGCCCGGCGAGCCAAAGGCCCCACTCCCCCATCTCGCCGCTTGCCATTTGCTCGATCCCGATACCCCCGCCAATCCGGCCTAAAAGCCCACCCAGGAGCTGATTGCGTCATGAGCCAAGCGCTGACATCCCAAGTGGATTCCGACTACTTCAAGCAACTCGACCAGTTGCAGCAACAGCACTGGCCCAGCGCCGTGCCACGGCAGGCAAGCTGGCCGCACGGCGAGATCGCGCTGACCGAATACCTGCGTGCGTGGGCACGGGTGCGGCCCACCCATCCGGCAGTGATCTTCTATGGCACCGAGCTGACCTACGCCGAACTGAACCGCCTGAGCGACCGCTTCGCCGCGTTGCTTCACCGGCACGGCGTACGCGCTGGCGAGCGCGTGGCGGTGATGCTGGGCAACTGCCCGCAGTTCCATATTGCCTTCTACGGCATCCTCAAGCTGGGTGCGGTGCATGTGCCGGTCAACCCGCTCTTCAAGGAGCGGGAGCTGATTCACGAGCTGAACGATGCCGGCGCCGCCACGATCCTCGTGCTCGACCAGCTCGCGCCGCTGCTGCAATCGGTGCAGCCGCGCACGCCGGTGCGCACCGTGTTCGTCACCGGCTACCGCGACCTGCTGCCCGAGTCGCCCACGCTGCCGCTGCCGCCCGGCATCGACACGCCGCGCACGGTGCCAGCCGGCACCATCGACCTGATGCCCGCGCTATCGGCTTGCGATGCGCCCACGCCAGTCGCTATGCCCGACCTCGACGCCATGGCTGCGCTCAACTACACGGGCGGCACCACCGGCATGCCCAAGGGCTGCATGCATACGCAGCGCGACATGGTCTACACCGCCGCCACCGGCTGCACGATGTCGGGTGCCCTCGCGCCGGATGGCTGCGGTGCGGTGCTAGACGATGTCTCGCTGAACTTCATGTCGATGTTCTGGATCGCGGGCGAGAATATCGGCCTGGTCTACCCAATCTTCGCCGGCGGTACGCTGGTGCTGCTGGCGCGCTGGGATCCGCTTGGGGTGATGGCGGCAATCGAACGCTACCAAGTCAGGCGCACGGTGATGCTGGTCGACAATGCCGCCGAGCTGATGGACCACCCCGACGTCGCGCGCTACAACCTGCGCTCGCTGCGCGCTACGCGCGTGTCGTCCTTCGTCAAGAAGGTCAACCCGGCCGTGCGCCGCCGCTGGCTCGAGCTGACCGGCAGCGTGATGGCCGAAGGCGCGTGGGGCATGACCGAGACCCACACCAGCGACACCTTCACCACCGGCATGCAGGACGACGACATGGACCTCAAGGGCCAGCCCGTCTTCGTCGGCCTGCCCATGCCCGGCACCCGCATCAAGATCTGCGATTTCGAAAACGGCGTGCCGCTGCCGCTCGGGCAAGAAGGCGAAATCGTGGTGCGCACGCCATCGCTGTTCAAAGGCTATTGGAACAAGCCCGAAGCCAGCGCCGAAGCCATCCGCGACGGCTGGTTCCACACCGGCGATATCGGCGTGTACGACGCGCAGGGCTACCTGCATTTCCTCGGGCGGCGCAAGGAGATGCTCAAGGTCAAGGGCATGAGCGTGTTCCCGGCGGAGATCGAGGCGCTGCTCGGCCAACATCCGGCGGTGGTCGGCTCCGGCGTGATCGGGCGGGACGACGCTGAGCGCGGGCAGGTGCCCGTCGCCTTCGTGCGCTTGCATCCTCACGCCGAAGGCAGCCTTTCCGCCGACGAGCTAGCGCAATGGTGCAAGCAGAACATGGCGACCTACAAGGTGCCGGAGATCCGCTTCGTGCAGCAATTGCCGATGACGGCCACGGGCAAGGTCAAGAAGCACGAGCTTGCGCAATTCCTGGCCTGAGAGGCGATGCCTCGCGTGGGTCGGCATTGATATAACAAGGGAGAATAAGGGATGAACGTACACAACCGCGGCGAGGAGCTTGCCCTGCGCAAGGCGCAGGCCGCCCAGATGGGCGGCGCCGACAAGCTCGCGCGCATCAAGGCGCGCGGCGCGCTCAACGCGCGCGAGCGGGTCGAGGCGCTGGTCGATGAGGGCAGCTTCTTCGAGATCGGCATGCTCAACCACTCCGACGTGCCGGGCATGGAAGGCAAGACACCCGCCGACGGCAAGGTCTGCGGCGTGGGCCGCGTCGACGGCCGGCCGGTCGTAGTCAAGGCCGACGATGTATCGGTTCTGGCCGGCACAGGCGGGCGCATCGGCAGCCGGAAATCGCGGCAGCTGGTTGCGCTGGCGCTCGACAAAGGCTATCCGATCGTCAATCTGGGCGAAGCCGGAGGCGCGCGCCTGCCGGATATCCAGGGCTCCGACGGCCTCAGCTCGATGACGGTCGGCACCAGCCTCGCACGCCGCCTGCGCCGCGTGCCGATGGCGGCGGCGATCCTTGGCGAATGCTTCGGAAGCCCATCGTGGCATGCCGCATTCGCGGATTTCGTCGTGCAGGTCAAGGGCAGCTGCATGGCCGTATCGGGACCACGCGTGCTGGAGATCGCCACGGGCGAGAAGGTCACCAACGAAGAGCTGGGCGGCTGGCAGGTACATGCCCGCACCACCGGCCTGGTCGACCGCGTGGCCGACGACGAAGCCGGCTGCCTGGCGACGATCCGGGAGTTCCTCGCCTACCTGCCTTCGCACGCGGGACAACTGCCACCTCGGCAAGCGCCGCGTGAAACGGCCGAGCAAGCGCAAGCACGCCAACTCGACATCGCCCGCCTGGTGCCCGAGTCGCCGCGGCGCGCCCACGATATGCGCGAACTGGTCCGCACGCTGGCGGACGACCGCGAGATCCTTGAACTCAAGCCCGAATTCGACCGCAGCGTGATCACCTGCCTGGCGCGCCTGGATGGGCAGACGGTCGGCATCATCGCCACCAACCCGACCTACTCGGCCGGCGCCATGGGCCCGGACGGTTGCGATAAATGCACCAGCTTTATCTGCATGTGCGACTCCTTCAACATCCCGCTGATCTTCCTGCACGACACGCCCGGCTTCTTCGTCAGCCGCGCGGCCGAGCAGAAACGCATGCCGGGCAAGATCATCAACTTCGTCGAAGCGCTGGCACTGGCCACCGTGCCCAAGCTCTCGGTGGTGATTCGCAAATCCTACGGCATGGCTTACTCCAATCTGGCGGGCGCCGGCATGGATGCCGATTTTGTCTTTGCGTGGCCTGGCGCCGACATCAGCTTTATGTCGCCGGAGGTGGCGGTCAACGTGATCCGGCCCGCCGGACGGCAGGATGCCTCGGATGCGGAACAAGCCGAAGAACGCGCTGAGAAGGCCAGGCTTTATGAGGAACTGCGCAGCGCCAGCGCGCCATGGCGCGCTGCTGGACTGGGTTACCTCGATGACGTGATCGCACCGGAATCGACACGCCGCACGCTCATCCGCGCACTGGCGCTGGCGCGCGGCGAACGCAACGGCGGCATCGGCGAGCACCTGCTGGCGGCATGGCCGACCAACTTCTGAATCTTGCTCTTCGGCCTCTTCTCTCCAAACATACAGGAACAACGACTATGGCAACGACCCGCATCGAATCGATCGTCACCGGCAAGGTCTGGAAGATCGACAAACAGAAGGGCGACACCGTCGCGCAAGGCGAAGCCATCATGGTGATGGAATCGATGAAGATGGAGATCCCGATTGAATCGCCGGTGAGCGGGCGGGTTGGGGAGATCAGTGTGGCGCAGGGGGATAGCGTGAATGAGGGGGAGGTGGTGGCGATTGCTGCCCAGCAGCAGGCCGCTGATGCCGCGCCGTCCGTGCGACGCCATGAAGATCACATCGCAGCCGAGCTCCTTCGCCATGCCGATGATGCCCCGATAGGGCGCGGCCGCAATGGACGTCGCACCCTGACACGGCACGCCGGCCAGCGCCGCAGCCGATTCCACCTTCGCCAGTTCCTCGCGGGCCGCGGCTTCGATGCGATGTTCGAAGACCGATTTCTTTTCATGGCCGGCGTCGCTCGACATCAGGAATGGATACTCCTCCAGGCACATATACGGTGTCAGCTTGGCGCCGGTGGTCCGCGCGAACTCGATGGCTGCCGGGAATGCCTTGCTCGAGAGTTCCGAGCCGTCGATGGGGAGCAGGATGTGTTTGAACATGGGATGGCCTTTCGATTGGCGGATTTGAAATTGGCTTCAGGAAGCCGAGACCTTGCGCAGTATGACGTAGAGCTGGTCCTTCAGGCGTAGCTTTTCCTTCTTGAGGATCTCGATGGCGGAGCCATCCGCGGGAGCCGAGCCCGCCTCCATGTTCTTGATCTCATGGTCCAGTTCGTTGTGGCGCGTGAACAGCCGCGCAAAGTGGGCGTCCTGGGTCTTGAGGATGGATATCTGATCGCGGAATTCAGGGAACATTGGCCTCACCTTGGTTGGGAGATGGCAGGGAATTCAGGATCATTGTGCCGGTAACCAGGCACGTGAGGCTTGATATGGATCATGTTCGCTGGACCGGCAGTCAGCGGCGACGCCTTCCTTGCCGGCTGCCCTCTGCCCGTATCGCCATGCGCGAGGGAAATCAGCCGCGCTTGCATGCAACAAAAGTTATCTGGTCGTACCGGGATTGCTACCCGATAGTTCAAGGGGGCGAAGCGAGCATCGGCTCTCGCGAAGTCCGCTTCAGTTTGCTGCCACCCCGCTCCCATGCGTGGGAGCGGGGCCAGGGCGGACGCTCGCTCGGGGCAAGCGGGTCGCCCCATGCCCGACGCATCGCCCTCAGCGCCGGGCCGAGGACGCCACGACAACGCCAATCGCCAAGGGCAGCAGGGGGATGGAAAGCAGGTACATCACCCCGTCCGCGGCGACGGTGACAGGCGTGAACACGGCTAGCGCCGCCTTTGCGCCAATGGGTTTCTCCTCGCGTACGTCGATCGCGTATGCCTGGTTCAGCTGCTTGGCCTGCCCCGGCATCGCGAACTTCGCCGCCGAATAGCGCTTACCGGCAAGCCGGTAGGCACGGCTCAGAGACGGGTTCTCGTTGCGAGAGGCGGCCTTGAATCCGAGCTCGCCGGCCTGCTTCCGCTCGTCCTCCGTAGCCGCGCCATCGAGCATCAGGTCGAGGTTGCCCGCGATATTGCCCTCCCGGTTAACCTCGAAGCGCCGGAAGCGCGCCTTCAGCCTGGGATGGATATCGGACGATATTGCCTTCAGCAGATCCGCATTCGCGTCGAAGATGTAGTGGTACTTGTCGCCGAGGATGACGATGGACTTGCCGTCCTGCGATATCAGGATCTCGCTGATGATCTCCTTGTAGTCGCCGTATTCCTTTTTCTCTATCTCGTCGTACAGCGCAGCGGTGGCACAGCCACCAAGGGCCAGCGTGGCCAGGGTTCCAGCGGCCAGAAACGATCTCCGATGCATTCGTGCTCCTTGACTTTAGCGGCGGGCCAAGCCACCCGCCGGGTTCCCGCGGGCGCGCGGGCTGCATGCGTGGAGGCAAGTCCACGCCGAGCACGATGCTATGCGAACCGGAGTACGTCAGGATTGGGAAATTTCCTCTTATGCGCCGCCGTCCTCAGACAGACGGTACGCGCCCCGGCTGCTGCCCCTGGGCAACGCGTACCGCCGGAACCGGCCTCAGATCAAGCCTTGTTCGCGCAGGGCCGCGATCCGCGCTGCCGACATGCCCAGCACGCCCGAAAGCACCGCCTCGGTATGCTCCCCCAGCCGTGGCGGCGCGGCGTCGTAACGCACCGGCGTGGCCGACAGCCGCAGCGGGCTCTTTACGGTGGGACAAAGCCCGCCATCGCTGCGCACCATATCCACCTGCAGCTCGCGATACCTGACCTGCGGGTCTTCCAGCACCTGTGCGTAGTCGTTGATGGGACCGCAGGGAATGCCTTCACGCTCCAGCGCCTGGACCCACTGCGCGGTGGTGCCCGTTCGCATATGCGCTTCCAGCAGCGGTACCAGCGCATCGCGATTGACGATGCGGCCGGTGCCGGTGGTGAAGCGCTCGTCCGTGGCGAGGTCCGGGCGCTCCACGCCCCGGCAGTACCCTTGCCACTGCCCGTCGTTGCCAGCCGCCACGATCATGTACCCATCGGCGGTAGCAAACACGTGGTACGGCACCATGTTGGCATGCGCATTGCCAAAACGCTGCGGCGTCTTGCCGGTGATCTTCTGCGCAAGGATGGGCGTGGCGCCTACCGCCACCACCGCGTCGAGCAGCGCCATGTCGATCCGTTGCCCTTCGCCGGTACGCTCGGCATGGCGCAGCGCGGCCAGCACCGCCACCGTGGCGTACATGCCGGTGAGCATATCGACCACGGCCACGCCGACCTTCTGCGGACCGCCGCCGGGCAGGTCATCGCGTTCGCCGGTGATGCTCATCAGCCCGCCGATGCCCTGGAAGATGAAGTCGTAGCCGGGCTTGTGCGCGCTCGGGCCTTCCTGGCCGTAGCCGGTGATGGAGCAATAGACCAGCGCCGGGTTGATGGCCCTGAGGCTGTCGTAGTCCAGGCCGTAGCGCTTCAGGTCGCCGACCTTGTAGTTCTCCAGCACGATCTGCGATTTCGCCGCCAGCTCGCGCACGATGGCCTGGCCTTCGGTGCTGGCGATGTCTAGCGTGACCGAACGCTTGCCGCGGTTGGCGCCGGCGTAGTAGCTGGCATCGCGCGAGGGCTTGCCGTCGCCGTCGGGCAGCCAGGGCGGACCCCAGGAGCGGGTGTCGTCGCCCACGCCGGGGCGCTCTACCTTGATGACCTCGGCGCCGAGGTCGGCCAGGTTCTGGGCGCACCAGGGGCCGGCCAGGATGCGGGAAAGATCCAGCACGCGTACGCCGTCAAGCGCACTCTTCATGGTTGTCGTTGTTGTCATGCACGGAACTCCGCTACGCCATTGCTGAGCACGGTGACGTCACGCGCGGGCACGCGGGCGTCGAACAGCACGCGGCCGCCGCCATCGCGCCACATGCGCACTTCGAGGGTTTCACCGGGAAATACCGGGCGGGAAAAACGCACATTCAGCGCGAGCAACTGGTCACCGTCGCCATCGGCGAAGGTATCGACCAGCGCACGCGCCGCCACGCCATAGGTGCACAGGCCGTGCAGGATGGGCGCGTCGAAGCCCGCCGCGCGCGCCACTTCCGGATCGGCGTGCAGCGGGTTGGGATCGGCGTTGAGGCGATAGAGCAGTGCGGCCTGCGGCAGGATCGCCAGGCTGCGAACCGCATCCGGCGCGTGTGCCGGCGCTGCCGGCAGTGCTTCGGGCGCGGTGTCGCCCTGGCCGAAGCCGCCATCGGCGCGGCAGAAGGTGGTGTGGTTCACGGTGGCCAGTTCGGCGCCGGTGGCCGCATCCACCAGCGTGCGCTCCACGATCACCAGCGCGCCCTTGTCGGCGCCCTTGTCGATCACATGCGTCACCCGTGCGCGTGCGCGCGCGGTGCCGGAGACCGGCAGCGGACGATGCAGGCGCAGGCGCTGCTCGCCGTGGACGATGCGCACCCAGTCGATGCCGCTCTTCGGATCCTGCATCCAGAAGCCGGGATAGGCCAGCACCACGGCCTGCGTGGGAAAGGCCTTGAGCTGCGCCTCGTAGACGTAGCGGAGCTGGCGCGGATCAGTTGGTTGGCCGCCCAGGCCGAGGCCTAGCGCGTAGAGGATGGAGTCCTTCTCGCCGTAGGTTTGCGTGACCTCCGGAAAGTCCCAGTGCTTGATGCGGTTGTAGTCGAGCGGCATGGCGTCAGATCGGGTCCCAGTTGATCACGTCGGGCGAGCGCTCGAGCTTGAAGAAGCTGTTGCGCATGGCGGGGATGGCGATCTCGGCGATGGATTCCGGGGTCCAGCCCTCGCTCATATGCACCGAGCGCACCGGGCGCGGCTGGCTCATCAGCATGATCTCGTTGGCGCGCACGGCAAAGATCTGCGCGTTGACTTCGTGCGCGGCGTCGCTGGCAAGGAAGGCGGCCATCGGCGCGACCTTGTTGGCCTCCATCTTTTGCAGCTTGGCCACGCGGGCTTTTTCTTCCGGGGTTTCGGACGGGATCGAGCTGGTCATGCGGCTCCAGGCGAACGGCGCGATGCAGTTCGAGCGCACGTTGAAGCGGGCCATGTCCAGTGCGATCGACTTCGACAGCGCGGCAATGCCGAGCTTGGCGGCCGAGTAGTTGGCCTGGCCCAGGTTGCCGATCAGCCCGGAGGTGGACGTCATGTGCACGTAGGCACCGCTCTCCTGGTCCTTGAAGTGGTTGGCTGCGGCGCGGCTGACAAAGAAGGTGCCGTTGAGGTGGACGTCGATCACCGAGCGCCATTCTTCCTCGTTCATCTTGAAAAACATGCGGTCGCGCAGGTTGCCGGCGTTGTTGACCACGGCATCGATGCGGCCGAAGTTGTCGATCGCGCATTGCACGATGGCGTTGGCGCCCTGCCAGCTCGATACGCTGTCGGTGTTGGCTACCGCCATGCCGCCGGCGGCCACGATCTCGTCGACCACGCGTTGTGCCGGACCCGCGTCGCCGCCTTCGCCGGTGAGCGATACGCCGATGTCATTGACCACCACCTTCGCGCCGGCCTTGGCCAGTTCCAGCGCCACGCCGCGCCCGATGCCACCGCCCGCGCCGGTCACCAGCGCTACCTTGCCTGCCATCATTCCACTCATGCTCTTGCTCCTGTCTACACGTTTGTCTGCTCGGCGGCCTGGCACGCGCCAGGCCGGGTGTTCATTTGCGCATCGGCCGCTTATTCGAGGCGGGCGCCCGATTCCTTCACGACCTTGCTCCAGCGCGTGATCTCCGCATCGATATGCGCACCCAGCGCGGCCGGCGTGGAACCCACCGGCTCATAGCCATTGGATGCCAGGTTCGCGCGCAGGTCGGGCTGCGTCAGCACAGCCGCGATCTCCTTGCTGAGCCGCTCGACGATGGCCGGCGGCGTGCCGGCCGGCGCCAGCACCGCGTACCAGCCGTTGATGTCGAAGCCCGGCACGCCGGCCTCGGACAGTGTGGGCACGTCCGGCGCCAGCGCGGCGCGCTTGCCGCTGGTCACGGCCAGCGCCTTGAGCCGGCCACTGCGGATATGCGGCATCGAGGTGGAAATACTGTCGAAGGTCAGTTGCACCTCGCCCGCCAGCATGGCGTTGACCACCTGCGCGCTGCCCTTGTACGGCACGTGGGTCATCTTGACGCCGGCCAGGCTGTCGAACAGCTCGCCGGCGAGGTGGCCGGTATTGCCGTTGCCCGCGGAGGCGAAGGTGAGTTGCCCCGGCGCGGCCTTGGCCGCGGCGATCAGCTCGGGCACGGTCCTGGCCTTCAGCGAGGGGCTGCCGGCGAGGATCAGCGGCAGGTTGGCCACCAGCGACACCGGCGCGAAATCCTTGCGGGTGTCGTACGGCAGCTTGGGATAGAGGCTGGCGTTGATCGCGTGCGCGGCCAGCACCACGATCAGCGTGTTGCCATCCGGCTTGGCGCGCGCGAGTTGCTGCGAGGCGATGGTGCCGCCGGCACCTGGCCGGTAGTCGAGCACCACTGGCTGCCCCAGCCGCTCCTGCAGCTTGGCCGCCACCGGGCGCGCCAGCAGGTCGGCGCTGCCACCCGGCGGATAGGGAATCAGCAACTGGATCGGCTTGCTGGGCCAGGTGTCGGCAAGCACTGAGGCGCTCGCGCCCAGCAGCCCCACCGCGAGCGGGGCGATCAGCACGACCCGTAGCCATGACCTGCGGTGGTGCGCTCTCGATGCTCCCATGCCTTTTTCCCCCGTTGTGTCGTGGTGTCGCGTGCCGTGCTTCGGGCCCGCCCTCATTGCTGTGGAATGCCGGTGTCCTTCACCACCTTGGCCCAGCGCACGCGTTCCGCGTCGATGAACCTGCCGAAATGCTCGGGCGTGTCGCCACCCGGCACGCCGCCAAGATCGGCCAGGCGGGCTTTCACTTCAGGCTCGGCCAGGATGCCGGCGACCGTCTTTTGCAGGCGCGAGACTATCGCGGGCGGCGTGCCCGCCGGCGCCACCAGGCCAAACCACGCGGTCACCTGGAAGTCGTCGAGGCCGGCTTCCTTCATGGTCGGCACCTCGGGCAGCTCGGCCACGCGCGTGGCGCTGGTCACCGCCAGCGCGCGCAGCTTGCCGGACTGGATATGCGGCAGGGAGCTGGGCAGGTTGTCCACCATCATCGTCACCTGCCCGGCGACCAGGTCGGCCACGGCCGGCGCGGCGCCCTTGTAGGGCACATGGATGATGTCGATGCCCGTACGCTTCTTGAACAGCTCGCCGGATAGGTGCACCGATTGCCCGGTGCCCGACGAGGCGAACGAGAGCTTGCCCGGCTGGGACTTGGCCAGCGCGACCAGTTCCGCCACGTTGCGGGCAGGCACTTTCGCGTTGACCACCAGCACGTTAGGCACCGAAACCACCATGGTGATCGGCGCGAAGTCCTCGGCACGGTAGGGAAGTTGCTTGTACAGGCCGTAGTTGATGGCATTGGGGCCGATATTGCCCATCATCAGCGTGTAGCCGTCTGGCGCTGCCTGGCGCAGCGCCTGCACGCCGACGATGCCGGCGGCGCCGGCGCGGTTGTCCACCACCACCGGCTGGCCCAGCAGCTCTGCGAGCCGCTTGCCGACCAGCCGCGAGGCGATGTCGGTGGTACCGCCCGCCGCCGCGGGCACGATCAGGCGCACCGGCTTGTCGGGATAACCGGCTGCGACAGCGCCGCCCGTCGCCGCCAAGGTAGCCATGCCCAGCAGGGTGGCAACGGCCGCCAGCCTGCTTGCGCTGTAGCGCCGAACTGTCATCTGTCGTCCTCCTGGGTGGCTGCGCGGCGGCACGGGTTTCGCGCCGCCTTTGCGCGAGGCAAGCCGGTAACCGCCCGCGCAATACGGACGATCCGGCCTTTATGGTTCTATTGCCACGCCGAATACGATAAATTGATGGCGGGGACATTGCTATTCACGATTCACAAAAGAGGCCTTTGGCCCAGCGAAACACATGCATTACGACCTGACCGACCTGCGCCTCTTCCTGAACGTCGGCGAAACCGAGAACCTGACCCGCGCCGCCGAGCGCAGTTTCCTCTCCCTGCCTGCCGCCAGCACCCGCATCAAGCAACTGGAAGAGGCCTTCCAGACCCAGTTGCTGATCCGCCAGGTCAAGGGCGTGCGCCTGACCCCGGCCGGCGACGCCCTGCTGCACCACGCGCGCGAGGTGTTCCGCGAGCTGGAATGCCTGCATTCCGACCTGCGCCCCTATGCCAAGGGTGTGAAGGGCCGCGTGCGCCTGCTGGCCAACACTACCGCCACCAACTCCTTCCTCGCCACCGCGCTGTCGCGCTTCCTGGCCGAGAACCCGGATGTGGATATCGAGCTGGAGGAGCAGCTTTCGCAGGCCATCGTCTCAGCCATCGGTGCCGGCGCGGCGGATCTCGGCATCGTCGCCGGCGAAGTCGCCACCAATGACCTGGAGGTGATGCAATTGTGCAGCGACGAGCTGATCGTGATCGCGCCGGTCAACCACCCGCTGCCGCAATTCACCAGCCTGCACTTTGCCGATTTGCTGGATACCTGCCGCTTTGTGGGCCTGAACCAGTTCAGCGCCATCCAGTCCTTCCTCGATCGCATCGCCAGCGGCATGGGCAAGCGCATCAGCCTGCGCATCCAGTTGGGCAGCTTCGATGCCGTGTGCCGGATGGTGGAGGCGGGGGCGGGCATCGCCATCGTGCCAAACAGTTGCGCGCGCCGTTATGCCAGCCGCAAGGTGCTGCGGTTCATTCCGCTGGAAGACGAATGGGCCAAGCGCGACCTGCGCCTGGTACGCCCGGCCGGGGCGGGAGTTGCCGCAGTTTGCGGAGACGTTGATCCAGTACTTGACGGATGCGGCGCGGGAACCGGTTTGAGCGGAACACCGGGCCCGCTTGCAGATAGTCATTCCACGAAGTGGACGGCAGACCGAATTCGGTCTATATTCGGTCATCCGGTAACTCCCGCATGGACCCACCGTGAAACTCTCAAACATCAAGCCGATCAGCTTTCTGAAAAGCGACGCGGCCCGTATCGTCACGGAGCTCAGCGAGACGCGCGAGCCCTTGATCATTACCCAGAATGGCGAGGCTAAACTCGTCGTGCAAGACATTGCCAGCTATGAAGCGCAGCGGCAAACCACCGCGCTATTGAAGATCTTGGCGCTCGGCGAGAAAGAGATCGCGCAGGGCAAGGTGACAACAGCGGCAGACGTCTTTGCTGAACTGGATCGGCTGGACAAGAAAGACGGCGCATGAAGGTAGTCTTTCTCGAATCCGCCAAGCAAGACTTGATCGACCTTAGGCACTACCTGGTCAGATTCAAACCCGAGGGAACCTGGCAGGCCGTCAAGAAACAGCTTCAGGAGAAGCTAGCGTACATTGCCGAATTTCCCGCATCCGGTACCCGCCCCGACGAGCTGGCCGGTTTCGCGAATGGCTTCAGGCAACACCTGACACATCAGCAGCGAATCATTTACAGGGTCACGCCCGAGACCGTCTATATCCACATCATTTGTGGGCAAGTCCAGGACTTCGAAGAATTCCTGAACCGGCGGCTTACGAGGCCGTGGTGATTCAGCCCTTTCAAGTTGGCGGATGTGGTTGGGGCAACACTGAGGAGCCAGTACGCCCGCTCCTCACTCACGCTTCACTCGCTTAGAGCGTCAACGTTAGTTTTCCGGTCAGCGCACCTGGCAACAGCGCCGAATCGGTCTGCCGCTCGCCATAGGTACTGCTCGACACCCGCAACTGCCGCTCGCTGGTCAGCGCCTCAAGATGCTCGCCCAGGAAGCTGTAGATGCTATCGTCAAAGCGCATCGTGCCGAGCGGCGCCTGGATGCGGCCGTCTTCCACCCAGAAGGTGGCGAAGCGCGTCATGCCGGTCATGCGGGCCGCCGGCGCATCGGACCAGTTGAGATACCAGAGGTTACCTATATAGAGGCCCGTGCCGAGCGCCGCGAGCACGTCGTCCTGCGCGAGCCTGCCGGCCGCCAGGGCAAGTGACTGTGGCGCCTCGCCGGCGCTGGCGGCATTGGCGGCGAGACCGTACTCGCGCGCGCTGCGCGGGTAGACCAGGCGGCCAGCCGGCAACCCCGCTTGCACGAGCGTCACGTCGCTGCGTGGAATGCCTTCCGGGCCGAAGGCCGGAGCCAGCGTGCCGCTTGCGCGTTCGTCCAGGTCAAGCAAGTGGCTAAGCCGGGCACCGCCGTCGTACAGCCGCTGCAGCGGGCTTTCCTTCTGCGCCAGTGCGCGGGCCGAAAAGCCGCCCCAGGAGAACATGCCGAGCACTTCATCGAGGGCGGCGGGGGCCAGATAGGCACGGTAGTCGCCGGGCGGCAGCACGCGCTGCGGCTTGCCCAGGTGCTCGAGTTGCCGGCGCGCTTGCGCGAAGCGGCTGGCGAACTCGGCGGCGTCCCAGCGCGAGCCCGCATAGTCGGCCTTGACGGCCTGCCCGTTCTGGTGGAACAGGCTCCAGTCGAAGTGGAAGCCTTGCGCGGCATGCCAGCCGAACGCGCCGAAGCTGCTGGCAAAGCCACGGTAGAGCGGGCCGGCGGCGTAGATGCCAACCAGGTCGAGCCCATGCGCGGCCTCTTCTACCTGGGCGAGCACTTCGGCGGTGTCTGGCGGCGCGGCCGCATCGGCCAGCGTGCGCTGCCAGGGGTCGCGCTCCAGCATCAGGTAGGGGTCTGGCTGCAACTGGCCGATGGCCTCGCGCAACTGCAGCAAGCCGTCGGCGAGGCGCTGCCGGTCGGTCGCGGCGTCGCCCGACAGGGCAACACCGATATTGGCGTGGCGCTCGTTGCGGATCAGCTTGAGCCGGGCCGTGGCCTGCCGCACCTGTCCAGCCTGGCGCACCTTCGCGCGGTTGAAGCGGATGAACTCGGACTCCTCGGCGCTGTACCACAACGTGAAGGCTTCGCCCTCGCCCAGCGCCTTGCGCACATCTTCGGCCAGCGCTGCGAACAACGATTGCACATCCGCCATCACGCGGCACCTCCAAAGACTTCCACTTGCCGGAACACGCAGGCCGGCGAAGCATGGCCGACGCGCACCACCTGGTTAGGCTCGCCCTTGCCGCAGTACGGCGTGCCATGCACCTCGAAGGTACTGGCATCGCCAACGGCGGCCAGGCTGCGCCAGAAGTTCGCGGAAACGCCACGGTAGTTCGGGTTCTTGACCACGCCCTTGAGCTCCCCGTCCTCGATCAGGCGGCCCCATTCGCAGCCGAACTGGAACTTGTTGCGCGCATCGTCGATGGACCACGAGCGATTGGACGACATCAGGATGCCGCGCTCGATGCCGCCAACCAGTTGCGCCATGGTGTGGCCGCCCGGCTCCAGGTTGAGGTTGGCCATGCGATCGATCGGCGGCCGGTTCCAGTTGCAGGCCCGGCTGTTGGCCACACCCGGCAGCCCGCTGCGCCATTGCGACAGCGCGCCGCCCAGCGGGCGCAGCAGCAGGCCATCGCGGATCAGGAATTCCTTTTGCGCGGGCTGGCCCTCATCGTCGTGGCCATAGCTGGCCAGTTCCTCGGGAATGCCCGGGTCGAAGCTGATATTGAGCAGATCCGAGCCGTACTGGTAGCGGCCGAAGTCCTCCAGCCCGATAAAGCTGGTGCCCGCGTAGTTGCGCTCGTCGCCGAGGATGCGATCGAGCTCCAGCGGGTGCCCGATGGATTCGTGGATCTGCAGCATCATCTGGTCCGGCATCAGCAGCAGGTCGGTGGGGCCGCTCGGGGCTTTGGGGGCCGGCAGCAACTGCAAGGCTTCGTCGGCCACTCGTGATGCGGCACCCGCAAAGCCGAGCCGCGCGATGACTTCCGCACCGCCCTGCTGGCCGCTGCCAAAGCCGCCTAAGCTGCGGGTCTGGCTGTCGCTGCCGTCAAAGGCCGTCACGCTGATGCCGGGATAGACGAAGCGCAACGCCTGCCATTGCTCGGCGCCCGCGCTATTGAGGTAGAGCTGCTCGTGGCGCTGGTGATCGAGATAGACCAGCCAGTTCACCAGGCGCGAATCGGCGGGCACGCCGGCGGACACCTCCGCCAGCAGCGCGAAGCGCTCGGCCAGCCCCGGAAACGGGCCGTGCAGGCCAGGGGATTCGTAGCATGCCTGGCCTTGCGGCGGCTCCAGCCCGCGCAGGTCGACGAGGCCATGCACGGCAATCCGCCGGGCGAGCGCTTCGGCGCTGTCGAGCGCGCGCTGCAATCCAGGCACGCTGAGATCGCTGGTGGCGGCGTAAGCCTCCACGCCATCCAGCCGCACGCTGAGCATGGCGCCCATGTCCTGCAGGAAGGACGGCGGCTCGGCAACGCCGCGCCGCAACATGCAGTGCTCGCCGGTCTGGCGGACGAGGCGCAGCGAATGAAACCCTGCGCGGGTGGTAAGCGCGGCGAAATCCTGTCTGGCGCGATCGAACAAGGGCGGCTCCCGGGACCGTTTGGGAAGAGCCGGTGCTGGCGCGATCGGCTTCAGCCGACTGGCCCGCGGTGGCTCAGTGATCCGGAAATCTTACTACCTTTGCAATGCTGCGATCCCGCCCCTGCGCCGAGGGGCGCGTCTCCCTCAATCCGCCTTCACCCCCGCCGCCTTGATGATCGGCGACCATTTCTCGATCTCGGCCTTCAGCCACGTGCGCAGGCCCTCCGGCGTCTGCTTCTCCTGCGGCACGATCTCGGCCCCAAGGTCAGCCAGCCGCGCCGCCACCGCCGGATCCTTCAGGGCGGCGCGCAGGGCACCGTTGAGCCGGTCGATGACCTCCGGCGGCGTGCCGTGCGGGGCGTAGATGCCGTGCCAGACCTTGACCTCGAAGCCCTTGAGCCCGCTCTCGGCCAGTGTGGCGGTGTCAGGCAATGCCTTGATGCGCGTGGTGGTGGTGACGCCGTAGAGCTTGACCTTGTCGGCCTTGATATGCGGCAGGGTCTGGGTGGTCTGGTCGCACAGGATATCGACCTGGCTGCCCAGCAGGGCGGTCATCGCGGGGGCGGTGCCCTGGTAGGGAATGGCGGTGAGCTCCACGCCGATGGCTTTCTGGAACAGCATGCCGCACAGCTGCGAGACCGCGCCCAGCCCGGCATTGGCCAGGTTGACCTTGCCCTGGTTCTGGCGGATGTAGGTAATCAGCTCAGGCAACGTCTGGGCTGGCAAGTCATGACGGCCGAGCAGGGTCATGGGCACGTCGGCCACCTGGCCGACAAAGCTGAAATCCGTCAGCGGCTTGTAAGGGAGCTTGCTGTACAGCGCCGGTGCGGTGGCCATGCCGTTGTGGTGGATCAGGATCGTGTAGCCGTCCGGCGCGGCCTTGGCCACGTAGGCGGCGGAGACGGTGCCGCCGGCGCCGAGCCGGTTTTCCACCACCACGCTCTGCCCCAGGGTCTTGGACATGGCCGCGGCCATGGTGCGCGCCACCACGTCGGTTGGGCCGCCCGCGGCAAAGGGGACCACCATGGTGATCGGCTTGGCGGGGTAGGCATCGGCGGCGCGCGCCGGGGTGGGCATGGTGAGTGCTGCCGCCACGCCCAGCGCGGCGAGCGCCATCCAGCGCCATGGTGCCTGGGCCCGGTTCATCCGCGCTGCGTGTTCGCTGCTGACCCGCCCGTGCCGCTGCTGCTTGCTGCCTGCCATGTGTCTCGTCTCCAAAGTGGTGAATTGGCCGTGCTATGCCGGCTTGGGCTCGCCTGCGTCGGCCTGTGCGGGCGCGCGGCGTCATGGTTTCAGGCAAGCGTGGCGATAAAGCGACGCATATGCAATACGGATTTCCCTAAGGGTGGGCGAAGCAGGCCGGAAGCATGCCGGGCGCCGGCAAGCGCGGGCGGCGCCGCCCGCACGCCTCCCTTGCCGGCCCGGCCTGCTTCCGGGGGCGCTAAGCCGCTCTTTCGCAAATCCGAATTACCGCACGGCAGGCCCTCGGGAATAATGGCCGCAAGCTAAAACCCATAACGTCCATATAACGTCCACACCGGGGCCCCTTTCATGTTCGCAGAACCATCGCACGACCAGCCGTATCCCGACATCCGCGAAGCCGTGCGTGCCCTGTGCAGCGGCTTCGATTCCGCCTACTGGCAACGCGTGGAAGAGCAGAACGCCTTCCCCGAGGAATTCGTGCAAGCCCTGACCAAGGCAGGCTGGCTGTCCGCGCTGATCCCCGAGGAGTACGGCGGCTCGGGCCTGCCGCTGACCGCCGCGTCCGTCATCATGGAGGAGATCAACCGCACCGGCGGCAACTCCGGCGCCTGCCACGGCCAGATGTACGTGATGGGCTGCCTGCTGCGCCACGGCTCCACCGAGCAAAAGCAGCGCTGGCTGCCGGGCATCGCCTCGGGCGAGCTGCGCATGCAGTCGATGGCGGTGACCGAGCCCACCACCGGCACCGATACCACCAAGCTCAAGACCACCGCCGTGAAAAAGGGCGACCGCTACGTCATCAACGGCCAGAAGGTGTGGATCTCGCGCGTGCAGCATTCGGACCTGATGCTGCTGCTGGCGCGCACCACGCCGCTGGACCAGGTCAAGCGCAAGTCCGAGGGGCTGTCGGTGTTCGTGGTGGACCTGCGCGAGGCGATCGGCAAGGGCCTGACGGTGCGGCCGATCCGCAATATGGTTAACCACGAGACCAACGAGCTGTTCTTCGACAACCTGGAGATTCCCGCCGAGAACCTGATCGGCGAGGAAGGCAAGGGCCTCAAGTACATCCTGGACGGCCTGAACGCCGAGCGCATCCTGATCGCCTCCGAATGCGTGGGCGATGGCTACTGGTTTATCGAACGCGCCAGCACCTATGCGCGCGAGCGCATCGTGTTCGACCGCCCGATCGGCCAGAACCAGGGCATCCAGTTCCCCATCGCGCGTGCCTACGTGAACGTGGAAGCGGCCAGCCTGATGCGCTACAAGGCCGCCGCGCTGTTCGACGCCGGCAAGCCCTGCGGCAAGGAAGCCAACATCTCCAAGCTGCTTGCGGCCGATGCATCGTGGGAAGCGGCCAACGTCTGCCTGCAGACGCATGGCGGCTTCGGCTTTGCCGCCGAATACGATATCGAGCGCAAGTTCCGCGAGACGCGCCTGTACCAGGTGGCACCGATCTCCACCAACCTGATCCTGTCGTATGTGGCCGAGCACGTGCTCGAGCTGCCGCGCTCGTTCTGAGGACCGCCCCCATGCTTGCTACGCATCAGGGCATCCGCCCGCTCGATGGCATCCGCGTTGTCTCCCTCGAACACGCCGTGGCCGCGCCATTCGCCACGCGCCAGCTGGCCGATCTCGGCGCCCGCGTGGTCAAGGTAGAGCGCCCCGGTGTGGGCGATTTCGCGCGTGGCTACGACGAGACCGTCAAGGGTCAGGCCTCGCACTTCGTCTGGCTCAACCGCGGCAAGGAGAGCCTGACGCTGGACCTCAAGCAGGACGAGGCGCAAGCCGTGCTGCACCGCCTGCTGGCCGACGCCGACGTGCTGGTGCAGAACCTCGCGCCCGGCGCAGCCGCGCGCATGGGGCTGGATTTCGACACCCTGCACCCGCGCTACGGCAAGCTGATCGTCTGCGATATCTCAGGCTACGGAGACGCCGGCCCCTATCGCGACAAGAAGGCGTACGACCTGCTGATCCAGGCGGCCGCCGGCCTGATCGGCATCACCGGCAGCGCGGATGAACCGTCGCGCGCGGGCATTTCCATCGCCGATATCGCCGCCGGCATGTACGCCTATAGCGGCATCCTGTCCGCGCTGCTGCAGCGCGGGCGCACCGGCCAGGGCCTGCGCGTGGAAGTGACCATGCTGGAGGCGCTGACCGAGTGGATGAACTACGCGTTGTACTTCGGCCACTACGGCGGCAAGGCGCCGGCGCGATTTGGCGCATCGCACCCGGCCATCGCGCCGTATGGCGTGCACCGCACCGGCGACGGCGGCAGCGTGATCTTCGGCCTGCAGAACGAGCGTGAATGGCAGGCCTTCTGCAACAAGGTGCTGGCGCAGCCGGCGCTGCTCAAGGACGAGCGCTTCTCCTCCAACTCGGGGCGCGTCAAGAACCGCACTGAACTCACCGCGCTGATCGAAGCACGCTTTGCGCCGATGACGGTGACGCAGGTCGAAGGGCTGCTCGACGAAGCGCAGATCGCCAACGCGCCCATGAACGATATCGAGGCCGTGTGGAACCACCCGCAACTGGCCGCGCGCGGACGCTGGCGCGAAGTGGCCAGCCCCGGTGGCCCCATCGGGGCGTTGCTGCCGCCGGCCAACTTGTCGGGCGTGGAGCCGGTGATGGGCGACATCCCGGCGCTGGGCGCGCATAGCGCGGCCATCCTGGCGGAGCTGGGTTACGGCGCCGACGAGATTGCCAGGATGACTGACAGCAAGACGATTTGAACAGCAACCACGCAAGACCACCCAGAACACCGTCCGGAGCCGGCATGAGCCAAGCCATTGACCACACCTACCCCACCCGCCAGCTGTGCGATTTCCTGGCCCGATTCACGCTGGCCGATGTGCCTGCCGAGGTGGTGGAGCGCACCAAGGACCTGTTCCTCGACTGGATCGCCTCCGCCATCGCCGGCAAGGACGCCCCCGCGGTGCGCAAGCTGCAGGAGTTTGCCGCCGCCATGGGCCCGCAGCAGGGCCCGGCCGAGATGCTGGTCGACCGCCGCCGCACGTCGCCGTACTTTGCCGCGCTGATCAACGGCGCGTCCTCGCACGTGGTGGAGCAAGATGATGTGCACAACGGCTCGGTGCTGCATCCGGCCGCCGTGGTGTTCCCCGCGGTGATCGCCGCCGCGCAGGCCGAGGGCAAGAGCGGCGCCGAGGTACTGCTGGCGTCCATTGCCGGCTACGAGGCAGGCATCCGCATCGGCGAATTCATGGGGCGCTCGCACTATCGCGTGTTCCACACCACAGGCACCGTCGGCACGCTGGCGGCAGCCGCCGCTGTCGCCAAGCTCTACGGCATGGACGCCGAGGGCATCAACCAGGCGCTCGGCTCAGCCGGCACGCAGGCCGCCGGCCTGTGGGAATTCCTGCGCGACGCCGCCGACTCCAAGCAACTGCACACCGCCAAGGCCGCTGCCGACGGCCTGATGTCCGCCTGGATCGCACGCGCTGGCTTTACCGGCGCGAAGCGCATCCTGGAAGGCCCGCAGGGCATGGCCGCCGGGATGTCCAGCGACGCCAACCCGGCCGCCCTGACCGACGGCCTGGGCGAGCGCTGGGCCACCGCCGAGACCTCGTTCAAGTTCTTCGCCTCGTGCCGCCACACGCACCCGGCTGCCGATGCGCTCAAGGACCTGATGCTGCGCGAGAAGATCAGCGCCGACCAGATCGCCAGCGTGACCGCCCACGTGCACCAGGGCGCCATCGACGTGCTAGGCCCCGTGACCGACCCCAAGACCATCCACCAGGCCAAGTTCTCCATGGGCACGGTGCTGGGCCTGGTAGCGGTGCACGCGCACGCCGGCCTGGGCGAGTTCGAAGACCATGCGCTGCAGGATGCCAAGGTGGCGGCCTTCCGCGACAAGGTGGAGATGGCGCTCGACGACGAGATCAATGCCGCTTATCCGCGCCAGTGGATTGGCCGCGTCACGGTCAAGACCACGGACGGCCGCACACTGCCAGGCCGCGTGGACGTGCCCAAGGGCGATCCGGGCAATACGCTGTCGCGCCCAGAACTCGAAGCCAAGGCGCTGCAACTGGGCGCGTTCCGCCACGGCGCGAGCGAGGCCGAGATGCGCACCATCATCGCCCGCGTGTGGGCGCTGGAAAAACAGGCGAACGTCAACGACTGGCTGCCCGCCGCGTAATAACGCGGCCAATCCTACCGAGACTCGCTTCATGTCCACCGTCACCACTGTCACCACCGTCACCACCGCCATTACCTATCTGTTCGTGCCGGGCGACCGGCCAGAGCGCTTCGACAAGGCCGCGGCCGCCGCGCCGGACGCGCTGATCCTCGATCTCGAGGACGCCGTGCATCCGGACGCCAAATCCACACGGCCGCCTGGTCGCGATCATCGAAAGCGCGCGCGGCCTGCACGGCATCGATGCGCTCGCCGCCGCGCAAGGCGTGTCGCGGCTGGCCTTTGGTTCGCTGGACTTCGCCGTGGACCTGGGCTGCGCGCATACCCGCGAGGCACTGCTGATGGCGCGTTCGCGCATCGTGCTGGCGTCACGCGTGGCTGGCCTGCCACCCCCCGTGGATGGCGTCACCACCGCGCTCAAGGACGAAGCCGTGCTGGCCGGCGACGTGGCGCACTCGCGCGCGCTCGGTTTTGCCGCCAAGCTTTGCATCCATCCCGCCCAGCTCGCCGCGGTGCGCGCGGGCTTCCTGCCCACGGCCGAGCAACTGGACTGGGCGCAGCGCGTACTGGACGCCACCGCCAGCGGCAGCCACGCGGTACAGGTCGACGGCAAGATGGTCGACCGTCCTGTCATCGAACAGGCCCGGCGCATCCTCGCGCTGGCAGGCTAACCCCGCTCCGAACCCGCAATCATCCAGCCATGACCCAGCCATGACCCAACTCGAAACCCTGCGTACCTGGATCGGCCGCAGCGAAAGCCGCACGGAAACGCTTTCCCCGGAACCCGTGATCGGGCTCGCGGCCACGCTCGACCTCGATGGCGATGCGCTGGTGCGCGGCCCGCTGCCGCCGCTGTGGCACTGGCTTTACTTCCTGCCGCGCGCCCCGCAGCGGGAACTTGGCCAGGACGGCCACCCGGCGCTGGGTGGGTTCATGCCGCCGGTGCCGCTGCCGCGCCGCATGTGGGCCGGCGGCGAGCTGGATTTCCGCAAGCCGCTGCGCGTGGGCGATACGGTGACGCGCACATCCACCATCCGCAATGTCGAGCACAAGAGCGGCCGCAGCGGGGAGCTGTGGTTTGTCACCGTGGAACATGTGCTCACCGTAACGGGCGAGGGCGAGGGCGAGGTCGCGCTGACCGAGCGACAGGACCTGGTCTATCGCGCCATGCCGGAGCCGGGGCAGCCACTGGCCGCGCGTCCGCGCCTGGCGCAGCCGGCGCTATGGCAGCGCCAGCTGCGCGCCGATCCGGTCATGCTGTTCCGTTTCTCCGCGCTCACCTTCAACGGCCACCGCATCCACTACGACCACGACTATGTGCGCGACGTGGAAGGCTACCCTGGCCTGGTGGTGCATGGCCCGCTGCAGGCGATGCTCACGCTGGAGCTGCTCGCGCGCGAGCTGCCCGGGGCCACGGTGCGCCGTTTCGGGTTCCGCGGGCTGGCACCGATCTTCGACCACGACATGGTGACGGTAGGCGGCGCAGCCGATGCTGCCACGCCGGGCAAGTTCACCTTGTGGACCGGCGATGACGCCGGGGGCCAGTCGATGGAGGCATGGGCCGTCGTGGAGGACTGATTCACCGCAGTGACAATAACAAAACATCGGGATCGAAGGGATTGAAGGAAATAGCACAATTGGAGACTTCCGATGCATGCAGTCCGCTCACCATGGCGCGTAGCTAGCGCCGCTATCGTTCTAGCCTGCGCCACGCTCGCCCAGGCGCAGTCCGCTCCCACCTATCCCACCCGCCCGGTCACGCTGATCGTGCCCTATGCGCCGGGCGGCACCACCGATGTGGTGGTGCGTCAGTTTGCCGTGGCCTTGCAGAAAGCCCTCGGCCAGACCGTGGTGGTGGAAAACAAGCCGGGCGTGGCCGGCACCATGGGCGCGATCGTCCTGCGGCAAGCCAAGCCGGACGGCTACACGCTGTCGATGATGCCGGTGACCGTGTTCCGCCAGCCCTTCATCCAGAAGACCGCCTTTGACCCGGCACGCGATTTCACCTACCTGTCGCGCATCACCGGCTATACCTTCGGCGTAGTGGTGCCGGCCAATTCCCCGTGGAAGCACTGGAGCGATTTCCTGCGCGATGCGCGCGCCAGGCCGGGCAGCGTGAGCTACGGCTCGCCGGGCCAGTACAGCTCGCCGCACATCACCATGATCGAGCTGGTGACCAAGGAAAACCTCACCGTCAACCACGTGCCCTTCAAGGGCGATGCCGACTGCCTGAACTCCCTGTTGGGCAACCATGTGCAACTGTGCGCGGCCGGCAGCTCCGCCGGCACGCTGGTCGATGCGGGCAAATTGCGCTGGCTCAACCTGTGGACGGCGCAACGCTCCCCGCACTGGCCCGACGCGCCCACGCTGCGCGAGCTCGGCTACGACATCGTCTCGAACTCGCCCTACGGCGTGGCCGGGCCCAAGGGCATGGACCCCAAGGTCGTCGCCATCCTGCAGGACGCGTTGCGGCGCGCCGCGGAAGATCCCCAGCATCTTGCCGCACTCAAGCGGCAGGACCAGGACCTGATGTACCTGGACAGCGCCGGCTACACCCGCTTTGCCATGCAGCAGATCGCGTATGAAAAGGCGCTGGTGGAGCGGCTGGGCATCAAGGCGGACTGACCCTGCGCCCCCCCCAACCCGGAATTGCCAATCGATGACCATCAAGCCCTCCCTGTCCAGCCCCGAAGCCGCCACCACCTTCGACCCCCGTAGCCACCGCATGTGCGAGCAGCGTTATTTCGAGGATTTCGCGCCAGGTGAGCGCTTCGTGCTGCCCTCGCGCACCATGACCGAGGCGCTGTTCGCCGCCTTCCAGCTTGCCAGCGGCGACAACCATCCGGTGCACTACGATGTCGAGTACTGCCGCGCCCACGGCATGCCGCACATGCTGGCGCATGGCTACCAGGTGCTGATCCAGACCGCGGCGGGCGCCGGCCTGTTTCCGCATATGGTGGAGGCGTCGCTGAAGGGCTTTCTTGACCAGAGCAGCCGCTTCCTGCATCCCGTCTACGTGGGCGACACGTTGTACGCTGCGCTGGAGGTCACCGAGCTGGCGCCTAACCGCACAACGGGGGTGCTGACCTTGCGCTCGACGGTGCACAACCAGCACGGCGTGCTGGTGCTCGATGGTGAGCAGCGCTACCTGCTGCGCAAGCGTGTGCCGGCGGGTTGAGCGGCACCGTTTTCAAATGCGCATACCGGCTCGCCCGCCTTTGGCGTCGCCCCATCAAGACAAACGCGCCCCGCATGCGGGGCGCGTTCTTGTTCGAACGATGCTGCGCGCTCGGCGCGGCTTCAATCCACCTGGATATTGGCTGTCTTCACCACGCCGCCCCACAACTTCAGCTCGCGCTGGATGCGGTCGGCCAGCGGCTTCGGGCCGGTGATGTTGAGGTCGTAGCCGCCCTGGGTCATGCGCTGCTGAAAGGCAGGATCGTCGCCGATCGACTTTTGCGCCTTGACCAGCTTGTCCACCACGTCGGCTGGCAGCTTCTGCGGGCCGATCAGTGCGTACCAGCCAGTCAGGTCATAGTTCTTCATGCCGGACTCGATCATGGTCGGCACGGTCGGCAGCGCCGCATTGCGCGTCTTCGACGTCACTGCCAGCGCGCGTACCTTGCCGCCCTGGATATGCCCGATCGCCGTGCCCGTGATGTCGAACATGAAGGTCACCTTGCCGCCGATCACATCGGCCATCGCCGGCGAATTACCCTTGTACGGCACGTGCAGCATCTTCACCCCGCCCATCTGCGCGAGCAGCTCGGCGGACAAATGGTTGGACGCGCCCACACCGGCCGAGCCGAAGCTGACGCCTTCCGGATGCTTGCGCGCATACTCGACCAGCTCGTTGACGTCCTTGGCGGGGAAATCCTTGTTGATCAGCAGCACGTTGGTGTAATCGGTGATCAGGCCGATATAGGAGAAGTCCTTGGTGGGATTGAAGTTCACCGACTTCTGGATCAGCGGCGTCATGGTCATGGTGGGGCTGGCCACGAAGTACAGTGTGTAGCCGTCCGGGGCCGCCTTGGCGGTCAGGTCCGCCGCAATCGCGCCGCTGGCGCCCGCGCGGTTGTCCACCACCACCGGCTGCTTGAGCGTGCGGCCCAGGTAGTCGGCGTAGATGCGCGCGGCCGTGTCGACCGGGCCGCCGGGCGCGTAGCCCACGATCAGTTTCACGGGGCGTGCGGGGTAGTTGTCCGCCATCGCCGTACCCTGCACCAGGGCCAGCAGCATGCCGGCCATCATCCATCGCTTCATCTGTCTCCTCCTTTTTGTATTTCCTGCCAGCGCCCGGGCGTGCCGTGGCGCTGGTTGCGAGAACGCTTCGACCCGCGGCGAAGCGCTGGCGGCGGCACGTTCATGGAATCGGCCGCCGCCGGGGGTTATGCCGCTACGGCGGCGCCGTCCAGCATGGCGCGCAGCGGCTGCTTCAACAGCTTGCCGCTGGCGGTGGTGGGAATGGTCTCGATCACGCGGATCTGCGCGGGCCGCTTGTATGGCGCCAGGCTGTCCCGCAGGTAGGCCTCCAGGGCGGCGCTGTCCAGCGCCGCGCCCGGCTGCGTTTCGATAAAGGCCACGACTTCTTCGTTGCCATCGGCGGCAGCGCGCCCGACCACGGCGGACTGGCGCACGCCGGGGAAGGCGTTGATGACCGATTCCACCTCGATCGGGTAGACATTGAAGCCCGAGCGGATGATCAGGTCCTTGGAGCGGCCCACGATAAACAAGGCGCCGTCTTCACCCAGGAAGCCGAGATCGCCGGTGTTGAGCCAGCCGCCCGGCAACAGCGCCTCGGCCGTCTGCTCGGCGTTGCGGAAGTAGCCGCGCATCACGCCCGGGCCGCGCACACGGATCTGGCCGCGTTCGCCCACGGGCATCGGCTCGCCCGCCTCACTGGTGATACGGATCTCCACGCCCTCGACGATGTAGCCGGCCGAGCAATCGGCGCGGGGCGCATCCATGCGCGTGATGAACAGCGAGCCCGCGTACTCCGTGATGCCGTAGCCATGATGCAGCGGCTGGCCGAACCACGCCTCGGTGTCGCGCTTGAGCGTGGGGTCGAGCGGCGCGCCGCCGGTGTAGAGATAGCGCAGGCGGGGAAACGCCGTGGCGCCGGTGACACCCTGCGCAGACTCCCGCGCCACCGCCATGATGCGCGTGAACATGGTGGGCACGCCTTGCAGCATGGTGACGCCGGGGGATTCCAGCGCGGCAAATACGTCCGCCGCATCGAAGCGCGGCCGCATCACCAGGCTGGCGCCCGCGTACAGCGTGGCCATCAGCACGGTGGCGATGCCGAAGATATGCGACAGCGGCAGCGCGCCGTAGGCGATGTCGGCGGGCCCGAGATTGCGCGAGGCCGCCGAGATCCGCGCGAAGATGGTCAGGCCGGCGTGCGGCACCATCACGCCCTTGGGCGCGCCGGTGGTGCCGGAGGTATAGATCAGCGTGGCCACGTCCCGCGCCTCGGCGGCGCTCACGCGCGGCGGCGCCTCCTGGGCACGCAAGCTGGCGAAGCCGGAATCGAGTGCCACGCAATCGGTGGGCTGCGCGCCGAGCCGTTTCGCGTGCGCCGCGGCTACGTCGGAGACATGGTTGGTGAAGAACGTCAGCAAGGGTTGCGCATGCGCGCGGATGCCGTCGATCTCGCGGGGCGACAGCCGCGCATTGACCTGGATCGGCCAGGCGTGCAGCGCACTGCAGGCGAACAGCATCACCACCATCTCGGCGCAGTTCTCGCCCACCACCATCACGCGGTCGCCCTGCCCTACGCCCTGCGCGGCCAGCCAGTCGCGGGTGGCGGTGATGCGCTGCCACAGCGTGCCGTAGCTGAGCACGCCGCTGGCCTCATACAGGCAAGGCGCCTGGGGCGATTGCTCGGCCCAGTGCCGGGGGATGTCGTGGATGAACTCGGGGCGAAAAGAAGACATGATGCTGGCAGGTGATGAGGTTGGAACCGGACGGGCTTTTCTTTGCAACGCCAGGGAAGGACGAACTCACTGATCCAGATGGATGTTCGCTGACTTGATCAGGCCGTCCCACTTCTGGTACTGGGTGCGCATATAGGTGCCGAACTGCGCCGGGGTCGAAGGAAAGGGCACCGTGCCCTGGCTTGCCAGCCGCGCCGCCAGCTCGGGCTGCGCGAGCGAGGCCACGATCTCGGCGTTGAGGCGTTCGACGATGGCCGGCGGCGTATTGGCCGGCGCCACGACGCCGAACCAGGCCGTCAGCTCATAGCCAGGCACACCGGCGGCGGCCAGCGGCGGCACGCCGGGCAACTGTTCGGATGCCTTGGCGGTGGTCACGGCCAGCGCGCGCACGCGGCCGTCGCGCACGTACGGCAACGCAGTGGAAACGCTGTCGAACATCATGGTCAGGCGCCCCCCGATCAGGTCGGTCATGGCCGGGGCGTTGCCCTTGTTCGGCACGTGGTCGATGCGCACGCCCGCCATGTGGGTGAAGAGCTCGCCGGCCAGGTGCGACGATGAGCCGTTGCCAAAGGAGCCGTAGGTCAACTTGCCGGGCTCGCGCCGTGCGAGCGCCAGCAGCTCGGCCACGTTACGGGCCGGGACGGAAGGATGGACCACCAGCACGTTGGGCAGGTAGGCCACCGAGGCCACCGGCGCGAAATCCTTGAGCGGGTCGTAGCCCGGCTTGTCGTACAGGCTCTTGTTGACGGCCAGCGAGCCAAAGGTGCCGAACAGCAAGGTGTAGCCATCGGCCGGCGCACGCGCCACCGCCACGGCGGCGATGTTGCCGCCCGCGCCGGGCCGGTTCTCGATCACAACCGACTGGCCGAGCCGCACGGATAGTGCATGGCTGACCTCACGCGCAAGCAGGTCGGTGGCGCCACCCGGCGGGAAGGGCACCACCAGCCGGACGGGCTTGTCCGGATAGGCGGCGAAAGCGCTTGCCGTGGCCGCCAGCCAGCCGCACAGGGCGAGCCATCGGGTGCAACGTGTGGTCCAGCGGGACATCGCCTGTCTCCTCGGCGTGAATTGTTTTGTGCTGCGATGCAACTGCGCCAGTGTGGGGCAGGCGGCAACGGCGTGCCATTTGGATTTGGCTAAGGCCGTGTTCTGCCCGGCATGTGCGCTTGCAGGCGGCAGGCTTGCGGTGTCCATCGGTTCGCAAGCGCGAAAGGACGGCTTTGTCATTGCGGAAGAAGCGAATGCCCCGCCACCCATAGAATCCTTGCAACGACTCAAACAGCCGGCCGGCCGCGGCCAGCCTTCCCAACCGAGGGGACAAACAGATGGACCTGCGTTTCAGCGCGGCGGAACAAGCGTTCCGCGAAGAAGTTCGGAGTTTCGTGCAGGCCAGCCTGCCCGCGGATATCCGCGACAAGGTGCTGGCTCACCAGCGCGTGGAGAAGGATGACTACGTGCGCTGGCACCGCATCCTGCACGCGCGCGGCTGGGGCGCGCCTACCTGGCCCACGGAATGGGGCGGCACGGGCTGGAACGCGCTGCAGCGCCTGATCTTCGAGATCGAGGCGTTCCGTGCGGGCGCGCCGCGCATGCTGCCCTTCGGCCTGACCATGATCGGCCCGGTGCTGATGAAGTACGCCAGCCAGGAGCACAAGGAACGCTTCCTGCCGCGCATCCCCACGGTGGAAGATTTTTGGTGCCAAGGCTACTCCGAGCCCGGTTCCGGCTCCGACCTGGCCTCGCTCAAGACACGCGCCGTGCGCCAGGGTGACCGCTATATCGTCAACGGCCAGAAGACCTGGACGACAATGGCGCACTTCGCCGACTGGATCTTCTGCCTGGTGCGCACCGACAGCGAGTCCAAGCCGCAGGAAGGCATCTCGATGCTGCTGATCGACATGAAGACGCCGGGCGTGACGGTGCGCCCGATCGTCACGCTCGACGGCGGCCACGACGTCAACGAGGTGTGGTTCGAGGATGTGGAAGTGCCGGTGGGCAACCTGCTGGGCGAGGAGAACCGCGGCTGGACCTATGCCAAGTACCTGCTTGGCCACGAGCGCACCGGCATCGCCGGCATCGGCCACTGCAACCGCGAGCTGCGCCAGCTCAAGCACTACGCCGCGCAAGCCACCGACGGCGCCGGCCGCCCGCTGATCGACGACGTGCGCATGCGCGACAAGATCGCCCGCATCGAGATGGACATCATGGCGCTGGAAATGCTGCTGCTGCGCGTAGCCACGCAGGACGCCGGCCGTGGCCCGGGCCCGGAAGCCTCTATCGTCAAGATCCGTGGCTCCGAGATCCAGCAGGACCTCGCCATGCTGCAGATGGAAGTGGCCGGCCCCAATGCCTGGCCATACTCCCCGCGCTGGCTCGAAGCCGGCGAAGCGCCGCCAGCCGACGCACCGCTGCACGCCCCGGCCTGGGCCGCGCCCGCCGCGTCCACGTACTTCGACATGCGCAAGACATCGATCTACGGCGGCACCACCGAAGTACAGAAGAACATCATCTCCAAGATGATCCTCGGTTTCTGAGAGCATTGACGGAACAAGCACAGCCATGGACTTCAACTACAGCGAAGAACAGCAGATGCTGGCGGACAGCCTGCGCCGCTTCATCGATACCGAATACACCTTCGAGAAACGCCGCAAGAGCGCCCGCGGCGGCGGCAGCTTCAACCGCGCCACCTGGGCGCAGCTAGCCGAAATGGGCGTGCTCGGCCTGACCGTGCCCGGCGAATTCGGCGGATTCGGCGAAAGCGCCGCCAGCCAGCTGGTGGTGCAGCGCGAACTGGGCCGCGGCCTGGTGCTGGAACCTGTCACGCCCACCGCCGTGATGGCCACCGCCGTGCTGAGCGCCTACGGCAGCGCCACCCAGAAAAACGATTGGCTGCCCGCCATCGCCGCCGGCGAACGCGTGGTCACCCTCGCCTACCTGGAACCCACCACCCGCTACCGCCCCGAGACCGCGCGCGCCAGCGCCGAGCGCAAGGGCGACGGCTACGTCCTCAACGGCAACAAGAGCCTGGCCTGGCACGGCGAAGCCGCCGATGCTTTCCTGCTCAGCGCCCGCGTCAGCGGCAGCAACGAGCTAGCCCTGTTCCTGGTACCCGGCAACGCGGCCGGGCTCACCGTGCGCGGCTATCCCGCCATGGACAGCCTGCGCGCCGCCGACCTCACCCTCCAGGGTGTCACCGTGGACGCCAGCGCCATGATCGGCAACGCAGCCGACGGCCTGCCGGCCCTGCTCCACGGCATCGACCACGGCATCGCCGCGCTATGCGCCGAAGCCGCCGGCGCCATGGAAAAACTGATCGAGATCACCGCCGAATACCTGCGCACGCGACAGCAGTTCAGCAAGCCGCTGGCCGTATTCCAGGCGCTGCAGCACCGGATGGCCGACATGCTCGTGCAAAAGGAACTGGCGCTATCGATGGCCTATGTGGCCGCCCAGGCGCTGGACGAAACCGACCCCGCCCAACGCCGCCGCATGCTCAGCGCCGCCAAGGTCACGGTAGCCAAGGCCGGCCGCTTCGTCGGTCAGCAAGCCGTGCAGCTGCACGGCGGGATGGGCATGACGGACGAACTGGCGGTTGGGGACTACTTCAAGCGGCTGACGATGATCGACCCGTTGCTGGGTGACAGTGATTTTCATGTGCAGCGGTATGGCGAGGTAATGGCGGCGTAAGCCCGGGCCGGGCAAACCAGCGGGAGAATTGGAACATCAACCCCGTGTAGCCGTGTTTCCCGCCCCCAGGCGGGAAACACAACGGAACCAGTGGGATCAAAACACCATTCGGCTTAGCCGTTATTTGCGCCCCCGGGCGCAAATAACCCGAGCGCGATGCGCAGCGAGCCGTCTGCCTTTCCTCTCCCGTTATGGGGCGCCTCGTCGTCGGGCGAAAAGAGCGGAAACGAGGAGGCCATGTTTGAGTATCGCCTTAAGGCGATGCGAGTTTGGCCTCCGGCCGCTCTTTTCGTCCGGCGACGAGGGGTTGCCCTTGACGTTAAGCAGTTGCAGTTGCAGCTGCCATTAACCTACATCCCCCCTCAAATCACCAACTCAATAACAAACGGCCCCCGCCTGACATTAGCCATGCTGAACAACTCAGCAAACCGCTCCATGTCCTCAGCCCGCGCAGCCTCCACCCCCATCCCGTTAGCCAGCTGTACCCAGTCAAGATCGGGATTGCCGATATCCAGCATATCCAGCGCGGTCTTGCCCGGATTGGCCCCGACCCCAGCCAGCTCACCCAGCAAAATCGCATACTTCCGGTTCGCCAGGATCACCACGGTAACGTCAAGCTTCTCCCGCGCCATCGTCCACAGCGATTGCAGCGTGTACATGCCGGAGCCATCGGCCTGCAACGCGACAACACGGCGCCCCGGCGCGGCAACAGCCGCGCCAGTGGCAAGCGGCAACCCATCGCCGATGGCACCGCCGGTGAGTTGCAACCAGTCATGCGGCGCGGCATGCACGGTACCCGGGTAGAAGGCACGGCCAAAGCTCACGCTCTCTTCCACCACGATGGCCTGCTCGGGCAGCAGTGCGGTCAGCGTCTGCGCGACCGCCTCGGAGGTCACCGCGCCCTTGGCGATCCCTCGCGAAGCGACTGAAGCCGGCACCGACACCATGGGTGCGCCCAGCTCGTCGGCCAGGCGCGCCAGCGCTTCGGCCAGGTCTTGTTCCGGACGGGCCAGCACATGGATTTCAGCATCTTCCGGATACGGGCGCGGCGACTTGCCCGGGTAGGCGAAGAATGTCACCGGCGGCGGCGCGCCCACCAGGATGATGTTGCGGATGCCCGCCAGCTTGTCGCGCGCCACGTCGCCGGAATAAGGCACCCGATCCACGTTGAAGCGGCCGCGGCCGCGCGACACGCGCGCGTTGGACATCGGCGTGATCAGGCGCGCATCGGTGGCGGCGGCGATGCGGTGCGCATCGGCCAGCGGCGCTTCGCGCAGCGCGGTGCCGGCCAGCACGATCAGCGTGGGCTGGCCCGAGCGCAGCACGCGCGCGGCCTGCTGGATGGCGTCGGGCGAGACCTTGGGCACGGGCAGCGGCGCCAGCGGCACGCCCACCTTGCCACCTGCGTCCCAGCAGACATCCGAGGGCAGGATCAGGCTGGCGACCCCGCGGGGGCGCGCACGCGGCCTGCACCGCCGTGGCGGCGTCGGCGCCGACCGACGCGGCATCCGTGGCGGTGCGGGTCCAGACCGAGACGGGGCGCGCCCAGCCTTCGGTGTCGGCCGTCAGCGGCGCGTCGAACGGACGGTGGTAAGTGGCCTGGTCGCCCACGATGTTGATCACCGGCGTCTGCGCGCGGCGCGCATTGTGCAGGTTGGCCAGGCCATTGGCCAGGCCCGGGCCGCAATGCAGCAGCGTGGCCGCCGGCTTGTCGGCCATGCGCGCGTAGCCGTCGGCCGCCCCGGTCACCACGCCTTCGAACAGGCCCAGCACGCAACGCATGCCCGGGATACGGTCGAGCGCGGCCACGAAGTGCATCTCGCTGGTGCCGGGGTTGGCAAAGCAGGTGTCCACGCCGCAAGCCAGCAGGGTCTTGACCAGGCTCTCGGCGCCGTTCATCTCGCCCTGCCCGTTGTCTCCATGGCTGGCAGGGGCTCCTGGGTTGCGGTCGGTATTCGGCATCTTGTTCTTTTCCATTTGGCGCGTTGGGGGATGGGTTCGGGGATGGGTTCGGGTTGGGCTAGTCAGGACTGCGTGAGCGGCGTGCCGGGGTGGCGCCCGCGCCGTGCGCGAGCAGGTCGAAATCCAGGCATACGAACTCGCTCGGGAACTCGATGCGCGCGTAATAGACGATCACGCCATCGACACAGGCGTAGCGCCGCAACTCGGCCACCGGCGCGCCAACGGGCAAAGCCAGCCGAGCGGCCGATTCCGCGCCCGCCGCGATGATCGACAAGCGCTGCCTGGCGGCCGTGACTTTCAGTTGGGGGAAACGGTCGAGCACCGGCACCGAGGGCCCGTGGCGGAACGCTTCCGGCTCACGGGCAAACACGCTGGCCTCGATATAGACCTCGCCCAGCGCGAACGGGCGCTGCTCGATCCGGTGCAGGCGCCGCAGGAAGTGATAGCCCGGCGCGCGCGCCGCGGCGCAAGGCATGCCTAGCTCGTCCGGCAGAGTCACGGTGCCGTCGGACTCGGACAGCGCCTCGGTATCGAGTTGCTCGCCGATCGCCACCACCTGGTCCCAGCTCACCGGCAGCATCATGGCGCGGCGCTCGCGGCAGCCTGCCTTGACGAACGTACCGCGCCCGCGCTCGCGGGTCAGCAGGCCTTCTTCGTCGAGCATGGAGAGCGCGTGATGCATGGTCATGCGCGCCACGCCGAATTCGCGGCAAAGCTGCTCGAGCGACGGAATGCGCGCACCCTGGCGCCACTCGCCGCTCTCGATATGGCGGCGGAAGATCGTGGCGAGCTGGAGGTAGACCGGCTGGCGGCTGCGGGACAGGAGATCGCTGGAGGCGGGCAAGGCGGTGAAAGCTGGATTGGGCATCATCGGCGGGAGCCACGCAGCGACTGCGAGAACTGACGGGGTGCCGGCGTGTCATCGCCGGCTGGAAGTGGCTTACTTTAATAAGGTCTATAAACCTAGACTACTAGGGTTTACTGCAATCCCGGCGCGAAAAAAAGCGCGGGCCGAAGCCCGCGCTTTTTTGTGCGCCGCCATGGCGGCCTGCCGCCGCCCTCCCTTCGCCGCCCTCCTTAAGCCGCGAGCGGCTCCGCGCCGGCCGGCGCAATGACTTGCATCAGGGCAGGCGCGGGGGTTGTTGCATGCGGCACGGCGGGCGCCGCGAACCACTCGCGCACGGCCGCATGGATCGCCTCTACCTGGGCCAGCTTGCGGCGGTACGCCGAGCGCTTCTTGGACGGCAGCTCCATCACATCGCGGCGCGGCTGGTTGACCGGCATCTCGACATTGCCGCAAGGCATTGGCTGGCCGGCGGACTCCATCCAGAAGCCCTCGTAGTCGCTGCGGATCTCGCGCGGGGTGTAGCGTTGGCGCCCAACGTGATTTTTCTTGCTGACACCCACGATACGCTGCACCCCAAGCGCGGCGGCAAAGCCGAGCAGGGCCTCCATCACCGCGTCCTTGGGACGCAAGCCTTCGCACGCCTTGGTGGATTCGCGGATCAGGTCGCGGCTGTTCTCACCCATGGGGCCTTGCAGGCCCCCGACGAAAATCTCCGTGCCGCCTTTGCCTTGCGCCAGGTAGAAGCTGAGCTGGCTCAGGCAGACGCCGCTGGCCGTATCCAGCCAATAGAAGGCCAGTTCGCCCTCCTTGGGGTTCGGGCCGGAATCCGCCAGGCGCAGCGTATAGCGGCCGTCGCCCATCGCCCACGCGAGCCCGCCGCCCACGTAGACGCGTTCGCTCAGCGCCAGCGGCACCAGCGTGCTCATGGCCCGGTAGTGCTCCAGCACCGTGCGCATGCGCTCGCGAAAGCTCAGGCCAAATGCGCCCAGCGGACGATACGGACGCTCGAGCAGTGAGGGCTTGGCCATGGCCACGCGCTGCATCAGCGCGCAGGAGTCCACCGCCTGCAGCCAGCTGCGCACCGCGGCAAAGCGGAATGCAGAGCGGCAAATCAACTTGAAACGCTTGAAAATCCATCGTTTGCCGCCCGGCGGGTAGCAAAACGCCGACAACGCCGTGAGCGTCGCCAGATAGCGAAAATAGAAAAATGGCCCGAGATCGTAAAATAATCCCCTGCCACTCATCCCCGACAGCCATTGAAGGCTCGAGATTGGTCCTTGCACCACTTGACGCTCCCCTGTTCCCGATGCAGCAAAGCCGGTACCCGGTCTTGTGGTGCTGCGCTTACGTTCAGAACCTCCGCGCCCACCACGACGGTGGCAGGTTGGCGGCCAGGCTTGGCCTGGATCACACGGCACGCACGGCGGCGTGGGGGGCCGCCGGGCTAGTTGTTTCCACCGCGTAATATTTGGTAACGAATAGTAATACGTCCGGTTGACAGGAAATACAGTCATTTGCCCCGGAACGCAAAAAAAAGTACTGGCTGAAGTACGGGAGCATCGATGGACCAGGTCGCCGCGCGAAAAAAAAGCGCTGGACGCGCTCTTTGCCCCAGGCGATCCGGGATCAGTGCCGCGGCACGCCTGCGAGCCGCCGCTGCGTTGCGAAGTACAGGCCAGCCATTGCCGGCAAGCCGAAGCCGATCCAGCTGGTGAGCGTCCAGCCGCCCAGGGCGAAGGCCCATGCCCCGACGGCCGAAGCCACCGCGCCGCCGGTGAAGAAAATGGCCATGAACAGCCCGTTCAGGCGGCTGCGATAGGCCGCGCCCAGCGCAAAGATGGCGCGCTGGCCCACGACCAGGTTGGCCGCCACGCCAAAATCCAGCGCGATGGCGGCAATCGTCAGCGCCGCCAGGGCCAGGGGCGAGCCGGGCGTGCCGGCCTGGCCCAGCACAAACGAGCCGGCAGCCAGCAACATGGCGAACATCGTCATGCCCTGGCCATGGCCGCGATCGGCCTGGCGCCCGGCGATGGGCGCGGCCACCGCGCCCGCCACGCCGGCCAGCGCGAACAGCGCGATGCCCTTCTGGCTCAGGCCGAACTCAGGGCCGGCCAGCCACAGGGGCACGGTGGTCCAGAACAGGCTGAATGCCCCGAACATGCACGCCTGGTAGGCCGCCCGCCGGCGCAGCACGGGCTGCGCGCACAGCAACCGCCACATGGACGCGAGCAGCGCGCCATAGCGCACCGCGGGCGCCGGGCGGCGATCCGGCAGCAACCGCATGAGCACGGCGGCGAGCAGCGCCATGCCCACGGCCGAGCCCGCGAAGATGGCATGCCAGCCCCACAGGTCGGCAACCAGGCTTGCGACCGGGCGGGCCAGCATGATGCCCAGCATCAGGCCGCTCATGACGTTGCCGACGACACGCCCGCGCGCGTGCTCAGGCGCGAGGTGCGCGGCAAACGGCACCAGGACCTGCGCCGCCACCGAGCTCAGCCCGACGATCAGCCCGCAGGCGGTGGCCAGCAGCAGGGTCATCCAGCTTGCGCCGCCCACCGGGCTCGCTTGCGCTTGCGGCGCGCAGTCCGCTCTTGTCGTCATCATTGCCTTCTACAGTGGCGCTCGGCTTACCCGCATGCCCGTCTGCCTGGGACTGGGGGTTAACCAGAAGTCGAAGGCCGAGATCATGCCTCAGTTGGCGCAAGCTTGCTGGCGGCCAGTTCACGGCAGGTAGCCCAGCAACCGCCACCAGAAGTAGTCCAGCGGCAGCAGCACCAGCAAGGTCAGCGCGGCCAGCGCCAGGCATAGGCGGGTTCCGTCGCGCAGCCCCACGCCGCCGAGCTGCATGGCAATCACGATGGGCGGCGACTGGTAGGGGAAGAACACCGTGGAGAACACGGGGACCTGCAACATCAACACGGCTTCCAGCGACAAACCCGTGGCCTGCGCCAGCTGCTTGGCCAGCGGCGCGAGCACGGCCGGCAATCCGGGCAGCGTCGTCATCAGCCCCAGGCTCGCCCCGACCGCGCCGAGCGCGGCCACATTGGAGGCGGTATGCCCCGGCGAAAGAGGCAGCCAGCGCAGCAGCGCCGTGCTGATGGCGGTCCCCAGCCCGGTGGATTCCACCACCGCGCCCAGGCCGAGAAAGCCGGCCACATAGATCAGGGGCGTGAGGTGCACCTGCTCGGCCAGCATGCGCGAGGAAACCAGGCCCACGCCGGGCAGCAGGCAGACGATGCACGCGGCCAGCGAGATCCAGGCCGGCGAGACGCCGTGCAGCGTGTCCGTGGCAAACCCGGCCACGGCCAGCGCCAGGATGACCGCCAGCCACTTTTCCTGGCGGCTCGGCGCGCTCGCTTGCTCGCGGGCCAGCGCCGCGATCGGCCCATGCTCCGGAAACATGCGGCAGACCAGCCAGACCAGCATCACGGTCTTCAGCAAGCCGAGGATGGGGAAATGCAGCAGGAGATAACTGCCATAGCTCAGGTTGACGCCGTACAGCGAGCTGGCCGCGCCGAGCAGCACGCTGTTCGGGATATTGGCCGGCAGGATGGTGGTGGGCGGCATGTAGCTGGCGGCGGCCACCGTCAGCACCATGCCGATGCGGCCGTTGGAGCCGGGCGCGAAGCCTAGCCGGTCGGCCAGCGCCAGCACGATCGGCATCAGCAGCAGCACGCGTCCGGTGGTCGACGGCATCAGGAACGCCAGCCCCACGGCGCTCACCGCCACGGTGCCGATCACCTGGCGATAGCTGCCCACCCGGCCACGAAAGATGATGGCCGCCAGCCGCTGCGCCAGCCCGGTCTGGCGCAAGGCCACGCCTGTCACCGCGCCGCCGAACATGAGCCACCACGCGGTGGAGGCAAAGCCCGAGAACACCACCGAGGCCGGCGCCACGTGCAGCACGACGGCGCACAGGAAGAACAGCAGCGTCGTAGCCGGCTCGGGCAGCACGCCCAGCGCCCAGCAGCACACGGTGGAAAGCACCAGCGCCGCCGCCAGCAGCAGGCCGCCGGGTGCGCCGGTGGCGCGGCCCGCCAGCCATACCGCCGCCACGCACAGGGCGATGACCGTGGCGGCGCGCACGCTGTCCGATAGCTTGCCCGCGGCGGGGCCAGCGGCCGGGGGCGCCTTGGAGGCGGAGGGACTGACGGGAATACTGGCCGGGGGCGGCAAGCCGGGCTGACTGGTATTGCTCATGCGAGGGAACTCCATGGTGCCATGCGATGAGCGCCATCGTAGGGCGCGGCCATCTGGCCGGGTTACACTTCGCGGGCAATTTCTTACGAATGCCAGCCACACCCGAAACGCGCGCCCGAGCAGCGCCGACACTGCGCCAATACAGATGCCACGCACCACCTACCAGCCCGTTCCGCTGACCCAGCCTACCGCCGAGCAGCCCGTCATCGTGCACCTGCGCCTGCCGCCGCCCAACGCGATCATTCGCCGCCATCGGCATGCCTGGGGGCAGGTGTCCTTCCCCTCGCGGGGCAGCATCCGCGTGACCGCGGCCGGCACCACCTGGGTGGTACCGACCATGCGCGCGGTGTGGATTCCGCCGGATGTGGAGCACGAGGTGGTCACGCTGGGCGACGCGGCGCTACATGCCTGCTACGTGCTGCCCGCGGCGGCGCCCCTGTCGCTCACCACCTGCGCGGTCGTGGAAGTGTCGGCGCTGATGCGCAACCTGATGGTGGCGCTGACCGATGCGCCCGCTTGTCCGCGCGCCGGCGCCAGTTAAGCGCCGCCTTGCTGCTCGAGGAATTGCGGGCGGCCCCACGCTCTGGCCGGGATTGGCCCTGCCCACCGACCGCCGCCTTAAAGCGCTGTGCGATGCCTTGATGGAGCAGCCCGGCTCGGCACTGAGCCTGGCGCAATGGGCCGAACTGACGGGCGCCAGCGAGCGCACCTTGGCGCGGCTGTTCCGCACCGAGCTGCGCACCAGCTTTGCCGCCTGGCGCCAGCAGTTGCGGCTCGCGCACGCCGTGGACCTGATGAGCCGTGGCAAGCCGCTTGCGCACGTGGCGGCCGAAACCGGCTATGCCAATGCCGGCGCCTTCTCCACCATGTTCCGGCGCGCGCTGGGCCGGGCGCCACGAGATTTCCTGGCGACGGAGTCCCGCAATCACGGGGGCGGACATTGAGCGAAAAGACCCATCTTGCCAAGGCCATCCATTGGGCGGCCGGCGCGCAGGTGCATCCGCGCGAGATGCTCGCGGCAGCCCTGGGCATGGGCATGCCGCTGCTGCTGGCCGGCGCTGCCGGGCAGATCGCGCTTGGCCAGGCCGCCGCGCTCGGCAGCCTGGCGATCGGCGCCGGGGCGGTCGCCGGATCCGGCATCGACGCGCGGAACGAACCCCGCATCAAGCCGCTGGCAACCGTGCTTGCGCCGGTTGCCGCTGCCGCGGCCATCGCGGCCGTCGCGGCAGGCCGCGGCGCCCTGACCGATGTCATCGTCCTCTTGCTGGCCGGCGCGGCGGCCAGCATCAGCGGCTACAGCCGCCCGCTGGCGATCGCGGCCACGCGCTTCATCCTGTTCCTGATCATCGCCACAGGCGCGGCAAGCGCCGCGCCGCATCGGGCAGGATTTCTCCTGCTCACGCTGGCCGGCGCGCTCTGGACCTGCCTGCTGTGCCTGCTCATCGCGCCCGGGGCCAAAGCGCCGCCGCAGCCGGGCACGCCCTTGCCGATGCCCACCACGGCGCAACGCCTGCGGCGATGGCGGCGCACCCTATCGCAGTGGGCCGGATGGCAGTACACGTTGCGGCTGACGCTCGGCCTGGGCAGCGCCTGCGTGCTGCGCTGGCTGTTCCCGGGCCATCACTTCGAATGGATCGCGCTGAGCGTGGCGATCCTGCTGCAGCGGCAGCCCGAGGGCATCGCCGTGAAGACCACGCAGCGCGTGGCCGGCACCCTGCTCGGCGTGCTTGGCGCGAGCTTGCTGCTGGGCCACCAGCTCCCTTACTGGGTGCTAGCGTTCAACGCGGGATGGCTGGCGGGCATGCGGCTACTGCTGCGGTTGCGCAACTACCTGGCCTACTCGGCAGTCATGACCCCGCTGATGGTGATGATCATGGGCGCGAGCCAGCCGGCCGACAGCGGCATGCTGATGGACCGCGTGGCAGCCACGGTGATCGGGGCCGCCATTGTGCTGCTGGCCGACCGACTTGCCCTGAAGGCCGCGGGCAGCGCCCTTGCCAACTAGTTAGGCGCCATATAATATGGCGCCACTATGCAAGCACTCGAACAGAAATACGTCGCCCTGCTCAACGAAGCCGAACGACGCCGGTTGCCCGATCTGGACAGCATCCAGCTGTGCTTCCGGGCACTGTCGCTGGCCGCCACGATTGACCGCGACTGCGCTGCGCTGCTGGCTCCGCATGGCCTCACCGAAGGCCGTTTCGTGCTGTTGTTCCTGCTGAACGCGGCCGATGACGGGCTGGCGCCCAATACGCTCGCCAGCCAGGCCGGCGTCACGCGCGCCACCATCACCGGCCTGCTGGACGGGCTGGAGCGCGAGGCGCTGATCGAGCGCCATGCCGACACCACAGACCGGCGTGCCTTGACCATCCGGCTCACCCGCCGGGGCAAGCAAGTCGCCAAGACGGTGTTCGACGCGCATGGCCGCTGGATCGCCAGCCTGTTCTGTGACCTGTCCGCACAGGAGCGCGCCTTGCTAGACGGCCTGCTAGGCAAGGTTTCCGCGGGCATGGCCAAGCGCCATGGCGCGCCGGGAGATCCGGCATGAGCCCGTCAGCAGCCCGGCCGGCAACACGCAAGGGCGCGAGCCGGGCGGCGGACATTGCCGCCGACATCCTGGCCGCGCTGGAGCGTGGTGAGCTGCAAAGCGCCACGCTCACCGAATGCCTGGCGTTGAACCAGGTCACGCTGATGCGCGCGGTGTTTCCCAAGCTCCCGCCCACCGCCATCCGGCAAGCCGAGGCCGCCAGCCAGCTCGGCATTCTCAAGCGCATGGCCAGCATCGGCGCCATCCTCACGGCGCAGCTTGGCGCCGCGGGTATCGCACGTTGCCAGGGGCATCCATCGGATACCGTGCGCGGCTGGGCCTGCTTCATGGCCGGCATGCAGCCGGGCCTGGACCTGAACCTGAACCAGCGCCTCGCGGCCATCCGGGCGCTGGCCGACGACCCGCATTTCGGCGTGCGCGAATGGGCCTGGATGGCGGTGCGGCCGCATCTCGCGGCGGACCTGGACACCAGCATCGCGCTGCTTGCCGGCTGGACCGCATCGCCGTCCGAACGGCTGCGCCGTTTCGCCACCGAGGCGCTGCGCCCGCGCGGGGTGTGGTGCACGCACATCGCCGCGCTGAAGAAGCAGCCGGCGCAAGCCCTGCCGCTGCTGGACGCGTTGAAGGCCGACCCCTCGGCCTATGTACAGGACTCGGTGGCCAACTGGCTCAACGATGCGGCCAAGGACTGTCCCGACTGGGTGCGCAGCCTGTGCGAGCACTGGCTGCGAGGCGACCCGCCCGCCGCCACCCGCCGCATCTGCGCCCGAGCGCTGCGCAGCCTCTGATGAAAAAAAGCCCGCACCAAGGTGACGGGCTTTCGAGGCAGGCAACCACGGGAAGATCAGGCCGGCAGCGAATCCGACAAGCGGTTCTCCTTGCCATTGCCATTGCCATTGCCGCGTCAGCATGGTGGCGGTGATCAGGCCGCCGATGATAACGATGGCGAGCGGGCGCTGCGTCTCCGAGCCGATGGCGCGCGAGATGGCCATCGGGAACAGGCCCAGCATGGCCAGCATCGCGGTCATCAGCACCGTGCGCAAACGATCCATCGAGCCGGTCAGCACGGCCTGGCGTACCGGCATGCCTTCATCGCGCAGCTGGTTGAAGTAGGTCACCATCACCACGCCGTTCAGCACGGCCTGGCCGAACAGCGCGATAAAGCCGATCGCGGCCGACACCGACAGCGGAATGCCGGTGATGAACAGCGCGAACACGCCGCCGATCAGCGCGAACGGAATGTTCGAGATGATCAGGGTCGCGCTCTTGAACGACTTGAAGGCATTGAACAGCAGCAGGAAGATCACCAGCACCGACAGCGGCACCACGATCGACAGCCGCGCCATGGCGCGTTCCTGGTTCTCGAACTCGCCCGACCAGCTGATCTTGACATCGTCGGCCTTGACGTTCTTGGCGACCAGCGCCTGCATGTCCTTCACCACGCTGCCCATGTCGCGGTCATGGATGAAGATGCCGATGGAGGTGGTGCGCTGGCCGTTCTCGCGGCTGATGTTCATCGCGCCGGAAGCCGCGCGGAAGTGCACCAGTTGCGACAGCGGTACCTGCGCGCCGTCCGCCGTCTGCAGGAAGATGTTCGGCAGGTTCGGCAGCTGGCGCTCGTTAGGCTTGAGGCGCACCGCCACGCTGAAGTGCTTCTCGCCCTCCCACAGCTCGGTGGCCGCCTTGCCGGCCAGCGCGGTTTCCATCAGGTCCTGCACGTCGCCCACGTTGATGCCGTAGCGGGCTGCCTGGGCGCGGTCGAAGTCCAGCACGTACTGCGGCAGCTCGCCGTCGCGGTCGATAAAGGCACGCATCACGCCCTGGACCGATTGCACGTTGGCGAGGATCTGGTCGGCCACGCCCTTGTTCAGCTGCAAGCTGTCGCTCTGCACCTTGATCACGATCTGGCCCTTGATCTGGGAGATGCTCTCAAGAATGTTGTCGCGCACCGGCTGCGAGAAGTTAGGCTCGATGCCGGGCAGCTGGCGCAGGTTGGCGTTGATCTCGTTGATGATCTTGCGCTTGTCGTAGCCCGCGCGCCATTGCTTGTCGTTCTTCAGGTCGACCAGGATTTCGACCGTGTTGATCAGCTTGGGATCGGTGCCGTCGTCGGGGCGGCCCACCTTGGAGATGGTGGTATTGACCTCGGGCGTCTTGCGAATCACGCCACGCAGGCGGCGAGCCTGGTCGCGTGCTTCATCGATGGACACCGACGCCGGCAGGTCGAAGCTGACCCACATCGAGCCTTCGTCCAGCTCCGGCAGGAACTCGCTGCCGAGGAACTTGCCCACGCCAACGGTGGCCACCAGCAGGCCAAGGGCAATGCCCACCACGGTGCGCTTGTGGTCCAGCGCCCAGGCCAGCATCGGCTCGTACAGGCGCTTGCTATGGCGCACCACGAAATTGTCCTCATGGGCGATGTTCTTGGTCAGCAGCAGGTGGCACAGCAGCGGCACCAGCGTCAGCGAGATGATCAGCGAGCCAACCAGCGCGCCCGTCACGGTATAGGCCATGGGCGCGAAGATCTTGCCCTCGTGGCGCTGCAGCGTAAAGATCGGGATGTGCGCGGCAATGATGATGATCATCGAGAACACGGTCGGGCGGCCCACTTCGGTGGTGGCCTGCAGGATGGCGTGCATGCGCGCGCGGCTGTCCTTGATCTGGGCTTCCTTCAACTCGCCCAGCCGCTTGAAGATGTTCTCCACCACGATCACCGCGCCGTCCACGATGATGCCGAAGTCCATCGCGCCCAGCGACAGCAGGTTGGCGGGAATGCCCACCCAGGTCAGGCCGATGAACGTGGACAGCAGCGCCAGCGGGATCACCATCGCCACGATGGCCGCGGCGCGCACGTTGGCCAGGAACAGGTACAGCACGGCCATCACCAGCAGCGCGCCCTCGACCAGGTTGCCGAACACCGTGTGCAGGGTCTTGTCGATCAGCGTGGAGCGGTCGTAGTAGGGCACGATCTTCACGCCCTTGGGCAGGATCGAGTTGTCCAGCAGGTCGATCTTCTTCTTGAGCGCTTCGAGCACCAGCGAGGGGTTCTCGCCCTTGCGCATCACCACGATGCCCGAGACGATATCGTCCTCGTCATCCTGGCCCATCAGGCCCTGGGGCGGCGCGGAACCGGTCCTGATCTCGGCGATGTCCTTGACCAGGATCGGCGTGCCGTTGACTTCCGACACCACCACATCGGCGATATCGGCCGAGGTACGGAAGCTGCCCAGCGAGCGCAGCAGGAATTGCTGGCGCCCGTTGGCCACGGCGCCGCCGCCGGCGTTGGAGTTGGCGCGCTGCAGGGCGGTGAAGAGTTGCGCGAGCGAGATCTTGGCGTCGCGCATCTTCGCCAGGTTGGGGTTGACCTCGTACTGCTTGATGGTGCCGCCAATGGTGACAAGGTCGGCCACGCCAGGGACCTGGCGCAGGTTCTTCTCCACCACCCAGTCCTGCAGCGTGCGCAGTTCCTGCGCGCTGTAGCCCTTGCCGGTCAGGCGAAAACGGAAGATCTCGCCGATGGCGGTGGACAACGGCGCCAGCTCCGGCTGCACGCCGTCGGGCAGGTCCACCCCGCGCAGGCGCTCGATCACCTGCTGGCGGGCCACCACGTCGGTGGCCTTGTCATTGAAGGTGACCATCAGGAAGGACAGGCCGAACTGGGTGTGCGAGAACACCCGCACGGAGTTCGGCGTGCCGGCCAGCGCGGTCTCGATCGGGATCGTGACCTGGCGCTCGACTTCCTCGGCGGCACGGCCCGGGTACAGCGTGATGACGTTGACCTGGATGTCGGAGACATCCGGGAAGGCTTCGATCGGCAGGTTCTTGAAGGCCGCGAGGCCACCGCCGATGAAGATGGCAAGGCCGAGCCAGACGAACAGCTTCTGGTGCAGGGCGAAATGGACGATGCGCGAAATCATGGGGCGGTCTTCCTCACTGCTTCGCGCTGGCGCTGCTGGCTTCGCCAGCGCGCGCCGCGTTGACCGCGGTGGCGTCGCGCAGGATGTCCTGCAGGTACAGGTTGCCGTCGGTCACCACCACGTCGCCATCCTTGAGCCCGTCCACCGCCTCGGCCATGCCGGGCAGCGACACGCCAAGCTTGATCTGCTTGCGCTCGAAGCGGTTCTGCGCCGTGCGCACGAACACGAAGTGGTGGTTCTCGGCCAGGAACACGGCCTTGGACGGCACCGCGATCCCCTGGAAGGAGGCAGCCTGCAGCTTGGCGGTGACGAACATCTCCGCCTTCAGGCGACGATCCTGGTTGGGCACGGACAAGCGCACCTTGATGCTGCGCGCGGCGGGATCCACGTAATCGGCCACCTTGACCACCTTGCCGGCGAAGCTCTCGCCAGGATAGGCGGCCGACACCAGTTGCACGGTCACGCCGGGCTTGAACAGGGCGATATCGGCCTCGGCCGCGTCGACCTGCGCCCACAACTCGGTGGGATCGGTCACCAGGAACAGCGGCGCGGTGGGCGGCTGGTCGGGGCGCAGTTCCATGCCATTGTTGATATTGCGCTCCACCACCAGGCCATCGATCGGCGTGCGCAAGGCGAAGCGGTTGCTCGCGCCCTCGCCCTGCGCGCCGGCGCCGTACTGGCGCAAGGCAGCCTGGGTGCGCTGCAGGTCGGCGTTAGCCCGGGCGGCCTCGGCCTGGGTCTGCTCCAGGTCCTTTTGCGCCACGACGCCGGCACCGTACAGCTCGCGCTGGCGGGCCAGCGCCTTGCCGGCGTAAGCGGCGTCGGCTGCGGCCTTGCGGGCATCGGCCTGGGCCACGCCGAAATCGGTCGAGGTCAGCATGGCCAGCGCCTGTCCTGCCTTGACGTTGGTCCCCGGCTGCACCAGCACCTCGGTCACGCGGCCAGCAAACGGCGTCGACACGCGCACGGTGCGGTCTTCATTCCAGACCAGGCGGCCTGGCAGGCTCAGCATGCGCTCGCCGCCACTCTTGACGGCCTCGCCCACGATGCCGGGCAGGGTCCGCACGGAGGCCGGGAATTCAACGGTGTTGCCGCTGACCTTGGGTTCGTCGCTGGGGGGCGGGGCTTCGCTCTTGCCGCAGGCGGCGAGCGCCAGCGCGACCAGCGAAAGCGCGACCAGCCGGGCGGCGACACCATGGCGGGCCGCGGCACGTACGGGGGACATCGAAGCAGGCGTAGCAGTCATCGGGGCGGACATCGGAACAGACACGGAATTAAGGACGCGGTACATCGGGGCGAGCCTGGGAATTGGGTGAGGACTGCAGGGCGGCGCGGTAAGCCGACAGGGATTTGGCGAAATCGCCTTGCGCGTTGACAGCGTCCAGGCGCGTCTGGCGCAAGGCCCGGCGCGCATCGAGCAAGTCCAGCACGCTGCTGGCGCCCTTGGAATAGGCAAACTCGGCGCTGCCGGCGACGCTCTCCGCGGTCGGCACCACGCCTTCGACCATCTGCTTGAGCGACAGGCGTGCGGCTTCGAGCTGGTTGCGCGAGCGCTCCAGTTCGTTCTGTGCCTCGAGCAGCACACGGTTGCGGTCATCCAGCGCGGCGTAGTAATCCACCTCGGCGCGGCGGGCTTCGCCGCCAAAGCTGTGGCGCACGTACAGCGGGATCGACACGAACACGCCGAAGCTGTTGCCGCTGCCGGTCTGGTTGGCGGCCGAGACGGGGTAGTGCTCGGCCTGCGCGCCCACCGTGACATCCGGCACGCGCCCGGCGCGGGCCAGGTCGCGCGCGCTGCCGGCGGCGGCCAGGCGGGCCTCGGCCGCGGCCACGTCCGCACGGCGCTGCACGGTGTCGGCGTCGGGCTCGGGCACCGGCACGTCCAGGGCGGGCCAGTCAGGCGTCAGGCGATTGTCGGCCAGCGTGCCGGGCACGCCGATGGCTTGCGCCAGCGCGGCCTTGTCGCTGGCATGGTCGGCCATGGCGCTGCGCAGGTCGTTTTGGGCGCGCAGCGCATCGAGCTGCAGCTTGGCGACATCGGCGCGCGACACATCGCCAGCCTTCAACCGTGCCTCGTTGGCCTGCTGGGTGCGGCCGTAAAGCGCCAGCGTCTCATTGAGCACGGCAACCCGCTCCTGGCTCACCAGTGCCTCATAGAACGCCTGGTCAACCAGGCTCGCCTGCTGGGTGATCACCGCCTGCAGCACTTCGCCGGCAGCGCGGCTGGAGGCTTGCGCGGTATCCACGCGCAAGCCTCCCTTGTTGGCGGTCTCGATCACCTGGTCCACGCGCACGGTGGAGTCCACCGTCTTGCTGCGCGGGCCGCCCGAGTTGAAGCCGGCATGCGGGTTGATATTGGCCACGCCCAGGCTGAGCACGGGGTTGGGCCGCTGCGAAGCAATCTGGATATCGGCCTGGCTGGCCTCCACGTTGCGGCGCGCCGCGATGATATCGCGGTTGCAGCGCACGGCATCCACGCGCACCTGGGCGAGGGTCAGGGCCGCTTTGGACGGCGGCGCCACGCAAGGGCCGTCCATGGGCAAGGGTGCGCTTTGCGGCACATTTGTACCGGCCACGGCAGCGCCCGCGACGGCACCGAGAAGGCTTAGCAGCAGGAAACGAGGAATGGAAAAAGACACGATCAATCTGGCTCGGTTCGACTTAAGTGTGCGGTAAACGACCATGCCCGCCTATCGGTGCACCGAGTTAGCGAATATTCACGCATCTCCTTGGAACCCGACGTGTTCATGCCGGTATCCGGCATGGCGAACGATCTCACGAGCGCATTCAAACCGAACTGCATTACAAACGCCTTTCACGCAGCTAACAAATTTGGAGAAAACCGCTCGAACATCCTCGTTTCGAGGGAAAACCCTGACAGATACGCCGCATTCATGACAATGCGAAGTAGCCCGAGGGCGGGCGACCAAAGCCACGTATCATTACGCGCTTCGCGCCTTTTGCCTCCTCCGGAACACCGGCCCGAGGCGTTATCACTCACCCCGCACTGCACGCTCCCAGCCTGTCGCCGTTAGAAACGCCTCACGTATTCCATGCCTGACCATTCCCTGCTGCCGTCGATGCTGTCCGCCCTGTTGATCTTTGGCCTGGGAAGCGCGCTGGGCGCCGTGGGCGGGCTGTTCGGCATCGGCGGCGGGCTGATTGCGATTCCCGCGCTGGGCCTGCTCTATGGCATGGACCAGCAACTGGCGCAGGGCACCGCCCTGGTGATGATCGCGCCCAATGTGCTGATCGGCTTCTGGCAGTACCGCCGGCGCGCCGACATCGCGCTGCGCACCGCGGTCGTGCTCGGGCTGTCGGCGGTACTGGCCCCGCCCCTTGGGCACATCGACCCAGGGCGCGGCAAAATACAGCGCGGCCTCCACCACCTCCGACGGCTTGGGCAGCGGCGTATCGATGGCGGACGCCTGCGGATGCACCAGCTCCGGCCAGCGTGGATCCCAGAGCCATAGCGCGCTGCCGCATTTCAGGCAGAAATGCCGCTCGGCCGGCGAGCGGCGCGCGCGCTTGCCCGGCTCGCGCATCACCGCGTGATAGATGCCGATATGCTTTTTGCCGCGAACCTTCAGCGTGGCGGCATCACCGCCAAGGTTGATGGCATAGCCACCACCGCCCGCCGTCTTGCGGCAGATCGAGCAGTGGCAATGCATGAACGGATAAGGCGAGCCGGACTCCAGGCTGAAGCCGACCGCGCCGCAATGGCAGGAGCCTTCGAGATGCATGGGATCTCCGTTGAGGACAGGGCGCCTTCATTCTAGGAGGTGGAGCGCGGCCGGACACTCAAGCGCTAGCCTGCCGGCTCCTCCCAGTCAAGGCGCCAGATCGCCAGCAGCGTGAACAACCGGCCCCATTGGGCCCCAGCAGGCCCGTGATCTCGCCGCCCGCGACGCAGAAGGCAACCTCCTTCACCGCCGCCCGCGAGGGGAGGCTAGCTGGACAAGCCCCATCCAATATGGCATAAGAGTATGTGCTGCCTCAAAAAACGGCAGCACGCTTGCCAGGATTTCCCTCCTCCTCTCCTTCATTCGAGACCACATGCTCCTAGTCCCGCACCGCAACGCAGTCCGCCGCCATGCCATGCATGCGGTGTCGACGCGTGCGTGCGCGGCCAAGGGCGGCGTGCGCTCGCTCCGCGCCACACCGGCCGCGGTCAACACCTATGGTTTCGCCGCCGTGCTTTTCCAGGCCGTGCGGGGAAACCAGGACACACCAGCCAGGTCCTGACTTTCCCCGCACGGCACTTTGCCTGAGGGCGCGCGTCGCGCCCCTTGTCCAATGTGCAACCTGGGAGAAAAGCCATGTCTTCGTCTTCGATCTATCACAAGACCCTCTGTGCGATCGGCACCGTCGCCGTCGTCTACTTTCTCATCAATCTCTGATTGAGCGCGGGGCAGCGGCTTAGCCGTTGCCTCGTCATGGCCTTGCACCCCTTTTTCCTGCCGCGGCGCGTTCGCGGCATTCACTTCGCACGCCTTCATCGCCATGGAGCTCACCAAGAATTTTGTCAAAGCCAAGCGCCCCTGCGCCGATGGCTACCGCTGGTTCGTCCGCAACCGCCAGGGCGGCAGCGACTACCAGCACCTGCTCGACACCCTCGTCAATGACGGCCGCGTTGACGATGCCTGCTGGCTGCTGACGCAGTTCGGCCCTACCGACGCCGTACTCGCCGTGGACAGCATCGACGCCGATGCCGTGGTCTTTGCCGGCTCGCTGGTGGTGCGCGGCTGCATCGACGTCGGCACCACGCTGCGCGCCGGGGGCAGCATCCATGCCGGCGGCGGCATGCGCGCAGGCCGGGCCATCGTGGCCGGTGACAGCCTCGCGGCGGCCGGCGGCATCCACAGCGGCGGCGTGCTCGAAGCGGGCGGCGACATCAAGGCCGCATGGGGCATCGACGTGCAGGACGCGCTCACCGGCGGCGGCAACCTCAAGGCCGGCTGGGATGTGCTGTGCGGCGGCAAGATCGCGCTCGCCGGCAGCGCGGTGGTCGGGCAGGACCTGATCGGGCAAGCGGCCATTCACTGCGGCAAGAGCATCCGCGCCGGCGGCGTCATCGACGCGCGCCACACCGTGCGCGCCGGCCACGGCATCGAGTGTGGCGCCTCCATTCGCTGCGGCATGCACCTGGAGGCCGGCTGGGGCATCAAGGCGCTCGAGGCCATTGTTGCCGAATGCGCCATCAAGGCCGGCGAAGGCTTGCAGGCGCGCGACGAGATCCGCGCGGGCAGTGGCTACGGCGTGTACGCCGGGCTGGATGTGAGGGTCGACGCGTGGCCGGCGAGCGCAAAGGTGCTGGCGGCGCGCAAGCCCGAGGGGCTGGTGAGCGGATGGTGGGAGGAACCTGCCATGCGCTGAGAGGCCGCCCTCCGCCTTGCCCTTGTTTCTTTACCGTCTTCACCATTCTCACCTTCACTTTCACTTGGGAGATAAGCGATGTTCTACAAAATCCTGCTGGTCCTGGTCTTCTTCATGGTCGTGGTGTTCGCCCTGGCACGGGGCTTCCAGCACATGCCGGTGTAAGCGCCGCGCCTCCGGGAGAACGACATGTCCATCATGGCGCCGGCCACGGCGCACCCGTGGCTCGCGCGCAAGCACGAGCTGCGCATCGATGTCAGCCACCGCCCCGCCGAGCTCGACCAGGAGTTCGGCTCCATCTACGGCCGCCTGCACCGGCCGGGCGATCGTCTTCACGGCATCCCGGCCATCGCCACCGGCTCGCCCGGGCTGGTGATCCGCTACCGCGAGGCAGACGGCGAATACTACGTCTATGTGGAGGACGTGGCACGCAAGCGCCTGGCCGGCTACACGGTATTCAACCGCCTGATCGAGGTGGGACGGCGCGCGGACCGTTACGTGCGCGCGCCGCACTCCAAGTACGAGACGGCCTACCAGCGCCGTGGACTGGCCACCGCGATCTACCGCTGGGGGCTGGATGCCGGGCTTTGCCTGATGACCGGCGCGCGCCAGTCCACCGGCGCCAATGCCTTGTGGCATTCGCTGTCGAAGGACTATGAGCTCGGTTATGTGGATCTGCGCTACAAGACGCTGACCTATCTCGGGCAGGCGGTCAGCGGCGACGTGCACGACGACCTGCACACCCGGATGATCCTGCTGGGCAAGGGCTGGAGCATCGCGCGGCTGGCGGCAGCCACCGGCATGTTGTGAGGCCGCGCAGGCGCCGTATGCGGGCCGCCTGAAGATCGGATGGGGCCGGCCTAATTGTTTCCCGCCGAAACAACTAGGCCGGGCGAATCGCTGATTTTTACGAAGCCGCATCTCAAGTTACAGATATGTTGCAACTTAGGCACTTCCCGCCCCTCCAGATTTCCTCGGATGCGTCGTAATCTTCAAACGTGCCAACCGGCGCTGAAACCCGGCGCTGCAACCCAATAGGAAATCATGTCCGAACGCCTCATCATGCTTGACGTCCCCGGTGTCCTCTACTCGAGCCGCTCCGAGGCTCGGCTGGGCGGAATTCCCGATACCGGCACCCTGCGCGACGTCCGCTTCTTCGATCCCGTCGCGCTCGGTTTCGTGCGGCGCCTGTTCGGCCTGGCGGGTGCCCGCGTGGTGGTATCGGAGGGATGGCGCCGCGGCGTTCCCGCCGCCATCCTGCAGCAGCTCGACCTGCAGGTGGAAGGCATGACCCCCGACGTGCCCGGCGGCCATGCCGCGCGCATTGCGGCCTACTTCGCGCACCGTCCGGCACCGCAAGCCTTTGCCATTCTGAGCTGCGACTCGGCATCGATGCAGGATCCACAATATGCGCACCTGCTGCCGCACCTGGTCAGCGTGAATCCGGCCGAGGGCCTGACGCCGGCCAACTTCAAGCAGGCGCTGAACATGCTCGGCGTGGCATGCCCGTCCACCCTGTGCCTCGACACCCAGCCCGATGCGGGCCTCGAGGCCCGTCTGCAGCGGCTGCGCCGCCTGGCGAAGGAGCGCCCGCGCGCTTCGAGGTGGCACCGTTGCCGCGCCGCTGTTGCCATCCGTGCCGGCGCTCGTGTTGCCGGCGCAGCGCGCGGAAACCGTGCTGGCGCACGCCTGATACGCTGCGCTGCATCGCGAGCCGGCTCCGGCCGCGTTCACGCCAAAACGGCGCGAACGCGGCCGGTTCTGCTTCCAGGCTACCGGGCTATCGCGCGAGTGCTTTCTGGCTGAACACCAGCACCAGCCCGAGCACGATCGCCACCATGCCGGCCAGGCTCAGCGCGGCAAGGCGATTGCCCAGGAACAGGTAATCCATGAGCGCGGTCACGGCCGGCACCAGGTAGAACAGGCTGGTGACATTGACCAGGTTGCCTGCCTGGATCAGCCGGTAGAGCAGCAGCGTCGCGCCCACCGAAATCACCAGCGCGAGCCATCCCAGCGACAGCACGAAGCCCGCCGTGGGCGCCACCGCCATCGGCTGGAACGGCACGAACAGCAGGCACAGCGCCAGGCCCGCGCCGTATTGCAACGGCATCACGTCCAGCGGTGCTTGCCGGATGCGTTTTTGCAGGATCGCCCCGATCGTCATGCACGCCAGCGCGCAGAGCGCGAAGCCCATGCCCAGCGGCGAGATCCGCGCCATCCCGATGCCCTGGTAGACCACCAGCGCCAGCCCGCCCAACGCCACCGCCAGGCCTGCCAGCCGGCGCGCGGAAAAGCGCCGCTCCACCAGCAGCAAGGTCAGGATCGGCTGCACGCCAAGCAGCGTGGCCAGCACGCCCGGCGTCATGCCGCGCGCCAGCGCCAGCAGGTAGAAGATCGAGTACGCGCCGGTCAGCAACAGCCCTGCGCAGACCACCTGCCAGCGCGTGCCGGGCTCCGGCAGCCAGCGCCGCCGCCAGGCGGCAAGTACCAGCAGCACGGCCAGCGCCAGCCCGAAGCGCGCGGCCAGCAAGGCAAAAGCAGAAGCGTATTCCAGCCCGAGGCGCGCAAAGATGGCGCCACTGCTCCATAGCAGCACGAAGAGCGTGGTCGAGCCATGCGCGCTCAGTGCGTTCTTGTTCAAATCCATGAGTTTCACCTGTCACGGTAATCCGGAAACTCCGGCGTGCCCCGGGCACACTGACACCGCGCGCACACGAATGCGCCCTGGCATCAGGCGGGAACCAGCCGAAGAAGGAAGACGCCGAAAAAAGACGGGCTGACGATCAGCCCAGCACGGCTGGGGGCGGCGGCGCAAGGCCGGCCCGCGTGCGCGGCGCGGAAGTGACAGGCGGTGCGAGCGATACGAGCGTTACGAGCGTTACGAAGGCGGCGCACGGCCGCGCCGCGCCCGGACGGGTCGCGATGGCGGCAAAGGGGTTGTGCGCAGCGTGATGCATGGGAATCCGTAGGCAGGCTGGGGCGGAGAAACCAATCACCACCCGGGTCCCGGAGGACTGCGTAACGTTACACCACGCCAATTCGCATGGCAATGCTGTCCGGTTCGCCGGCGGCCGTGCGAGCCTAGGCGACCGGCTCGCGATCCACCGCTAGCCGGCTGGCCACGGCAAACAGCCACATCGCCAGCAAGGCCAGCCCCCACAGCACCAGCACCCGGCCCGCCGCCAGCTGCTCATCGACCAGGTAGGTGCTGCACAGCTGCGATTCCGCCTCCTGGTACAGCAGCCCGGCGCTCAGCATCATCCAGGCGCCATTGATGACAAAGAAGCCCTGCAGCACCGGGCCGGCGGCCTGCCACGAGGCGCGCGCCAGCAGCCCCGCGAGCACCATGCTTGCCACCTTGGCCATGCCCATGGGGCCCGCCAGCGTGGCTTCATCCAGCGCCACCGGCAGCATCCAGTAGCTGACGATGCACCACGCCGCCAGCAGGCCCGGCAGCCCCGCCGCGTTCCACGGCGCCAGCCAGGCCGCCAGCCGCGGGCCGGCGCAGCGCGCCGCCCACCAGCCGGCCAGCGCCAGCAGCGGCAGTTCCAGGCCCATATGCCTGACCATGCTCGCCTCCAGCCACGGGCGGAACAGCGCGGCCACGGCCAGCATCAAGCCGGGAAGCCAGGCTTGCCAGTGCGGCGCGAGCGCGAGCCGGCGGCGCGCTGGCGCGCATGCCTGCCGCGCCTTCACAGGCGGCTGCCCAGCACGTCGGCCAGCGCCAGGTCGGGCCGCTCCACATCGTAGGCAGCGGCCAGCAGGCCTTGCGCATCGACCAGGAACAGCGCGGCGTTGTGTGAGTAGCCGCCCAGCCCATCGGGCAGCACGACGACGCCGAAGGCATCGAGCAGGCCGCGCAAGCGCGCGGGCTCGGCCACCGTGGCGAAGGTCCACAGGGCAGGATCGGCGCCCAGCGTGCGCGCGTAGGCCCGCAGCGCGGAGGGCGTATCGCGTGCCGGGTCGAAGGAGATCGTCAGCAGGCGCACGTGGTCCTGCAGGCGGCGCTCGCGCAACTGCGCCTGCAGCCACGCCTGCCCCGACGCGCTGGTGCGGCAAATTGCCATGCATTGCGTATAGACGAAGGCCACCAGCGTGACGGGCCTGTCACTGCCCCGCGCCGTCAAGCCGCCGAACGCGTGCTTACTGCCCGCCTGGTCGACCAGCGCCAGCGCCGGCAGCACGCGCGGCGCGCGCGCCAGGTCCAGGCGCCGGGCACCATCGGCGCTGACCGTGCGCAGCCCGCGCGTAGTGGCGAACACCGCCGCGCCGGCCAACACCAGCACGAGCGCAACCATCGCCAGCGTCCTGCTCCACGCTCGCGTCATGGCTTGGCGGCACCTCCCGCGCTCATGAACGCCTGCAACGCGTCGCCGCCGTGCCAGGGCGCCTGCTGCGCACCGGACGCCGCGCGCGCCGCCGCTATCTGCGCGGCCTCGACCGGCGCGGCGCCATTCCCCCACTGGCTGCGGATATGCGTGGCCAGTGCCGCGATCTCCTGGTCGGAGAACTGCTCGCCAAAGGCCGGCATGGCGCCGTTGTAGGTGGTCCCGAGCACGTCCAGCGGGCCGGTCATGCCGTGCAGCAGGATCTGCGCGAGCCGAGCCGGATCGTCGTTGACCCAGGGCGAGCCGGCCAGCGGCGGGAACACGCCTGGGATGCCTTGTCCGCTGGCCTGGTGGCAGGCCTGGCAATTGGCGGCGAACAACTGCTTGCCGTCGGCCACGCGGCCCTGCCCGGCGGGCGCTGCCAGCGCGGCCAGGTCGCGCCGGTCGCCCAGCGCGGCGCTGCCGTCGGCGCGCTCGATCAGGATGTAGCTGATGGCCCAGACCAGCAGGCCGCACACCAGCGCCAGCACGATCCTGGGCACCGGGTTGTGCTGCTCGACGGGATCGGCGTTCTCGGTCTTATGGGCTGGCGAGGGGGTCATCTTGGCTGGCTTGCGCTCCGGCCGCGGGCGGCGTCGGCGAACTGGAGTTGGGTTGAGAAGAAGCGATCGCACCGAACGGGTCGGACGGCGCAATCGAAACGGATGCCAGCGTGGCGCGCCCTGGCGGGGGCGGGCTGCGTCGGTTGCGTCGGCTGCATCGGCTGCACCCGCCTGCTCCACCACCGGGTAGGTGTGGCGCAGGCCGGTCAGGTAGGCCACCAGGTCCAGCGCCTGGGGCGTGGCCACCACCACCTTGCCGGGCGGCACCGTGCCGCCCGGCAGCGCGACCACCTTGTCGCTCTTGCCAAGCGCGCCTTCCGGCTTCAGGTCGAACAGGAACGGATAGCTGGGCATGATGCTGTCCGCCACATAGGCGCGCGGCTGGTAGAGATGGCCCAGGTGCCAGTCGGCGCTCGGCTGGCGCACGCCGATGTTGAACAGGTCCGGGCCGGTGCGCATGGTGCCGAGCAGGGGCGGGCTGTCGTAGTGGTAGTCCGCCGCCACGGACGGGCGGCCCCAGCCGCGCGCGCCGTCGGCACGGCCAGCGCCGGTGGAACTGGGCTGTTGCGTATGGCAGGCGATGCAGCCGTTGGCGAGATACACCTCGCGCCCGCGCAACTGCTCGCTGGTGTAGGGCGCCAGCGCCGCTGGCGCGGGCACATCCTTGAGTTGCAGGAACGGCACCACGATCATGGCCGAGGTGGCGAGCGAGAGCGTGACCATGGCCCCGCCCACAAGTTTGAGTTCGTTTTCCATGTTCAGGCAGCCGCTTGGGAAACCATGCGATCGGTCTGCGCAAGCGCGGAGGGACGCAAGACCATCAAGGCAAAGTGGAAGGCAAAGACCAGGTGCCCGAGCGTCATCAGCGCGCCGCCAAGCGAGCGCCCCTGCAGCCAGGGCAGCGTGACCGTCACCGATTCCATGAAGGGACGCGCCGGGTCCAGCAGCGCCAGGCCCTGCAGCACGCCGCCGATGCTCAGCGTGACGAGGTAAGTGGAGAAGCCCGCCACCACCAGCCAGAAATGCAGCGAGATCAGTGCGGGCCGGGGCCACGGCGCGTCGACGATGCGCGGCAGGGCAAAGTAGATGCCGCCGAAGATCACCATGGACACGAAGCCGTACATGCCCAGGTGCGCGTGCGCCACGGTGAAGTGCGTGAAGTGCGTCACCGCGTTAAGCGAGCGCAGCGCCTCGAACGAGCCCTGCACCGACGCCAGCGTGTACATGATGGCGCCGAACACGATGAAGCGCAGCGTAGCCGAGTGGCGCAGCGCGCCGAAATGCCCCTTGAGCGTGAGGTGCTGGTTCACCGAGAACGCGGTCACCGGGATGATCATCATCACGCTCTGCACGATCGACAGCGTGATCAGCCACGGCGGAATCGGGCCGCCGATCAGGTGGTGCGCGCCGACCTGGCCGTAGAAGAACGCCAGCGTCCAGAAGCCCAGCAGCGACAGGTTGTACGAACGCACCGGCCGCCCGATCACCTTGGGCAGGAAGTAATAGACCGAGGCGAGCGACAGCGGCGTATAGAACAAGCCCAGCACGTTGTGCCCGAACCACCAGTTCATGGTGGCCTGCTCCACACCGAAATGCACGCCCGGGATCTTGGCCACCACGTACAGCACCGGAAACCAGAACAGCGCCGCGCCGATGTACCAGACCGACACGTACAGATGATGGACGCGGCGCTTTTGCAGCATGAATGCCAGCGGCAAGCCGATCATCATCCCGCCGAGCGCGAACAGCAGGCCCACCTGCCACGGGATCTCCAGCCACTCCAGGCCGGCATTGATGCCGATGGCGATGCTGCCCAGCCCGGCCACCAGCCCCGCGTTCCAGACCAGCGCGCCGATCATGGCGAAGCGCCCGCCCAGCAGCGGCGTGCGCAGCAAGCGCGGCAGCATCCACAGCGTCAGCCCGAGCAGCCCCATCGGCGCCCAGCCATAGGCCACCGCGTTCAGGTGCAGCGTGCGCAGGCGGCCAAAGGAAAGCCAGGCCTGCTCGGTCAGCAGGTCGGGCATATGCAGCTTGAGCGAACTGAGCAGGCCGGCGGCGGATGCCACCACCAGCCAGACCACGGCGCAGCACAGCATCAGCAGCGCCGGCAGGGCGCTGGAGCGATCGGCCTCATGCCGCGCGGCCAGCTCCGCCTCGAGATCGGCGCGCGCGGCGGCGGTGGCGGCAGGCGCCTCCCGGCTGGACGCCGCGCCCGCCCAGAGCGCCTGGCGCTGTGCCGCGTCGCTCGACGGCTCCTCCGGCTGGCCGACCTCGCCGGGCGCGAAGATGGTGCGCGCGCCCGCGGCTTCGAGATCGAACAGGCCCTTGCGCAGCGACCAGATAAAGGCAAACAAGCCACCGACCGACAGCAGGAAGGTAGCCAACAACAGACTCGTGGGATCCATGGATTTCCTTGCACTCCGCACGGCGGCGCCGTGACCGCCATGACTTAGGGACAGCGCTGAATGCTAAGGAGGCAAGGCCGGTCCGAACAGAATCAGAGCCAACCGATTCGACCGGATCAGATGGATACGGGCGTGACATGTTGCCGCAGCAAGTGCGCGGAATCCGCAAAATCTGGTGGCGCCATGCCGCGCCGCGCGCTGATACGATACAGTCGCAGGAACCCAGCCATGCGACAAACAGCAGATCTCCGATGCCGTCCAGCCAACCAGACAAGCCCAGCCAGCCCGGCACGCTCTACGAAATGCTGGCCGACGATATCGCGCACTCGATCCAGGCTGGCACCCTGCGGCCCGGCGACCGCCTGCCCTCCGTGCGCCATGCCAGCGCCAGCCGCGGACTCAGCCCCTCCACGGTGTTCCAGGCTTACTACCTGCTGGAGGCGCGCGGCCTGATCATCGCGCGCCAGCGCTCCGGGTACTTCGTGGCGAGCACCAGCCGCGTGCGGCCGCCCGAGCCCGAGGCCGCGTCGCAACCGGCGGAAGAATCCACCGCGCTGAATGTCAGCGAGCTGGTCTTCGATGTGCTGGCGTCGGCCAAGCAGCGCGAACTGGTGCCTCTGGGCTCGGCGTTTCCCAGCCCGCTGCTGTTTCCGCTGCCACGCCTCGCCAAATCCATGGCGGCCGTGATCCAGCACCTGGACCCGTGGAGCTCGGTGGACGACATGACGCCGGGCAATGCCGGCCTGCGCCGCCAGATCGCGCTGCGCTACCTGATCGACGGGCTTACCGTGCATACGGACGAGATCGTCATCACCAACGGCGCGCTGGAAGCGCTGAATCTGTGCCTGGCGGCCGTCACGCGTCCGGGCGACGCGGTCATCATCGAGTCGCCCACCTTCTACGGCGCGCTGCAGGCGCTGGAGCGCCACGGCCTGCGCGCCATCGAAGTGCCCACGCACCCGCGCGAAGGCATCGAGCTCGATGCCCTCGCCCGCGCGCTGGAGCGCCATCGCCCGAGCGCATGCTGGCTGATGACCAATTTCCAGAATCCGCTAGGCAGCCTGATGCCCGACGACAAGAAGCGCGCACTGGTGCAATTGCTGGCGCGCTTCGCAGTGCCGCTGATCGAGGACGACGTCTACGGCGAGCTGTATTTCGGCGCCAAGCGCCCCACCCCGGCCAAGGCATTCGACACGCAGGGGCTGGTGATGCACTGCGGATCGTTCTCAAAATGCCTGGCGCCGGGCTACCGGATCGGCTGGGCCGCGCCCGGACGCTTCGCGCGCGAGGTGGCACGGGCCAAGCTCACCAGCACGTTGACGGTGGCCGCGCCGACGCAGGCGGCCCTGCTCAACTACCTGGAGAAGGGCGGGTATGACCGCCACCTGCGCCAGTTGCGCCAGGCGCTGGCGCAGCGGCAGGACGCCTTCGCGCAGGCCATCGCGCGGCATTTCCCGGCGGGTACGCGGGCCACGCGGCCGGCTGGCGGGTATTTCCTGTGGATTGAAATGCCGGCGGGCACCGATAGCCTGGCCTTGCACCGCTACGCGCTTTCGCATGGGATCAGTATTGCGCCCGGGCCGATTTTCTCCGCGCACGGCGGGTTTCGGCACTGCCTGCGGATCAATTGCGGGCACGATTTCGATGCGCGCACGGATGCGGCGCTTGCTACGGTGGGGAGACTGGCCAGGCTGACGGTGGAGTAAGCCCTTGGGAGGGAGCCCGGGGAATGGCGCAAAGCCCGCTGCGCCGGTCTCTATTTATTGATAGTCGATCAGGACGCTGACAGCGCCCCTGATGGTGCCGGCCGTGACAACAGGCTTTGTCTGGACGTAGGAGGCGGAGAGGGGGATCGAAAAGGATCCGCCGGTTGACTGAACATAGTCGGTCACCGCCATGGAACGGTCAAAGGCGATGGGGACGTTCTGCTGATCGGCGAGCCGGATGGCCACGCCGGTGGCGGTTGAACCGCTCAGGGGTGCCAATGTGCCGGGGAAATTCGCGACGGTGCCGGAGACCGGCGTGAACGAATAGCCGACCCGATAGAAACCAGCGGGACAGTTGTTCAGGCGAAGCTGGAAAGCCGTCGTGCCGATGGCCGTGCCGACACCCCTGAACCCGGGCGCCAGCGCCGGAGGCAACGTGATGGTCTGGTCAGGTGTGCTGCAGGTACCCTTGATCGGCGTAATCTTACCGCTAAGATCGATACTGGCGAATCCTCCATAATCATTGCTCGACTTGCAAGAATTGCCAGCAGGCACAGATCGTGCGCATAGGTTGAAATATCCCGGATACGCGTTCGACTTCAAAGAGCCTTCGATGAACGTGCGCGCATCGCGCAACAACTGAACCTCGATCGCGCTGACCTCTGTGACGGAGGGAAGGTTGCCACCGGATACGGCTTGCCCGTTGATCAGGAGGCGGGTGGAGATGCCCGAGACGTTGGTTGTGATGATGGGACCCAGCGAAGGAACGCTCCCCCCGTTGTACCACAGGGCGACGCTGCCCAACTTGCATGTCGGCGCTCCGCAAGCTTGCCCGGGCGAAATGAAATGACGACCGACGACGGTGCCCACAGGCGTGGTCGAGGGCAATGCGATCTGCTGCCCGAACGCGCTGATCGCAGTAACGGCAGCAGCGGCGCTGGCCGGCATCAGCAACGCGGCAACGAGGCTGGCAATGCGCCAGCCTCGTTGCCCTCGAAAACACCAGCCGATTGCGTTCCTTCTTCGTTTCGTCATTTTGTCACTTGGTCATTTGCGTTTCTCGGATGCGATTGATGCGATTGATGCAGCCGTTGCGATTATCTATGAATCCTCAACCACCAGATATAGGACAGGTATTAAATACTCGCTCTTTCCTGGTCAAATCCAAAATGGGTTGCATTCGAGAACATCTGGAGATCGCTGCGCCGATCTCTATTTATTGATAGTCGATCAGGACGCTGACAGCGCCCCTGATGGTGCCGACCGTGACAACAGGGCTTGTCTGGACGTAGGAGGCGGAGAGGGGGATCGAAAAGGATCCGCCGGTTGACTGAACATAGTCGGTCACCGCCATGGAACGGTCAAAGGCGATGGGGACGTTCTGCTGATCGGCGAGCCGGATGGCCACGCCGGTGGCGGTTGAACCGCTCAGGGGTGCCAATGTGCCGGGGAAATTCGCGACGGTGCCGGAGACCGGCGTGAACGAATAGCCGACCCGATAGAAACCAGCGGGACAGTTGTTCACGCGAAGCTGGAAAGCCGTTGTGCCGATGGTGGTGCCGACCCCCCTGAACCCGGGCGCCAGCGCCGGAGGCAGCGTGATGGTCTGGTCAGGTGTGCTGCAGGTACCCTTGATCGGCGTAATCGTACCGCGAAGATCGACGGTGGCGAATTGTCCATAATCGCCCGACTTGCAAGGATAGCCGGGCCAGCCGGTATTGGGCACAGGTCGTGAGCATAGGGTGAAATATCCCGGCTGCGCGGTCGACATCAAAGAGCCTTTAATGAAAGTGCGTTCATCGCGCACCAGTTGAATCTCGATCGCGCTGACCTCTGTGACGGAGGGAAGGTTGCCACCGGATACGGCTTGCCCGTTGATCAGGAGGCGGGTGGAGATGCCCGAGACGTTGGTTGTGATGATGGGACCAAGCGCAGGAAAGCTCCCCCCGTTGTACCACAGGGCGACGCTGCCCAACTTGCATGTCGGCGCTCCGCAAGCTTGCCCGGGCGAAATGAAATGACGGGCGAGGATGGTGCCCACGGGCGAGGTCGAGGGCAATGCGATTTGCTGCCCGAATGCGGTGATCGTGGTGGAGGCAGCAGCGGCGCTGACCTGCGTCAGCAACGTGGCAACGAGGCTGGCAATGCGCCAGCCTCGTTGCCCTTGAAAACACCAGCCGATTGCGTTCCTTCGTCGTTTCTTCACGTGGCACTCCCTGGGATTGGATTCCATGCATGATCCACGTGCTTCTAATCATTGGGCCTAGGAAGTTTCCCAAACTTATACAAACCGCTTCATTTTCTTTCCTTTATTTAGCGCAAACCGCTAAAGCGGTTGCATTCTGACAATCTTAATCTCCAGGATGATTCGGACGATCCTCGGGTGCCGCCTTTGGTTCGCCTCGCAACCATGCGCCTCGCCGACGTTGCGCGCGGCCTTGAGCGCCACGGTGCCGCCGTGCCCACGACGAAACCGGTAGCGCTTGCCACCTCGTGGCCAGTCATCCCGCGAGCGGCGGACGGCTTGCCTGGAGCGATATCCGCTACCGGGAGCCCCTCCCGGCCACCCAGCTCACCGGCCCCAAGCCTTACAATTCCCACCCCACCGGAGAATTGCAATGGAATCCCGCCTGACCGAACTCGAAATCAAGGTTGCCTTCCAGGATGACCTTCTCGACACGCTCAACCTCGCCGTGGCCAGGCAACAGCGGCAGATCGACCTGTTGCAAGAGCAGTTGCAGGCGCTCTACCAGCAAATGCGCGCCAGCGGCACCGGCGGCGCCGAAGGCGGCCCGCAGCACGAAATCCCGCCGCACTATTGAGCGTGCGCGGCGGCTGCGCGTCGCCGCGCCATCCGGCACGATTGAACAAAGCCACTGCCGCCACGGTCAGACCGGATAACGCGCAAGACGCCAACCTGGACCCACCCGCATGCCGACATCCCACTCCCGGCGCCAGCCCGCACGGGCCATCCGCGCCAAGACCCTGAAGGCCGTCGCCGTCATCGCCGCGCTTGGCGCCGCCAGCGCCTGGGCCGGCTACAACGTCTGGACCGGCGACTACACCTTCTCCCGCGACGAACTGCAGGCTGCCGTCGACAAACGTTTCCCCGCCACGCTGCGCTACGGCCAGGTGGTCGACGTGCAACTGACGCATCCGCACCTGGTGCTCGACGACGCGAACAATCGCGTGACCACCCGGATGGACGCGCGACTCACCAATACCCTGCTGCCGGCGCCGCCGATCAACGGCACGCTGTCGCTCAGCAGCGGGCTGAAATACGACCCGGCAAAACGCGCCGTGCTGCTCGACAATCCGTCGGTCGAACGGGTTCAGGTAGACGGCATGCCGGCGCAGTACGGCGAGCAATTGAACGCCATCGGCGCCGTGGTGGCCCAGCAGTTGCTGCGCGATTACCCGCTGTACACCTTTACGCCGGACCAATTGCGCGTGGCCGGCAAAGAAGTGGAGCCGGGCGCCATTACCGTGTTGCCCGATGGTATCAAGGTCCAGGTCAATACGCGCTAAACGCAATACGTATTGCATATTCTCATTGAATGCCCGTGCCGTGGACGCACGAGAAACGTTGTATCCGCGCACGCATTCAACCCGAAACCACGCCGCTTAACTTCGCGGCGCGCGAGTAATGCCGCGCTTCCGGTTATACTCCGCGCTCCTACAACTAACGGGTAAATACAAATGGCCGTAGCAAATAAAGTCGCAACCAGCGCAGCAGCAAAGACCAAGCCGGCAGCCGCCAAGAAGGCAGCAGTTCCCGCGAAGAAGGCTAGCGTGCTGGCTCGCGAACTGGCCGCTGCAAAGAAGGGCCTGCTGAAGCTGCGCGCTGAGGCAAAGAAGGCGATCGAAACGGCTAAGCGCGAAATCAAGGTCGCTGCTGAAGCCGCCAAGAAGGCAGTGCTGGCAGAAAAGCAAGCCGCCAAGGAAAAGCTGGCCGCACAAAAGGCCAAGGCCAAGCCGGCTGCGAAGAAGCCGGTGGTGAAGGCCGCAGTGGCAAAGAAGGCCGCAAAGCCGGCCGCCGCCAAGAAGGCAGCACCGAAGGCAGCACCCAAGGCAGCAGCAGCGCCGAAGGCTGCAGCTCCGAAGGCCGCGAAGAAGGCCGTCGTGAAGGCCGCGCGCAAGCCGGCAGCGCCGAAGAAGGCCGTGGCCGTCAAGGTCGAGGCAGAAGCGCCTGTCGCCGCGAAGTAAATCGCGCGAGGGCCAGCGTGGCAGATGGCCCGGACATGCGCGCGGTCATCCGCGCCGTGCTCCGGCCCTCGCCGCGCACCACTCCAGTGCGAACCGGCTGGCGCCCTGCAGGGCCAGCCGGACATCTCCAGCCAGCATTCCCGGTTTTTCAAGCCCCTCTGGCCGATCGGCGTTTCCCGATTAGCGCCGCCTGGCATCACCCGCCATTGCTTCCCGAGACATTCACTAAGACATTGGCTGAGGCTTTCGCCCACTCTTAAGCCAACGCTTAAGCCGGCACGCCGAACGGCCATTCAGCAAGAAACCAAGCCCCCGCTCCGTCATTCCTCAAACCCGCGTTAATCGAATTCCGGCCCGGCATTGCATGCGGCGGGAGACTGCCTATTTGCGGAATACCAGGCTGAAATTGTTGGCCGGCATCGGGATTGGCGCTTCCATGCGAAAACCCTCGGCCTCGCCCAGTGCCACCACGTCTTCCATATTGCGCACGCCCCACTCCGCGTTCGCGCTGCGCAACTGCGCATCAAAGGCGGCATTGCTCGGCGCGGTATGTTCGCCGTTGCGCCGATACGGGCCGTACAGGTAAAGCACGCCACCGGCTGGCAGCAAGCGCCCGGCCCCGGCGAACAGCGCCTCGGCCGCGGACCACGGCGCGATGTGGATCATGTTGATGCAAACGACCGCCTGCGCCGCCTCGATGCCCCAGGGCTGCTGGCGTACGTCCAGCACCAGCGGCGCGAGCACATTGGCCAGCCCGGCATGCTCGGCCCAGCCCGTGATCGACTCGCGCGCAGCGCCGTCCGGGTCGCTCGGCTGCCAGGTCAGTCCCGGCAGCGCGGCGGCGAAATAGGCCGCGTGCTGGCCGGTGCCGCTGGCGATTTCCAGCACCACGCCACGCTGCGGCAAGACCCGCCGCAGCACGGCCAGGATGGCATCGCGGTTGCGGTCGGTGGCCGGCGCCATGCGGCGCGCATCGTGTTGGCCGTCTTGGTTTGGCATGCTATTGCTCCTGTTGGGGTGTGGGTCTGGGCCGCGGGGGCGCATTGGCCCGGCAGCCGCTCATTAGCGCAAGCGTAGCAGGCAAGACGGGGCCCGCGTCTATGTTGCCTCAGCAGGTCCACTCGCCGGTGGGCCGAAACGTTCCCGATACGCGCCAGAGGCGATGCCGATGCGCCTGCCGGTCTCCCTGGCGAACGAAAAAAAAATGGCCCCCGATGACAAGGTCATCGGGGGCCCAACTAAGCGCCGGGGTAACAGCTGTCCCGCGCTTACGCCTTACTGATCTTGACGCTCGTGGTCTCGGCCGTCAGGTAGCCAACCGCGGCGCCAAAGCGATCCTTGTAGTTGGCGCGCACCAGCGGATCCAGCGTGGCCTGGACCTTGGCGTGCAGGCCGCTCCAGTCGCCGGCGTGCTGGAAGTTGTTCATGATGTACGTCCAGCCGTTGAGCTCGTCGACCGCGTGCAGGCCGGTGGATTCCGCGCCGGCCGGGGTCGAGAGCACGCGCGACAGCTTCTTGGTGTCTACGTTGTAGGCCCACAGGAAGTTGTTGACGTGCTGGCCACTGTCCTCGCCGATGAACAGCGTGCGCAGCTTTTCCGAGAACTTGAGGTTGTCCGGGTTGGCGATCCGGTCCGGATCGGCGGTGTTGCCGAGCGCGTCCGCGCCGATGTCCATGCCCACGATCAGCGCCTTGGTGTGCACCGGCACCCATTCGCTGTTGATGGCGGCGCCGCCCAGATCCTTCTGCCCGCCAGCAAGGTTGTGCTGCATCACCCCGCCAGCGTTGAGCGGCGCGGGGATCGTGATGTTGCTCTGTGCGTTCCAGCCCTTGGCGTTGTTGACGACCATCGAGTCGATCATGTTCTGCAGCGCGGAGTAGGCCACCTTGTCCTTGATATTGACGGTGGTGCCTTCCATCTTGGTGAAGCCCATGCTGCCGCCCTTGAGGTAGGCGTAGCGGTGGGTTTCCAGGAAGGCCGCGGCCTTCTCCTTGCCCGGGTAGACCTTGATCCAGTTGACGCTGCCGCCAAGGAAGATCTTGGTGAAGGTGGGGTCCGCGGGGTCGACCGTGCGCACGTCCATGATGTCGGTGGGCAGGTTGGACTTGGCCATGGCCTCGACTTCGGCGCTGGTGGCGTGTCCCAGGTTGACCCACGTCAGCTCGGCGCCGGGGGCGGCCGGGTCGATGGAGAAGCCCGCACCCACCTTGGCCACGTACAGCGTGCCGGCGGACAGGTCCTTTTCCTTGTCGGCCACGAACATGAACAGGCCGCTGTTGGTGGCGTCGTCGCCCATCAGCACGGTGCGGTTGTCCGGCATCACCTGCACCAGCTCGTGCGAGATACGGCCCATGCAGAAGTGCTTCTTGATGCTGGCGGTGCCGTCGGCATTGACCGTGACTTCAGGCATGTGGCCGTAGAAGTACGGGTTGGCCACGACGCTGCCGGTGCCGAGCAGGTTCTTGCTGAACGCCAGGAACTGGGCGTTGGTGCTGGCGGTGAAGGCGTCCGGCTCGTACTCCTCGCTCGACAGGTGGGTGTTCCACGGCGACAGGCTGGCGCCGCAGGTAATCCACAGGCCATTGACCGAGGAAGTATCGACGTTGTGGTACTTGACCAGCGTCAGCTTGCCGGTGGCCGGGTCCTGGTCCAGCGTCAGCACGCCGATCGGGGACGGCAGACGGCCGTAGGCGCTGGCGCCGGCCTGGTCGCGCGTGGTGTACTCGAACTGGACCACGGCGAAGACCGTGTTGCCCTTCACGCCGGCCACCTTGGCGCCGTCGATCTTGAGCAGCGAGGTGCCGTCGGGCGAGTCGGAGTAGAACTGGCGTTCCTTGCCGGCCACCGATTTGTCGATGATCGGCTGGTTGTTGATGTCGAAGTAGCCGCCGGCGAGGATGCTGCCGCCCTTGCCGTCCGGGACCATGTCGCCGGTGACGAAGAAGGGCTGGTAGGCCAGCTTGTAGGTCTGGCTGCTGCCGTCGCTGAACGAGACCTTCAGGCTCGAGCCCACCGTGGTGGTGGCCATCGCGGCCGCGTTGGTCAGCGTGGGCGCGGCCATGCCGGTGAACTCGGCGTTGGTAAACGTAGCGCCGGCGGGCGTGATGGGCGTCGGCGCCGGGCCGGTCGCGGCGACTGCGTCGCCGTCTCCACCGCAACCGACCAGGAAGGCGGTCGCGCCAAGGCCCAGCGGCAGCATGGGGGCGCCGGCCAGGAATTTAAGCGCCTTGCGGCGGGATGCGTCCGGTTTGTCGAGCATTCTTCTTTCCCGTTTCATGATGTGAATGATTGAGCGGCGCGCTGGTGCGCTGCCGTGCCGCGCGCTCGTGGGGACAACCGCGCAGCATTCAGGCCGATACGCATCCTATGAATGATTTGTTACAGCTTGTTGAAACTGACTTACTTTGCAGACATCCAGGAAGCCTCTCGCATATTCCAGGCGGCCGGGGTGGCTGCGGTACACTGGCGCAGGCCCCAATCCGGTGCCCCGATCCCTTTAGCTTTCCGCCCGCCGGTGCCGCCCATGGCGCGCCGTGGCGTGGCCCTACCCGTGCCGACCTACACCCTCGCTGCTCCCGTCCAGTCAGACCTGGAGATCCGCAAGAGCCGCTTCATCGGCTATGCATTGCCCGTGCCCGACCGCGCCGCGGCCATGGCCGAAGTGGCGCGCCTGCGCGCCGACCACACCACCGCCACCCATGTCTGCTGGGCCTTGCTCGCGGGGGGCCAGTCCGGCATGTCGGACGATGGCGAGCCATCCGGCACCGCCGGCCGGCCCATGCTGGAAGTGTTGCGCCACCACGAGCTGGAGGGCGTGCTGGCCGCCGTGGTGCGCTATTACGGCGGCGTGAAGCTGGGCGCCGGCGGGCTGGTGCGTGCCTATACCGACGCGATTGCCGTGGCCCTCAAGGAGGCGCAGCGCATCGAGCGCATCGCCTATGCCGAGCTGGTTGCGCAGGTCGACTACGCCGACGAGGCGCGCGTGCGCCGCTGGATCGAACAGGAAGGCCACGTGCTGGCGCATGCCGAGCACGGCGCGGCCGCCCGGCTGACCATCCGGCTGCCGGCCAGCCTGCTGGCGCCGGCGCGGGCCGCGCTGCGCGACACCACGCACGGCCGCGCCCGCTTTCCCGAAGCGGACGAGGGCGGGGATGAGCGAGAGGCGCAATCATGAGCAACGACACCACCATAGCCCCGGCGGCCTTTGTCGCGCGCCTGGAGCCGCAGGGCAGCACCTTCCCCGCCCTGCCCACGCAAACGCTGCTTGAAGCCGCGTTGCAGGCCGGCGTGGCATTCCCCAGCTCCTGCCGCAACGGCACCTGCCGCACCTGCCTGTGCCGGCTGTCTGCCGGGCGGATCGGCTACCGCATCGAGTGGCCGGGCGTGAGCTATGACGAGCGCGACGAGGGATTCATCCTGCCGTGCGTGGCATATCCCGAGAGCGACGTGGTGATAGAAGCGCCGCAGGTGCGCTAACCCATCATCGCCGTGATGGGCTTCATGGCCTTCATGGCCTTCATGACCATCAGGCAGCCACCTTGCGCCCCCGCCCTGGCGTGGCGCGCTGGTGTGCTTCCAGGCACTGCATGAAAAACCGCCACGCGATACGCAAGGCATCGGGACCGGACGGATCGGCGAAGGCCTGGCTGGACGGGCCGCCGCTCCACGCATGCCCGAGCCCTTCGATGCGCACCAGCTGGATACAAGGTTCGCCCCCGCTCGACCACGCAAAGAGGCTGTAGGGGCGGCGCTGCCCGCGCTGGACCCGGCGCGGCTTGGCCGGCAACGGGGGGCCGTGGCGGCAATTGCTGCCACAGCGCGGCGCAGGCCAACGCGTTGTCGAAGTGCACCACGCGATCGGCGTCGCCGTGCAGCAGCAACAAGTGCGGCGGGCGGCGCCCCGCCAGTTGAAAGCGCGCGGCATCCACATCCGGCAGGCCTTTGCCATGCATGACGCGCGCGGCCTGCGCGGCGTTGGAGGCGCTGAGCGGCACGGCACCGGAATGCGAGCCGACCGCGGCGAAGCGGTCCGGGTAACGCAGCCCCAGGATCACCGCCATGGCCCCGCCCGCCGACAAGCCGAGCGCAAAGACGCGTTCGCGCCGGATGGGATGGTGCTGGCAGACATGGTCGACGATAGCCATCAACAGGCTTGCCTCGGCCACCACGCGCGCCGCGGAGCGGAACCAGTTCCAGCATCGCTGGGCATTGGCTTGCGGCGATTGCTCCGGCATCAGCACCATGCAGCCCACGGCGCGCGCCAGCGTGGCCGCGCGGGTGCACGCCGCGAAGCTGGCGGTATCCTGGCCGCAGCCATGCAGCAACACCAGCAAGGACGCGGGGCGCGATGCGCTCACGCCGGGCGGGATAAACAGCCGGTAGCGGCGCTGCACCAGCGGCCCCAGCCCCCAGTTGCCTTCTTCCCAGCGTCCGCCACCGCGGCTGACCGGCGTTGGCGCCGGTGAGGCAACGCCGGTCAGCACGCGCTGCGCCGCCTTGCTCATCGCCTCGCCCTGCTTGAGCGCCGAGCGGATCGCGGACTTGGTGACCGTGCGCTGCGCGCGACGGACATGACGGGTGGCAATCTGGCTCAACGTGTTCCAGAGCTTGGCGCCACTGCCTTTGCGTCGTGTCATCGGCGATATGCCATGGCCGGCATCTCCAGCACGGGTGCGGGAAAGCGCTGCCTTCGGCGCGCATCGGGCGTGGATGCGTTGTGCTTCGCTACAGCGCAGCGGCCAGTATGCCGCGCGCAAGCATGCTCTGTCAGCCCTATTCCGTGCAAACCACGCCACGTGGGCGCATTCCCGGTCAGAAGAATCCGCGCAGCGCCAATTCGGCCCCGAGCAGCAGCAGCCCGCAAAAGAACAACTTGCGAAAGCGCGCCGCACTGATGCGATGGCGCAACCACTGGCCGATGAACATGCCGGCCAGCGCCGGCACCAGCGCCAGCAGCGATGCCCCCAGCACCGGCGTATGCAGCAACGCGCCATGCATCGCCAGGCTCACGGCGAGCGCCATGGTGGACACCGTGAACGACAAACCCAACGCCTGCACCAGCGTCTCCCGGTCCAGGCCCAGCCCCTGGATATAAGGCACCGCCGGAATCACGAACACCCCCGTGACCGCCGTGATCGCGCCAGTGACCACGCCGACCAGCGGCGCCAGCCACCGCTCGGCCGCCCGCGGCACCTTGGGGTGGAACGCCAGCAGCCCCAGCGCCGAGTACAGCACCAGCGCCACGCCCAGCCATGCGGTGGCGTGCACCATCAGGCTGGGCGGCAGCAGCGCGGCGGCCAGCCACGTGCCCGCGCAGATCGCGGCCAGCAAGGGCCACATCCGCCGCACCAGTTCGCCAAGCCGTGGCCCGGTGTAGAGCTGCACGACATTGGTGACCATCGATGGCGCGACCAGCAGCGCCGCAGCCTGCGCCGGCGGCATCGCCAGCCCCAGCAGCCCCACCGCCACGGTAGGCAACCCAAGCCCCACCACGCCCTTGACCAGGCCGGCAAGCAAGAAGGTAAAGCCGATCAGCGCGGTCTGCCCGTCGTTCAGGAAAGCCGACTCCATGGCCCGCTCACCGCGCCGCGATGGGTGCATGCACCGCGCGGCTGTCCGCCGGCGCCTGGTCGCGCTCCTCAAGGCCGTAGTCGCGCAACACGTGCGCCACGCGCAGCCGATACCCCGCGAACACGCCGCCACGCCCGGCCGTCTGCGCCAGCCTGTGCTCCTCGGTATTGCGCCAAGCCATGACCGCGGCTTCGTCGCGAAAGAACGACAGCGACAGCAGCTTGCCCGGATTGGTCAGGCTCTGGAAGCGCTCCACCGAGATAAAGCCGTCGATGGCCTCCAGCGTGGGCCGCAGTTGCGCGGCGATTTGCAGGTATGTGTCCTTGCGGCCCTCGGCGGGCTCGACTTCGAAGATGACTGCGATCATGGGGATGTCCTGCCTTTATCGTTTCACAGAAAATGGGGAATACGCACGTTGACCGAGGGCCGATAGCGGAACGCGCGCGCCAGCGCCGCCGGATCCGCGCCACGGGCCAGCAGCGCGGCCACCACGCCCTGCGCGACCGCCGATGCCAAGGCATCGCCGGGGCACGCATGATGGCCGCGCCCGAAGGTCCAGTGCGCCGGCATCGCCGCCACGCGCTGTTCGAGCGAAGCGGCCGCCAGCACGACCAGCACCGCATCGCCGGCCCGCAAGTCCGCACCGCACAAGCGCGCGCCGGCGGCCAGGAAGCGCCGGGTGTTCTGCACCGGCGGATCCTCCCGCAGCACGCGCGCGGCCACGCAGTCCAGCGCCGGCAGCTCGCGCTCACGGCGCGTATCCCGCCCGAGGCACAGCAGCATGTTGCCGACCAGCCCGGCGGTAGCCTCGCACGCCTGGATCAGCAGGCCGATCGCATTGGTGACGATGATCTCCTGCGCCACGCCCGCCGCAAGCGCGTCCCGCACCAGCTCGTCCAGCGGCGACGCGGATGACAGGCTCGTGCGCATCCAGGCCTGAAGCCATGTGGCGGCCTCGCTTGCTCCGGCAATCTCCAGCGCTGTCGCCAGCGGCGACATGGCCCGCGCGAAGGCCGCCACCTGGCCCGCTACGCCTGGTTTGCCGGCTACCGCCAATCCAAGCGCATCGGCCACCGCCAGCACCGGCAAGGTGAACATCCAGTGGTTCACGGCGGCACCGGGCCGGGCGGCGTCGAACGGCAGATCGCGCGCCAGCGCCAATACCCGCGCGCCCATGCCGGCAAGCGCCAGGCACGCCATGCGTTTGCGCAGCACGCCCTTGAGCGGCGCATGCCACTCGCCATCATTCATGCGGATCAAGCCGCCGAACAGCGCGCCCGCCGGGCTGCCCGCGAGCGCTGGCGGCACGGCTTGCGCGGGTGGCCGCACGCGGCAAGCGGGATGGCTCAGCACCGCCAGCACTTCGGCAGCGCCGGCGGCAACCCATAACCCGAGCGCTTCGTCGCGATAGAACGGGCGCTGCGCGGCAAGGCTGCGATAGTACGGCGCCGGATCGGGGTGCGTGACGGCGCGAAGCGGATCGGACGGCAGCGGCATGGAGGTCGGCAGGGGCATGGGGAGGAAGATCGGGAGCACACAATCAGTATGCCGCCCGCGCGCCGCTCGACGTTTCATGGCGAGGTGAAATGTGGAATGCGGGTCCAGGCAGCAAAGCCGGAGCATGCCATGCCCGCCACACGCCCGCGCCCGCGCCTAGGGGGCCGGCCTTTTGGCCTCTGAAAACATTGCGAGGTAGCGCGGCGCACAGGGTGCGGCATCTTGTGCGACGTCAACAATGTCTACGTCAGCGCCAGCAATCACGGCTGGGATGCTCTGGCCTATCTGGATGCACTGCCGCCGGCGGCGATTGGCGAGCTCCATCTGGCCGGCCATAGCGTGCGGCAACTCGAGCATGGGCAGGTCCTTCGCATCGACGACCACGGCTCACGCGTCGCACCCCCGGTATGGGCCCTATATGAGCACGCGCTCAAGCGCTTTGGCCCAGTTCCCACGCTCATTGAATGGGACACCGACATTCCGGCGCTGGAAGTCCTGATGGGAGAGGCCGCAATTGCCGAAGCCGCGCTGGAGAAAACGCAAAATGAGAGCATGTGCTCCAACATTGCTTGAGTTGCAATGCGCCGTGCGCCGGGACATGCTTGGGCTCGCGGATGGCGATTCATCCGCATATGTGGTGCCCGATAGCCTACCCCCACGGGCCCGGCTGGGCATCTACCGGAACACGGCAACCGGTGCGCTGCTGACAGCATTGCGCTTGTCGTATCCGGCCATTCGGTCCCTGGTCGGGCCCGAATTCTTCGTAGGGGCAGCAAGACGGTTCATCGAGCATTGTCCGCCGCCGAGCGCGTGGCTAGATGCCTATGGCGCGACGTTTCCGGACTTCTTGGCACGGATGCCGGAATCCGCGTCACTTGCCTACCTACCAGATGCTGCCCGGTTCGAATGGGCTGTCAATGTCGTGCTGCACGCACCAGATGCGAAGCCGCTTGACCTGGGTCGTCTTGCGGAACTGGAGCCGGCCGAACTGGGGCACATACGTTTCGCACCGCACCCTGCAGTGCAGTTGATTCAGTCGGCCTTCCCGGTGGACGCAATCTGGCGCGCGGTGTTGACACGCGACGACAGCGCCCTGGCGGCCATCAATCTGGCCGAGGGACCGGTATGGCTGTGCGTTCGCCGAACCACGTCCGCTGTGGCTATCGACCGGTTAGCCGAGGGTCAATGGCACTTCACGGCGGCATTGCTTGCGGGATGCCCCTTGCATGCGGCTCTTGACCAAGCAACTGACGCCGCGGCTCACGTCTGGCTCGCCACCTTGCTCGCATCGGGGTACTTCACGGAGGCCAACCTAGAGGGCCAAGTGTCCAACCTACCATCCGGGGATCCTGCCACATGAAACGCGAATCTCAATCCATCCTTCCACGCTCGCCCCTGGCCGTCCGCATAATGCGCGCCGTCGGATGGCTGGAACGAGTACCTCACACAGTCCTTGCACTCCCGCTACGGCTCGCGGTCGCCACGGTCTTCTGGAACTCGGCGATGGCAAAGCTGGCCAACTGGGATACCGCGCTTGAACTGTTCAGGGAAGACTACAAGCTGCCGCTGCTGCCGCCGGAGACTGCGGCGTATTTGTCGGTATCAATCGAGCTCATTGCGCCGATTCTGCTTGTACTGGGATTGGCGACCCGGCCTGTGGCGTTGGTCCTGCTCGGTATGACGGCAGTCATTGAGGTGTTCGTCTATCCGCTGGCATGGCCCACCCACATCCAGTGGGCGGCGATGCTATTGGTGTTGCTGTGCCGGGGCGGCGGCAAATGGTCGTTGGATTATTTGTTTTATGGCCGATTCGGCGGCACGCAAGGGGGCGCCTCGCGCGGCGGAGGCTGATCCTTGACCAGAGCGCCTCGAATAGCATCTCCCCATGCCTCACGGGACCTCAGGACGCCACACGTCATCGGCTGGAATTGCACAGGGAGTCAATCAAGGGGCACGAGACCTCGTCACTGTTGGCACGGCACTGCCCTACTAGATTCCTCAGCTCCGCTCGCAGCGCCCGCAAGTCCTTCAATCGCTCTTCCACGGCCTGGAGTTTATGCTCGGCGAGCGTGCGGGCTGTTCCACATGTGCTTCCGTCGTTGAGCTGCAGCAGCGCGCGGACTTCATCCAGGGTGAAGCCGAGCGCCTGCGCCCGGCGAATGAAATGGAGGCGCTGCAGGCTCTGCCGCGAATATTGGCGAACAGCGCCATTTGTGCGTTGCGGCACTGGCAGCAACCCGCACCTGTGGTAGTAGCGCACCGTCTCCACGCCAACGTTTGCCGCCTTGGCCAACTGCCCGATTGTTAGTGTCGACTCCATCACTTGACTCCGTACTTAAGTACGCACCTAGACTACTTGTAAGCAGGTCGAAAAGGAAGTGTGATGGCAACTCGATGGATGACTCCTGGCGCACTGGTGGCCGGCGCAGGAGCTGCAATTGGCGCGTCAGCCTGTTGCGCCGGGCCGCTGCTGCTGGTCATGTCGGGGCTAGGTGGCGCGTGGGGTACTCGACTGGGCGCCCTGGAGCCCTTTCAGCCATTCTTCATGGCCGGCTCGCTCGCGTTCTTCGCGTTCGCCTTCTATCGCCTCTACCGCAAGCCTGAAGCTTGCAACCCAGGGAAGGTCTGCGTGGTTCCAACCGTGCGACGACGCCAACGGGTCTTGTTCTGGACCGTCGCGCTCGGAGCCGCTGCGCTGATGGCGTTCCCGCTGTATGCACCACTGTTCTATTGAGGTATTGAGGTATTCCCATGCGCAGATATCTAATCCTATTGCTCGTGGCGGCCATCGCCTCTGCGGCGGCCTTCGCCGCCGGGTTGCGCACGATAACGCTTGACGTGGAGAAGATGTACTGCGCGGCTTGCCCGCTTACGGTTCGCGTGGCGCTTGAGAAGGTGCCAGGCGTGGACTCCGCCAAGGTCGACTACAAGACCAAGCGTGCCGTGGTGGTGTTCGACCCTGCCAAGACGTCCCCGCAGGCGTTGACAGCAGCCACAGCGAATGCCGGCTATCCATCGGCCGTCAGGCAGGGGCAATGATGGCCACCGTCGAACTGCTGTCGATCATTACCTGCCCCATGTGCGGGCACGCGAAGGCAGAGACTATGCCAACCGACGCTTGCCAGTGGTTCTACGAGTGCGAGCAATGCAATGCGGTGCTCAGGCCCAAGGCCGGAGACTGCTGCGTTTTCTGCTCGTATGGCACCAATAAGTGTCCCCCAATACAACGGCCATCGGGCTCGTGCTGCTTGCGTGGCTAACATCGGAATATAAAAACATACGCGCCACACTGGATGACCGGTCGCCCAAGGTCCTGTCGTCAGTTCACGCCCGGACCCATGGAAGTTTGACGTCCATGGCAGCCCATGCGGCCAGCGAAAGCCGGATGTTGGACTTTGAAACACATGCGGCCTTCTTTTCGAAGGAGACGCAGCAGAAGTCGCCACTAGACCCACAGGTGTTTGTCGCGGCCCAAGGCGCACCAGCGGCCGTTGGCCCCCAAGGTATCAAGCGCAGCGCCGGCTTGCGCAATGCGCTGATTGCTGACGCACCGGCCTTGCCAGTCATGAGCGCATCGGGACAGGCTCTCGATATGTCCCTCGGCGCTTGGCTTAGCGCCAAGGGGCAGGTCATTCTGACGCCGCAGCCCAATGGGCGGGAAAAAGTCACCGTGGTACTGTCTGGTCTGAAGCCACACGGCCGCTACAGCCTGTTCGAGAATCACTTTGACCAAAAGCCAGTTGGTTTCACGCCGCTGGATGGCAATGGCACGGACAACAATGTTGTGGCCAATGCCGAAGGCAAGGCGGTCTTGACGACGGTGTCACCGACGACAATCACCCACAACAACGCCGTTCTTGTCGTCTACCACTCAGATGGCAAGACCCACGGGAAAATGCGGGGTGAGATTGGTATCGACGTGCATCATCAACTGATTGCACGGCCGTAAAACCAACGCTTAAATGTACACCTTGTGTGTCATGTCACTTCGGACGCGGAGGCATGGCACCTTGTGTAGCGACAAGCGCTAACCCGTGTCAAAACGCGGCAAAGAGGACCTTCATTTCCCCAAGTCCGGCGAGCTTGAACGTGCAGGTGGAGGGCCTCGCTATGCGTCCACTACTTCTTGAGCGTAGACAAAACGAAGCCCCGTTTTTCCCCTCGACGCGATGGTATGCAAACTGACCTTGCCTCCAAGTCGCGCCGCAGCGCTTCGCACAATGGTCAGCCCAAGCCCACTCCCCGGCTGCCCCGACCCGACAACCCGATAGAACGCGTCAAACACGCGGGGAAGCTCCTCGTGGGGGATGCCCGGCCCAGAGTCCTCCACTTCAAACACGGCAGCGTTGCCCTCTCGATACAGTCGTACATCAACCTTGCCGCCAGGCGGGGTGTACAGGACCGCATTGTCGATGGCATTGCGAACCAGCGCGCGAAAGTCCTCTTGACCCCCTTGAATCGTCAGGGACTCACCCACATCCAAACCAAGGTCAATATCCTTGGAATCCGCGAATGGAAATATCTCCCCAAGAACGTCGATAACCACAACCTTCGCGTCGATGTCGTGACTGACCGTTGGCGGGCCTGCCTCGCGCTCGGCCAACATCAACAATTGTTCGACTAGGGAGCGCATGCGTGAGATGCTCTTCCCCAGAGGCGCGAGGCGAGCCAGGACCGCATCGCTGGTGCCCTCCACAGTCATCGCGTTCTCGAGCTGCAGCGTCATCGCAGTCACCGGCGAGCGCAGTTCGTGCGCCGCATCGGCGACGAACTGGCGTTGCTGCGAAATTGCCGACTGCAGCCGCCCAAGCAGCCGGTTTGTCGAACTGACAAACGGCAGGATTTCCGACGGCGCCCCCTCCGCGACAAGTGGCGCCAAATCCGTGTCTCCCCTCCTGTCGACCTCGGCAGAGAGCTGCTGCACTTTCCGTAGCAGAATTCGGATAAGAATTCCGGCCAGGATTATCAGGACAGGTATCACGGCCAGCAGCGGAATCAGAGTGCGCAGTGCACTGTCACGCGCAATCTCGTCTCGCGCCGACGTTCGCTGCGCGACGGCCAGGCCGTATTCCGCACTCATCGGCCTGATGTAGATGCGCCACGATTCCCCGTGCGAATCAATAGTGTGCAGACCATCGGATAGTTCGCCCGGCAGGGTCAGCGTCAGGTCTGGTGTGACCAATCGGGTGGCTAGCTTGGATACCTTGAGCACCCAGATGCGCATCCCGGGCTCATCGGCCTGCTTAAACCCTCCTTGTGAAGACAGAACCTTGGCATCGCCCGGTGAGACTAGCCAGGCTATCTCCCTCAGTTCGTCGTCCTGCAGGTCGCGCGCCTCCTCAAAGGCGAACCAGAACGACGCCGCCGCTGCCACGAGTCCAATGACCAGAATCGTGCCGCAGATGGAGACGGACAACATCCATAGAAGTGACCGGTTCACTCCGCCTTTGGCACCATCCATCCCACCCCCCTGATATTCTTGATGACACCCGCGTCAAGTTTCTTCCTGACCCCGTGGAGAAGGAACTCGACGGCATTGCTTTCGACCTCCTCGTTCCAACCGTAGATGCGCTCTTCGAGCTCATTGCGGGAGAGGATGACTCCGGGGCGGAGCAGGAATTCACGCAAGAGCGCAAATTCGCGAGCCGATAGCTGACGTTGGATTCCCTGGTACCAGACCTCGTGACTCGCCTGGTCCAGCGCGAGCGCGCCGTTTCGAAGGACTGAGGAAACCTCTTGGCCTTGCCGCCGCGTGAGTGCGCGGAGTCGGGCCAGCAACTCCCCGACATGAAACGGCTTCACCAGATAGTCGTCCGCGCCGAGGTCCAGGCCAGCAATGCGGTCTTCCACCGCGCTGCGCGCCGTGATAACGAGGACCGGCACGGCATTTCCGTTCCTGCGTGCCTCGCGTAGCACCTCGAGGCCATCCTTTCCGGGAAGCCCCAAGTCCAGCAGAACCACCTCGTAGCGCTGGGTGCGTAGCGCCGTAGCGGCCTGGCGGCCATCCGTTGTCCAGTCCACGGCATAGCCCGCGTCCCGGAGAGTCTGGCAAATGGCCTCCCCGATAAGGGGGTCATCTTCAACCAGTAGCGTTCGCATCCGCTTCCTATTTCAGTTGCTTGTCCCTGCATGCCCGTGCGCAGCGTGTCAGTGAAGACTTAGCGGAGACTTAGCGACGATTGCCGCATAAGTCACTTCGACTTGAATCTGCTAAGTCCCCGCTAATTTTCGCTGCCTATCCTCGCCCCTGTTTGTTGCCAAACACTATCCCCAGACCAACAGCCGTTCACCCCATGTGGGTCTGAACTGGTCTGCGGAAATCGACTAGAGGAGCCGAGGAATGCATGCCGAAAATGCCACGCTGACGGCAAGACCGGGCTTGACGCCCTGGATTCTAGCCTCGTCTCGGGCATGGCTCCTCCCTGTCTGCTGCGCGACCCTGTCAGCCTGCGCGTTCGACCACTATGACGCACGCCCAATCTCTGCCAGCTCGATTGCCGACACGATTAACGAGCGTTCTCTGGCCTCGGCGGACTTGCGCGACTTCATTGCGCGGCATGCCATGCGCGCAAGCTCAGACTGGCCACCACCCCGCTGGAACCTGGATACCCTAACGCTGGCGGCCTTCTACTTCAACGCGGACCTGGACATCGCGCGTGCCAGACTGGCGACCACCGAAGCCAGCATACAGACCGCGGCGCAGCGCCCGAATCCGTCGCTGCAGTTGCCATCTCAACACACCCTGAATCCCCGGGGCGGAGACTCGCCATGGACACTCGGTATTGCGCTGGACATCCCGATTCAGACTGCCGGCAAGCGCGGCTACCGCATCGACCAGGCTACCCATTTCGCCAGTGCGGCGCGCCTGGACGTCGCCAATATTGCCTGGAGCGTGCGAAGCCAGCTACGGACTCAGCTATTGAATCTCTGGTTTGCAAATTCGCGGACGAAGCTCCTTAAACAGCAGTTGGCGCTGGACCAACGTCTGAATGCGATGCTGGAGAAGCGGGTCCGCCTCGGCGACGCCTCCGCATGGGAGCTGAATCAGCAGCGTCTGGCTCTCATCCAGGCTCAGGCGGATTTGCTGAATGCGCAGCGGCAGGCGTCAGCCGCCACAGTCCAAGTGGCCAATGTCCTCGGGCTACGGCCGGGCGTGCTCGATGGCCTGGATATCGACCTTGCGGATTTCGAAAAGCCATACGCATCGGTTCCGGTCCCGGAAATCCGGCTGCAGGCCTTGCTGAACCGGGCCGATGTGCGGTCTGGGCTAGCGCAATATGAAGCCAGTCAAGCCGCGTTGCAGCTGGAAGTAGCCAAGCAATATCCAGACATACATCTTGGCCCGGGCTATACCTTTGACCAGGGCCTGCGCAAGCTTGGCTTCGACTTTACCAATCTCATGCTGCCAATTTTCAATCGCAATGAGGGGCCCATCGCGGAGGCGCGGGCTCGGCGACTGGAGGCAGAGGCCCAGGTAAAACGGCTTGAATCCCAGGCAATGGGTGAAATCGATGGTGCCGTCGCAGCCTATCAAGCCACGCATGGCATCGTGACACGGAATGAAGAGCAGGTCCGTTTGCAAGGCATCCAGCTCCTCGGGGCACAACGTTCCTTCGAAGCAGGCCAGACCGACCGGATGGCGTTGGCAAGACGCCGAACTCCAAATGCAGCAGGCCATCGGTCGGCTGGAAGATGCCATCGAGCGTCCACTCTCCGAGCGCGATGCGAGCGCCAATCCGAACGACTGGGTCCAATGACCATGATCAGAAACACGATACTCAAGGGCATCCTGCTCTTGTCGCCAGCACTTCTGGCCGCGCTTGTGCTGGGCGGCTTCCTGCTGAGCAAGGGCGAGCAGGACAAGGAAGCGCAACGCGAGGCGCCGGTCCCGAGCGCGGTGCGCATCACGATGACGAATGGCTTCACCACGCTGATGGTCGACGCAGCGATGCAAGCGCGCAGCGGCTTCCAGGTTGATGCGCTGGCACCGCCTGCTAGCGCGACGAGCGGCCCGGCCGCCTATGGCATCGTTCTCGACTTGCAACCCCTGGTGGAAATGGCAAGCCGCCATGCCGCCGGCCTTGCAGACCTGAACGCCGCCCAGGCTGCGCTTGACGCGTCGCGCGCTGACTATGATCGGCTCCAGACCCTCAATGCGGATGCAGGCAATGTATCGCTCAAGACTGTGGAGGCAGCGCACGCGGCACTTGCCGCCGCGAGGGCAAGATGCAATGCGGCGCGCGCGGGGATCGCTGCGCTTGCCAGCGCGGCTAGGCAGCAGTTCGGGCCAGCCCTGTCGGCCTGGGCTTCGACGCCCGAGTCCGCGGAGCTGGCCCCGTTGGTGGCGCGCCGCGAAGTGTTGCTGCGCGTCGTCCTGCCGGCCGGACTATCCGCTGCGGCCCCCACGCGCTTGAAAGTGACGACGGATGGGTTCCCCGCATTCGACGCTCGCCTGATTTCGCCTTCGCCCCAGGTCGACCCCGGCATCCTGGGACAAGCCTACTTCTATCGCGCCATGGCCCCCCTTGCTACCGGCACGCGCGTCACCGCCCACGTTGCTATTGCGCCGGGACCAGACAGCGGCCTGCTGGTGCCCGCCGGCGCCATCGTCTGGTACGGCGGTCAACCCTGGGCCTATGTCCAGTCCGATAACACACACTTCCAGCGCCGGCCGGTCGACCCGCGCGCGCCCCAAGATGGAGACTTTGTCGTCACCGAAGGATTCAAGCCCGCCGAACGGGTCGTGGTGCGGGGCGCACAGCTATTGCTTTCCGAAGAATCCCGAGCGCAGCTGGCCAGCCAGCAAGGCAACGACGCACGCTGACCCCAGATGCTTACTTCCATTGCCGACTTCTCGGTCCGCCTTCGCGGTGTCATCTTTGCGCTCGCCTGCTTGCTCCTGGGCTACGGCACCTATGCCTTGTTCCAGAGCAAGCTCGACGTCTTTCCGGAATTCACGCCACCGCTCGTTACCGTCCAGACGGAAGCCCCCGGGCTCTCCGCGGAGCAAGTCGAACTGCTGGTCACACAGCGCGTTGAGAACGCCTTGGGCGGCTCGATTGGGCTCGAATCCATGCGGTCCCAATCGATACAGGGGGTATCGGTCGTTACCCTGACGTTCCATGGCCAGACCGATATCCGCCGCGCCCGGCAGTTGGTGGCGGAGCAGTTGGCGACCCTCACGGGCGAGCTACCGGCGGGAGTACGCGCGCCGAAAATGACCCCGCTGAGCTCGGCGACCAGCATTGTGCTTGGGATAGGACTGACGTCGGACACGCGTTCGCCGATGGAGCTGCGCACGTTCGCCGAATGGACGCTTAAACCCCGGCTGCTGAGCCGTGCCGGGGTCTCGGACGTGAGCATCTATGGCGGCGAAGTCAAGCAATACCAGGTACAGGTCGACCCGCAGAAACTGATTCGGCTTGGCCTATCCCTGCATGACGTGGTCAGCGCGACGCAACGCGCAACAGGCATCCGTGGCGCGGGCGTGCTTGAAACCCCGAACCAGCGCATCGTGCTCAATACCGTTGGCCAGACCACGGCCGCCGAGCAGTTGGGCCAGGTTGTCCTGCTGCAGAGGAACGGGGCCGTGGTCCGGCTCGCGGATGTCGGCGAGGTCGTACTTGGCCAGGAATTGCCGGTCAGCGGCGCCAACGTACAGGGCAAGCCAGGCGTGGTGCTGATGGTCAGCAACCAGTACGGCGCCGATACCATATCGGTGACCCGGAACGTAGAGGCAGCGCTGGAAACCTTGCAGCCGGTGCTGGCGGCCAATGGTATCCAGCTCCACGCTGACATCTTCAGGCCCGCCAATTTCATCGACGCCTCGACCGACCACTTGCGCACGGCGCTCGTGGTGGGGGCGGCGCTGGTGGTCAGCGTCCTATTCCTCTTTCTCTTCAACATACGCACCGCCTTCATCTCCGCCACCGCCATCCCGCTCTCGCTGCTCGCCGCCGTCGTGGTACTGCATCACTTCGGCGTTGCGCTGAACACGATGACGCTGGGAGGACTGGCCATCGCGCTTGGCGAGGTGGTGGACGATGCCATCATCGACGTCGAGAACATTTACCGTCGCCTGCGCGAAAACCGCCACTTGGCGACGCCGCTGCCCGCCATCAGGGTGGTCGTCAATGCATCCACCGAGGTGCGAAGCGCGGTGATATACGCAACATTTACCGTCGCCGCAGTCTTCTTGCCGGTGGTGAGCTTGTCCGGCGTTGCCGGCAGACTGTTCGCGCCACTCGGAATGGCCTATATCCTAGCCATCATGTCGTCGCTGGTGGTCGCACTCACGCTGACCCCGGCGCTGTGCTATGCATTGCTGGCCAACCGTACCAGCGACGCGGAGGAGCCCCGCGTCTACCTTTGGCTCAAGGCCCGTTACGCAGCCATCCTCACCCATGTTGAGCGGCACTGGGTTGCCGTGGTCGTGGCATTCTGCGGCCTGGTGCTGGCGACCCTGGCAACGCTTCCCTTCTTCAGCACGGAGTTTCTGCCGGAGCTGCGCGAAGGGCATTTCATCGCCCACATGCAGGCGGCACCGGGCACGTCATTGCAGGAATCGGTGCGTATCGGGGAACGCGTCAGTCATGCGCTACTGGAAGTGCCGAACATACGAAGCGTGGCACAACGGGTTGGACGAACCGCGCGCGGCATCGATGTCTTCGGCCCGCAATATAGCGAGTTCGAAATCGACCTCAAGCCTGGCTTGGATGCGGAGGCGCAGGAACAGACGCTGGCCGATTTGCGGGACAAGATGGCGGGCTTTCCCGGCTTGACCTTTGCGACCGAGACCTTTCTGACCGAACGCGTCCAGGAAACCATTTCCGGCTACACGGCACCGGTCATCGTCAACGTGTTCGGCAATGACCTCGATATCCTGGACGGCCTGGCGCGGCAGGTGTCGCGCGCGCTCAGTGCCGTCCCGGGGGCGGCTGGGGTGACGCTACAGTCGCCTCCCGAAATCCCCCAACTGACCATCCGTCTGCGGCAGGACCAGCTGACCCGCTGGGGCTTTGCGCCGCTGGACGTGATGGAAACCATCCAGACTGCTTACCAGAGCGCCGAAGTCGCCCAGGTCTATGAAGCAAGTGCCGTCTTCAATGTGGCCGTGGTGCTCGCCAGCGAAGCTCGCCGTACGCCGGCTCAGGTGGGCGAGTTGCCGCTGCGCAATGCCGATGGCGTCATGATGCCGCTAGGCCGCCTTGCGGACATCTCGCAAACGACGGGCCGCTACCTCATCCTGCACGATGGCGGCCAACGGTTGCAGACCGTGACCGCGCATCTCAACGGTCGTTCGCTCGGTCAGTTTGTCAGCGAGGCCCAGCGCCGCATTGCCGCGGACGTGAAGTTTCCGAAGGGCTATTACTTCGCCTTGTCGGGCGAGGCGCAGGCCCAAACGCAAGCACAGCGAGACTTGTTGGTCTATTTCGCCCTCGCGGCCGCCAGCATCGGCCTGCTCGTCTATCTGGCACTGCGCAGCTGGCGCGGCCTGGTCCTCGTCATGGCGAATCTGCCGTTCGCGCTGGTGGGCGGCGCGCTTACGGTATTTGCCACGGGCGGACTGCTGTCACTAGGGTCGATGGTCGGCTTTGTGACCCTGTTCGGTATTACATTGCGCAACTCAATCATGCTCATCTCCCATTACCAACATCTGGTGCGGGTCGAGGGCCACGCGTGGAATTTGGAGACGGCAACGTTGGGAGCGACTGAGCGGCTTGCGCCCATTCTTATGACAGCGCTCGTTACCGGGCTGGGCCTGTTACCACTGGCGCTCCAGTCCGGTGAGCCGGGTAACGAGGTCGAGGGGCCGATGGCGATTGTCATTCTGGGTGGCCTCTTCACCTCGACCGTGCTGAACCTGCTGGTATTGCCGACCCTGGCGCTTCGCTTCGGCAGATTTGAACCTAGCTCAATGAAAGCGACCGGCTGATTTCCCCCGAGATGCTGCGGGGCAATACAATTACGCCAACGAAAAGCTAGATATTTGAAATGAAGCGACTGCAATCATCGGAGCGCTCGGCGGCGCTCTCGCCGCCATCGACGGTGCGGCAGTCTCCTGCAGTATCCCAACGACTTGTCCGAACACCGCCTCGACGGAAGTTGGGCCGTAGCTTCGATGAGCCGCATCCTGACTGATGAAGCCGCTTTCCCCAACTGCTCACCCCCGCCTGCCGTCAATTGCCGTACAAGGAGACACACTGCCGGTGCCGACTCCCTGCGGACAGATTTGGATACAAAGTTCCGGGACGACTCCGTCAACGAGCATACCGCTCCTCTCGTTTCTGTTGACAACTGCCTCGGACTTTTCACGCCGGACCTTCCAAAGTCTCGGGTGCTATTCAAGTAGGCAGTATTCATCGAGGATACGTAACCATGAAAAAGGTTTTGTCGCTGGCCATCCTGGCGGCGGTCGCGGCCACTGCATCTGCCGGGGCACAGGCTCACGTGAATGTTGGTGTCGGCATCGGCGTCCCGCTACCCTTCATCGCTGCGCCCGTGTATGCCCCCGCTCCTGTCTACGCTCCGCCGCCAGTGGTCGTGGAGTCGCAACCTGTCATTGTTGCTCCCGGGTACTACGACGACTGGCGCGAGCGTGCATGGCGAGAACGCCAATGGCGCGAACAGCGCTGGAGAGAGCACGAGTGGAGAGAGCGGCACCGCGAATGGCATCACTGGCACGATGACGAGGACTGACCTAGGGATGCTGGGGGCAAATACGTATTGCGAATCATTATCGCCTCCGATATCCTACGCGGCCGTCCACATTGAACTGGAGACCTTCTATGCTGCGGATTGCCTTACTCGTCCTTGCGGGTGTGTTCTCTACCGGCGCTTTCGCCGGTGCCAAATGCGTCGCCCATCCTAAAGCCGAATGGATGAAAGAAGCCGATGCCAAGGCGAAGATTGAGGCGCAAGGCTACAACATCAAAAAATTCAAAGTGGATGGAAACTGCTTTGAAATCTATGGCACCACGAAAGAAGGCAAGAAGGCCGAGATTTACTACGACACCAAGACGCTGGATGTCGTGAAATCGGAAATCGAGAAATAACGGTAACCGATTGACCTCAACATGGTGACAAACACCGGGTCGGTACGCGTCTGGGATATCGTGGTTCGTCTGACCCATTGGAGCGTAGCGGCGCTTGTGTTGTGGAACCTGTTCGAGGACTCCGGCGGACCGCTGCATCGCGCCGCCGGATATGTTGCCACGGGCCTTGTCCTGTTTCGTATTCTCTGGGGCTTCATCGGCACTGAGCCCGCACGGTTTTCTACTTGGGTCCCTACGCCCTCCCGGGTCATCATAGAGCTCAAAGGAATAATTGCCCGCCGACCAACGCGGCATCTAAGTCATACACCGCTCGGTGCTTTGATGATGCTCACGATGTGGACGCTCATCCTTGCACTCGCGATAACGGGCTGGATGTCGAGGCTAGACGCGTTCTGGGGCGAGGACTGGCCGAGGGACATGCATGGGTTATTGGCGAATATCCTGATGATACTGATAGGGATACATGTCATTGCCGCCATTGCCACGGGCAAGGTTCACAATGAGAACCTCATCGCCGCCATGCTGACTGGTAACAAACGACAGGATGGGGACAGAGATGACGCCGCTCTGTAGGCTCGCGAACAACCCGCGTACCCGCACCGATTTTTGTTTGATACCCTCGTCAGGTAGGGGCAATTGCCTGGCGTGAACAGCAAGGTGTCGAACAGGCGACCGTGTTGGTCTTTCAGCTGCGGATAGCTGCTGCTCGCGACGGCCTTGTTAGGCAGTGGCTGGGCATGTGAAATGGCTTCGGCAATCCGCTGAAAGGACCTTATTCCCCGAGCTCCTCAACCATCGTCCGCCGACCGTCTATACTGCATTCGTTGCTTCACTGCGGAATGAACTATGGAATACGCTCCCAGCATCAGCCAGATGGCCGGCCTGCTTGCCGACCCGGGACGGGCCGCCATGTTGTGGGCACTGATGGACGGCAGCGCCCGCCCGGCGGGCGAGCTTGCGGCCATTGCCGGATTGTCGGCATCGTCCACCAGCGGCCACCTTGCACGCCTCAGTGAGGGCGGCCTGCTCGCCGTGCAAACGCGTGGGCGCAATCGCTACTACCGGCTTGCCACGCCGGAGATCGGCGTGGCCATCGAAGCGCTTGCCAGTGCGTCGCTGGCCAGCCAGCCGCCGCGCGTGCGCGCGGTGCCCGCGTCGCGTACCGCGCCGGCGGCCTTGCGCCAGGCGCGCACCTGCTATGACCACCTGGCGGGCGAGCTTGCGGTTTCCCTGTTCGAGCGGATGTCCCATGCCAGCTGGATCGTCGTGGACGGCACCGCGGTGGACCTCACCGACAGCGGCAGCGCGGGCATGGCGCAGCTTGGCGTGGACCTCGATCTCGCGCGCCGCAAGCGGCGCCAGTTTGCCTGCACCTGTCCCGACTGGAGCGAACGCAAGCCGCACCTTGGCGGCGCGCTCGGCGCGGCGCTGCTTGAGAGCATGATGGCCCACAGCTGGATCGAGCCCACGGCCACATCGCGCGCGCTGCGTGTGACGCCGCACGGGCAGCACGAGATCCTGCGCATTGCCGGCTGAGCGCCCGCTCACACCCGGACAACACCATTTGCCGTATTCAATGCGCCGAGCCGGCGCCGCACCGATGGAGGACTGATGCGATGAGCGATGCACTGAATGACGAGGCACGCGAGGCGCTCTGGCGCCTGATCGAGCTGATCGACCTCAACGATGCCGCCATGGTGGAGAAGCACCAGAAGCTGTTCGACGAAGCCCTCGCTAACTCGGACGATGCGGAGGCGGTCGACGGCCAGGAATTGCTCTGGATCCTGAAGGACGTGATCGACTGGGAAGCGGGCTTCTATGTGGACTGGAAGGATGCCGCGTCCTTCATCAGCTGCATGGACGAGCTTTGCGCCAGGCTAGACATCGAGCTGGACTGGGGTGTGGAAGATCCGCAGGACGAGGAGTTCCTGGAGAAGGCCAGCGTGCCGGAGCTGATGGAGCTGGCCGCCGAGCAGTTGCGGGTGGCCGGCATCACGCTCTGGAACTGGAATACCGACGGCGACGCTTACGCCGGATGGATCGCCCGCGGCGAAGACGACGAGGAGATGACCGGCGTGGCCGAAACGCTGGGCCTGGAGATAAGGACCGGGGACCAGCCGTATTGATCCGGCGCTGGCCGATCAGTCGGCCAGCCCTACCCCAACCGCGCCCTGCCGATCCGCGCTCGCGCTGCCCAGGGTCCGCTCCAGCACATCCAGGAAGGCCCTGACGCTGGCTGGCATCAGTTTGCGCGCGGGCATCAGCACAAACACCTTCAGCGGCGACGACGAATACGCCGGCAGCACCCGCACCAGCCGGCCCTGCTCCAGTTCATCCTGCGCATAGCGCGGCGACAGCCGCGCCACGCCCAGGCCGTCGGTCGCAGCTTTCAGGCGGATCTCCGCGCTCTGCGTGCGCATGCGCGGCTCCACCGCCATGCTGGCCACCTCCACCCCATCGCGCAGGAATTCCCAGCGCCGGTCCTCGGCGTCGCCCAGCATGGGCCAGCCGGCGAGCTCCTGCGGCGTGCGCGGCAAGCCGCGCGCGCGAATCAGCGATGGCGCGGCGAAGAACCCGCGCTCGATCCGCACCACGCGCTTGCTGGCAAAGGAGCTGTCGTGCAGGCCAGTGGTGGTCATCACAAAGGCCAGGTCGTAGCCCTGCTCGACCAGGTCGGGCTGCTCCCAGCTCACGTCGACCTCCACGCGCAACTGGGGGTGCAGGCGCAGCAGCAGCGTGAGGCTGGGCGAGATATGGAGGGAGCCCACCTCGTAGGGCGTGGAAATGCGCAGGGTCCCGCTGACCTCCTCGCTAACCGACACGGCCTCGGCGCTGATCTCGCGCAGCTCGTTAAAGAGGGGCGAGACCCGTTCGTAGAGGTGCTGGCCCCGCTCGGTCACCCGCACGCGGCGCGTGGTGCGCTCGAACAGGCGCACGCCTAGCTGCACCTCCAGCCGGGACACCGCCGCGCTGGCGGATGACTTGGGCACGTCGGCCAGTTCCGCCCCCTTGGTAAAACTGGCGCCCTCCACCACCCGGCAGAAAATCTCCCAGTCCCTCCATTCGATCGTCTTCATGCGCCATTCCCGTTGCCACCTTGCGCGCATCGTAAGCAGCGCGCGTCAGTGCTAGCGATTGTCCCACACAGCGAACAATGACGCGCCTGCGACTGCGACTAGCGGGCGGATTCGCCGCCAAATCTCGCCTTGACTATTTACGCTGTAAATCTACACTGTAAATCATAGTCGCGTAAGCGGATCGCGACATGCACCAACCAGCACACGCACGCATCGCACCACCAGACATGGCAAGAAACCTTACCCCGGAAGAGATCGACGCATTCAAGGCCCGCCTGTGCGCGGTAGCGGAGCGGCGCTTCGCCGAAGGCGGCGTAGCCAGCATGAGCATGCGCCAGCTCGCCGAGGAACTGGGCTGCAGCCCGATGACGCCCTACCGCTACTTCCAGGACAAGGAAGACATCCTGGCGGCGGTACGCGCGGCGGCGTTCGACCGCTTCGCGGCGGCGCTCGAGGCCGCAGGCGCCAGCGTTGCCGAGCCGCGCGAGCGCGCGCGCGCGGTGGGCGATGCATACCTCGCCTTTGCCTTCGCCGAGCCCAATGCCTACCGGCTGATGTTCGACATGACCCAGCCGGACGACGATCGCTATCCCGAACTGGAGCGAGCGGGCTCCCGCGCGCGCCGCACCATGAGCGCGCACCTGGAGACCATGGCCGAGCGCGGCCTGATCCACGGCGACCCGCAGGTGCTGAGCTATGTGATCTGGGCCTCGATCCACGGGCTGGTCATGCTGCACCTGGCCGGCAAGCTGCCCGGCGGCGAGGCGTTGCGCATCATCCACGCCGAGATGCTGCGGCTGCTGGCATCCGGCATGCGCGCGCCCATGCCCGACGCCAGTCACGAAGGCGGTCACGAGGACGGTCACAAGCCCAGCAACGGCCCCGCCCCCCCAGCCACGCCGAAGTCAACCCGGCAGCAGGCAAAAAGGGGCTCCCAATGAGCCAGCCGTTCCTGTCGACACCCTATCTCAGCGGCAACTTCGCCCCCATCCTGATGGAGTGCGACGCGCACTACCACGGGTTCATCGGTGACGGCATGGTGCACGCCTTCCAGGCAACTGCAGCGCCTCGCCGCGGACAGATCCGGCGCCAGGCGCAGCGTTGCCCCCCTATTCGCTCACATTCGTTCACACCAGACGGCACGACACGGATCGTGCCGCATCACGCCCCAAGGAGACCAGCATGGGAATGCTGACCGGATTTGCCCCTTTCCTCGCCTTCTTCATTGCCATGCGACTGGGGTCGCCACTGGCCGGACTCGGCGCGGCCTGCGCGGTCTCGCTGGTCATGTGCCTGCGCAACTGGCGGCGCGGAGAATCGCTAAAGGTGCTGGAGGTCGGCAGCCTTGCACTGTTCGCGGTGCTGGTGCTTTACACCGCGGTCTTCACGCCGCAGTGGACCGTAGCCACGGTGCGCCTCGCGGTGGACGCCGGCCTGTTCGCGATCGTGGCGATCTCGCTGGTCACCGGACGCCCGTTCACGCTGCAATATGCGCGCGAGCGGGTGCCGCAGGAATACTGGAATGCGCCGCGCTTCCTGGCGGTGAACCGCCACATCACGCTGGCGTGGGTCCTGGCGCTGGCTATCATGGTGGCCGCCGACGCGTCGGCGGAATATGTCAGCGCGATCCCGTTGTGGATCGATATCGCGGCCACGGTGGCCGCCTTCGCCGGGGCCGTGATCTTTACCGTGCGCTACCCGGCGGCTGTGCGGCGCGCGGCGCAAGCTGCCACCGCGGGCCAGACGCGGGCATAGGAACACGTGGAAACTTAGGAACAAGCGGTGGCGCCGGATGCCGTCGTGCCGGACAAGAGCTTCGGCTCCGCCTCCAGCGGCGCCCGGCTTCACTCCCCTCTCAGCATGAGGGGAGTGAAGCCGCCTTTGACTCAGGTACTCAAGGCGTCCAGAGCCTCCTCCATCTCCTGCTGCAACGCTGGCCAGAGCACCTGAAAGCTCTCAAGCCCCTCGCTGCGAACCAGGTGCTGCAGGCCGATGCATAGTTCCGCCAGGGTCGCATTTCCCACCAGTGCGAAGCCGCCGCTCAGCGAGTGCAGTGCATTGAGGACCGCGCCGGCGTCGTCCGCCTGCAAGGCATCTGCAATCGCCGCCTGCGAAGCCCGCGTGGCGGCATGCATCGCCTCGCACACCTGCGGGGTAATCTGCAAAGCCGCCGAAGTCGTGGCGCCATCGGGGTCCCCCGGCTCGCTTCTCCCGGCATGTGCCCGCAGAACACGCCCCAGCACCGCCAAGGACAACGGCTTGATCAGCACCGTGGGCATCGACGATTCCAGGTTGCCGGGCGACTTTTCCGGTGCGCTGTGCGCGCTCATTGCCACGACAGGCAAGGCCGGGTACTGCTGCCGGATAGCCGATGCCAGTGCATAGCCATCCATGACCGGCATGCCAATGTCCGTCAGCACGATGTCATGCTGCCGTTGCGCAAGTGCCTCCAGTGCCCTCTCGCCATTTTCGACAATCGTCGCTTCAAAGCCGAGTTGTTCGAGCTGGTCGGCCAGCATGATACGGGTTGCCGGGTGGTCTTCCGCGACGAGCACGCGGATGGGCGGCTCGCCATTGTTGGACACCACCGTCACCGCGCCTGGCACCGCCGAAGCCTTGCCGGACGTCGCGCCGCCATCCCGCGGCCCGCGGGCGGGCTGCTCCGTCCATTGCAATGGCCACCTGACCGTGAAGGTACTGCCCTGCCCCAGCGCGGTGTCGACCGAAAGCTGGCCTTGCACCGCGTCCACAATGCGCCGGCACAGCGGCAGCCCGAGGCCGGTACCACCGTAACGCCGATGGATGGAGCTGTCAGCCTGCGTATAAAGCGCGAACAATGTGGGGACAGCGGCCGGGTCCATGCCGATGCCGGTATCCGCGATCTCGATCTGCACTACGGGGGCGTCGTTGTCTTGCACCATGGTGGCGCGAATTGCCACATGGCCCGATTCGGTAAACTTGATCGCGTTGCCGACCAGGTTGGCGATCACTTGCCGGATCCGCGTCGGGTCGCCGAGGAAGCAGGCGGCGACGCCAGCAGAGGCTTCGCAAGTCAGCGCGAGGCCCTTGGCCTGCGCAAGCGGCGCGAAGGTGTCGCGCACGTCTTGCAGCAGTTGGTCGCAACGGAACGGGATGGACTCGAACGTCAACTGCCCCGCTTCGATCTTGGAAACGTCCAGCACGTCATTGATCAGGCGAAGCAGCGACGCGGACGAAGACTCGACAATCTCCAGCCTTCGCCGCTGGCCGGCAGGCAACGGCGAGTGCCGCATGAGTTCCAGGCTGCCGATCATGGCATTCAGCGGCGTACGGATCTCGTGGCTCATGGTGGCAAGGAACGTGGATTTCGCCTTGTTAGCCTGGTCAGCCGCCTGGCGCGCCTCCCTGAGCTTCTGCTCCGTTTTTTTCTGCGCGCTGATGTCATGCAACGCGCAAAGCACTGCCGCCGCCCCGCGATAGCTGACGTGGGTAAAGTTCACCAGCAGATGCGTCAAGTCCTGCGAGTCCGCGCCAAGGGTCAACTCCTGGCCAATCAATGGCCGGTTCCGGTCAGGAAGCGCTTGCGACGCGCGGCGATAGAGTTCCCACATGCGCTGGTTCAGCGGCGGCGCGCTGACCTGCCCGGCATAGCGGGCCATCACGTTGTTGGCCACGATCACGCGGCCATCTGCCTGCGCAAGCAGGCTAAGGCCCACGGGCGCGATATGGATCAGCGCGCGATTGAGCTTCTGGCTCTCCTTCAAGCGCACCGCGCGCCGATAGGCCGGGATGAGGATCTTGCGGCGATAGATGGCAATGCGAATCCACAGCAACAGCCATCCCACCACGCCAAGGCCGCCGATTGTCAGCAGGCGATACTTGAGGCCCGCCAGGATGGTGTAAGGGCTATAAGCGTAAATGAAGGTCCAGTCCGTCCCCGGAATGCGCTCGCTGATCTTGAAGACGCCATTCCTGAAGGTCTGCTGCACGCCCGGCCGCGCCGCGGCGACATGCGCGGCTGCCACACGCTCGATGAAGGCGCCCCGATCGCCGTCAGGCGTAAACAGTATCTTGCCTTGCCCATCGAGAATGGCGAACTCGCCCCCATCGAGCGGATTCTGCAGGCCATTCAGGAACCGGCCCGGACGCCTGTTGGCGACGATGATGCCAAGCGGCTTGCGATCGTTGTCGAACAGGAACTGTGCGAAGCGGACCATCAGCTCGCCCGAGAGCGGATCAAACCGCGGTGCCATCCAGATCACGTCTGCCGGCGTGGCTTCGGGATGGGCGGCAGCCGCCTGCACGAGGCTGACAACGTCTGGCCAGGCCGCCCTGAACAACCGGAGCGCATCGGGCAGCCGTGACGCCGGCACGGTGGAGCCGCTTCCCGAGCGGAGCAGCGTCGCCAGGAAATCCCCCTGTACTGAATAGAAATAGATGTTCGCGGAAACCTCGGGAGCGCGCGTCAGCACAACGCTGGAGTTGAGCTGTTTCTCGACCATTGCCAGCAGTGGCAGGAAGCTCGATGCGGGCTTGGCGTCGCTGACCTCGGTGGTCACGGCATAGGCCCGGTGGTGCGCATCCAAACTGACCGACAGTTCGCCGTTTTGCGCAAGGTACAGCGCACGCAAGGCTGCCGATGGCTGTGCCTGGCGATCCCACGCGCCTTCTGCATAGCCCATGCCCCGCTTCAGAATGGCGGCGGCCCCTGTCATGCTGACCAGGAGCCTGGATTCCTGCGTCAGGAAATTTGCGCGTTCTGCCGCATTGTAGTCACTGCCCGCCATCCACATGGCCAACGCCGAGCACAGCAGGATGAAAGCCGATAGCGCCGTGCCACCGCCGTACAGCAGGGTAAGCTGATACTGCCGCATCCACTCCGGATTGAATTCACGGCGGCCGCCCGCTTTGCCGGGCCCGACAAGGGGCTTCGGTTTCACGGCGAAACTGGCATCACTTGCCGCGCAAGCATCACGCTTGCTCCTGGCCGTCTTGCGGCGCCTGCTGCGTCTCGGTGCCGCTGTAACGGATCAGATCCGCATCGCGCGTAAGCCCGAGCTTTCGCATTGCCGCCACCTTTTGCGCGCTGATGGTCTGCTTGCTGCGATGCAGCTGGGTGGCAATCTCGCCCACCTTGTAGCCCGCCCGGAACAACCTCACGATCTCCGCCTCCCGCACACTCAGCTTGCGCGTTGTTCCCGAGGCTTCCTGATCGTCGAGCAAGGCCACGACGGTGGGCGACAAGTACTGGCCGCCGGTATGGGCGGCATGCACGGCGGTGACGATATGCGCCATTGCATCGGATTTGCTCAGGATGCAAGTCACGCCAAGCTTCTGGATCGCACCCAGCACCGCAGGATCGTCCACCATGGTGATGGTCACGATGCGGACCTCGGGATACCGCCGCAAGATCATCGAGATGAGTGCCTGCCCGTCGCCGTACTTACCGTCCGGCATGACATAGTCGAGTACCAGGACGTCGCACGGCTCCTGATCCAGGGCGTCAATCAGTTCCGTCGAACTCGAGGCTGTCCCCACTACCTCGATCCCGCTGGCCCCCCGCAGCGAATGGGCAATGCCAAGCAACGTGACAGGGTGGTCGTCCGCGACCATGACGCGCAAATGAAAGTCGTCCATTTACATTTAGCCAACGCTTGTAGAAATTTGCACAAGGCCCCGAGTGCGAATGGCAAATATCGCGAAGTCACCACAAACCGCGATTATCAGGCCACACAACGCCAAGGGTTCCAACCCAACCATCGAAGATGATTATGGAGCATATTTTTCGCGGCGATGCGTGAATCAAATCATGTAAATGGCGTCTGATCCCTGCAGATGGCTATTTTCTTGCCCACCGGGCATGGCTAGCGCGTCGCCATCCACTCGATTCGGACTCGTCCGATTCTTAAATGCCGGCCATCCTCGTATCCTGTCGGTATGAAAGGATTTCTCGATTCCCTCGCGCTTCATCAAGCCCAACCTCATGCCAATGCAATGAACCGTTGTGGTACGCGCGCCCACGCCAAGCCCTCGGGCTCGAGCAGCGCGCGCCGTCATCGCATCCTGGTCGTGGAAGAAAGTCCTCGGCACCTTTGCACCACGATGCAGATGTTCGCATGCCAGGGCCAACATCATGTCGAAGGCTATGTCGACGGAGCCAAAGCCTTGCGGCGCCTGGGCGAGTGCGCCTTCGACCTGGTCGTCACCGGCCTCAATGTAGCCGGCGTTGACGGCATCCAGATCATCCAGAGCCTGCCTGCGTCCGCGTGCGCACCGGCCCTGGTGATCACCAGTGCGGCACCGGGGCCGATACTGGTCGGCGCCCGCAAGGTGGCCGAATCGCTGGGCATCGCGGTGATGGCTACGTTGCCGAAGCCGCTCGCGCAGGACGGCGTGAATGCTGCGCTTGACGCGTATATCGAGAGTGTCAGGCGCGCACGTCCTGTCCGCCCAGGCAAGATCCAGGATTTTGACCGCGACACCCTGATCTGCGCCGTGGAAAACGGCGAACTGCAAGCCTGGTTCCAGCCCAAATACGCACTAGTCCAAGACCTGGGCCATGCGGCGGAGGCGTTGGTGCGTTGGGAACACCCGGAATTCGGCCTGCTGCTGCCCGGTGTTTTCCTGCCCGCCATCGAGCGTGAGGGACTTGAGGACCGCTTGCTGCAAACCATGCTGGCGCAGACACTAGCCGCGCAAAGACAGTGGCGCGAATCCGGCCACGATATTGCCGTCTCCGTGAACCTCACGACAAAGCTGCTCGATGACCCGGATCTTCCCGATCGATTGCAGGCGCAGGTGAAGGCATGCAACGGCGATCCAGGTCTTATCTGTTTCGAGTTGACCGAAGACACCATGGAAGCGCAGGAGAGCAACTACTACGCCGGCGCATGCCGATTGCGCATGCACGGCTTCGGCCTGGCGCAGGATGACTTCAGCAGCGGGTTCAGTTCGTTCTATCGACTGGTGGCGACGCCCTTCACGGAGCTGAAGCTGGATCGGTCCATGGTAAGGGACGCCATCATGATCGATGCCTTTCGCGCCGCCCTTTCGAGCGTGGTGCAGCTGGGGCGCGAAATGGGCCTGACCGTTGTCGCGGAAGGCGTGGAGACGGAAGCGGAACTGCGTATTGTTCAGGAATTCGGCTGCCACAGGGCGCAGGGCTATCTCATCTCGCCCGCGATCCAGCGAGATGCCATAGCACGCTTCTTTTCCGCAGGCTGATGCCCGCCTGTGGCTCTGGCGCTTGCCGCCGCCTTGCACGTTGAAGTAAAGCGGGTCGCCGCGATTCCCGACGACTCGTGGTCTGGGCCTCTCCCTTAGCGCCTTCGCTTTCGCATAGGCAACCGCACTCCCCTTCCTTTCCATGCTGCGTCGAGCCCGCAAGGATGGCACACCGCTCGAAGCTGATGGAACGGCGTGGCCGGCATCGCGGGACATGCCCGGGCGATCAGCGCGAATCGTGATCGCTGAAAGTTGAGCAAGAAAATGTTAACAATTCTAAAAACCTAGGACATGTCCTAGTTGCGAAGAGGAATTTCGTACTCGTCCGATTTTTTTGATAACGAAAATCGTTCATCATACATAGATCGCAAGCCCACATACCGACATCGACACAGGGGAAAACTATTTAATCTGCAAAAAGGCGCCAAGGTTAATATGCGTAAATTCAATATAGGCGTTGTTCTGGCCCACGACACCCCATTAGTTCTGGATGGCCTGAAATGCGCACTCAATTCAATTTCGAAGATAACCATCTTGGCTTCGTGTGAAACGTCGCCAGAACTCTTTAGTACATTATCCGGCACCCAATGTGACGTTGTTGTCACGAATTATTCCATCCGCGGAAACAGCTCTGGCGATGGACTGCACTACCTCTCTCGTCTTCGGCGTCTTCACCCAAAAGTGAAAGTGGTCGTCCTGACGAGCCACAAGCAGCCCGCCATTATCAAGTCGGTATTGTCCCTTGGTGTCTCGGGAATCCTGGCGCGGCATGACGATGCAGGTGAGGTAGTCACCGCGATACACGTCTGCGCTTCTGGCGGCGAATATGTTTCTCCCCAGGTCCGAGCGGCATTAGCCTGTTTTCAGGCCGATACCGAACAATCGCAACCGCTTTCTCCCCGTGAATCGGAGGTTATGCGCCTCTATATATCGGGGATGACCATCGGTGAAATCGCGGCCCTTCTCAAGAAGGGTAAGCAAACAATAAGCTGCCAGAAGATGAGCGCCATGCGAAAGCTCGGCATACGCAGCAATATCGACCTCATCAGATATGGCCTTGATATCAGTCATGGCCGGCATTGATGAATTGCAGTCGCGGCGGCCACCCGTCATCTTCTGGCTGCTTTCCCAAATGCTGGGGCATCCACAGCACCGGCTGTGAGTCCTGCTGTACCGAGATACTCCTCGTAAAGGGTGCGTAGTCTCGACCATGCCTGAATATAAAGCCATTCACTCGCAGGATCTGAGTGACTCTATATAAGGCGTTCTTTCCAACCTCTGAGAGGAAAATTTAAATGAAAACGAAAATCCTGGCAATCGCCCTCGCAACGGCAGGCCTGATGACCGCAGCCGGCTCGGCACAAGCCGCCGATGGCCAGATCGACTTCACCGGCAGCGTGATCGCCTCGACCTGCAAGATCAACGGCGGCACCAACAATCTGGCCGTGCCTATGCCGAGCGTGTCCACCAGCGCACTGTCCAAGGCCGGCGCCACCGGCGGCCGTACGCCTTTCGTCCTCAACTTGACGGGCTGCGCCGTCACCAAAGACGCCCCGACAAAGGTCTCCGTCTCCTTCGAAAACGGCCCGTCCGTCAACGTTGACACCGGCCGCCTGAAGCTGCAAGGCACCGATGCCGCGGAGAACGTGGAAATCGCCCTGCTCAACGATGCGTTCGCGCCGATCAAGGTGGGTGCGGCCACTGGCACCCAGAACTCGCAGGTCGTGACCATCGACGGCACGAGTGGTACTGCGAAGATGAGCTACGCCGCCGAATACATCGCAACCGGTGTGGCAACGGCGGGTAAGGCGAACTCGTTCGTGCAATACACGATGGTCTACCCCTAAGCGCAAAGCCGGATCCCTGGTTTCCGGGGATTGATCGTACCAGCTTTGCAAGCCGCCGGCCGGGAGCCGGCCGGCGGCTTGCGACAGGAGGTATCAACCCAAAGGACATTCATATGACATTCAACGTTCCGAAGTTATTGAAGGTGATGGCAATTGTGTCGGCATCGGTTGCGACCATGGCGAATGCAACGATCGTCATATCGGGCACGCGTCTCGTCTTTCCCGCCGAAGAGCGCGAGATGACCATCAAGCTCAACAACGATGGAAAACTCCCATCCCTGGTTCAGACCTGGATCGATACCGGAAAAGAAGACGAATCGCCGGAAAAGATCGAGGTACCGTTCACGCTCACGCCGACCATGTTCCGCGTCGAGCCGGGCAGAGGCCAGACCCTGCGCGTGATCCATACCAACGAGCCGATGGCGACTGACAAGGAATCGCTGTTCTGGCTCAACGTACTGGACGTCCCCCCGAAGCCCTCCGCCGAAGAAGAGGATCGCAACCGTCTTCAGGTTGCCTTTCGCACACGAATCAAACTGTTGTACCGGCCGGCCGGCTTGCCGGGCAAGGCTGAGGACGCCCCCGCACAGCTCAAATGGCACGTCGCCAGGGGCCCTGAAGATAACCAGTATGTCCTGAAGACCGTCAACCCGAGCCCTTATGTCGTCAGCCTCGGCAGCGTCCAGTTGAAGATGGGCGGAAAGACGTTCGATGCAGGCATGGGCTATGTGCTGCCCGGCGCGTCGCAGACCTTTACGGTCAACGGGCTGGCATCGATGCCCGCCGCGGATGCGACGGTCGAATACAGCAGCATCGACGATTGGGGCGGCGGCAGGAATACGGAACAGCCCGTCGCCATCGACCCACGGAACTAGCCCCCCCGCTTAGCGCGTCGTGACCAGCCTCACCGCTGGGCGAACAGACATCTCGCATGAGCAGGCGTCGCGCGCCCGTGCATCACGTACTTACGTCGGTCGGCAAGGTCGGACCGCAGATCCGATGTCGTGCTCCGCACAATGATCGTCTGATAATCTATTCCCGGAGTGTTTTGTATGCCGCCGATTCAGCGTCCGAATTCCGACATTGGCCAGATGCCGCAGCTGCGGCCACTATGCGCTTTGCTCCTGACCAGCCTGGCCGGCTGGCAAAGCAACGCGAACGCTGATGGTGGAACACGGGAGGCATTGCAAGTCGCGCAACTACAGCTCGCGCAAGTCGAGTTCGAGAGCGGCTTTCTCAACAGCAGCGGCGAAACCGTGGACCTGTCGAGGTTCAAGCGGGGCAATACCGTCCAGCCCGGAACGTACAGTGTCGATATCTACGTCGATCAGAACTGGGTGGGGCGCGCCAGTGTTCCGTTCAAGGCCGTGCCCGGTACGGCGGAAGCCCAGCCCTGCTTCAACGAAGCGCTGCTGAAGCAAGCCGGCGTCGATCTCGGCAAGTTGCCTCACCATGTGAAGGTCTCGCTCGCCGAACCGGACGCATGCGTTCGTCTCGGGCAAGCCATCCCGGACGCGAGCACCAGTTTCGATTTCAGCGAACAGCGGCTCGGCCTCAGTATTCCGCAGATCTCGCTCGCGCGTAACGCGCGCGGGCATGTCGACCCCGGTCAATGGGATGCCGGCGTCGCTGCCGGGATGCTTGGCTACAACCTCAACGTCTACAGTTCCAGGAGCCAGGGCAGCAGCGTGCAAACCCAGGGGTATCTGGGCCTGAACACGGGCTTCAACCTCGGGAGCTGGCACTTCCGGCATGACGGGTCGTACACCTTGGATGACAAGGGGCGCCAGAAGTACCAGAATATCGCAACCTACGCGCAGCGGAGCCTGCCGTCGTTGTCGTCGCAGCTCGTCATCGGCGAATCCTATACCTCGGGAGACCTGTTCGATGCGACCCAGTTCCGCGGCGTGCGCGTCTACACGGACGACCGCATGCTGCCGGATTCGTTGCGCGGCTACGCGCCGGTCGTACGCGGCGTGGCCAGCAGCAACGCGCGGGTCACGGTTTCACAGAACGGCGTCAAGCTCTACGAAACCACCGTCGCGCCGGGTGCGTTTGAAATCGACGATCTTTATCCGACCGGCTACGGCGGTGACCTGATCGTCTCCGTCAAGGAAGCGGACGGCTCCGTGCATTCGTTCTCCGTGCCCTATGCGGCTGTGCCGCTTTCGCTGCGTCCCGGCACCAGCCGCTACAGCTTCGTGGCGGGCGCGGTGCGCAATCAGCAGAGTTCGAAGAATCCGCTTTTCACCCAGGGCACCTGGCAGCACGGCTTCACCAACATGCTGACCGGCTACGGCGGCTTCACCGCTGCCGAAGGCTACCTGTCCGCGATGGGCGGCGGCGTGCTCAATACCTCGTTCGGCGCGCTGGGCGCGGACATCACGCAAGCCCGCACGTCGATCCCGGGCGTGAAGCAGTTCGACGGCTCCAGTGTGCGGCTGAGCTATGCGAAGAACGTGGTGCCGACCGGCACGAACGTGTCGATTGCAGCCTACCGCTATTCGACGGCCGGGTTCTTCGGGCTGAACGATGCCATGCTCGCTCGCGAGCAGGCCGAGCGCGGGCTCTCGATCGACACCGTCCTGCGGCAACGGAATCGGGCCTCGCTGACACTCAACCAGCGACTCGGCGAGCGCGGCGGGAACATCAATGCGACCACGTCCGCGTCGACGTACTGGAACCGCAGCGGCTCTGACGTGAGCTATTCGGTGGGCTACAGCAATGCCTACAAGAATATTTCCTACAGCGTCTCGGCGACACGTCGGAGCAACCCCGACGGCAAGAAGAGCACGCTGTACTACCTCGGCGTGACGATTCCTCTGGGCGGCAAGACCCCGATGACGCTGAGCGGGAACATGATGCGCGATAGCCGCGGGCAAACCCAGCTGCAATCGTCGCTCTCCGGTTCGGCCGGCGTGGACAACAATTTCTCATACGGCCTGAACGCCAATCACGCCTCCGGAGACGGCAGCGCGACGACGAACGGCGGCGGCAACATCATGTACCGCAGCCCGATTGCCGAACTCAGCGCCAGCGCCAGCGCCGGCGCGGATTACCAGCAGGGCTCCGTGACGGCGCGCGGCGCCATGGTCGCGCATCGCGGCGGGATCACGCTGTCGCAGCCGCTTTCGGAGACGTTCGCGATCGTCGAAGCGCCCGGCGCGGCCGGCGCGCGCGTGACGAATGCGTCGGGCGTTCGGGTGGATAGCCGAGGCTACGCGATCGTGCCGTACCTGACGCCGTTCAATATGAACATGATCGAGCTCGATCCGAAGGGCTTGTCGACCGATGTCGAGCTCAAGGAGACGAGCCAGCGCGTGGCGCCGCTGGCGGGATCCGTTCCGCTGCTGAAATTTGCCACGGCGTCCGGGCGCTCCGCGCTGATCCGGTCCCGGCGGCCGGATCAGAAAAGTGCCGCGCAGCGTTGGACGGCAATGCTTGGCTGCACGGCAGCCATCTTTCTATCTTTTGCCCTTCCTGTTTCGCAGGCATGGGCGGGCTGCAAGATAAGCGACGGCCGAGACTATCAGTCCATCAGTATTCCCGCTATGTCGGCCCCTACGTTCGACCCTAACGCTGCGGACGGTACGGTTCTTTTCTCCTCCGCTGGAATGGCAACGGGAATCGAAGCGGTTGTTGCCTGTTTTCCCACTGTTGGCAGGATCGTCTATGCCGGGAAAGGGACGCCAGGGCGCTTTAACACTTATCCAACCTCGGTTCCCGGTGTCGGTGTGCGCATCAGGAGCGGCATCGACGGATGGTGGCCACAAGAGGTGACGGAGTATTTTCTCCTCCCATGGATCAAGTTCCAGGACGGCTGGGAATTCAAGGTGGAACTGGTCAAGACAGGTCCAATCACGGCGGGTGGGGAACTGACGGGCGAAATCGGCACGACTACGCTGATCGACCACGGCAACTGGGTCATCCGACGTATCTTCCTCACCGGCTCGCTCCCCATCAAGCCGCAGGTCCCGGCATGCAAGGTGCTGACGCCTTCCGTCTCGGTGCCGCTCGGCCAGATTCCGCTCAAGTCGCTCAGGGGCGTAGGCACGACCACCGCCGCGCAGCCGTTCGAGATTCGGCTGCAGTGCTCGGGGGGGGCGCAGGGTACGTCCATACGGATGTACATGACGATGACGGACAGCAGCAACTGGGCCAATCGAACCAGCACAATGTCCCTGTCGCGGGACTCCAACGCATCGGGAGTCGGCATTCAGGTACTGCGCGGCGCCGACGATAGCCTGGTCAGCTATGGCCCCGATTCTTCCCAGAGCAACAATCCGAATCAGTGGTTCATTGGGCAGTACGGCAATGTCCCGGTGACGATCCCGTTCAAGGCACGCTACGTGCAGACCTCATCCACCGTAACGCCAGGGGTGGCAAAAGGCATCGCTACGTTCACGATGAGCTACCAATGATCGCCAATGCGCTGGCTCTCCCTGCCAGTGCCGAAAATCGTAAGGAAGGGTAAGGAGTATCAAGATGCCACGAACGATTCCCATTGATCAGAAAAGTGCCGCGCAGCGTTGGACGGCAATGCTTGGCTGCACTGCAGCCGTCTTTCTATCTGTTGCCCTTTTTGTTTCGGAGGCACGGGCGGCCTGCACGTTGAGCACCGGCAAAGACTATATGACCGTCAATATTCCCGCTTGGTCGCCCCCCACGTTTGACCCTACCGTTCCGGACGGCACGGTTCTTTTTTCCTCCAGCCGACAGGCAACGGGGGACTCAGCAGTGGTTACGTGTACGAGCGCTATTGGCAGGGCCGTCTATGCCGGGAAAGGGCCGCCAGGGCGCTTCAACACTTATGCAACTCCGGTTGCCGGTGTAGGAGTGCGCATCATGGGCGGTATCGATGCATGGTGGCCACAAGAGTACTACTATTCCGCCCGTGACAACCAGTTCGTGGGAGGCGGGAGTTTCACGGTGGAACTGGTCAAGACAGGTCCGATCACAGCAGCTGGGGAACTGACGGGCGAAATCGGCACGACTACGCTGGTCGACCACGGCAACAAGGTCATCCGACGTGTCTTCATCACCGGTTCGCTCCCCATCAAGCCGCAGGTCCCGGCATGCAAGGTGCTGACGCCTTCCGTCTCGGTGCCGCTCGGCAAGATTCCGCTCTACGCGCTCAAGGGCGTAGGCACGACCACCGCCGCGCAGCCGTTCGAGATTCGGCTGCAGTGCTCGGGGGGCACGCAGGGTACGTCCACGCGGATGTACATCACGATGACGGACAGCAGCAACTGGGCGAATCGAACCAGCACGATGTCCCTGTCGCGGGACTCCAACGCATCGGGAGTCGGCATTCAGGTACTGCGCGGCGCCGACGATAGCCTGGTCAGCTACGGCCCCGATTCTTCCCGGAGCAACAACCCGAATCAGTGGTTCATTGGGCAGTACGGCAATGTCCCGGTGACGATCCCGTTCAAGGCACGCTATGTGCAGACCTCATCCACTGTAACGCCGGGGGTGGCAAAAGGCATCGCTACGTTCACGATGAGTTACCAGTGATCGCTGCGAGCAGCTGTTGACGACGGCACTGCCAACGGTTTGCCCTAGCGCTCCCCGCCGACAACGACTTAAAGACTTAAAGACTTAAGGACTTTCTGAAGATGAATTCCCCGAAAAAATGGCAGTTATGGTGGCTAGCCTCGAAGGGCAGCGGATACTGCGCGCTTGCTACCGCATCCCTGGCAAGCCTGCCGCCGCAAAAGCAGGACTTGGCTCGGAGCATTGCGGCCGGGCTCTTGCCACGCGACCGCTACTCCGACGTCAAGGCGGCGCTATTGGTCCTTGTCACGCTGGAACTGGGCGATAAAGTCCGCCCGCGAGCCGACGGCACTGCAGTCGGGCGAGCGCTGCACTATGTTTACGCGCCCTGGAGTTTGCAATTTGCCTATCGCCAATTCAATCACACCGGACCGGTGCCTTCCTGAAGATCCATGGCACAGGGAACGGCTGGCCGGCGCGTCCGGTCCATCCGGGTGAAGCAAAACGACTTGCAATCTCCATAGCATCCGAGATCAAGGCCGCGAGTCCCGATAATTCGATAAATGATCCGAAAAATGGGGACGGCACGGGGGAACAACGTATTCCCTCACTTACGGAAGGGAATAATTTCTACTATGCAACGGTTCCATCAAATCCTCCGGGGTCTTGCTGCGCGCCTGATCCCGGCATTCGTTCTTGTCGTTGTCGCGTCGATTTCGCCGAAAGCACTTGCTACACTCGTTCCGGTCACGGCGTTTGGAACGGCGCTTAACCTGCCGAGCACCTTGCCAACAGGCACCGTGGTCAGTCGCTACACGATTCCGTTGAGTCAACTCTGCGACTCATCGCCGTCGTGCAAGGTTTCTTCGATCTCGCTCTGGCCGAACGGCGGGAGCGGATACGTACGCGGACCGGTAATCGAGACCAACGTATCGGGCATCTCGACTCGCCTGCTGGTCAACGGCCAGCCCATCACCATGTTCAACGTGAAAACTGGCAGCGAGCTCACGGTCAATTCGCCACTCGAAGTGCAACTGGTGCGCGACGACCGCCCGCTGTCGGCCGGCAGCCTCGCGGGCCAGACAGGCCAGCTAGGCAACCCGTCCTATTTCTATGTGTGCCGGCCCGATGGTTGGGAATTCAATGGCGATATGTGCTTATTGAGCAAGCGCGGTCTCGCGATCGCTCTGGCGGCGACCGTCAGGCTGGTCAACGGCACCTGCTCGACGCCGGATCAAAGCGTCGTGCTGCCCGCTATGGCCTTGCACAAGCTCACGGGCACGGGATCGACCGGCGGCCAGTCGGGCACGAGGAGGTTCGAGCTTCGCTTCAACAACTGTCCGCCCGGCTACGCGCGCGTCGGTTACACACTCACCCCGATCGGAGGCCCGGCGCCCGCCTTCGCCGGCGCGCTGCCGGTCCCCGGCGGCTCGACGGCGAAGGGCGTGGCGATCCAGATCACCGACTCGAACGGCACGCCCGCGATGTTCAATCAACGATTGCCGCTCAGCGCATATAGCACATCGACCGGCGGCACCTACTCCATCCCGATGACCGCGCGCTACATTCAAACTGAAGCGACGGTCACTCCCGGCACGATTTCCGGCATGATGTCCGTGTTGATGGATTACCAGTAGGAGCGCAGTGGCAGGCCGATGCGATACCGGCAGGACGCGCCGAGCTTTCTCGCACATTCCTCTCTGCAACCCGCCTCAATAGAACCCGAATAGAACCTCAATCGAACGGGAACAATGTTCCCGAGAGCCGCATCGACCTGCCCGCGAGACGTCAGCGATAAAATCGCTCGTAAGCGCTGCATTTCATCGCATCTTCAAACTTGTCCGATTGTCTTCCCTTCCCAAGACACTCAGAATGTCCCTGCCTCGATAGCGACAGCATCGACACCAGACACAGCGACTGCCACCTGGCCCACAAAGCGGCTTCGGTATCGGCGGCTGGCGTTTCCGCAACAAATCCGCGCCTATGTTCCAGACATGGACGCGCAGCATCGGCAGCATGACATCCATCCGTAAGATCGGCGGCGCAGCGGCACTGCTCCTGCTTCAGATCTCTCCCGGCATCGCACAGTCCCTGACACCGCACGCCGCGGCCGAGACCAGCGAAGCGACACGCCGACAGGCGCAACAGGTCGACGAGGCACTCACGCGCGCCGCGGCCGCGGCGCCGGTCCTGTCCGGTGGCGAGACTTCTCCGCACGCGGTACTCGAGTTTCCAGCCGAGTCGCCGTGCTTCGAGATCTCGCACCTTGCATGGAAAAACGCCGAGGCGTTCGCATGGCTCGTGCGCGCCGTGCAGGTGCGGGACGTGTGCGTCGGCTCCGAAGGGATCACCCGGCTGCGCGATCACTTGCGCTACCTGCTCATCGAGCGCGGTTATCTCACCACGCAAGTCCTCATCGGCCAGCAGGATCTGCGCGCCGGCACGCTGGAGATCGAACTCGTGCCCGGGCGCATCGGCAGCATCGCCGAGACCGGCGACGCCCCCGGCCGCCGCCAGGCGGCGATGCCGATGCGCGAAGGCGATGTGCTCAACCTGCGGGATCTGGACCAGACACTGGAGAACATCCGCACCGTGGCGGGCGACGCAGCGGTACAGATGGTGCTGTCGCCGGGCAAGGAATTCGGGCAAACCGATCTTGCCATCCACCATGCGCCGACGGTGCGCCGCTGGCGGGCCATTGTTTCCGCCGACAACGCGGGCCTCGATGCGACCGGGAAGAATCAGCTCGGCGGCGTGCTGGTAGTCGACTCCCCCCTGGGACTGTATGACCATCTCGTGGCCACATACAACAATGACGCGCACTTCGGCAACCACACCGTCGGCTCCCGCTCTATGGGCTTGCAATGGACGGTGCCGTATGGCTATGGCTCCTTCTGGCTGGGCGCTAACCAGTACGATTTCCTGCAGACAGTGGCCACGTATGCCGGCGGCCTGCCCTACACGGGCCGCACGCGGACATTCGAGGCGGGTGCCGCCACCGTGGCTTACCGTACCGGCACGATGAAGGGCACGGTGCGCGCCAAGCTGTCGCGGCGCTCGGACGACGTCTGGCTCGGCGAATGGCCGATCGGCGTGCAGGCGCGCGACATCACCGGCTACACGCTCAGCTATTCCCACTATCAACGCGCGCGCCGCGCCACGTTCACCGGCGGGCTCAGCCTGCGCGGGAGCATTCCCGCGTGGTCGTCCAACACCGGCTACGTGAGCGGGAGAACGCAATGGAACGGCCGCTACAGCATCCTCAGCGCCAACGCGAGCGTTGACGCGCCGTTCTCCCTCGGCGGGCAACGCATGGGCTATCGCACCAGCATGAACGCGCAAGCCGCGCCGAATGCGATTCCGGGGACCGAAATGATGTCGATCGGCAGCCGCTATACGGTGCGCGGCTTCGATGGCTCGCGGACCCTGGTGGGGCAAAGCGGATGGGTGCTGCGCAATGAAGTCGCGCTGGCGATCGGGCGCACCGGGCAGGAAGCCTATATCGCGGCCGACACGGGTTCCGTGGGCGGCAGCGTGACGCGCGAACTCTCCGGGCGAACACTGGTTGGCGCGGCGCTCGGGGTGCGGGGCGCTTACGGGAAGCTCAGCTACGACGTGTCGGTTGGCAAGCCGCTGGCCAAGCCTGCCGGGTTCGAGGCAGCGCGGGCGACCGTGGCCGTGCAGATATCCATCACGCTTTGATTCACGCTTTGATTCACGCTTGGAATCACGCTTGGAATCACGCTTTGAGATTGATCCATGACCTGACGGAGGAAGCCGACCACAGCCATTACTGAAGCCCTGACCCGGCATGCCTGCACCCAACCCGGCACGGATCTCCGTATGCCGGTGGCCTGCCGTCTCTCACCATACTTACCATGGCCCAAACGATGAAAAAGACATCCATGATTGCCCGCCCGCCCCGCTGCAGCGTCCTGCTGCGAGCCATGTTGCTGGCCGCCCCCGCGCTTCACGCCTCGATCGCCTCCGCGCAGCTCAGCGCTGCGCCTGGCGGTCCCGGCATCGGCGCAACCGCCAACGGCGTGCCACTCGTCCAGATCAACGCGCCGAACGCCGCCGGCGTATCGCACAACCCGTTCCAGAACTATAGCGTCGGCGCCAATGGCCTGGTGCTCAACAACAGCGTCAACGGTGCTGCCACGCAGATCGGCGGCAACGTCGCGGGCAACGCCGCACTCGCCAATGGCGCCGCCAGCGTCATCCTGAACGAGGTGGTCGGCAATGCCCGCACCATGTTGAACGGTACGACGGAAATTGCCGGGCAGCGCGCCGCGCTGATCGTCGCCAACCCGAACGGCATTTCGGTCGATGGCGGCAGCGTGCTGAACGCCTCCCGCGTCACGCTGACCACGGGCACGCCGACGCTCGGCAACGGTGGCGCCGTGACGGGCTTCGTGGTGGCTGGCGGCGACATCGCCATCGGCGGCAAGGGGTTCGATGCCAGCACGGTGGACAAGGTCGACCTGCTGTCGCGCTCCATGACGATCGATGGGGCGGTCCGTGCCAAGGAACTGGTCCGCGCCGTGGCAGGCCGCAACGATATCGCCTATGACGGCGAGCGCATCGACGCCAGGCAGACCGATGCGAACGACCTCGTGCCGGTGCGCGCGATCGACGTAGCCGCGCTCGGCGGCATGTACGCGAACGCCATTTCGCTGCGGAGCACCGAAGGGGGCGCCGGCGTGAACATTGCGGGCAAGGTGCAAGCGCTCACGGGCAACCTGAAGGTCGAGAAGACCGGCAATGTCATCGGGTCGGTCCCTCAGGACGCGCAGAGCGTCAGCGGCGGCGACGGCTTGGTGGTTGCCGGGAAGGCCACCGAGAACAAGCTCAGCGTACAGTCCGGCGCGCAGCTGATCGCGGCGGGCGCTGCTGACATCCGCTCGGACAGCATGGAAAACGACGGCAAAATCAGCGGCGCAACCGGTGCCACGATCAACTCGGCGACACTGATCAATCGCGGGACCATCGAGTCGGACCGCGACATCACGCTGGGCACAGCTACATTGCAGAACAAGGACACGATCAAAGCGGGCGGCGCGCTTTCGATACGTTCGGCAACCCTGACCAACGATGGGACTGTGCTTGCCAAGGGCGGCGGCCTCACCGTGGATAGCACAACCATCACCAACACAGGTACGCTCAGCAGCGCAGCCGGAGCCACCAGGTTGAATGGGACGACGGTCTCGAATGCCGGCAATATCACCGCAAGCGGGGATCTTTCGGTCAAATCGACGACCGGTATGAACACGGGATTGCTGTCCAGCGATCATGGCAACGTAAGCGTCTCCAGCCTCACGTTCACCAATACCGACCGGATGTCCGCCAAGGAGGGCAAGGTCAAGGTGCAGTCGATGCTGTATTCCAACTCCGGGACCATCGAGCAGGCCAGGCCTGTGGAGCCGGCCAAGCCGGTGGAGCAAGTGAAGCCGGTGGAGCCGACCAAGCCCGTGGAGCAAGCCAAGCCCGTCGAGCCGACCAAGCCCGTGGAGCAAGCCAAGCCCGTCGAGCCGACGAGCCGACCAGGCCCGTGGAGCAGGCCAAGCCCGTTCAGCAAGCGAAGCCCACGCAGGTTTGGCCTGTGCAGGTCTGGCCGGTGCAGCAGGTCTGGCCGGTGCAGCAAGTCTGGCCCGTGCAGATCTGGCCGGTGCAGCAGATCTGGCCGGTGCAGCAGGGCTGGTCCGCGCAGGTGCCGGTCGTCCGCCCTTGGTGGCAGGCGATGTACGTCGGCTGGAATACGCGCTGGTACTAACGCGCCTAAGACATCCTGCCGCCTAGCGCGGCGTGGATGACCCAAGGCGGGGCGGGCGCCTGACCGGCGCCCGCCTTTGGCGTAGTGGCGATCCCTCCCTTTATCTTTGCGTGCCTCCATGACCGGCTGCCTATTGTCGGGGGGCATACATAGTCGAACCCATTCGGCCTTCCCTTCCCATGAGCGAACGACTGCCTTGCGCACTTTGCGGCGAACTCATTCTTGCGGACACCGCGGCGAAGACCGGCGGCTTGTGCATGCCGTGTAAAGGCGGATACCGACAGCAGATTGACGATGGCAAGAAGCGCCGTGTGCGCGAGCGCCAATGCGGGGAAAGCGCTGAACGGGAATACTGGACCGGCCTGGTCAATCGTGTTCACGGCGAAGGTGGCGGCTTTCTGTCCCTTGGGATCCATGAGAAGACCTATTTTGCAGTGACCTGCCTCATCGGCGAGGTGTACAGCGGGGGCTTCCATCAGTTCTTCTCCAACAGCGCTGGAGAGTGCTACGAATACGCGCTCCACCACAGAACTCGATGCCCTGGAGAGAGCCTTTTGGGCCGACCCGGATAAGCTAGGCGATCGACGCGCACGGTTCGCGCGTCAGCATGGACTGTATTCGTGCGACTGAGGTCGATCATGGGACAGTGCCCGCTTTTCAGATTTATCCCCGTTGGCCCCGGCCTACCGTTTGGTAGACCGGGACCGTTCTTCGGCCGTGGCGGTGGTCCTGCGCCGCGAACAATCAGGTAGAGGTTCCGAACTTGGTGTGGATGGCGGGAAAATTGCGCGGGTTTATCCGTTCGGATATTCCTGACTGATGAGGTTGAGTCGCAGCATGCCTAGACGCGTACTCAGATTGCCCAGCAAATAGAGGTCGCGTCGACGAAGCGCCGGTGGCTGCGCGGACGTGTCATACGCCGCCGGCAGCGACAGGCCCGCAGGCACAGCCGCTTTCATGCCGATCGCATTCGAGACCTGAACGGCGAGCGATGCTTGATCCCGATGCGTGATGACCGCGATCGTCCCCAGCGCGGCAGCAGTGCCGGCCTGCTTGACGATCGCGGCGGCGACGCCCTCGGGCGTCGGCACCGTGACGCCAACACTGCTTGCGCCAGCGGGGGGCGAGATCGAGTTAACGCCGCTGGTCAGCCCATACTTGGCCGCGAGCACACTGGCGATTTCCTGCTGGGCGTAGATCGGTGCCCCGACCGTCTGATGAAGCAGGTAGACGGCATCCGCAATCTGCTCGTTGACGGGACCGGGCACCGGCACGGCGCCGCCAGTCGCGGCCCGATTGCCGAAGCTGTACGCGACAATCGTATTGACCTGGCCCGCATCAACGGTCGGCGGCGTCCACGAAAAGAACGCGTCGAACAGGTAGCCGGTCTCGGTGGAGGCGACGGCCTGATCGTTAAGTTCGGCGGTCAGCTTGCCCTGCATCTGGCGCTGCAGCTCGGCGTCCGAGGCCAGGATATCGCTGGCGAAACTGGCGGTGCTGGCGGCGCACAACGCGGCGAACGCGGGCGCGGAAGTCAGGAAATGGCGGCGAGTGTGCATGGTCGTAGGTATCGTGAAATTGGCGGACATCATCAGCCTTTCGGAAAAGCCTGGCTCGTGGCACCGATGGCCCTGCCGATCATCTGCGCATACATGTCGTGTACGAGATACAGGCTGCGGTTGCGCGTCCACGGCTGGCCCGATTGCGGGTCGTAGACCGTGGGCAGCGGTACTTCGCTCACCGCGTAAGCCTTCATGCCCGCCTGCTGCGAAGTCTGAATGCAGCGCTTCGCATGATCGCGATGGCCGACCACCGCGACATTGCCCATCGCGACGCCGCCGCCAGCCCGCGACACTGCCGCGGCCGCGACGCCGGCGGTGCTCAGGTACACGATCGTGCCGTTGCTAGCGACCACCGGTTCTATCGACGTCAGCACGTCCGTTCCCATGCCGTACTTCGACACGAGGAAGCGGGAAATTTCCCATTGCGCATAGACTTTCACGGGCTTCAGCACGTAGATCTGGTGAACGGCATCGGCCAATGCTTCGTTGACAGGTCCCGGATCGGGCAACGCGAGCTGGTTGCCGCCCGAGCTCGACGTGTTGCCGCTCGCGGCATTCGGGCGATTGCCGAAGCTGTACGCGACGATCGCGCCGACCTGCGCGGCCGGTATCATCGGTAGGTCCCACGTGAAGCCGACGTCTAGCAGTGCCGGTTGGATCGCATTCGCAGTCGCGCTATCGCCGAGCTGAGCATTCAGTTTGGCGGCAATTTGCGCCTGAAGCTCGGCGTCGCTAACCGATGCGGAAGTGGCATCGTCACCGCCGCATGCGCTTAGTACAGACGTTGCCGCCATTGCCGCCATTGCCGATCCGGCGGCAAGGAATTTTCTGCGTTGCGGGATTGGGAGATTTGGATTCATAAGGTTTCCAAAGTGATTCTAATGATCGCGACGCAAGCGTCGAACGCCGACATCGCACATCGCGGGCTGATAGTGAGCGGAAGCCCAGCCTTACGGTTGCTACGCGCGGTCACCGATGTTTCGGCGACGGTTCTCTCTTGTTCGTGGTGATACGAGGATTCTCAATCGTCCCTATGCTTCCTCCTCGGCAACTGGACTAGGCGCTGGTAGCAGCGCTACGGCTGATAGCCGTCGTTCAGCGTCCTGAGAAACGCGATCACGTCACGGATATCTGCCTCGGACCAAACAGGCTTCTCACCCTTGTGATGCGTGAATGGCGCATTGATGTGATCGACGTTGTCCTGCAGCGCTTCGGGAAGGTCGTCGAACTGGCGCTTGCTGCCCGGATGCGGATACCATTTTTGGGGTGCGGTATCGCGCTCCACATAAAAGCGCAGTGCGTCTTCCAGACTGTGGAAACGCCCGTTGTGGAAGAACGCGCCGCGCGTGGCGACGTTGCGAAGCGTAGGTGTCCTGAACATCCCGCAATAGTGCTGCGCTTGCGCCTGGTCGGTCCGTGCTGGACCGCATAACCCCATGTCGTAATAATCCCGATCAGTGTTAGCCGGAATTTCCGGATTGCGCGGCACGCCGATCGCCGCGAAGCTGAAATCGGTAAGCAGCGGGTGCGCGCCGTTGGCGCCCTGCTCGACGATGTGGCAGGCGGCGCAATTGCCGCCATCCCGGTCCCTGAACAGCTTGAGGCCGCGCAGTTCCTGCACGGTCAACTCAACCTTGCGGTCGAGGTAAAGATCAAACTTGCTGTCGTAAGGCTGGAAGCTCGGGTCGTCAAGCTGGAAGCGCTGCAGGGCCTGGCCCAGCGCCTTGAATGCAGCGTCGGGGCGCGAAAAGATGTCATGGCCGAAGACTTCACGGAAGCGCTGGGCGTAGGCGCTCCTGGAAAGACGCTCCACCACGGCCTCGATACCTGGATTGGCCATTTCGTTTGCGGCCAGCAATGGTGCCGCCGCTTGCTCGGCCATGGTGTTGAAGCGGCCATCCCAGGTAAAGCCGCCGACAGGCACGTTGTCGGTATCCGTCAGGCGCTCGCGCAGATTCGACTGGTAAGTCTTGAACCAGACAGGCGTGCGGCGCAGATAGCGCAGCGATGGCACAGCCCTGGTCCCGTGCGCCTGCAGATCCGGCCCGCCCAATTGCGCAGCCAGTGCGTTAGGCGGACCGTAGGCGTGGTCGGGGCTATGGCAGCTCGCACACGACATGCGGCCCGACGCCGACAGCGAAGGGTCGGAAAAGGCCAGCTTGCCGATCGCGGCCACCGCCTTGGCGGAGGGCGCGACGGCAAGGGCCGATTCGCGGCCACACGCACACAGGCAAAGCAGCGCCGCTGCGATGAAGGCGGCTCCCGCCTTGCGCCAGTACTTGCTCACTGCAGGTTGGTGAAGATGTCGGTACCGAAAGGCACCAGGTTCTTGTCATCGGCGTAGCCCAAGTACCCATTGGTCTGGAAGATGTTTTCCAGGCTCTTGAGCATCGAATAGTGGTTATACGGCGTGTTGGTCACCGTGCCTGGCTTGATGAACTTCGAGAGCATGACTGCGCCAACGCGGTCGCCGCCCACACCTTGATAGTGCAGCTTGTATTGCAGCGTTGCGGAAACCGGCAGGATCGCATCGTCCGGGCGCGTCACGTTGGGGCCGGCCTGCTGGCCGCAGCACGAGTCGCCGGGCAAGTTCAGCGTAACCGTCGTCACGCCGTTGGTGATTGTCGAGCCGGCCGGAACGATGTCGGCCGATTCATCGAAGTTGATGATGATGAGGCCGTCCTTCTGGTAAGCGGGCGAGGCCTGAATGATCGCGACCCACTTTTTCAGGAAGGCGTTGATCGAGAACAGGCCGCCCTTGTCGCCGTTGACACAGGGCTTGGCGCCCGTGCCATCACCGTCGTGGCCGTCATCGCACAGGTTCGGGGTGACGAATACAAAGTTGGGGGTGGTATCGACCGACTTCAGGTCCTTTTCCAGGTTCGCATCCAGATTCACGACATGGGTATCGCAATAGCTCTGGTTGTCGATAATCGAATGGAAATAGACAAAGGGATTATGGCGGGTCGCGTACTGGTCGCCCTTCGGCACGTCGGCGGTCGGTGCCCGAGCGGACTGGGTATTGTCGATGGCGCCGATCTTGGGATGGCCGCAGGTGGCCGACTCACGGGTCGGGTCGTTGCCCATGTCCCCCATGTAGCCCTTCCAGGCCAGGCCCAGATCATCGATCTGGTTGACGAAGGTCTTCACTTCCTTGGGATACACGCAGCCCAGGCCGTTGGTCGTCTTCAGCACCTTCGGATTGCCGGCGTCCGAGCCGTCGGCCACCGCATCGTTGAAGCCCCGGACGCAGTCACCCTGCGTTTCCCTGGTGGAGGGCTGGCCGCTCATCATCGCGATGTAATTGTCCAGGCTGACGTGACCGGTACCGAAGTACTGAGTCAGCAGCGCACCCTGCTTGGCCATGGCTTGCAGGTCGGGATCCTGCGTGCTCGAGCCAAAGGTGTCGTTGTAGTTCTTGTTTTCCATGGTCAGCACGAAGACATGCCTGACCGACTGCATGGTCGCCGGCCCACTGTCGCCAGTGCTGTTGCAGGCGCTTAAAGCGCCTGCCAGCGTGACGCAAAAAATCAGTGCGCAGGCCGCACGGCCCAGCGCGCCGAACGGATATCGGCCCTTGAACAACATAACTAGCTCCCTGATCGGCCGGGCTCTTGTGGGGGCGCCCGTGCCATTGTTTTGTCATACCCAAGGCGCGACTGTTGACTAGTCACCTTGGGAGCGGCGCATTGTCTTATCCATTGATGACAAACCAATGAACGGGTTGTTCAAACGCCCGTTCGTCGTTCAGCCGGGGAGATATGCCATGGAGAGAGAACTGAAATTCGAGCTTGCGGAAGGCCGGTCTGCGAGATGCCGAATTCCGTGCGTGCGACCCCTCTGGTGCTAAAGCGTCAGGACACCGTGGAGGATGCCTTTCGCAAGATCGTGCAGATTTGCTCGGCTGCCTTCAGAAGGCCAACGAGAAAGCGGCAAGCGGTGCCATCCATGCGCGGGGATTCCTTGCGGCTTGCGTTGTCGCGGATCGCGACAATCAGCGATGACTCCGGCAGCGTTTTCGCCGCACAAAACGACCCTGACAACTAGCCGGCCCGACACCACCGGCCGGAGTCCGGGCACACGTTGGCCCTTGCATCGTTCAACCAGACTTGCTCTTCATCCGGCTGCGACGAGGCCGAAGGGGCGATGTCGAAGGCGACCTTGAGTGCGTGCGCAACACGGGCATCTTCGATGGGAAGCTCCCAGGTCAGGAAGAGCTGGGTGCAATCCTGGTCGGGCGGGAAATCGCCCGCATGAAATCCGCTGCTGCTGCGTTGAATTACGCCATGAGGCTGGCAGGTATCGAAGATAACGACCGTACCCCGGGTCAAGGGGATGCGATGGCCCGAAGAGGGAAAATGCAAGTCCTGGCCTCTGTCCTCGCTCAGGAAGAGATTGCAAAAGGCCGCACCGCCGTATTGCTCACCGTCATGGTGGTACCTCGCGCCGCGGCAGGCCATGAGGGCTACGTCACCGCAGGCAAGCACCCCAGGCAGCCCAAGCGCGCCCGCCCAGTCGGACACCGCCTGCACGCAGCGCGCGTAGTCCGGCCAGCGCGCCCGCGCCCGTGCCAAAGGCATTGCCTCGACATCCCCGGGTTCCAGGACCAGGCGGGACGATATCTCCCTGGCCCAATCCGCGAGCAGACGTGCGGGGGGCACAGGCATGTCGACCGTGCCTGATAGCACGATGTCACTCACGCGCCGGCTGCGGATGGCGTCGCCACTCCAGAAATAAGAAGTGAGAAGGTCTTGTACTTGATGCTGTTGAGGGCGGTAGCTCATCTGGACCCGTGTAACGCGGCGGCCTCGGTCATATAACGGAACGTAGCGCATCGGCCACTTTTGGCCGCTGACGTGTGCCATGACGTTAGGAAAGCGTAGCGCAATGCGGCGGGACTGCTGGTAGTCAATACATAGCCGCCCGCACACTTTCCGGCCCGCATGATCGCACGAATAATTGTCCTGATTCCATTTCAGAGCTTGCCTCGCGACCGAAAATCCTCCTGACCTGTTTGAACTGCGGAAGGAAACACGCGAGCGTCCCGAGACGGGCTCGCAAACCATCCCAACCTGAACATCCGTTCGGGTCGAATTCCGTGAACAAGCAAAAAAAAACCAGGCTGTCACGGGGCGGACAGCCTGGGGCGCGATTGGGGTAGGAGGGGGTCACCCACTATGCAAAGGTCAATCGGCACACGCGGGCATGCCGAGACACGAAGTCTAGCTAGCTTTCATCGTGCGGGAAATCGGATAAGTCCTAAATTGCAGCGCCAGCTGGCCAGGGCCCGGGCATCTACCTGATTGGAAACGCGCTCTACAAGCGCGCAATCTACGGCCACATCCCGCTGTCACACCTGGGCGGGCTGACCAGCGCGGTGATGTGCGTGGTGGCGGTGTGGGAGAGCGTGTCGCGGCGGCGCGGCCAGCACGCCGGGGCGAACGGGAAGACAGTGGCCTAGGCGGCGCGCGCCCGGGCCACGCCCGCGGCGCTCAGTGCTCGAACATGATCACCGAGCGCGCCAGTTCGCCACGGCGCAGTTCATCGAAGGCCTCGTTGATGTTCTCCAGCGGCATGCGGCGCGAGATCAGCTCGTCCAGCTTGAGCTTGCCCGACATATAGAAATCCACCAGGCGCGGCATGTCCACCGGGAAGCGGTTGGAGCCCATCATCGAGCCCTGGATACGCTTCTCGGCCAGGAAATCCGTGCCCTTGATCTCGATCTTCACCCCCGGGGCGATCATGCCGATCACCGTGGCGGTACCACCGCGGCGCAGCATGGAGAAGGCCTGCTCGGCGGTCTGCTTCAGGCCGATGGCTTCGAACGCATGGTGCACGCCGCCGCGGGTGAGCTCGCGTACGGCTTCCGCCGCATCGACGTCGGCCGCATTGATCACATCGGTCGCGCCGAATTGCCTGGCGAGCTCGAGCTTGCCAGGCACCCGGTCGATGGCGATGATGCGGCCGGCGCCGGCAATGGCCGCGCTGTTGATGGTGGCCAGGCCAATGCCGCCGCAGCCGATCACCGCCACGGTCTCACCCGGGCTCACGCGTGCGGTGTGGATGACCGCACCCATGCCGGTGGTCACGGCGCAGCCGATCAGCGCGGCACGGTCCAGCGGCATATCGCGGCGGATCGCCACCAGCGCGTGCTCGTGGATCAGCATCTGCTCGGCAAACGCCGACAGGTTGAGGAACTGGTTCATCGGCGCGCCCTTGGCCAGCAGGCGCGGCTCCTCGCCCTCGCGGCGCTTGGTGTCCGGCTCCACGCACAGCGACAGGTGGCCGGTCAGGCAGTGCTCGCAATGGCCGCAGTAGGCCGACAGGCAGGTGATCACGTGATCGCCGGGCTTGACCGTGCGCACCTCGGAGCCCACCTGCTCCACCACGCCGGCCGCCTCGTGCCCGAGCACCACCGGCATCGGGAAGGGATAAGCACCATCTAGAAAATGCAGGTCCGAGTGGCAAACGCCCACCGCCGCCGTGCGCAGCAGCACCTCGTGCGGGCCCGGCTTGCCGATGGCGACGTCTTCGATCACAAGCGGGGTCTTCGGTTGATGCAGGACAGCGGCTTTCATGGGTCTCCTCGTTGTTCGATCTGGTTCGATATGGTTCGACGCAATGCGCTACGATTCCCGTCCCCGGCAACGGCGGCGGCACGGCTACCATACAACCGAAACGCCGTTCAGTGAAGCCATAAAACGGTTCCCGCCCCGGCCGGACGCTTAAGGATGCGGCGGCGCCTTGGCCTGCTGCGCGGGCGCGGGCCCCACGTTGGTCGCCACCGCTGCCGCCGCCAGCTCCGCGTTGCGCTGCTGGTGGTACTTGCGCAGGATCTGCTGCGCGATCGACAGGCGCGAGGACACCGGCACCGGGAACCGCACCAGGGCATCGAGCCGGTCCGCCGCCATGGCTTCGAACATCACGCGCGGCTCGAACTGCGAGAGATCGAGAAAGCGCGAGCCGCCGTATTCCTGCAGGCTGTGCCGGGCCTCGGCCAGGAAGCCGGCGCACACCGCCTCCGTGATCGCGATCAGCTCGGCCTCGACGCGGGATATCGCCGAGCTGGAAGGGGCGCGCCATCATGCGCAGGAAAGCGCCCAGGAAACACATCACCAGTTCCTTGCCGCCGATCACCAGGGCCACCGCGAAGGCGGTCAGCGAGATCGCCACGCTCTTGAGCTCGGACACCCAGATCCCCAGCAGCAGCAGGAACACCACCGCGGCAACCGCATTGCGCGAGGCCACGGTCCAGGTGCGATAGCTGCCGCGGTTGTCCTTGTCCCCCTGCTGGCGGGCCTGGAAAAAGCGGTTGATGAACTTCACGGCCAGCATGCCGGCCAGCACAATGCCGACGCTAAGCGCGATGTGTAGAAGATAGCTGTCGTTGAAGGGCAGGTTCATGAGGATCGGTCCGGATACCGCGAGGATGCAAAGCCCAGATTCTAGCCATGCCGCACTGCAACGAGCGCAAAACCTGCAGCAGCCCGGCCCCGGCGCCTTTCCCCGGGCGGCGTTTTCTCTTATGATGCCGCCCAATGTACCAGCCGGTAAATGTATCGCCTTGTATCCCGCTTTTCTGGCTTTACACCCGCCGGGCCCGGCCAGCGTCAGTCAATGCGGGCCACGCCGGCGCCTCCGGCTTCAGCGCTCCAATTCCTCTTATCCATGACCAGCCAGCAACCCGCTTCCCGCCCTGCGCCACCCGCCCTTCGCCGCACCTTGCGCGCGCGCCACCTCACCATGATCGCCATCGGCGGCTCGATCGGCACCGGGCTGTTCGTGGCCTCCGGCGCCACCATCGCGCAGGCTGGCCCTGGCGGGGCGCTGGCCGCCTACATCCTGATCGGCGCCATGGTGTACTTCCTGATGACCAGCCTGGGCGAGCTGGCGGCGTACATGCCGGTGTCGGGCTCGTTCGCCACCTACGGCGCGCTCTACGTCGAGGAAGGCTTCGGCTTCGCGCTGGGCTGGAACTACTGGTACAACTGGGCAGTCACCATCGCCGTGGAGCTGGCGGCGGCGCAACTGGTGATGCAGTACTGGTTCCCCGACACGCCCGGGCTGCTGTGGAGCGCGCTGTTCCTCACGCTGATGTTCCTGCTCAACGCGATCTCCGTGCGCGGCTTTGGCGAGGCCGAGTACTGGTTCGCGCTGGTCAAGGTGGTGACGGTGATCGCGTTTATCGTCATCGGCGTGCTGATGATCTTCGGCATCCTGCACGGCGATACGGGCGGCGTGCCGGCGGGGCTGGTGAACCTGACGGCGGGCGATGCGCCGTTCGTCGGCGGGCTGCCGGCGATGATCGGCGTGGCCATGATCGCCGGCTTCTCCTTCCAGGGCACCGAGCTGATCGGCGTGGCGGCCGGCGAATCGGCCGATCCCGCCAGGAACATCCCGCGCGCCGTGCGCCAGGTGTTCTGGCGCATCCTGCTGTTCTATGTGCTGGCGATCCTGATCATCGGCATCCTGATTCCCTACACCGATCCCAGCCTGCTCAAGAGCGATGTGGAAACGGTGGGCGTGAGCCCGTTTACGCTGGTGTTCCGCCATGCGGGACTGGCATTCGCCGCCGGGGTGATGAACGCGGTGATCCTGACCGCCGTGCTGTCGGCCGGCAACTCCGGCATGTACGCCTCCACCCGCATGCTCTACAACCTGGCCACCGAGGGCCGCGCGCCGCGCATCTTCGCGCGCCTCACGCGCAACGGCGTGCCACTGGCGGCATTGCTGGCCACCACCGCGGTGGGGGCGCTGTGCTTCCTGACCTCCATGTTCGAGAGCAAGTCGGTCTACCTGTGGCTGCTGAACCTGTCGGGCATGACGGGCTTCATTGCCTGGCTCGGCATCGCCGTCAGCCACTACCGCTTCCGCCGCGGCTTTGTCGCGCAGGGGCTGGATCTCTCCCGCCTGCCCTATCGCTCGCCCTTCTTCCCGTACGGCCCCATCTTCGCCTTTGCGCTGTGCCTGATCGTGACGCTCGGCCAGAACTACCAGGCTTTCATGGACGGCAAGATCGACTGGGTAGCGGTCACGGCCACCTATATCGGCATCCCGATCTTTCTCGCCATCTGGCTGGGCTACCGCCTCGTGCGCAAGACGCGCTTCGTGCACTATGCCGACATGCAGTTCCCGCCGCTGCCACCCGCCCGGGGCGAGGCAGCCGACGCTGGCCTGCCCGCCACGGCGGCGGCCGAGTAACGAGCAGTCCGTAGCAAGCAGTCAATCCTGAGAGCACATAAGAAAACCAAAGCGCCGTACCACAACAACAAGGAGAGTTGAGTTGAAACACGCGATCCACAAGAGCTTGCTGGCCCTGGCCGCCGGCCTCGCCCTGTCGGCCCATGCCGCGCCTACCCTGATCGAATCCGTGCAGGGCTACACCCTGAAGAACGACCAGGTCGCCAGCTTCACCGGCCTGGTGTTCGACCAGGGCAAGGTGCTGGCCACCGGCGACGCCGCCGCGCTGCGCGCGCAGTACCCCGAGGCCAAGCGCATCGACGGCCAGGGCAAGACCCTGCTGCCGGGCCTGATGGATGCGCACGGCCACGTGTTCCGCCTGGGCTTCAAGACCACCGAGATCTCGCTGTCGGGCACCAAGGACCTGGCCGAAGCGCAAGGCATGATCCGCGCCTACGGCGACAAGAATCCGCAGCGCAAATGGCTGCTCGGCTACGGCTGGAACCAAGTCAACTGGAAACTGGGCCGCTTCCCCACCGCGGCTGAACTCGACGCTGCCGTATCGGACCGCCCGGTGCGCCTGGTGCGCGTGGACGGCCACGCCGCCTGGCTCAACACCAAGGCCATGCAAGCCGCCGGCATCACGCGCGACACCAAGGACCCGGCAGGCGGGCGCATCGAGCGCGACGCCAACGGCAACCCCACCGGCGTGCTGGTCGACAAGGCCATGGCGCTGGTCAACAACGTGATCCCGCCGTACTCCGACGACGACCGCCGCGCCGCGCTGGCCGCCGCGCTGGCGCACATGAACGCGCTCGGCCTGACCGGCGCGGGCGACGCCGGCGTGACCGCGCAGGAGGACCGCATCTACCGCGAGTTCGCCGACCAGGGCAAGCTGACCACGCGCATCTACGGCATGATCCGCGACACCGGCGACGACTTCAAGGCGCTCTCGGCCAAGGGCCCGCTCTCCGGCTACGGCAACGACCGCTACTACCTGCGCGCGGTCAAGCTGTACGGCGACGGCGCGCTGGGCAGCCGCGGCGCGGCGCTGATGGCGCCGTACTCCGACGACCACGTGCACAGCGGCCTGCTGTTCATGAGCGACGCCGCCATGCAGGCCAGCGTCAAGATGGCCATCAAGGCCGGCTACCAGGTCAACGTGCACGCCATCGGCGACGCCACCAACCACCAGGTGCTGGACGCGATCGAAGTGGCCTACAAGGAAGTCGGCGGCCGCGAACTGCGCAACCGCATCGAGCACGCGCAAGTGGTCGCGCTGCCGGACATCCCGCGCTTCAAGCAGCTCGACCTGATCGCCTCGATGCAGCCGACACATGCCACCAGCGACATGAACATGGCTGAGGACCGCATCGGCAAGGAACGCATCAAGGGCGCCTACGCCTGGCAGACCATGCTCAAGCAAGGCACCGTGATCGCCGGTGGCTCGGACTTCCCGGTGGAGTCCGCCAACCCCTTCTACGGCCTGCACGCGGCAGTCACGCGCACCGACCACGAAGGCCGCCCGATCAAGGGCTGGCATCCGGAAGAAGCCATGACCCTGACCCAGGCCTTCCGCGCCTTCACGCTGGACGCAGCCTACGCGGAGCACCAGGAGAAGACGCTGGGCTCGCTGGAGCCGGGCAAGTGGGCCGACTTCATCCTGGTCGACCAGGACCTGTTCAAGGTGGCACCGGCCGAGATCTGGAAGACCCGCGTGACCCAGACGTGGGTGGCGGGTGAGCGCGTGTACGCGGACGCAAGCGCACGTTGATGCGCTGACTTGCCTGGTGCCCTGGCGTGCATTGTTCGCCAAGGCATGATCGAGAGGCCGGCCCCGCGCCGGCCTTTTTCATGCACGCTGCCTCTTCTCAGCCTGTGTTGCAAACAGGCAGCATCCATTGCTATCCATTGCTGCCGCTGGAAGAAACAATGTCAACTGAGGCTGCAGGAACAACCTCGTCCGCCGAAAATGTGCCCATGCGCATGTGAAAGGAAGGTCTCTGCCCGCACGGTAATTGAGGGCATTGGATGCCATGGATTTCAACGGCGTGACATCCTGCTCTTACACATTCTTACAGCAGTGGCGCCGCTTCTTGGCTAGCCTTGACTCACTCGCCACCGTGCAGCGAACCCGAGTCCTGCACTTCCGCGAGTATCGTCGATGGCCCTCGGGCCATACGCATTCGCCCTGCTCCTGCGGTCAGCCGGAGCGCGGGCAGATCAATGGACCCGGCACGTTCTGGTCCACGCACAGATGCGCAAGCGGTCCGGCTGGGCCGGGAAACAACGCATCGCGGATGAAAAATTGGGGGACATGCTTTACAGGGAACGAGCGTCTTGCCGACACGCCCGGTGTCAACGGCTTGCCGCTTGTTTCGCGAACCCAATCGCGCGAACTTGCCAGAGAGGATGCCATGAGCGACAAAATCGAACAAAGCCGTCCCCCGGCCACGCACCTGCCGGAATTACGCACAGACCAGCTGGCGCCCGCAAGAGGCAGCCGCGAGCTGACCAAACGCCCCCTCTGGCATGTGGTGCCTCGCCTGACCAGTTACGGCGTGGCCGTCTTTATCGTCTGGGTGATCCTGACCGTGATGTTCCCACCCGTGTTCACGCGCTCATCGGAACGCGCCGTGGTTGATGGGCCGGTCAACCTGGTCACCACGCCGGTCGAAGGCGTGGTGGCGGGCCAGCGGATTCCGGTGGGCGCCTCCTTTGCGCCGGGCGACACGCTGATGAGCGTGCAGAACCAGAATGTCGACCGCGCCCTGCTGGTGGAACTGACGGGCAAGAAGCTGGACAACCAGCAACGCTACGATGCGGCCAAGGCCAAGCTCGAAGGCGATCAGGCCCGCCTTGACGCGACCGACCAGGAGACCAGGAAATACCAGGCGGCCGCACAAGCCGAGCACGCCGCCAAGATCCGGGGCATCCAGGCCCGCATGGCAATGGCCAAGGAACAGGTGGACCAGCAGGAAGACGTGGTGAACCGCAACCAGGCCATGCAATGGGCGGGCGCGGTCAGCGAGGCCTACACAAACGCCTCCCGCTACCAGTTGTCGATCCTATCGAACTCCAAGGAAGCGATCCGCGCCGAGCTCGACAACGCGCTCAGCAACAGCCAGGCGGCCAAGGGCAAGGTGTACCTCTCCAGCACCGATGGCGCGGTCTCCACGCTGGCGCAGCGGCACGACGAACTGAGCGCGGAGATCACTCAGCTCAAGGCGGAGCTGACCCAGCTTGCGCAGTATGGCAAGTCGGTTGACTCCCTGATCGCGGATGAAGAGCAGCGCGTCCAACGCATGTCCAACCTGGATATCAAGGCCTACGATTCCGGCATGGTCCAGGACGTGCTGGCGCCGCCCGGCACGCGCGTCGCGGCCGGCGCAACCTTGCTGCGCAGTACCAACTGCGCGCAACCCCGGGTGGTGGCGGTGTTCCCGCGCAGCCTCAGCAATGACATGCTGCCCGGTGCCAGGGTGACGGTGCGCGTGGACGGCGTGGGCGCGCCGTTGGCCGGCAAGGTGGCCGAGATCCTGCCACGCGCGCCCGATGGCGAGCAGGCGCGTTACTTCGTGCCGTTCCCGCCCATCGAGAAGAACGAGATCTACCTGATCGCCAAACTGGACAAGCCCCTGCCGGCGCTGCCCCAGCATAGCGCCGGCGCCTCGGCGGATCGCTGCGCGCTGGGGCGCTGGGCCAAGGTCAGCCTCGACCAGCCCTGGTGGGGCCATATGCGCGCGCTGATCTGATGGCGCCGGACCCGACGCAAGGCAGGAGATCGCCATGAACAGGGCTTCACGCAACCTGCGCCGCCACCTGAGCCGCCACCTGCTGCTGGCCGGCACCGTGGTGCTGGCTACGATCCTCGTACCCCCCGCCGCCGCGCAAGCGCCGCCAGCGCAAGCGCGCGAGCAGTTGCTGGCGGGCGCCTGCCAGGCCATTGCCGCGCGGGTCGCGGCGGTGCCCGGCCAGGGCCCGGTCATGCTCGCCAGCTACGAGCCCGCGCCAGGCCAAGGCCCGCTTGCGCCCGCCTTGCAGCAGGCGGCATTCGTCTACGACAACGCGCTCGCGGGCGTGGCGCTGGTGGCCTGCCACCGCGTTGACGATGCGCGCCGCATAGCGGACGCCATGGTTGCTGCCAGCGCGCGCGATCGCCATTACCACGATGGCCGCCTGCGCAACGCCTACCGCGCCGGCGCGCTGCCGGCGGGCCCAGCCCCGCTGCCCGGCTGGTGGGACGCGCCAAGCCAGCGCTGGTTCGAGGACGCCTACCAGGCCGGCACTGCCACGGGCAATGTGGCATGGGCCGCGCTGATGCTGCTGGCCGTCTACGACAGCACCCACGAACGCCGCTATCTTGACAGTGCCGCGGCGCTGATGGGCTGGGTCGACGCCACGCTCTTCGATGCGGGCCCGCCGGGCGGCTTCATCGGCGGCTACTTCGGCGAGGAACCCAGCCCCACTCGCCAGGCCTGGAAATCCACCGAGCACAACGTGGATGCCTACGCCGCGTTCAGTTGGCTGGCGCGGCTCAGCAACGATCCGCGCTGGCCGGTGGCCGCGCGCCGCGCGCGCGGCTTCGTCGAAGCCATGTGGCAGCCGCGCGAAGGGCGCTTCGTGATCGGCACGCGCGACGATGGCCGCTCGCTCAATAGCGGCCCGTCCGCTCTCGATGCGGTGTTATGGCCGCTGATCGCCGTCCCGGACGCGCCCGCGGACTGGCGCAGGAGCCTGGACTGGACGCGCGAGCGCCATGGCGTCAAGGGCGGCTACGGCTTCAACGGCAACCCCGACGGCGTGTGGACGGAAGGCACGGGCCAGGCCGCGCTGGTGCTGCGCGCCAGCAACCGCGCGCAGGATGCCTCACCGCTCTGGCCACTGCTGCTGTCGCAGCGCGCGCCCTCCGGCCTGCTTTACGCCACGCCGGAACAACGCATCCGCACCGGCCTCTCGATCGGGCCGACCTCCACCACGGAGGATTTCTACTACTACCACCTGCCCCACCTCGGCGCGACCGCCTGGGCGGTGCTGGCTGCCGCGGGCTGGAACCCCTTCCGTCCCGCCGGATGTATCGATGCGGCTTGCGGCAACGGCCATGGTCCTGCCCCTGCCCCTGCCCCTTCCCCTGCCCCTGCCCCTGCCCCCAAGGAGTAACGATGTTCGAATTCTTTCTCGATGGCAGGACGCTGCTGCTCATCAACGCCGCGACCTTGCTGCTCGCCTGGGTCTGCATGCGCGCAGATCGCGCCCGGGACACAGACCGTTGCGTGTTCGGTGCCATCACCGCGACCTTGCTGCTGGTCTACCTGGTCTGGCGCTGGACCCAGACGCTGCCTGAATGGCAAATGACCTTTGCCAGCCTGTGGGCGCACGTCTTCTTCGGGTTCGAGATCATGACGATCACGTACACGCTGATCTCCATCGTCACGCTGACCCGCACGAGCAACCATACGCCCGCGGCCGACGCCGGCGAGGCCGCGCTGCGGCGCAGCCGCTCGGTGCCCCGCGTCGATATCTTCATCGCGACCTACAACGAAGGACTGGAGATACTCGAGAAGACCATTGTTGCCGCGCTGGCGATCGACTATCCGGATTTTCGCGTCTGGGTGCTTGACGATACCCGGCGCGACTGGTTGAAGGCGTTCTGCGCGCAGGTGGGCGCCAACTATGTCACGCGCCCCGACAACACGCATGCCAAGGCGGGCAACCTCAACAACGGCCTGCAGCATAGCGCCCGCGCGGAGCATGGCGGCGGCGCACCCTACATCATGGTGCTCGATGCCGACTTCGCCCCGAACAAGAACATCCTCATGCGTGCCATCGGCCTGTTCGGCGACCCAACGGTCGGCGTAGTGCAGACGCCGCAGTTCTACTACAACGCGGACCCGATCCAGTACAACCTGCGCTCGACCGAATGCTGGGTCGACGAGCAGCGCGCCTTCTTCGATGTGATGCAGCCCGCCAAGGATGCCTGGGGCACGGCCTTTTGCATCGGTACGTCCTTCGTGGTCCGGCGCGAGGCGCTAAGCTTGATCGGCGGCTTCCCAACCGGCACGGTCACCGAGGATATCCACCTGACCTATCGCCTGATGCCCCACGGCTATGTCACGCGCTGGCTCAACGAACGCCTGAGCGTGGGCCTGTCCGCCGAAGGCCTGCCCGAGTACATCAGCCAGCGCAGCCGGTGGGGACTGGGCACGATCCAGGTGGCGCTCACGGCTGACGGGCCGCTGCGCGGACGCGGTTACACGCTGGGCCAGCGCATGCATTACGTGCACGGCCTGCTGCACTGGCTGAGCCGCCCTTTCACGCTCATGTTGCTGGCCGGGCCACTGCTGTACTGGTACTTCGACGTGCCGACGCTGTACGGCGAACCGATGCAGTTCCTCGCCTATGGCGTGCCGGCGCTGCTGCTTTACTGGGCCTACAGCATCTGGGTAACCGGCTCGCGCGCACTGCCTATCTTTACCGAAGTCACGCAGATCGTGTCCGCGCTGGCGGTCAGCGCGACGCTGGTCAGCGCGTTCTTCAAGCCATTCGGCCGTCCGTTCAAGGTCACCAACAAGGGGCTGGATCGCAGCAAGCTGATGATCCACGCGAAGTTCGCCGCGCTCTATGGCTGCCTGATCCTGCTCTCCGGCATGGGCCTGGCGCGCGCGGTGGCCGCCGACGCGGCGGCCTCGGGACTCGTCTTCAACTTCGCCTGGACCGCCGTGTCGATGGTGCTCTACCTTACCTCGCTGCTGGTCTGCGTGGAACTGCCGCGGCCGCGCAAGGAAGAACGCTTCCCCTATCGGGAGCGCGCCCTGCTGCGGATCAACGGCAAGGCAGATTGCGGCGGACACGAGTACACCGCCACGACCGTGAACCTGTCCTGCAATGGCGTCGCCATTACCAGCGCGATGGCCGCGGCGATCCCGGTCGGCGCCGAGGGCACGGTCTGGATGGAGGCGACCGGCTGGGTGCCGTGCCGGATCGCGCGCCGCCAGGGCAAGCTGCTCGGGCTCGCCCTGCATCTGGACATGGCGACGCGCCACCGCTTGATACGGCTGCTCTTCAGCGAACCCGGCCACAACGTCGCCAACCACGGCAATCCCCGGCTGGCCATTTCGCGGCTCGTGTGGCGCGCCTTTTCCGGATGAATTCCATGCACAAGACTCTCGCCCCCACGCTGCGCATGCTCTGCATGGCCCTGCCGCTTGCGCTGGCTGCATGCACCCTCGAGCCCACATACCAGCGCCCCGCGCAGCCAGTGCCAGAGGCCTGGCCCACCGGCCCGGCATACGGTGCCGCCACGCCGGCCGCGGCCGCAACCAGCACGGCGGCGGCCGACCTGGGCTGGCAGGACTTTTTTGTCGATGCGCGCCTGCGGCGCCTGATCGAACTGGCGCTGGCCAACAACCGCGACCTGCGTGTCGCCACGCTCGCCATTGACCAGGCGCGCGCCCAGTACCGTATCCAGCGCGCCGCGCAGTTCCCCGCGATCGGTGCCAGCGCGGGCGTGCTCAGCCAGCGCGTGCCCAGCGAACTGCGCGCGCCCGGGCAGTCGGCGGTCATCACGCAGTACAGCGCGGGCGTGGGCTTCAACGCGTTCGAGCTGGATTTCTTCGGGCGCGTGCGCAGCCTCAAGCACGAGGCACTCGAACAGTATCTGGCCACGGAGGAAGCGCGCCGCAGCGCCCATATCAGCCTGGTCGCCGAAGTCGCCAGCGCCTACCTGACCTGGCGCGCCGACCAGGTGCTGCTGCAAATATCGGAGGACACGCTGAAGAGCCAGCAAGCCGCCGCCGAGATGATCGGGCGCGGCAAGCGCGCCGGCGCCATGGCACAACTGGACCTGCACCGCGCCGAGACCCAGGTGCAGACCGCGCGCGTGGGCGTGGAGCAATACACGCGGCAGGTCGCGCAGGACGAGAACGCCATCAGCCTGCTGATCGGCGGCCCGCTGCCGCAAGACCTGCCTCCGCCCGAGCCCTTCGAGTCGAAAAGCCTCGTTGCCGAGTTGCCCGCCGGCCTGCCCTCGGCATTGCTGCAGCAAAGGCCCGACATCATGGCAGCCGAGCACCGCCTGAAGGCGGCCAATGCAGACATCGGCGCCGCGCGGGCGGCCTTCTTCCCGACCATTTCGCTGACCGGCGCGGTCGGCTCGGCCAGCACCAACCTGGCAGGGCTGTTCGCCGCAGGCATGGGCGCGTGGACCTTCGCGCCGCAGATCACGCTGCCGATCTTCAATGCCGGCAGCAACCAGGCCAGGCTTGATGCCTCCAAGGTGCAGAAGGACATCAATATCGCCGCCTACGAAAAGACGATCCAGACCGCTTTTCGCGAGGTGGCCGACGGCCTGGCCGCGCGCGGCACCTATGACCGGGAGGCCGCCGCGCAGGAAACCCTGGTCAACGAGGCCAGCGAAACCCAGCGCCTGTCGGAGATGCGGTTCAAGAACGGCGTGGACGACTATTTTTCGGTGTTCGATGCCCAGCGCCAGCTCTATACCGCGCAGCAGACCCTGGCCACCATCCGGCTGGCCCGCCTGACCAGCCGTGTCGCGCTGTACAAGGCGCTTGGAGGCGGATGGTCGGAGCACACGGCCGCCGTGGCGCCAGCAGCGCCCGCGAGCGCGCAAGCGAGGGTGCCGGCTACTCCGGCTGCTCCGTCGCCTGCACCCGCCGTGGCGCAAGGCGCGGGCGCGGCAGCAGCACGATGAAGCGCACCGCAGTGGCGGCGGCCTGCCGCCGCATCACACGGCATGCCAACGCAGCCACGCTCTCGAGAAGCCCCCCAGGGGGCCACTTTCCATGCCCCCTCGAAATCCATGCAAAAATACGTCCGATAACGCACTGCGACAAAGCCCCCTGCAATCGCCCCAACCAGCGACCACTACAGGAGAACGAACAACACATCAACGGCTATAGCCACCTCGCGGGCGCGGTCCTTGCCGCCGCCGGCGCGGCGGTGCTCGTCACCAGCTCTGCCCTCTACCATGACGCGTGGAAGGTCGTCAGCTCCGTGGTCTACGGCACCACGCTATCACAGCCTGCGCGGGCGCCCGAAGGACATCCTGCGGCGGCTTGACTACTGCGCCATCTACCTGCTGATCGCGGGCAGCTATACGCCCTTCGCGCTGGTCACGCTGCGCGGCCCCTGGGGTTGGACGCTGTTCGGGGTTAACTGGGGACTGGCGGTGATCGGCATCGCGCAGGAGCTGCTGATTGGCCACCGCACGCGCGTGTTCTCGCTGCTGATCTATGTGCTGATGGGCTGGCTGGTGCTGTTCGCCTTCGGCCCGCTGGTGGCGGCGCTACCGGCGGCCGGCCTGTACTGGCTGGTGGCGGGCGGCGCGCTCTATACGGCCGGCATCGGGTTCTTCCTGTTCGACGAAAAGGTGCGCCACTTCCACGGCATCTGGCACCTGTTCGTGCTGGCTGGCAGCGCCTGCCAGTTCGTCAGCATTCTCTGGTACGTGGGCTAGACCCCGGCATCCTCAAGCACCAGGCGCATCGGCACATAGGCGATGCCCCTGGTCTGCGCGCGGGGCCCGACCGGCCGGAAGCCGAAACGCTCGTACACCACGGTTGCGAACGGGCTCGAATTGACGGTGAATTCACGCACCTCGGCGCCAGCGATCGCGGCCTGGCTGGCGGCTTGCCAGAGGGATCCGGCAATGCCGGTCCGATGCATCTGCGGCGCGACGAACAGGTGGAAGAGATGGCTGGCATCACGCATCGCGATGATGCCGGCCAGCCGCTCGCCGCGGCAGGCAACCAGATAGTGGAATCGCGGACTTGCAACATATCCGGCGATCGCATCCGCCGAGAGGCTGGCGAGAAAATCCTCCGCGCCGGCCCCGGATGCCTCGATGGTGAAGTAATGCGCAACGCTCATGGCAAGCGCGCTGATGGCGGCAGCGTCCTGGATGCCGGCTCGGCGAATGACCAACGTATCCATGGTGACTCAGGCTGGTGACGGCCGGCTAGTTTGTCATGGCGCGGGCCAGCGCGCCATACACCCGTGGCAGGGCGCGGCCACGATATGCGCGGAGCCGCTCGACCGCTTCAACGGCCGCTAAAGCGCGGCGTCTCCTTGGCAAGGAAAGACTGGAAGCCTTGGCGGAAGTCATCGGTATCGAAGCAATCGAAGGCCTCGTCGATCTCCGCGGCGCAGAGCGGCTTGCCCGCGGCGATCTGGCGCGCGAACTTCTTGTGCCACCTTGCCACCAGCGGCGCGCCACTGGCGATGCGCTCAGCCGTGGCGCGCGCCTCGGCGGCTACCTGCGCATCGGGCACCACGCGAGAGACCAGGCCCATGCCATGGGCTTCGGCCGCGCCGATGATGCGGCCCTCAAACAGCAGTTCCAGCGTGCGCGCCTCGCCCACCAGCCGGATCAGCGGCGCCATCTCGGCGTGCGCCATCACCAGTCCGAGGTTCTTGATGGGCGCGCCAAAGCGGCTGGACTCGCCGCAGATGCGGATATCCGCCACGATCACGCAGCGCACCGAGACATCGGCGGACAGCGCGCGGAAGGTGTCGCCAAGCTGTTGCCACATCGACAGCGTGAAGGCGTTGAGCTTGGCGGGGCGGTTGAGCACCACCGTGGCGATGGCACCGTCGCGCTCCAGCAGCAGCGGCGCGCTGCCGGCGGCAGCATCCAGGGGAGCAGGGCTTGCGGTCATGATCGGGTTCTCCAGTTCTACGTCTGTCGGAAATGCATGCCGGCCCGCGCGCCTCAGGCCATCGCGCGGCGCTGTTGATGGCCAACGGAATCCGCGGAATGGCGGTGCACCCATGCACCTGCGCAGGTTTACTGCGGCACCAGCTCCACCCTCTCCCGCGTCTCCTTTTCCACTGCCTTGCGCGTGTAGAGCAGCGGGAAGTAATCGCCCCTCGCCCACATCTGCGCCAGGTCGCGATAGTGCGGGCTGCCGGGATTGCCGGATTGCCCGGGCGCGTTGACCACGCGCGAGGCATCCCAGTTGCCCACGTCCAGCACCATGCGGAACGACGCGCCCGCGGTGAGCTGGTAGTCGCTGTTGCGGTAGCTCGTGTTCATCGGCGTGAAGGAGGACCCGCCGATCGGCCCGGCGTTGACGTCGTAGCGCTGGCGCGCCGCGTTGTCCAGCAACGGGTCAAGCGGATGATTGAACACCGCGGTATGCAGCTTGCCCCATTGCCAGGCCTTGGGATCGGGGCCGAGCTTGCGCTCCACTTCCGCCATGGCGCTCTTGAGCGAGGCCACGATGACTTCGTTGCGGCGCTCCACCGGCATCCACGGCTCGGGCTTTTCCAGCACGGCCAGCACGCGGCTGGCGTCGCCGTAGCCAGCCAGCCTGGCGCCTTCCGGCGAGAGCGCCGCGCGCACCACCGCCGGGCGCAGGTACTTGCTGAACCAGACTTCGAACAACGCTGCCGGCGCGCTGTCGGCGCGCTCGTTGCCGTCCCAGCCGCGCAGCAGGTCGAGTCCCCGCCGCGCCTGGGCGTCCTCGGTGCGCACACTGGCGAGCAACGCCACCGCGCGCAGCGCTGGCAGCGAGGTGGTGTCGTTCTGCCACGCCATGCTGTCGGCCACCGAGGAGTGCGGGTTCGCCGCCACCAGGCTCTTGAGCCGCCGCGCGCGCGCCGTGTCGCTCCATTCATAGCCCACGCCCATCTTGGCCGCTGGGTGGTTGGGCGGGATATTGTTCTCGTTGGCAGTCACCACAAAGCCGGCGGCCGGGTTGTAGGCCCACGGCAACTCGTCCATGTTGCGATAGCCCGCCCACTCGTAGCGGCCGTCGCCAGGCACCGGCGTGAGGCCATCCCAGTTGGGGCGGATGACGGTCAGGCCGCCGGGAATCCAGCCGATGTTGCCTTCGCGGTCGGCGTAGACCTGGTTCTCGCCAGGGGCGCCCCAGCGGTTCATCGCCGCGCGGAACTGGTCCCAGTTCTGGGAGCGCATATAGTCCATGGAACCGAAATACGGCGCCATGCCCAGATCCAGCCATGCCGCGCGCAGCGCGTAAGCGCGATTGCCCTTGGCATCGGCAACCAGCACCGGGCCGTGGCGGGTGAATTCCAGGCTGATCTTGCGCGGCGTGGCTTCGCCCTTGACGGCGATCTCCTCGGTCACGGTTTCCATCGGTTCCCAGCGGCCACGGTACTTGTATTCGTGCGGCTGCGCCGGGTTGGTCTCATAGATATAGAGATCCTCCTGATCCATATAGAAGCGGGTCAGGCCGAAACCGATGTTGTCGTTGTGCCCGATCGAGATGCCCGGCAGGAATGGCTCACCGGCACCGATCACCGACATCCCCGGCGCATTCAGGTGGCTAATGTAGCGCAGGCTGGGCGCGCCATGCGCGCGGTGCGGGTCGTTGGCCAGGATGGGGCGGCCGGTGCTGGTGCGCGAGCCCGAGATGACCCAGTTGTTGGAGCCGAGGCTGCGCGCGGTGTCGCTGTTGGTATCGAGCACGGCATAGAGCGCTTCATGCGGGATGGCGTCCGCCTTGGCCGAGGCCCACCACTCCTTTGGAAAGCGCGGCGCGGCGGTGGCCAGCTCGTAGGCGCGGCGCAGCTCGACGGTGGGCAGCGCGCAGGGGTCCAGGCCTTCCGGCAGCTTGGGCTGGATCGGCGGATCCAGCTCACGCTGCACCCAGTCGGTGCGCGCGGCATCGGGCTTGACCTGGCAGTAGACCTGCGCGCGATTGACCTCGCCCATGAAATTGAGCGTGAGCCCGTGATGGCGGATGCGCACAATGTCTTCCGCGCGCCAGTGCGCGGGCTTGTAGTTCAGCATGCGAAACTCCGGCGGCAGCAAGTCAGGCTTGCTCTCCGTCTGCGCCACGTAGGCGTTCACGCCGGCCACGAAGGCCTCGGCCACGCGCTTGGCGTCCGAGCCGTAAGCCAGCCACTCGCGGTACATATCGCCGCGAAACAGCACGGCGCGCGCCATGCGGTCCCCTTCCACGTAAGCCGGCCCGAAGTCCTTGGCCATCTCGCCCAGGCCTCGCTTGCGCCACAGGTCGATCTGCCACAGGCGGTCGCGCGCGGCCATGAAGCCTTGTACATAAAAGGCGTCGTACAGCGTATTGGCGTAGATGTGCGGCACACCCCAGCGGTCGATCAGGATGCTGGCGGGCTTTTCCAGGCCCGCCACCTGGAAGCGTTCGTTAGCGGGGGCCGCCGCGGTTGCGGCAGCCGCAGGCACGGCCTGGGCGGCGGTCGCCGCGGTGCTCAGGATGAGCAGGGCGGCAAGGCGGCGGGCTCGGCAAACCATGGTGTTTCCTTGGGGACGTAGGGATCGCATTGGGCAAGAATCGGGGATCGCGAGCCGTGCTGGCGCGGCGAATCGCCGCCAAGGATAGCGGAAGTCGCACGGGCGAGGCTAATCGGGGAGCCCGTTTTTTGCCGAATTGCCACCATGCCCGCGCCCTGGCGCGAGGCGCCAACGCACGGCTGGCGCTGCTTTCGTGCAATTTCATCCGGCGAAACTTTGATGCAGTGCAGAATGACGGGGCACGCGTAGAGGCCTATAACTCCATAACTGGTTTCATTCTCCGAAACCAGCCGACTCCGGAGTGCGCACGCGTGACGGTACCGACCACCTCCCTCCAGAAAGCCTGCAGGCTGCTGCGCGTGCTGTCGGATGCGCGCAATACGCGCCTGACCGACCTGGCCGTGGCGGCCGGCGTCGACAAGGCCTCGGCGCTGCGCCTGCTGGACACGCTGGCAGCCGAAGGCTTTATCGAGCGCGACCCCGACACCAAGGCATTCACACTGGGCCCCGAATGGCTGGCGCTGCGCGCTGCCAGCGTGCGCCGCATCGATCCGCGCGCCAGCGTGCGGCCCGCGCTGATCCGCCTTGCCCATGCCTTCGAAGACACCGCCATCCTGTCGGTGCCAAGCGGCTGGGAATCCGTCTGCCTGGAACTGCGTCCCGGCACCTTCCCGATCCGCGCCAACTATCTCGACGTTGGCAGCCGGCGCCCGCTTGGCGTCGGCGCGGGCAGCCTGGCGCTGCTGGCGGCACTGCCGGATGCCGAGGTGGAGGCCACCTTGCAGTGCATCGCGCCCGCGCTCAAACGCTATCCGCGCATCAACGCGGCGATGCTGCTGCGCGAGGTGGAGGCCACCCGAGCGCGCGGCTACGCTGTGCTGCTGGATGTGGTGGTGGAGCGCATGGGCGGCATCGCCATCGCCCTGCCGGACCCGGATGGCTTCCCGCTTGGCGCCATCAGCATCGCCGCGCTCAACGAGCGCATCACCGAACGCGAGCCGGCGCTCGCTCGCGCGCTGCGGCGCGAGGCCGAGACCGTTTGCGCGGCCTGGACACCGCCTGCGCCGAACTCGGCGGCGGCACGCCGGCGCACCGCCACCCTGGCGGGCGCCGCTGCAAAGGCAAAGCCACCAATTGCGCGCACGACGCAGCAAGCGTGCGCCACCAGTACCGACCTGTAACCGGAGACATTGAGCATGCGCTGGAAGCAACGACCGCAAGGTTCCAACTGGGGCGATTTCGGCCCCGACGACCAGCTTGGCCGCGTCAACCTGATCGGCGCCGAACAGGTGCGCAAGGGCGCGCGCGAGATACAGGCCGGGCTGTCATTCTGCCTGTCGCTGCCGCTGGATTATCCCGGCGGCAACAAGCTCAACCCGCGCCGCCATCCGCCGGTGCTGCGCCCCACCTTCCGCGACGACATACCCTATGTGAACTTTCCGCTGGCCAAGGTGAACCCAACCGCCACCGACGTGATCAGCGACGACCAGGTGCTGCTCTCGCTGCAATACTCCACGCAATGGGACTCGCTCGCCCATGTGGGCGCGCTGTTCGACGCCGATGGCGATGGCCGCCCGGAACGCGTCTACTACAACGGCTACCGGGCCAACGAGCACATCGTGGGCCCGGTCGACTACGCCGAGGACGATCACTTTGCCGCGCACGCCTGCGGCCACGACCACAGCGAGGCGCGCGCGCTCGGCATCGAGAACTTCGCCGTCAAGGGCATGCAGGGGCGCGGCGTGCTGGTGGACCTGGCCAACGCCTTCGGCCAGGATTTCCGCAACGTGGGCTACGACGACCTGATGCACGTGCTGGAGGCCGACCGGGTGGAGGTGGAACCCGGCGACATGCTGTTGTTGCGCACAGGCTTTGCCGAAGTGGTGCTGTCGATGCAGCGCGAGCCGGACGAAGCCGTGCTGCACCACAGCTGCTGCGCGCTGGACGGGCGCGACGACCGCCTGCTTAACTGGATCACCGACGCCGGCATCGCCGCGCTGATCGCCGACAACTACGCGGTGGAGCGATATCCCGCGCGCCCCGCGCCGGCCGACCAGCCGAATCACCCGCTGCTGCCGCTGCACCATCACTGCCTGTTCAAGCTCGGGCTGCCGCTGGGCGAGCTGTGGTACCTGAAGGAGCTTGCGCAGTGGCTGCGCGCCAACCAGCGCTCACGCTTCATGCTGACGGCGCCGCCGCTGCGTCTGCCGGGCGCGGTGGGCTCGCCCACCACGCCGATCGCCACTGTCTAGGCGCTACCAAGAACACAAGTCAACAAGACCAAGGCTGGAGGAGACCACCATGAACCGAATTGACTCGCGGCTGCGCCGCCCGCTGGGCGCGCTCGCCATCGCCGCCGCGCTGCTGTGCGGCGCAGGACTGGCTAATGCGCAGCCGGCCAAGGCCGGCATTTCCGATGATGAGGTCAAGATCGGCCTGATCCTCGACATGAGCGGCCTGTATGCCGACGTGACCGGGCGCGGCAGCGCCACCGCCGCGCAGATGGCCATCGACGACTTTGGCGGCAAGGTGCTGGGCAAGAAGATCGAACTGGTGGTGGCCGACCACCAGAACAAGGCCGACATCGCGGCCAGCAAGGCGCGCGAGTGGTTCGATACGGGCCACGTCGACGCCATCCTGGACGTGGCCGCTTCGGCACCGGCGCTGGCGGTGCTGGAAGTCGCCAAGCAGAAGAACAAGATCGTGGTGTTCTCCGGCCCCGGCACCGAGCGCATTACCAACGACCTGTGCACGCCGGTCTCGGTGCACTATGCGTATGACACCTACGCGCTGGCCAATTCCACCGCGCGCGCGGTGGTGCAGCGCGGCGGCAAGACCTGGTTCTTCCTGACCGCCGACTACGCCTTCGGCCACACCCTGCAGGACTCCGCCACCACCGTGATCAACGAGACCGGCGGCAAGGTGCTCGGCGCGGCGCGCCATCCCATCGGCGCCAGCGATTTCGCCTCCTACCTGCTGCAGGCACAGGCCAGCAAGGCGCAGGTGGTGGGCCTGGCCAACGCCGGCAGCGATGCCGTCAATGCCATCAAGGCGGCCAGCGAGTTCGGCCTGACCAAGGGCGGCGCCCAGCGCATGGCCGGGCTGCTGCTGTACATCAACGACATCCATGCCATCGGCCTGAAGACGGCGTCCGGGCTGCTGCTGACCGAAGGCTTCTACTGGGACATGAACGACGCCACGCGCGCGTGGTCGCGCCGGTACTTCGAGAAGCTCAAGAAGATGCCGAACATGAGCCAGGCCGGCACCTATTCGTCAGTGACGCATTACCTCAAGGCGATCCAGGCCGCGGGCACCGACGAAACCGCTGCCGTCATGAAGCAGATGAAGTCGATGCCGATCAACGACTTCTTCGCCAAGAACGGCCGCATCCGCGAAGACGGCCGCATGATCCACGACATGTACCTGTTCGAGGTCAAGACGCCGGCGGAATCGAAGTACCCGTGGGACTACTACAAGCTGCTGGCCACGGTGCCCGGCGACCAGGCCTTCATGCCGGTGGCCAAGTCGCAGTGCCCGCTGCTCAAGCGTTGAAGCATTTAAAGTATTGAGAGAGGCACCATGCAACACGCAGCTTACCTGCGCGGCGCGGGCAATACGCGCTTTGGCCGCGTCGAGGGCAGCACGCCGCTGACGCTGATGGCGCAGGCCACCGACGCCGCGCTGGCCGACGCGGGCCTGGCCCGCGCCGACATCGACGGCGTGCTGTGCGGCTACGCCACCACCCTGGCGCACCTGATGCTGGCCACGCGCTTTTGCGAGTACGCCTCGCTCGATCCCGCCTATGCGCATGGCGTGGCGTCGGGCGGTGCCACCGGCGGCGTCATGGCCATGCTGGCGCGCGAGCTGGTGGGTGCCGGGCGCTGCCGCAACGTGCTGGTGGTGGCCGGCGAGAACCGCCTCTCCGGCCAGAGCCGCGACCAGTCCATCCAGACGCTGGCCCAGGTCGGCGAGCCGGACATGGAAGTGCCCAACGGCGCCTCCGTGCCGGCTTACTACGCGCTGCTGGCTTCGCGTTATCTCGCCGAGACCGGCATGCACGCCGATGCGCTCAGCGGCTTTGCGGTGCTGATGCGCGAGCATGCGGCGGGACATCCCGATGCGCACCTGCGCGAGGCGCTGACGCTGGATGCGGCACGTGCCGCCAAGCCCATCGCCACGCCGCTGCGCTTGTCGGACTGCTGCCCGATCTCCGATGGCGCGGTGGCGCTGGTGGTGTCCGCCGAGCCGGGCGGCGGCACACCCGTGCGCATCACGGGCGCGGGGCAGGCGCATCGCCACCAGCACCTGTGCGCGCTCGACAGCGTGCTGGCCACCGGCGCCGCCGATGCCGCGCGGCGCGCGCTCGCGCAAGCAGGCAACACGATCGGGCAGATCGATTACCTGGCGATCTACGACTCGTTCACCATCACGCTGGCGATGTTGCTCGAGGAGCTTGGCGTGGCGCCGCGCGGCGCTTCGCCGCAGCGGCTGGCGGCGGGCGATTTCGGGCGCGCTGGCGCACTGCCGCTCAACACGCACGGCGGCCTGCTTGCCTTCGGGCACTCGGGCGTGGCCGGCGGCCTGATGCATCTGGCGGAAGCCACGCGGCAGCTTGCGGGCAAGGCCGGCACGCGTCAGCTGCCGCCGCGCAAGCGCGCGCTGTTTCACGCGGATGGCGGCGTGCTGTCTTCGCACGTCAGTTTGGTACTGGAGGCGGCATGAGCACGGACCATCCCTATCAGGCTGGCCTCGATGCGGGCGTCGTGCGCTATCAGGCATGCGAGGACTGCGCTGCGTGGCAACCGCTGCAGCGCCATGCATGCCGCGCTTGCGGCAGCACGCGGCTGGCATGGCGCGACGCCGCGGGCAGCGCTACCGTGCACAGCGTCACCGAAGTCTCGCGCGCGCCCACCGAGGATTTCCGCGCGCTGGTGCCATACACGCTGGTGCTGGCCACGCTTGACGAAGGCCCGCGCGTGATGGCGCATGCCGAGCCCGGCGTGACGATCGGCGAGCGCGTGCGCGCGGGCTTCATGCGCCACGGCGAGCGCACGCTGCTGCGTTTCCAGCGCGAGTAGCCGCATGGCGCGGCGTAGTGCGGCGTAGCAATACACACCGACACCCAGGAGACCGACATGAACCGAACCTTGCCGCTTCGGCGGCCCGCGTGCGCCCTGCTGACGGGCGCCATGGCAATGGCCGCCGTGCTGCTGGCCGCGCCCGGCGCCCACGCGCAGGACTGGCCTGCGCGGCCGGTACGGCTGGTTGTGCCTTACCCGCCCGGCGGCCCCACCGACATCGTGGCGCGCGTGGTCGGGCAGAAGTTGTCGGAGCAGCTCAAGCAACCCGTGGTGATCGAGAACCGGCCCGGCGCGGGCGGCAATATCGGTGCCGAGGCCACCGCCAAGGCCGCGCCGGATGGCTACACACTGCTGGTGGCCACCACCGCGCACGCCATCAACATGACGCTGTTCACCAAGCCCGGCTACAGCACGCAGAAAGACTTCACCCCGGTGTCGCTGCTGACGCTCGGGCCGCTCGTGCTGGTGACCGCGCCCGCGACGCCCGCCGCCAACGTGGCCGAGCTGATTGCGCTGGCGAAAGCCAAGCCGGGCCAGGTCAGCTTTGCCAGCTCGGGCAACGGCCAGTCGACGCACCTCGCCGCGGAACTGTTCAACAGCATGGCGGGCACGCACATGACCCACGTGCCGTACAAAGGCAGCGCGCCCGCGCTCACCGATGTGATGGGCGGGCAAGCCACGGTGATGTTCGACACCATGCTCTCCGCCATGCCCTTCGTGCGCGAGGGCCGGCTGCGCGCGCTGGCGATCACCGGCGCGGCGCGCTCACCCGCCGCGCCCGATGTGCCCACCATGGCACAGGCCGGGCTGCCCGGCTACGAGGCCACCGCATGGAATGCCCTGCTCGCGCCATCAGGCACGCCGCCAGCGGTGGTCGCCACCTTGAGCAGCGCGTTGAAGACCGTGCTCGAACAGGAAGACGTACGCGCCAGGTTCGCCACGCAGGGCTTTGCCGCGCAATGGACCGCGCCCGCGGCCACCGCGCAGTTCCTCACTCGCGAGATCGACAAATGGGGCAAGGTGGTCAAGGCCTCGGGCGCCACCATCGATTGAGCATCTCATACCTTCTACCGAAGCCGGCCGGGCCGGCGCTTGATTGCGGACCGCATCCATCATGAACCAGACCTTGCAAGCCTTGCTGGCGCCGCGCTCGATCGCGGTGATCGGCGCCTCCGACCATATCCACAAGATCGGTGGCCGGCCCATCTACTACATGCGCGAGCATGGCTACGCCGGCAAGCTCTTCCCGGTGAACCCGCAGCGCGACACCATCCAGGGCCTGCCCGCCTTTGCCTCGCTCGATGCGCTGCCCGAGGTGCCGGAGTTGGCCATCATCGTGGTGGGCGACGACCCGGCGGTGTCGGCAGTGCGCGATTGCGCGCGGCTTGGCGTGGCGGCCGCCATCGTGATCGCCTCGGGCTTCGGCGAAGCCGGCGAGCAAGGCCGGCGCCAGCAGGACGAGATGGTGCGGGTGGCAGCCGGCGCGGGGCTGCGCCTGGTTGGCCCTAACAGCCAGGGCCTGGCCAACTTCGGCACCGGCACCATTGCCAGCTTCTCCACCATGTTTATCGAAGTGCCGCCCCAGGATGGCCCGGTGGCGGTGGTGAGCCAGAGCGGCGGCGTCAGCGCCATGGTCTACGGCCTGCTGCGCGGCCAAGGCATCGGCGTGCGCCATATGCACGCCACCGGCAACGAGGCTGACATCACGGTAAGCGAGCTGGCGCTGGCGGTGGCGCACGATCCCGATGTGCGATTGATCCTGCTGTACATGGAAAGCCTGACCGATCCTGCCGTGCTGGCGCAAGCCGCCGCGGTGGCGCGCCGGCGTGGCGTGCCCATCGTTGCCGTCAAGGCGGGCCGCTCCAGCGCCGGGCAGCGCGCGGCGGCGTCGCATACGGGCGCCATCGCCAATGAAGACCGGGCGGTGGGTGCCTTCCTGGCGCGGCATGGCATCTGCCGCGTGGATGATGCGCACGCACTGGCGCGCTCTGCGCCGCTTTACCTGCGCGGCTGGCAGGCAAGCGGGCGGCAGCTGGTGGTGGTGAGCAATTCCGGCGCGAGCTGCGTGATGGCCGCCGATGCGGTAGAGCCGCTCGGGCTTGCGCTGGCGCCGCTGTCGCAAGCCACGCAGGCTGCGCTGGCCGAGCGCCTGCCCGGATTCGCCACAACGGCAAACCCGATCGACGTCACCGCCGCGCTGCTGACCAACAGCGCGCTGTTTGGCGACGTGCTGCCGGTGGTGGCCGCCGACCCGGCCGCCGACCTGTTGCTGCTCGATATCCCGGTGGCGGGCATGGGCTACGACCTGCCGCGCTTTGCGCGCGATGCCGCCAGCTTTGCCGACGGCGCCGGCAAGCCAATTGCCGTGGCGGCCTGGCAGGCGACTGTGGCCGCTGCGTTCCGCGCGGCCAACGTGCCCACCTATGACAGCGGCGCCGAGGCGCTGGCCGCCTTCGCGCAGCTGGTCACGCATCAGCAGCAACTGCGCGATGTGGCCGCGGAAGATACGGCTGTCGCCGCGCACCGGCCTGCGGCGCACGATGTGGCGCGCGATGTGGCGGGCGATGTGGCGCGCGCGACCGGCAACACGCTGAGCGAGGCGGCGAGCCTCACGCGCCTGGCGTTGGCCGGCGTCCCGGTGGTAGCGTACAAGCTGTGCCAGAACGTGGATGAAGCGGTCGCGGCCTGGCGCGAGTTGAATGGACCCGTAGCAGTCAAGGCCAGCTCCCCGCAGGTGCCGCACAAGAGCGAGCACGGCCTTGTCGCGTTGAACTGCAACGATGAGCACGCCGTGGCGCAGGCCTTCCTCGCTCAGACCGCCATCCTCGAGAGACTCGGCGCTGCCTGCGAAGGCGTGGTCGTTGCGTGGCGCCGTGCAGCGAGGCGGCGGTGGCGCGCGCCATTGCCGGCCTGCGCATCGCGCCGCTGCTGGCGGGCGTACGCGGCGAGCCGGCGGTCGATGTGGCGGCGCTGTGCCGGATCGCCGTGCGCGTGGGCCAGCTGATGCTTGAGGCCAACGGCGCGATCCGCTCGATCGACCTCAACCCGGTGATGGTGAGCGCAGGCGGGGCGGTGGTGGTGGATGCGCTGATGGAAGTGGCAGCGGGCGCACCGCCGGCCTGACGGGCAGTCTCAGTAGACGTCGCGCCGATAGCGGCCCTGCTCGCCCAGGCGCAGCAGGGCCTCCTCGCCCAGCACGTCTGACAACGCCGCGTTGACACCACCGGCCATGCCTTTCAGGCTGCCGCAGACGTAGATGGCCGCGCCGGCTTCGATCCATTCTCGCAATGCGTCGGCCGATGCGCGCACGGCGTCCTGCACGTAATGCAGCGCACCGCCATCGCGCGAGTAGACCAGGTCCAGCCGCTGCAGCACGCCATCGGCCTGCCATGCGGCGAGCTCGAGGTGATGGAATGCATCGTGCTCGGCGGTACGCTCGCCGAACAGCAGCCAGTTGCGATGATGCCCGGCGACGGCGCGCGCCTTCAAGTGCGCGCGCAGGCCGGCCAGGCCGGTGCCGTTGCCGATCAGGATCAGCGGGCGATCGTCCGCGGGCGGATGAAAGCCGCGGTTGGTGCGGATGCGCAGGGCGATGCCCGCGCCCGGCTCCGCATGCGCGGTGAGCCAGCCGGATGCCAGGCCGAGCCGGCCATCGTCATGGCGCGTCTGGCGCACCAGCAATTCCAGTTGCCCGTCGCCCGGCAGCGAGGCAATCGAATACTCGCGGTGCGGCAGCAACGGCAGCGTATCCACCAGCCGCTGCGGCGTGACCCCGGCCAGCGCGGCCAGATGCGGATCGGGCAGGACGATGCGCGTGGCGAGCGCGTGCGACAGCGTGGTGGAAGTGCCATCGCAACGCACCGGGGTGTTGCCATCCAGCGAGAGTCTTGCCAGCACGCGCGCGACTTCGGACGGCGCGAGACGTGGACCGATTTCGGCAATATCGCCGGCCTGCCACGACAGCGCGCCTTCGGCCAATGAGGCCGGAGAGGCAGGCACCAGCGCAAGGTGGAAGGCCGGCGAGCCCGGGCTGCCTGGATTGAGCAGCCTGCGCTCATGCAGGCGCCAGTCGGCGTAGCGGGGCTTTTCCCAGTCGGCGATTTCCGCGCCTCCGGCGAGCGCGCTGAGATGGTTCTGCCAGTGGCGCAGGGCCCCGGCGTCGCCGTTGTCCACTTCCACCATGTCGAAGAGGGCCTGCGCATGCTGGCGCTGCATCCATGCCGACAGCGCGTGGCCGAAGGCGCAGTAGTGCGCGTAGCTGCGATCGCCAAGCGCAGCTCGCGCAGGCCACCAGCACCTGCGGCGGCGCTCAGGCGGCGCGCGAAGCCCGAGGCGCTGTCCGGGGCATCGCCCTCGCCCGTGGTACTGACCACGAACAACGCCTGGCGGCAATGGGCAAGACGCCCGGCCTCCAGCTGGTCAAACGATAGCAACTGCGTGGGCACGCCAGCATCCTGCAGCGCCTGCGCGCTCTGCAGCGCAAGCTGTTCGGCAAACCCGCTCTGGCTCGCGTAGGCGACGATCGTGGCGCCGTCCTTGGCCTCGGCCAGCTGGCCGGCGGGCGCATGCCGCCGGCGGTGGCGGCCGATCACGGCAGCACAGAATCCGGCATAGGCAATCACCACGCCAGCGGCCATGCCGGTGCGGCTCGGTGCGAGAAAGCCGAGCGCGATGCCGGCCAGGCCGGCAAGCGCACCCAGCAGGACGGCGGTGCTAAGGACAAGGACGCGGACGGAGGAAGCGGTATCAGGCGGGGTCATGACAGCATGGCCTCGAAGGCCGGTGACAATCGTTCGTCGAAGCCGTCGCTGCGGCGGATCAGGAAGCGCGCGGCCAGCGCATGGCGGCGGGCGAACACCATGCCGGCCTCGGGGCCCAGCACGGTCAGCGCGGTGGACAGCGCATCGGCCATCATGCATTGCGGGTGCAGCACCGTGACCGAGGCCAGCGCGTGGCTGGCCGGATAGCCCGTGCGCGGGTCCAATGTGTGGGCATAGCGGCGAGCGCCGCTATCGAAGTAACGACGGTAATCCCCCGAGGTGGCAACGGACAAGCCATGCAGCGCGACCAGCGCTTCGTGCCCCGCCGCGCCACCGCCCGGCGGCGTTTCCAGCGCGACCCACCATGGCATGCCATCGGGCTTGACGCCATGGCCGCGCAGCTCGCCGCCGATCTCCACCAGGTGGCTGTCGATGCCCTGCCCGCTCAGGTAGCGCGATACCGCATCGACGCCGAAGCCCTTGGCGATGGCGCAGAAATCCAGCTGGACGCCGCCGGGCTGCCGCACCCGGCTGCCCGCCGGGTCGATCACGATGCGCTGCCACCCGCACAGCGCGCGCGCCTGCTCCAGCGCCATCAGCGCCGGCGCCTGCGCACGCCGTGGCGCCGGGCCGAAGCCCCACAGGTCGACCAACGGCCCGGCGCTGGGGTCAAAGGCCCCGCCACTGTCGCGCGCCACTTGCAGCGCGGCCTGCAACACGGTGAAGCAGTCAGCCGGCAACACCTGCCAGCTGCCGGGCGCGGCGCGGTTGAAGCGGCTCACGTCCGAGGCTTCGTCCCAATTGCTCATCTGCGCGACGACCTCGGCCAGCACGGCGCGGATGCCGGCGTCGAGCGTGTCCTGATCGACTGCCGAGGGCGATGCCGCCCATGCCACCGACCACGTGGTGCCCATGGTCTCGCCATGCAGCCAGCACAGGCTTGCCAGCGCGGCGGGCGCGGGCGGCGCGCTGCCAAGCGCGAGGGGAACGAGAACACGCTGCATGCGGCTTGACCTGAAAAACGACCTAGAAGACGACCTGAGACGATGACGGGACGGAAACTGCGAAAACACAAAAAGCCCGCTGGGGGCTTAGGACGGATGCCGGCAACCGGACTAGCGCCCGGCCGCCGGCCGGTGTTACGTTGCGCTTACTGCGGCAGCACTTCCACCGTGGCCGCGTAGCTGGCGCGGCGCGTCTTGGCTTCCTTGACGGCAACCTTGTCATCGCGTACCTCGGCTTCCATCCAGTACATGCCCGGGGCCGGCCACTTGACGCTGAACTTGCCGTCGGCGTCGGTAGTGAATGCCATTTCCTGCAGCTGGTCGCGATAGCGGATGCCGCCCGGCACCACGGCTACCTTGACGTTGGCCGCGGGCTTGCCGTCCAGCAGCAGGCGGAAGCTGGCGGCGTCGCCGGCGACCAGGTCGTTCGGGTGCGTGACCGGCGCCAGTTCCAGGCCGCGGCCGGTGGTCTGCAGCACCTTGGCGGTGGGCTTGCCCGCCGTCACGAAGGCTTCCAGGCGGCTGTCGGCCTGCGTGACCTGCAGGTCCTGCGCACCGGCCGGCACCTCCTTGGCGAAGGCTTCGGGCGAACCGCGCCAGCGCTTGGCCTGGCCGTCCACCTTGTAGCTGGCGAACAGGCCGTGGTTGACCACGGCCACCTTGTAGGTGCCCGGCTGGGTCAGGTGCACGTCGAAGGTGCTGCGATAGCGGCCGGTGCTGGCGTTCTCGACCTTTGCCGTGGCGCCGTCCGGCGCGGTCACGGCAAGGTTGTCGAGGCGCAGCGGCATGTGCTCGAAGTAGAACAGGTCGTTCGACACGGCGGCGTCGACGGTCACCCACGGGTCGCTGCCCGACAGCACGGTGGCCGACGGCAGCAGCCACTGGCGGTGTGCGTGGGCGGCTAGCGGCATCAGCGCGGCCAGGGCCAGCGCGGCGGCCTGGATGGACAGTTTGGTGGCGAAGGTCTTGAACGCAGGGCTGGTTCAGCGGCTCAGGGCTTCAGGTCGACCGAGACGCCGCCAAGCTCATGCTCGCCCTTGGCCTTGGCCGAGGCGGCTGCCTTGGGCGGCCAGGCAAAGGGCACGCGCAACAGTTCGCGGCCACCGACCTCGCGGGCGGCTTCCACCACGAGCTGATACTCGCCGGCGGGCAGCTTGCCCAGCGGCGCCTTGGCGTCGGTGAAAGTAAGCGTGTGCTCTCCGGCCGCGCGCGTGGCGCCCGAGATGCCATCGGCGGGCATCTGCATGTCGCGCCCGGCCTTGCGCCACCACTGGCGCATGTCCTTGAGCCACTTGGTGCCTTCGCCGTCCTTGTGCTTGACGTCATACCAGACGGCCAGCGTGGCGGCCGGGCTCTGGTCTGCGCGCTCGATCCACATCGAGACGTAGGGCCGGTGATACTCCGCGACGTTCAGGCGCGGGATCTCTACCTTGACGTTCATTTCGGCCGCGACGGCCGGGCTGGCGAACGGAGCCGCGGCCATGCCGGTAAGGGTGACGGTAAGCAATCGGCGCATAACGGGACCTCGCGTATGAACGGTAAGAGTGATCAGATGATCGTTAGTGGATGAACAGCAGCGCCAGCAGCAGCGGCACCACCAGACCCAGCCCAACCAACGGCCAGGTCGCCATGCGGCCGCCGGCGTGCAGCTTGAGCAGGAACAGCCCGGTCGCACTGAAAATCAGGCAGGCCGCGGCGAACACGTCGAGGAACAGGCTCCAGGCGCGGCCGGTATTGCGGCCCTTGTGCAGGTCGTTCAAGTAGGAGATCCAGCCGCGCGTGGTTTTTTCGTACTGCACCTCACCGCTGTCCAGCGCCACGGTGACCCAGGCGTCGCCCCCCGGGCGGGGCAGCGCGACGTAAATCTCGTCGAATGACCACTCGGCCTCACGGCCGCTGGCGCTGATGTCGAGTTCCCGCGACAGCCAGTTGCTCAACGCGGCGGGCACCGGACCCTTGTCGCCGTGCGTGGTCTCGCGCAAGGCTGCCGTGAGGCTGGCTGGCGCGGTCGCCGTGCGCGTGACCACTTGCGCACGGGCCTCGATCTGGCCAGCGTGGTTGAGCGTGAAGCCGGTCACGGCAAACAGCAGCATGCCGATCAGGCACATTGCCGAGCTGATCCAGTGCCACTGATGCAGGTGTTTGAGCCAGAAGGCCCGGCGCTGCTGGCCGGCCCCTAGCGATGTTTCGGTCATGTTGATTTTCCGGCACCCGGCAACCTGCCGCTCCGGTGCCTCACTGGTCAGCTTGCCGCGTCCATGTGAACGTACCGTGCCCCACGCCGGGTGACGGTTCAGGCAAATAAGGCGAAAGGATAATGGTTCTCATTTGAAATCGCAATGTTTGCGCGGGAGGGCAGGCGTTACGTTGCATTACACAATCGGACAACCTCCAAAAGTGCGGCGGCGTCCCCAGGGAGAACACCGTTTGTGCCGCCACCTGCACGCCACCTCGAAATCTCCCTGTAACCCTCGTGGCACCTAAGGAAACCCCCTATGGAGCGGTCGTCAAGTTTGCCGACCGGGCCGCCGTTATCGCATCAGGAGTACCGAGAGTCCATACCTAGAATGCAGGGGGAGAGAGAATGCTGGAGCGCCTGAGCCTGAGGAAGAAATTGCTGTTGCCGTTGTTGTTGAGCTGGGTCTGCCTGCTCGGGCTGACGCTGTGGGACGCCTGGCAGATGCGCGAGTTGCGCCTGGCGGAGAGAAAGCTCGACCTGGCCCACGTTACCGAGACCGCGATGTCCATGGTGCAGTCGTATGAGGCACTGGGGCGCAGCGGCAAGATACCGATGGAGGAGGCGAAACAGCAGGCCCTGGAGCGCGTGCGTGGCATCCGCTTTGGCGAGGACGGCTACTTCACCCTGATGCACTCCAACGCGGTAGTGGTGATGCACCCGTTCAAGCCGGAGATGAACGGCAAGAACATGGAAGACACCAAGGACCCGAAGGGCACCTACCTGTTCCGCGATATCGCCGCGATCGGCAAGGGCGCGGGCCAAGGCTACGTGCAGTACCTGTGGGCCAAGCCCGGCGCCGAAGCGCCGCAGCCCAAGCTGAGCTACGTGGCGAACTTCAAGCCGTGGGACTGGAATTTCATCGCCGGGGTCTACCTGGACGACATCGACGCGGCATTCCGCCAGGCGCTGCTCAAGTCGCTCGCCTTGCTGCTGGGCATCGGCACGGTCATGACCTTCGTGGTGCTGCGCATTGCCAACGGCCTGCAGAAACAGCTTGGCGGAGAGCCGGCGCTGACTTCGCGCATCGCCTCGCGCATCGCTGAAGGCGACCTGGCCAGCGAAGTGCACACGGCTCCCGGTGACAACCATAGCGTGCTGTTCGCCATGCAGCAGATGCAAACCCGCCTGACCGGCGCCATCGGCAGCATCCGCGGCTCGGCGGATTCGATAACCGCGGCCAGCATGGAGCAGCTCACCGGCACCGTGCGCCAGAGTGCCGACAACGCGCGCCAGGCCAGCCGCCTGGCCGAGGGTGCATCGGAGATCGCGGTGCGCGGCGGCGTCATCGTGGGCAAGGTGGTCAACACCATGGGCGAGATCAAGGCCGCGTCCGGCAAGGTGGTCGACATCATCGGCGTGATCGAAGGCATCGCCTTCCAGACCAATATCCTGGCGCTCAACGCAGCGGTGGAAGCCGCCCGTGCCGGCGACCAGGGCCGTGGCTTCGCGGTTGTGGCCGGCGAGGTACGCAGCCTGGCGCAGCGCAGCGCTACCGCCGCCAAGGAGATCAAGGCCTTGATCGGCAACTCCGCGCAGCGGGTCGATGATGGCTCGGCGCTGGTGGAAACGGCGGGACAGGCAATGGACGAGATCGTGGAAGCCGTCAAGCGCGTGACCGACCTGATGGGCGAGATGCGCGCCGCCACCGAGGAGCAGACCGGCGGCATCGAGCAGGTCAACCAGGCCGTGACGCAGATGGACCAGATGGCGCAGCAAAATGCCGCGCTGGTGGAGCAGGCCGCCGCCGCGGCCGCCTCGCTCGAAGACCAGGCGGATGCGCTGCACCGGGCCGTCGGCACGTTCCGGCTGGCGGGTGCCTGAGGGCGGCACAGGGCAACAACTAGCGGCGCCCCGAGCTCGGCATGCCGGGCGCCGCCATCTCGCGCTGCATTGCGCGCTTCTCGTGCGCCGGGGACTTTCCCATTGCCCGGCGCACGATTTTCTTCCTCGGCGTTTCTTCCTGCGCGTCCGCGCGACCGGTGGCCACCTGGCCGCCAAAGCCCGCTCGAAATAAGTTGAAAATTTCCCTTGTAATGAGATTAATTCCCATTTACCATGGCTTCACTGACTGACGCAGGCAAGCAAGACAAGCTCTGGCGCCAGGCACCAGAACACAGCAAGGCCAGCGGCAAGTCCGCGGCAACCAGAATTTTGCGGTGTCGCAACGCGGCATCCATCACCGTCTTTTGTGGGGACCGCTCCGTACCGCGGAGCGTTTGGCAGTAGCCAGTCACCGGAGGATCGGGAAAGCAACCAGACCCCGCTTTCCCGATCGGCACTTCGACCGACAAGCCAAGCCATCTTTTTATTCCGCGAGCCGTGCACCACGGCTTGCAGCATCGGGCGGCCTTTCTTCCAGGAAGCCGCCCGCTGCACTCCTACGGTTGGAGACGCGAACGTCCGCCCAATGCGCGCGACGGCGCGGCCGGCCCGAGCACCTTCATTTCCGATTGATGCGCCCCGTGCGGGCGCGAAGCCGCAGCATGCTGATGCCTCCCGACAGTACCGAACCCATCGACCTCAAGCGCGCCGGACTCAAGGCAACGTCACCACGCGTTCGCGTGCTGGAAGTCTTCCGCGCCAGCCCGCGGCGCCACCTCAGCGCCGAAGACGTCTACCGCATCCTGCTGGCGCAGGAAGTCGATGCCGGCTTGTCCACCATCTACCGCGTGCTCAACCAGCTGGTGCAGGCCAATATCCTGCTGCGCCACAGCTTCGAAGCCGATCACGCAGTGTTCGAGCTCAACGAAGGCGGCCACCACGACCATTTGATCTGCGTAGCCTGCGGCCGCGTCGAGGAATTTCGCGACGAAGCCATCGAAATCCGCCAACGCGAAGTGGCAAGCGCCAATGCCTTCGTGCTGCGCGAGCACATGCTGGTGCTGTACGGCCTTTGCCCTGAATGCCGGGCCGACAAATCCATCAACTGACACGGCCCTCGTTCCACCACCGCCCGTTCCCGGAACCTCGGCCTCGCCCGGCGCCCGCCTGCAGCGGGCGCCGGCGCGCAACCGGAGTCCATCATGGATCGCCAGACCAAACCCCTGACCGAGCTCAAGCGCCTGCTCAACGATTGCCTGCGGGAACAACCCGGATGCCAGGACTGCCAGTTGCATGCGGTGTGCGTGCACCGGCCGGATCACACCGGGTGCAATTGGAGCGCGGAGGTGGACTTTCCCGGGAGGAGCGAGGAAGAAGCGGTCAGGGGCTTGCCACTGGCTCGCGGGGTGGTGGTGATGGTGCGGGAGCGGTTCAACGTCGAGCGGATGAACATGGTCGAATCCGGCCTGGGCCTGGCATGAACGCCGCCAGTCCGAAACCGGAAGGCGGCCCGGATGCTTTTTGCGACGCGGCTTCGGCGCTGGAAGCAGCGGTTCATTGTCCCCGGGGCTTCAGACCCGATGGTTACCCATTGCGCCTGTCCAGGTTGGCAACTGCTGGTCGGACAGCAGTGACGTCGGCAGGTCACCAAGGCTGTGCGCACCGGATGCCTGGTCTTGCGCGCTTCCTCCGGTTTCCTGTAGCAGCCACGAAATGAACATTTGGACGGCGGGGCTGTTGCACTTCTCCTGCGGGCAGACGAAGTAATAGGCTTTGGGCGAGATATAAGTGGCTGGCGACAGCCGCACGAGCCGCCCGGCGGCCAGGTCTTCGCCGGTCACGTATTCTGGCAGCAGGGCCACGCCCATCCCGCCCAGCGCGGCCTGCAGGCCCATGGTCAGCAGCGCGTAGCGAGGGCCGCGCAGCACGCGCGGGGGCGTCATGTCGATGATCCGGAAGTAGGCGGTCCAGGCTTCCAGTGCGGCGGTCGGCTTCCAGTGCGGCGGTCTGGTGCAGCAGCGGCAGGCGCTGCAGCGCGGCCTCGCCGCTCTCGCCGCTCTGGAGGAGTTCGGGTACGCATACGGGGAACAGGGCTAGCGGCATCAGCTTGACACCGAAGTGGCCTTCGGCAGGACCACGGCAGTACATGATGGCGGCGTCGAGGCGGGAGGCGCGCAAGTCGACGGGGCCGACCTTGGTGGTGACGTTGACCTGGATCTGGGGATGCTGCTTGGCAAAGCGCAGCAGGCGAGGCAGTAGCCAGATATTACCCAACGACACCGGCACCGAGATATCGAGCCGCCCTCCGCGGCCGCGACCCGTCATCACTTCCAGTGTCGCCTCCTCCAGATCGGCGATGACCCGCCGAACCGCGTGCAGGTATTGCTCTCCAGCCTGGGTGGGTGTCACTGCGCCCTTACGGCGTTGCAGCATCGGCACGCCAAGGTAGTCCTCCAGTTCCGTGAGTTGCTTGCTGACAGCACTCTGGGTCAGGCACAACTCCTCGGCGGCCTCGGTCACGCTGGCGAGGCGTAGCGTGGCTTCGAACGCTACCAGATGGGTGAGGGCAGGCAGGTGCCTGCCGCTGGTGCTTCTCATTTGATGGTCCCCGGACGGCAATCGGCCATGGCCGCCAATGGCGATGCGAATGATGCGACATCATAGTACAGGGCGCGCGCGGCACATGCCGCACGCGCCCTGTCGGAAGCGCGTTGACTTCCGACGTCTTCAGCGCATCAAGCGAACTTGTGCGCGCCCGGCTCCGAGCGGCGAGGCGCGCGTGTAAAGATGCACGTAGAGCTTGCCAGCCAGCAGGTCCTCGCGGTCCTGGCCACGCAGGGTCAGCGTGCTGTCACCATTCAACTGGCCGCTGCGCGCCAGAACTGCCAGCACCGGGCCCGCTCGCTCGCCGTCTCCCCGCTGCAGGGTAATGGCGATCACGTCGGACGGGACCGCCCGCTGTGTGCGGGCGGCCACATGCAACTCGCCGCTGAGTAAGTTGTAGCGCAGGCGCACGTCGGCGGTGGCACCATGCCCTTGGGCGATGCGCGCGTCGCCGTGCAACGGGTGCGGTGCGCGGCCGTCCACCAGCGGCGGCGTGCTGAACGGCGCGCGACGTGGCTGTGCGACCTGCTCCCAACCATAGGCCAGCGCAAGCAGGCGCGGCTCGGCAAAGGCGCCGCCCAGCATTTCCATGCCGACTGGCACGCCATCGCTCGTGAAGCCAGCGGGCAAGGCGATGGCAGGCAGACCGGTGCTCGCGCTCAGTTGGCAGTTGGCGCCGGTCTGGGCCTCTCCGATGCGCACAGGCTTGCGGCGCAGCGAGGGGTAGACCAGCGCATCCACATTCTGCGCAGCCAGCGCGGCGAGCACGGACGCGCGTAGCGTGGCGCGCCTCGCAAGCGCTTGGCGATAGGCCTCGCTGTCGCGTACGGTGGGCTGGTTGCGCAGACGCAGTGGTGCGTCCAGTTGAACGTGCTGTAGCCCGCGATCGAGAATATCGCCGAGTGAATGCACCGGTGCGTTAGGCTCTTGCGCCAGGTAGTCGGCCAGGTCGAACTTGAACTCGTAGGCAATCACGCTGCTGTCTGCAAGCAGTGCGTCCAGGTCGGGCACCGTCACGTCCACCACCTCGGCGCCCTGCGCACGCATTGCGTCCACCGCCTTGCGCACAATCCCGCCAATCTCCTCATCCTCCGGAGCACTTCCGAATAGGCTGCGCAGCACGCCAATGCGGGCACCCTTGAGTGCGTCGACACGCAGGGAGTCGCGGTAGCTGGTGGGAATATGGCCGGCTGAGTCGGCACTGACCGGGTCGGCTGGATCGGCGCCGACGGTAGCGTCCAGCATTACCGCCAAGTCGGTCACAGTGCGCGCCAGCGGGCCGGCCACGTCCTGCGTCGATGATAGCGGCATCACGCCAGCGCGGCTGGACAGCCCGGTGGTTACGCGCAGGCCAACTAGGTTCTGGTTTGCGGCCGGGATACGAATCGAGCCGCAGGTGTCCGAGCCCATGCCGGCCGCGGCGAAGCTGGCGGCCACAGCCGCTGCTGTTCCGCCGCTAGAGCCGCCGGGCACTCGGTTGGTGTCATATGGATTGCGAGTGGCGCCGGTCAACGACGACACCGTGGTGATACCAGCCGCCAGTTCGTGCATGGCGGTCTTGCCGAGGATCACCGCTCCGGCTTCGCGCAAGCGGCGCACCTGGTAGGCGTCGGCGGCGGGTTGCAGGGTGGCCAACGCCAGCGCGCCGCCGGAGGTCGGCATGTCGGCGGTGTCGAAGTTGTCCTTTATCAGCACCGGAATGCCGTGCAGTGGGCCGCGCGGGCCCTTGGTGCGGCGTTCGCGGTCGAGCGCGTCGGCCTGCGCCAGCGCGGCAGGGTTGAGGCGTAGGACGGCGTTCAAGCCAGGGCCAGCCTGGTCGTAAGCGGCAATGCGCGCCAGGTAGGCCTGCACCAGGCGGCGCGAGTCTGTCTTGCCGGAGGCCTGCGCCGCCTGGAGTTCGTCGATGGTGCGCTCGAAAACGTCGTCGCGCGTGCTGGCAGCCGGGGCGGGCACTTTCGCTATGGCGGCTAGCGATACCAGCAGGGAAAGGGAGGTCGCGGCAAGGAACAGACGGCTCAAATGGTTCTTCATTGGCAGGTCCATTGGGAACTCTTGTGTGTGTGTGTGTGTGTGTTGACGGCCAGCATGCAGGACGCCGGAAGACACGGGCATTCCGGCGTCGATGCGTTTGATGTGTTGCGCGTGGGCGCGGCGCGCAAGAAGTGCTAGCCCTGTGGCGTGGCCGACACCAGCGTCGAGGTCACAAAGCGCCCGGGACGCTGCGCGGTCGGCGTACCCTCGGCGAGCGTCGGCCGCCCCGCTACCAGTACATGGCGCACGCCCACGCAGGGCGCCTGCGGTGTCTCGAAGGTGGCACGGTCCTCGATGCGTGCGGCATCGAAGACGGTGATGTCCGCGACCTTGCCCGCGGCCAGCACGCCGCGCCCCTCGAGCCCGAAGCGCTGCGCCGGCAGGCCGGTCAGCTTGTGGACCGCACGCTCTAGCGGGAACAGGCCGAGGTCGCGCGAATACAGCCCGAGCACGCGCGGAAATGTACCCCACAGGCGAGGGTGCGGCGTTTCGTCGTAGGGAATGCCGTCGGAGCCGACCATGGTGTCAGCGTAGCTGAGGATGTCGCGGACATCGTCCTCGTGCATGATGAAGTAGACCGCACCGCCTGGCACCATGGCATCGGCAGCCTCGCGCCGCGAGCAACCCCATTCGGATAGAAGGTGCCGGTGGACACGCCGATGGCGCCCTCGCGCATGGCACGCGCCACGTCGTCGCGCATGGCAGCGATTTCTTCGTCATTGGCCGCGCGCTGCAGGTCGGCAACATGCCGGGCTCGCAGTGTTGATTGGCCAATCAGCACCGAGACATTGACTGCCGCCGGCTGCTGTGCGAAGGCTTCGCGATAGGCGCCTACCGAATCGAAGCGGTAACCGCCCCGCATCATGTTCAGCGGGGCCGGTGGGGTCTCCTCGGTGACCAGCGGGAACAGGCTGATGCCGCAATTGCCGGTGATGACCGTGGTCACGCCCTGCGTGACCTTGGCCGCCATCGCGGGCGAACTGAACACCATCCAGTCGTCGTGGGAGTGGCTATCGATGAAGCCTGGCGCCACGACCAGGCCGGTGGCGTCGATGGTTTCGCGCGCGCCGGTGCCCGACAGGTCGCCAATGGCAGCGATGAGGCCGTCGCGAATGCCGATGTCTGCCGCGCGGCGCGGCGCGCCAGTGCCGTCGATCAGGTCGCCGCCGCGGATCAGCAGGTCAAAGGTTGGCAAGTCGGAGGATTCGGTCATGACGGTCATGGCAAGTGCACTCAATCGATCCGGGCGCCGCTCTTGCGGACCACCTCGGCAAACTTCCTGGTCTCGGATGAGATCAGGGCCTGGAACTGCTGCGGCGTGCCGCCAAGCGGCTCGAACGAGAGCTTGTCGAGCTGGGCGCGGAAGGCCGGCTCCTTGAGGATCTCGTTGACCTCGCGGTTCAGCCGTGCAATCACCTCGGCGGGCGTCCCGGGCGCCGCCACCAGGCCGCTCCAGGCGGTCATTTCGTAGCCCCTCACGCCAGCCTCATCGAGCGTGGGCACCTGCGGGAAATGCCGCGAGCGCTTGAGCGAGGTCACCGCGAGCGCGCGCACCTTGTCAGCCTGCACGCTGGGCCCGATCGAGGGGATGTTGTCGAACATCAATTGCACATTGTTGCCAAGCAGATCCTGGATGGCGGGCGCGCTGCCCTTGTATGGCACGTGCACGATCTGCACGCCGGTCAGGGTCTTGAACAGTTCGCCGCTCAGATGGCCTGTGGTGCCGTTGCCCGCCGAACCCATCGACAGCTCGCCGGGATGCTTGCGCGCATAGTCAATCAGCTCCGGCACCGATTTCACCGGAAGTGCCGGCGTCACCACCAGCAGGTTGACGGTGGTCACCAGCCCGATCACGGGCACCAGCCTGTCGGGGTCGTAGGGCAACTTGCCGTAGAGCGCGCGGTTGGTGGCGAGCGTGGCGTTGTTGCCGTAGGCGATGGTATAGCCGTCGGGCGTGGCGGCGAAGAGCGCTTGCATGCCGATATTGCCGCTGGCGCCCGGCCGGTTATCGATAACGACGGGCTGGCCCAGCCGCTTGGACAGTTCGTTGCCAAGCAGGCGGGACAGCAAGTCGGGCGATCCGCCCGGCGCGGTGGGTACGATCAGCCGGACGGGCCGCTCGGGCCAGGCGGCATGAGCGCAAGGCATCCACGCCGCTACGGCGAGGATGGCACCCGCAAGGGTGGCGACAGGGTGGCGCGCGAACGAAGTCATCGGGGTATTCCTCCTGGGGATGGGTAGTGCTGGAGCGGCATTCTGTCCGGGCCGGCAAGGCGCCCCTTTTGGCGCCGTGTCTCGCGGTGTGCCATCTTGTGCCCGCAGTATGGCCGCCGCCGGGCCCGCGCCAAAATGAAATATCGGTGGCGATTTATTCCGTGGCGGAATGTATTACCGGGCGACGATGACGTCCCGGTGCGGGTACCGCCGGCCTGGGGCGCCCGGCCCGGCCTGCTGCCGCTCGGCGTCGCGATTCCACCGCTTCAGAAGCCCAAATTCATCTACGCCGATCGCGGCTACGATGCCGAACTGCATCGTCAGAAGCTACGCGAACGCGGCATCAAGCCCGTTCTGGGCCGGCCAGTTTTTTTTTTGCGCAGTTGCGGTTTCAGCCACTCCCCGCACCAAAGTCCCCCTGCCCCAACCCCTCCAGTTAAAATCCCCCGCTAAGCCCGCGCGCGCAGCGCGGCCCCCCAAATCCGCCTCGCGTCCAAATGCCCATCCCCTTCGCGCCCCGCGGCGCACTCCTGGCTTTAGCCCTCACGCTGGGTACCACAGCCACCTGGGCGGCGCCTGACGTCCCAGCCAACACCGCTCCCGTCAGTAACTGGAAGATCTCCGCCGGCCCCGGCATCTACGTTTCGCCGGATTTTCCCGGCTCCCGCAGCTCGCTCGTCTATCCCATCGTCTACCAGGACATCGACTACGGCGGCCGCTTCTTCTCGCGCGGCTTCGACCTGCTCGGGGTCTACGCGGTGAACAACGATATCTGGCAGATCGGCGCCGATTTCCAGTTCGATCCAACCTGGCGCAAGAGCAAGAATGACAGCCGGCTCAACGGCCTGGGTGACGTCAACATGACCATGCGGGCGCGTGCGTTTGCGCAGGCGCAGGTGTCGTTCGTGACGTTCTCGGCGGATGTGGCGCAGGATATCGCGGGCCAGGGTCAGGGCCTGATTGCGAATGGAGATGTACTGTTCAGCCTGCCAGCGGGTAAGTGGCTATTCACTTTGGGGCCTGGACTGACCTGGACCAACAGCAAGTACATGCAGACGTTTTTTGCAGTACCAGCCAGACCGCCATCCCGATCAACGCCCCGCCGCCGGCGTGCGCCCACGACAACTGCTCGCCAAGGAAGATGGCGCCCCAGAGGATGCCGAACGGCGGGATCAGGAAGGTCACGGTCAGCGAGCGGACCGGGCCCAGGTCGGCAATCAGGCGGTAGTACAGGATGTACGCAATCGCCGTGCAGAGCATCCCCACCCCCAGCATCGCCATCCACACGCCTGGGCCGGCGGCCGGCAGCGTGTTTTCGCGCATCAGCGCAACCGCGCTGAACGGCAGCAGGAACAGCGTGGCGCCAACCATGCTGCCCACTGCCACCAGGCGGGCGTCCAGCCCGCCCTGCGCGGTGATCCAGCGCCGCGCGAGGAAGCCCGCTAGACCGTAGCATGCTGTCGCCACCAGGCAGGCGGCGGCACCGAGCATCACCTGTGGCGAAAACGCCACCGGGCCGGTGCGGGTCAGCACCGCCACGCCGGCAACGCCGAGCACAACCCCGCCGGCCTTGGCCAGCGTCAGGCGCTCGCTAAAGCATAATGCGCCGATCAGCACGCCCATCAGCGGCGTCATGGCGTTGAACACCGCGGAGTAGCCTGCCGGCAGCCACAGCGCCGCGAAAGCGTACATGGTGAACGGGATGCCAGAGTTGATCACGCCCAGGGCCATGACCTGGCGCCACTTGCCGCGCATGTCCCAGCGCACGCGCATCATCGCCAGGCAGGCGGCAAGCGTTAGCGCGCCGATCAGTACACGAAGAAATGCGGTGGTCAGGGGCCCAAGCACAGGCGCGCTGATCCGCAGGAACAGGAAACTGGCGCCCCAGATGGCGGCAAGGCTGAGCAGGCGAATCAGGTCGGCGAGTTTCATGGTGGGGAGGGAAGGCGAGGATGGCGTGCCCGGATTAAACCCCTGTGCCAGTGTGGCCGCAAGCTGGTTTCGGACATCTCCTTGTCCGCTGCACAGGCCATTAAGCAGCGCACTGCGCACTTTCTTGCATATTCACAACGACGACCCCCCTCTAAAGTGGGGGCAGCTATGTTAGGTGCGTGACAAGTTGTATTAAGTTATTTTAAAATCTGATCTGCGCCAGAGTTAATTGACCCCTCCGACGCATTCCCGACAAGCCGCCACTCACGTGGCGGCTTCTTTTTTTGCGGCGCACGGTTCACAACTATAAAACAACGTCAACCGCAATGGGAGATGACGCGTTTGCTGCGTCATGAAACGACAGTTCCTTGGCTTGTTAGCCCGCATTTACGTCCTCCAATTTGCCGTCGAGGTGCCGGCCACCGTGGCCATGCTCGCCGAGATGCTGATGGAGTACGGCTTCCAGGTGGACATTGGCACCGTCCGCCCCTTGCTGCGTGCCTTGCAGATGGAAGGCTACATGGAGAGTGTCCTGCGTGACGGCATCGGGCGCGTCTACCTGATCACGGAACGTGGGCGGGAAGAGCTGCGCAGCAGCCGCAGCCATGTGGACGACCTGTATCGCCGCCTGCACTCGCGTAACGATCCCTCGGAAGTGTCCCACAGCTGATTGCCAGCACGGCGGCCAGGCTCGGCCGCTTTTGCGCAGCGCCCGGCGCTCGCATCGGGGCGGCGTGAGTCCGCGCTCACGCCCTCGCCTCGCCTCTCTTCGCATTTCCCCCGCACGCTGCCCCACCCAAAATGCCCAAACGGAGTCGCTTTGCCGCAACTCCTCATGCGACGAATAACGTACCCGTTTCTGCGTGGACCACCATGCTTTGCATCAATGAAACAGCCCAGGCAATCGATACGCGCCGGGTTGCGCACCGCTTGCCCGGGCTTGCCGGCCTGACGCTAGCCGCCTGCTTTTACTTCTTCTCGGCCTTGCCTTCGTAGCGCTTGCTCCACTCGGCGAGGATGCGGTCGCGGTTGGCGCTGGCCCACGTGAAGTCGTTCTTGATCAGGCGCTTCTCGTAGTCGGCCGGCAGCAGCGGATCCGGCTTGGCGATGCCCGGGATGGCCAGCACCGCGAAATTCTTTTCGTACAGCGCCATGGCTTCGGTGGATGCGGAGAAGTCGGCCAGCTTGCGCGCCGCATCCAGGTTCTTGGTGCCCTTGATGATCGCGGTGGCCTCGATGTCCCAGCCCAGACCTTCGGACGGCAGCACGATGTCGATCGGCGCGCCTTCCTTCTTGGACTTCATCGCACGGTATTCAAACGCGATGCCGATCGGGAACTCGCCCTGCGCCGCCATCTTGCAGGGCTTGGAGCCGGAGTGCGTATACAGGCCGATGTTCTTGTGCAGGGCATCCATGTAGGACCAGCCCTTTTGCTCGCCCATCATCTGCAGCCAGGCGCTCACGTCCAGGTAGCCGGTGCCCGAGGACGCCGGATGGGGCATGACGATCTTGCCGGCGTATACCGGCTTGGTCAGGTCGGCCCACGACGTGGGCTTGGGCAAGCCCTGCTTTTGCGCCTCGATGGTGTTGAAGCAGATTGCCGCGCCCCATACGTCCATGCCAACCCACGCCGGCGGGTTGGCGGCGCTGCGGTATTGCGCGTCCACCGCGGCCAGGTTCTTCGGCGCGTACGGCTGCAGCATGCCCTCCTTGTCGAGGATGGCGAGGCTCGAGCCGGCCAGGCCCCACACCGCGTCGGCGCGCGGCGCGGCCTTCTCGGCCAGCAGCTTGGCGGTCACGATGCCGGTGGAGTCGCGCACCCACTTGATCTCGATGTCCGGGTTGGCCTTCTCGAACGCGGCCTTGTAGGCGGCGATCTGGTCGGCTTCCAGCGCGGTGTAGACCGTCAGCACGGTATTGGCATGGGCGGCGCCGGCCAGCAGCGCGAAGGCGGCCACGGCGGTGGCAGTGCGGAACAGGTGAGGCATGGTTTCTCCTTGGATGGCGTGTCGTGAAATGCGTGTCATGGAACGGGTGTCGTGGGCGTGTCATGGAACGGGTGTCGTGGAACCGGGGCTTGCGAGCGGCGGCGAATCAATGCGCCGGCGCGCGCCAGGCTTGCGTGCGGCGCAGCCAGCCGTGCGCGGCGCCCATCAGCAGCAGGCAGGCCAGGGCCGAGGTCAGCAGGATCAGTGTGGACATGGCCGCGGCGGGAGCGGTGTCGCCGGCGTCGTCCATGTTCAGCACCGAGATCGCGGCCAGCACGGTATCGGGGCTGTAGAGGAAGATCACCGCGGATACCGTCGTCATTGCCGAGACGAACAGGTAGCGGAAGATATCGATCAGCGCGGGCAGGCAGATCGGCACCGTCACCCGCCAGCAGGTGACCAGCGGCGCCACGCCGAGCGACAGCGCGGCGGCCTCGAACTCGGTGTCGAGCTGGCGCAGCGCGGCGGCGGCGGTGAGATGGCCGGTGGTGTAGAAGTGGGCCACGTTGCAGATCACCAGCAATGTCATGGTGCCGTAGAGCGTGTGCAGCGGATTGGACGGCGCGTTGAAGAAGAACACATAGCCCAGCCCGAGCACCAGGCCGGGCACCGCCATCGGCAACACGAAGCCGGCGCGCAGCACGCCATGCAACCACGCCGGCCCGCGCGTGCGCTCGGTCAGCCACGCACCGAAGAAGATCGCCAGCGTGCCGGCCAGCGCGGTCAGCGCGGCCAGGCGCAGGCTGTTGCGGTAGGCCAGCCAGCCGCCACCATCCATATTGTCGAAGTCGTAATGCGCCAGTGTCAGCTGCAGGTTGTACGGCCACAGCTTGACCAGCGAAGCGCCCACCGCCGCCGCCAGCATGGTCAGCAAGGCTGCGCCGATCGCCATCACCACCAGCGTGCAACACGTGTCGCGCAGCGGGTCGCGGCCAGGCACATAGACCTGGGCCCGGCTCGACATCTGCGCGCGTTGCCGGCGCTGCATGGCGATGTCCACGCCGAAAGTCAGCAGCGCCGGCAACAGCAACAGCATGCCGATCAGGGCACCGCGCGCGAACTGCTGCTGCCCCACCACGGCCTTGTAGGCTTCCAGCGCCAGCACCGGATAGCCGCCGCCCACCACCTTGGGCACGCCGAAATCCGTCACCACCAGCGTAAACACCAGGCACGCCGCGCCAAACAGGCCGTGCCGCGCGCCCGGCAGGGTCACCGTGAGGAAGGTGCGCCAGGCGGAGGCCCCCATGGCGCGCGCAGCCTCGTACAGGCGTGCGTCGGCCAGCGAGAGCGCGGCCATCAGCACCATCAGCGCGTGCGGAAACGTGTAGAAGGCCTCGCCCAACACGATGCCCCAGAAACCATAGATGCCGCTCGCGCCGAATGCGCCCTTGAAGACACCCTGGTTGCCGAACAGGTAGACCAGTGCGATGCCCGGCAGCAGCGAGGGGGCAAACAGCGGCAGCAGTGCAATGCCCCGCCAGAGCGGCTTGAAGGCGATGCGGGAGCGCTGCAGCGCGTAGGCGAACCCGAAGGCCAGCGGCACCACCAGCGCGGCCACGGTCAGCGAGACGGCCACGCTGCGGCCCAGCAGCGGCAGGAAATTTGGATTGGCGACCAGCTCGGCCGCGCGCGCCGGCAAGGCCCAACGCCCGGCGTCATCGAACCACGCCTGGCCAAACAGCGTCAGCAGCGGCAATACCAGCGCCACGGCCAGCCCGGCAAGCCAGAGCCACTTCATCGCGGCGGGGGCGCCGTGGGCAAGACGGTCCGCCGCGCTGCCGGCGCTACGCGCGCGACTGGCAATGGCGGCAGCATCGGTCTCGGCCTTCGTGCCGGCCGCTGGCAATGCGGGCGTCATGCGAACACCTGCAGCGCCTGGCTAGGCAGGGACACCCAGAACTTGTGGCTGCCCGGTGCCGGCAGCAGGTGGCGCTCCTCGCGCAGCACGTCGGCAAACAGCGTCTGGCCTGGCAAGCGGTCGGCCTCCAGCATCAGGCGGTAACGACTGCCCAGATAGGTCTGGTCGACAATGCGCGCCAGCAGGCGGTTGGGCTCGCCTTCCATGGGGTGCAGGCGGATGGCTTCCGGGCGGCAGCACAGCCGGGCGGCGCCATCGGCCACCTCGCCGGCGCGGGCCGGGGATACGGCCAGATCGAGCTCGCCCACGGTGAAGGTATCGCGCCCGCTGAGCCGGCCCGCCAGCCAGTTGGCCTGGCCGATGAACTCGGCCACGAAGGCCGAGGCCGGGCGCTCGTAGATCTCGCCGGGGGTGCCAACCTGGGCGATGCGCCCGCCCTCCATCACGGCGATGCGGTCCGCCATGGCCATGGCCTCATCCTGGTCGTGCGTGACCATGACGGTGGTGACGTTCAGGCGCCGCTGCAACTGGCGCAGCTCCAGCCGCAGGTGCTCGCGCACCCGCGCATCGAGTGCCGACATCGGCTCATCGAGCAGCAACAGCGACGGTGCCGGCGCCAGCGCGCGCGCCAGTGCCACGCGCTGCTGCTGCCCGCCCGAGAGCTGCCCGGGAAACTTGCGCTCGCTGCCGGCCAGGCCAACCAGCGACAGCATTTCCTCGACGCGGGCCTCGCGATGCGCGCGGCCCATGCCCCGGCCCTGCAACCCGTAGGCCACATTCTGGGCGACTGACAGATTGGGAAACAGGGCATAGGACTGGAACAGGATGCCGTAGTCGCGCGCCTGCGGCGGCAAGCCCGTCAGCTCGCGCCCGCCGGCGCGGATACGTCCCGTGTCCTCGCGCTCCAGCCCCGCGATAATGCGCAGCAAAGTGGTCTTGCCGCAGCCCGACGGGCCCAGCAGGCACAGCAGCTCCCCCTGCGCCACCGACAGCGAAACACCGTCCAGCGCCTGGAACCCTCCCGCCCCTCCGAAACGCTTGCCTACCTGCTCGACCGCCAGGAACGCGCGGCCTGGCGCGGACTCACCTGCTTGCATGAACAACCCTCTGCGCTTTGATAACAGCGGGCAGCATAGGGGAGGCGCATGCCAGCCGTGTGGCAGTTGGGCAAAGAATCCCGATGCAGGTATTGGCGGATTTTGGGGATGCGCCTCAGTGTGCGGCCGGCACCCGTCGCGCGTAGGCCTGCATGGTAGCTTCCCCGCCCGCCGCGCAGATCTCCATCAGGCCGGCGAGCGGCACCGCCTGGCAGAACAGGTAGCCCTGCACGGCATCGCAGCCGTGCTCGCGCAGGAAGGCGAACTGCTCGGGAGACTCCACGCCTTCGGCCACCACCTGCAAGTGCAACTGGTGGCCAAGGGTGATGATGGCGGCCGCCCCCACGCCGAGCGCGCGCACACGCTCGAAGGTGTCGATGGTCTTGCTGCCGCCCTCGATCAGGATGCCCTCCGTCACCTCGATGGTGAGGCTCGAAGCTGGCAGCCCGGCGGCCGCCAGGCACTGCGTGACCATGGCGGGAAACCCTTCCTGGCGCAGTTGCAGCGGCGAGATATTCACCGCCACATGCAGCTCCATGCCAAGCTCGCCGCGCAGTTGCTGGATCTCGCGGCAGGCGGTGGCCAGGATCCACTCGCCCAGCGGCATGATCAGGCCGCTCTGCTCGGCGATCGGGATGAACTCTGTCGGCGGGATCACACCGCGCTCGGGCGTCTCCCATTGAATGAGCGCTTCCACACCGGTAATGCGCAGCGTGGCCGTGTCGACGATGGGCTGGTAGCGCAGCTTGAACGCCTGCGTGGCCAGCGCGCGCCGCAACAGCCCCTCGATGGTGAAACGTGCCATCGATGCCTCGGCCATCTCGCTGGAGAAGCGGCTTAGCTGCGCGCCGCCGCGGCGCTTGGCCGCGTACATGGCGGCATCGGCGTTCTTGAGCAGGTCCGCCAGGTTATCGCCGTCGTCAGGGCACAGCGCCATGCCGATCGAGGGCGTGACGCGCAGGCGCTGGTTGCCCAGCTGCAGGTCTTCGGACAAGCGGGCCAGGATCTTGGCCGCGACCAGCTCCGCCTCGCTGTCCTGGCTCAACGGGTCAAGCACCACCACGAACTCATCGCCACCCATGCGGGCGACCAGGTCAGCGTGGCGCACCGCGGCCTTGAGACGATCGGCCACGATGCGCAGGACCTCATCGCCGATGTGGTGGCCGAGCGATTCGTTGATGCGCTTGAACTGGTCGAGATCGAGCAATAGCAGCGCGATGCGCTCGCCCTTGCGCAGCGCGCGCTGCAGCACCAGTTCCGTGCGCGCATGGAGCTGGGCACGGTTGGGCAGGCCCGTGAGTGCGTCGTGATGCGCAAGGTGCCGGATGTATTCGTCGGCGCGCTTGCGCTCGGTGAGGTCATGCGCGATGGCGAGATAGCCGCCGCCGTCCAGGCCACCGATGCCGGCCTCGCCGGCGAAGGCCGGCTCCGCCGCGCCCCCCCTGCCGCCGGACACGCGTGCTTCAGGCAGCGCGGTCAGTGTCAGTTGCACCGGCAGGCGTGAGCCGCCCTTGCGCACATAGGTCCACTCCTGCTCGTCGGCCAGCCCGAGGCGGGCCTTGCCGACCACTGCGGCCAAGCCGGGCGTCACCGGCTCGCCTAGCTCGTTGGTGAGCGCCGCAGCGCGCGCCACCACTTCCTTGGGGTCGAGGAAGTCCAGATAACGCATGCGCCCGGCCACCTCGCTGGCCTGGTACCACAGCATGCGCTGGCCGGCGCGGTTGATGTCGGTCACCGTGCCGTTGCGGTCGAAGGTGATGACGCACAGCGCGGTGTGATCGAGCACGCGCGCGCTGCGCTCCGCCGCGTCGGCGGCCGCCAGTTCGGCGCGGCGAACGGCGCTCAGGTCGGTCACCACCCACAACACCCGGCCGGGCCCGGCGGCGGGCACCGGCGCCACCGCCACGCGCACGGGAATGAGGGTGCCGTCGGACCGGCGGGCGCGGCTCTCCAGCCGCCCCTCCAGCGCCGTCGCGGCCAGCGTGGCGGCATCGGGCAGCAAGGTGGCGATCACGGTGCCGGGGAGCTGGTCCGCGGTCTTGCCGAACAGCGCAGTGGCCGCCGCGCTGGCGATCTGGACACGGCCACCGGCATCGCATACCAGGAAGGCATCGCTGGCGCTGGCCAGGCCCGCGCGCTGCAAGGCGCCATCCGCCTGCCGGCCCTGGCGCGCACGCGCCGCGAGCTGCCACGCCTTGCGGCGCTGGCGCGCCAGGCCAAACACGATCCAGGCCAGTAGCAGCGTGCCTGCCGTGCCGCCAGCCAGTATCAGCCTCGAGCGCCGCGGACGATGCGCCGATTCGAAGGCCGGCGTGGTGGCGCCGCGCAAGGTCCAGACCCTGCCGCCATAGGTCAGCTCGCGTTCGACCTGCAACAGCGGCGCCGGGACCGGCGCGTCAGGCGGCACGGGCTCGGCGTCACCGGCCAGGAGCGCGCTGGGCGCGGTGTCGCGTCCTTCATAGAGTTGCAGCGACAGGGTGCCGGCCGCGGGCAGGCTGACCCCGCGCAGCAAGTCTTCCAGGCGCAGGGACGTGTAGACATAGCCGGTCACGGCCTGCTGCCGCTGGGTGGGGGTATTCAGGGGCAGGCCGCTGCCGTACACCGGCAGGTACAGCACCGCGCCACGCTGCGGTGCCTGTGCTTCGTTCTCGCGCGTGAGTTCCACGCCGCCGCTCAGGCGCGCCTCGCCGCTATCGCGGGCAGCCTCGGCGGCAGCTCGCCGCACGGGATCGGACATGATGTCAAAGCCAAGCGCCCGCGTGATGCGCCCGGCAAAGGGCTCGACGTACACAACGGGCGCATACACGTCGCGCGGGCCCAGCGGGTAGACCTCGAAGCCGGTCTGGCCCTCGCGGCGTATCGTCTCGACCAGCCAGTCGAGCTCCCTGGGCGGGGTAAGGCGCGCATAGCCGATCGAATTCGTGCCGGGCGGCAGGTCATCCAGCTGGGTGGTGTACAGGTAGCTGCGCCACTGCGCGCGGGTGAGGGCGGGATCGGCGGCGAACAGCCCGGTGGTGCCGCGCAGCAGTTGCTCGTTGTCCTGCAGGCGCCGTTGCAAGGCGGAGAAGACCGGCGAGAACACCGCCTCGAAATCGTCGCGCACCACCGTCGTCGCGCACCACCTCGCGTTCGAGCGTATGCATGCCACGCCAGGCGCCGCCAGTCGCCAGGGCGCCTGCCGCGGCGACCAGCAGGGACAGCAAAACTGGCGAAATTGAGGGCAGTTTCATGAATTGGGGGTGCGCATGGGAGCCCTCGGTGGCCTCGCCCTGCCGCCGCAGGGGCAACGGTCCACTATACCGTGGCGGCAATGGCTCGCCCACCCCCGGCGCCCCGCTGTAACGTGCGGCGCCACACGCTGGCGGGCGGGGCCCGCGCACGCCCCTGCCGGACTCGCGCGGGGCTAGCGCTTGTGGTAGGGTTGGCGGGCCTGCAGCCTGCCGAAGCCCGACTTCCGGCAACCCTGCGGGCCGGCCGTCCAGAAGGCGCGTGCCGTCCTCCGACACCGCCGGCTCGCATGCCCCAAGTTTCGCTTTCCCTGAAGACGCGTCTCGCGCTGATTACCACGGCGCTCGCCGCCGTGCTTGGCACCGGCATCGTGCTGGCATCCCTTTATTACGCGCACGACGACCTACGCGCCGCGCTGCAAGACCAGCAGGATTCCATCGTCAAGCTCGCCGCGGACCAGCTCGACACCGCCATGGAAGACCGCATCACCCTGCTGTCCCACGTGGCGCCGCAGCTTGCAGGCGAGCTCTCCCGCCCCGCCGCCGAGCTGCGCCTGCTGCTGGAGCGGCGGATTCCCGTGCCCGGCACCTTCAATGCGTTCATGCTGGCCGATGCCCAGGGCCGCGTGTTGGCCCAGGATGGCGTGCCGGTCAACATTGCCGACCGCGACTATTTCCGCGAAGCCGCGCGCACCCTTGAACCCGTGATCACACCGCCCATCCGCGCTCGCATCAGTGGCGCAACCGGCGTGCTGGTGGCCGCGCCCATCGTCTCGAAAGAAGGCGAGTTCCTCGGCCTGCTGGGTGGCTGGCTTGATCTGTCGAGCGCCAATTTCCTGGTGGAGATCACCCACAACCGGCTCGGCACCACCGGCTTCTATTGCCTGGTATCGGGCGGGCGGATGCCAGTCTATGTGCGGCACCCCGATCCGGCCAGGGCCACGCGGCCAGCCCGCGCGCTGGGAGACACCTGCGGCGTCGACGACAACAGCAGCCGTGTCGAGTTTCTCTCGCCCGCCAGGCCGCTGATCTCGCGCTACTTGATGGAGAGTACCGGATGGGAACTGGTGGCGGTGCTGCCCGCGCAGGAGGCATTCGCGCCGCTGCACGCCATGCAGGTGCGCTTCCTCGCGCTGGCGCTGCTGTCGCTGGCGGTGGTGGCCCTGCTGATCTGGCTGACGCTGCGCCACCTGCTGGCGCCGCTCACGCAGCTGCATCAGGTGGTAAGCGACAGCGCGCACGACCTCGCGGCCTACGAGAAACTGCCGGCGCAGCAGCGTGACGAGATCGGCGATCTGGCGCGCGCCTTCGGGCAGCTGATGCATGACGTGCGCGAGCGCCGCGAGCAGCTTGACCTGAGCGAGCGCCAGTTGCGCGCAGTCACCGATACGCTGCCCGCGCTGCTGGCCTTTATCGGGCCCGACGAGCGCTATGTCTTCAACAACCTCGCCTACGAACGGACCTTTGGCATCACGGTGAAGGCGCTGCGCGGCATGACTGTGCGCGAGGTGATTGGCGACGCCCGCTATGCGCGCTCCCGGCCATTCCTGCAAAAAGCGCTGGCCGGCACCGCGGTGACCTTCGAGACCGAAGAATGCGATCCGGAGTACCACTGCGTGGAGACCAGCCTGCGCCCCGAATGGAGCGCGGATGGCAGCCACGTGGTGGGCGTGCACGTGCATGTGCAGGACGTGACGCAGCGCAAGCTGGAAACCCTGCGGCTATCGCGCATCTCCCGGCTCGACCACCTGACCCAGCTGCTCAACCGCAGCGCCTTCGAGGCATTGCTGCAGGCCGCCATGGGGCGCAGCCGCGAAGACGGCCGGCTTATGGCGCTGCTCTACCTGGACATGGATCGCTTCAAGGCCGTCAACGACTTCCACGGCCACATCACCGGCGACCTGCTGCTGCAGGCCTTCGGCCGGCGCCTGCAGCGCTGCGTGCGCGAGCGCGACACGGTGGCGCGCCTGGGCGGCGACGAATTTGCGGTGGTACTGGAGGATATCGGCGGCGCGGCCAATGCACAGCGCATTGCGCAGGCCATCGTGCATTCGGTGAGCCGGCGCTTTTTCATCGACGGCGTGTTTGCCGATGTGGATGTGAGCATTGGCGTGGCGCTCTACAAGGGCACGCCAATGCCGGACCAGGATTTGATGCGCCAGGCCGACGCCCTGCTCTACCGCGCCAAGGCGGCAGGCCGGGGCCGCTTCGAGATGGGGCCGCCGGAACTGCTGGATAGCTGACTTAGCTCACTCGGCTGACTTACTTGCCTTCTTCGAACGGCACGTGCTTGCCATCGCGCGACTGATAGCCCAGCTTGGTGTCCGCGCCCATCATCCGCTCCCATGCCACCATGGCATCCGCTACGGCCTGAGGCTCGCCCTTGAACACCAGCACATCGTTGCCGCAGCTCGGGCACTGCCCGCCAAACACGGCATCGATGCCGCGCAGGTTGGGGGCATCGATGGCATCGAAGGTACTGAACGCCGTCTTGCACGCGCCGCACACCAGTTGCGCGGGCCGCATGCCTTCGAGCCGCGCGCGGGCCTGGCCGGCACGCTCTGCCTGGCTGCCCCGTTGTTTTGCTTCACCCATGATGGACTTCCTTTGCGCAGCCGCCTGGCTGCGCTTCACTTGATAGATTCATCGTTGCGCGCCCCTCAGAATGGCGCAGGGCCAACTGCGGACTGCGGTGCCACCGGCGGGAACGCGATCTGCCCGGTCTGGCGTTGCAACGCGTAGCGCACATAAACGCCGGCATACCACTGCCGATAGTCGCGCGCGTTGTCGATGCCGAGCATGCTGCCCACAAACAGTTGCTGGGCCGCCTGGTATTCCACCGAGCCAACCAGATTGTAGGCCAGGCCGGTCTTGGACTGGCCCGGATAGACGGCATTGCCAGCCGCCGACTGGGCCGCTCGATCGGTCGGGAAATAGTCCGACGCATCCTCGCGGAACGCCTGCATGCCTAACGCGCCGCGCACATTGTAGGCCAGCCGGCCGCTGCGCCCCGCCAGCGAGAGCGGCACGGTCACGGCGAAGTAGGTCTGCGGGCTGAAGTAACCGCCCTGGCCGAAGGTGAAGTAGCGCAAGTTATCCGCGTACCCCATCGAGGTGAAGTTCACGCCGCTCATCAGGCGTTGCTCGGCGTTGTCGATCAGGCGCAGGTAGAACCCGCCACCGCCTTCCCAGCGCGTGTTGCGTTTCACGTCGTGCCCGGTCAGCAAGCCGTAGCCGCCGTAGCCGTAGATGCCGAAGTAGCCATCGTCCCAACCCAGGTCGACGCGTCCGCTGCTGTTCATCACGCCACCCCACTGCAGGCCGACGCGGTCATCGCGCACGCCCGCGTACGACAGCAAGCTGTCCGTCACGGGGCGGCGCGAGGCGCCAAGCGACAGCGTGGTGCGTTGCGTCAGCGGCAGGTTGAAGCGCACGCCGGTATTGACGTCGGTGTAGCGAAAACCCAGCGGCGTGCTGCCAATGTCAGCCTTGATGCGGTCTGATTCATAGGCCACGCCCAGCGCCACACCAAAGGCATTCTGCTGCCCGGCGGAAGTGGACTGCAGCGGCGTGCCGGCCGAGTTGACGGGCGCGCCGCCCACCGGGACAGCCAGCGGGCCGCCGCCAAAGCGCGAGGCGCTGTTGAAGTCGCTGCCGACCGAGCCGGCGTCCAGCGCGACCGGGGTCACGCGCGCCACCAGCTTGCCGTTGCCGACGGCCATCTTGGCCTCGGCCACCACCTGCATCTCGGTGAGCTGGCTCATGCCGGAGTCGCCATTGCGCCCACGCAGCACGGGGCCGCCGGCGAGCGTGCTGGTGCGCTGCGATTCGATCTCGTTGAGTTCCTGCTGCGCGGTCTTGGGGCCGCTCGGGTTGGCCTGCGAATCGGCTTCAGCCAGCCAGGGCGCGCGCGACTGCGCGCCGATCGGCTGGCGCGCCGGCGTGGCGGGCGCGGGTGCCGCCGCGTAGCCAACGGCTGCCGGAGCGGCGTATTGCGCAACGGGATACTGAGGTGCCGCGGCCTGCTGCCCAACAGGATACGGCGCGCCCGGCTGCTGGGCGGCCTGCGCGTTGGCTGGGTAGGCGGGATAAGCCTGACCTGCAGCCTGACCTGCCTGATAAGCCTGGTTGGCCGGGTAAGCCTGGCTGGCCGGATAGGCCTGCGCGGGCGCCTTGGCCGCGCGCGTATTCTTGCCGCGCGTGCCGGCGGGCGCCTGCATTGGCACGGGCGCCTGCGCCGGCTGTGGATAGTAGGCCTGCGGCGGCTGGATGGCCGGCGCCATGCCCTGCCCCGCAGCGAATACCGGTGCCGGGATGTAGGGCTGCGAGACCTGCCCGCCGGTGTTCATCATCACCGGCGCGGGCGCCATCGCGGGCTGGGGCGCCGCCGCGGCCCGCGTGGGGCCGGGCACGATCGGGTACGGCGCCTGCGACCCGGGCGGCGGCAACTGCGAGTTGCCGCGCTGACCGGGCAGGCCGACAAACGGGTTGGACGGCACGCGGTCGAATCCTGCGCCGTCCGCACGCGCGCCGCCCGGGGACATGCCCGCGGCGTTCTCTGCTGCCACGGCTGCGCGGAAGTACTCGGCGGCGCGCGAGGTCTTGCCTTGGGCGCGGTAGAGCCGCCCGGCGGCAGTCAGCACCTTGGGCGATTTGGGCGCCTGCGCCAGCGCCATCTGCAGCGTGCCTTCGGCCCAGCTGTATTCCTTGGCGGCGGTGGCGGTGCCGATCGCCGCCAGCATCAGGTCGAGGTTGCGCGGATCCTTCTCCAGCACGCTCTCATACAGTGTCAGGGCCTTCTTGTTCTCGCCCGCCTGCGCGTACATGCGCGCCAGGCTGGCGCGCACGGCGCTGTTGCCGGGGCGCTCGGAGAGCGCCGGCGCCAGCATGTCGTAGGCAGCCACGAGGTCGCCGCTCTCGGTCAGCGCATCGGCCTGGCGCACGATGTAGGCGACCCGCAGGTCGTCATAGTCGCGGCGCTGCGCGCTGCTCAGGCTCGCGTTGGCAAGCTGGCGCAGCACGCCGGCCAGCTCCACGTCCTGCTTGGTCTTGAGCAGGATGGCGGCGTACTGCAACTGCATGCCCACATCCGGGCGCACGGTGCGGCCCATCACATTGCGCATCAGCGAGAGCGCGCGCGCCTCGTCGCCCGCATCGGCGTAGGCCAGCGCCAGCGCGCCGAGCTGGTCCGGGTCTTGCTGGGCGTAGCGTTCGGCTTGCTGCAGCACGCCCAGTGCGGCGGCCTGCTGGCCAGCGGCGGCGAGCCCGCTGGCGCGGTCGGCTTCAGCGTGCACCCACAGGCGGCGCTGCAGGGTGCCCATGTCGCGGGTGCGGTTCTGCGGGGGGATGCGCTCCAGCGCGTCAAGCCCGCTTTGCCAGTCACCGGTTTCGGCGGACAGCAGCGCGCTGGCGTACAGCGCGTCCGGCATATTGGGATTGGACAACAGCAGGCCATCCATGACGCTGCGTGCCTGCTCCTTCAAGCCCATCGACGCATAGGCGCGCGCCACATCCAGGCGCACCCATGGGTTGGTGGGGTCGGCCGCCATGGCGTCCTCAAGCGCGCGGCGCGCGCCGGCGGTATCCCCGCGCTGCAAGGCGGCGCGGGCCTGGCCACGGGCCTCCTCGGCGCGCAGCTTGCCCAGCGAGCCAACCTTGTCCTGCTGGGCGGGCGTGAGATTCTGCACGATGGCGAGCGCTTCCGCGCTCTTGTTCTGCGCCGCCAGCACGCCAACCAGGCCGCGCGTGGCGTCGGGGTTGTCGGACTGCTGCTTGAGCACGCGGCGATACGCGGCTTCGGCCGGGGCGTACTGGCCTTCCTCGGCCATCACGTCGGCCAGCGCCACCTGGGCGGAAGGCTCGCGCGGGTCGAGCTTGACCGCGCGCTCCAGCAGGCTGCGCGCCTCGGCGCGGTTGCCAGCGCCGCGCGCGGCGCTGGCCTGCTCGGACAGCAGCCAGTATGTGGCACTGTTCTGCGCGCTGCGGTAGCGCCCGCCGGCACCGCGCTTGGCGGCCTGGTCGAGGAAGTCCAGCGCCTCGGCAAATTTCTCCTGCTTGAGGCGCAGCACGCCCATGCCGCCGAGCGCGTCGGCGTCGCCGGGGCGCTCCTGCAACGCTGTCTGGAACCGGTCGCCGGCGCGCTCCAGGTCGCCGGCATCCATCGCATCGAAGCCTTGCTGCACGATCTGGCGCACCGGGTTGCCGGCGGCGCCGGCCGCTTGCGAGGCTTGCTGTTGCTGCTGCTGGGCCTTGACCGCTTCCAGCTTGGCGCGGATGGTTGCGTCGTCGGGGTGGCTTGCCAGCCATGCCTGGTACAGGGGCGCATCCGCCGGCCGGCCGCCCAGCCAGGTCAGCGCCCGGCGCCAGCTCTCGCTGGCCTGGCCGGCTACGTCACTGCTTTTAGACAGCGTCTCCAGCTGGCGGATGCCGTCGCGGCGCGTGGACTCGCGATAGGTCAGGTGCTGCGCCAGCGCGAGCTGCGCGCGGCTGTCAGACGGATTGGCGCGGGCCAGCTGCTCCAGGCCTTTGCGGGCTTCTTCCCAGCCCTGTGCCGTGCCGCCCAGCGTCTGGTAGTACTCCAGCGCCAGCTTGCCTTGCGGCGCCGCGCCGCCCGCGGCTTGCTGATAGCGCTTGACCGCTTCCTCGCTCTGGCCGCTGCGCGCCAGCTGGCGTGCCTGCTCGACCTGCTGGGTTGCGCCGCCGGCGCTGATCACCTGCGTGAGGCGCGCCACCAGCGGGGAGTTGGGCTGAGCCTTCTTCAGGCGCTCCAGATAGGTGCGCGCACCATCGGGGCGGCCCGCTTCGGCTTCGGCCACGCCCATGCCGTAAAGGGCTTCGGGCTGGGCCGGATTCAGGCGCAGGATCTTCTGCCACGCCTCGGCGGCGCGGTCGCTGCGGCCGCGTTCCTGCCAGTACTTGCCCTGGTCCACCAGCAGCTTGACCGGGTCTTCCTGCGCCGTGGCGGCGGCGGCGAACGCCGTCAGCAGGCCCAGCACCAGCGTCTTTGCGCGCAGGCCCTTGCCGCGCACGGCGTGGGCAACAATGCGCTGCCCGCTCGCCGAGCGGGGGGTGTTCGCGCGTCCGTTCATGGCCGGGCGCTTGCGGTTCGACATGTCTTCTCCCACTCCAGCTCCAGTTGCCCCGAAGGCGCGAACCGGTAGCGGCCTTCGGCAAAGCCGAGGCCGAATAATCCCAATACGGTGTCGTAATACGTAGCGGCAGACTTGCCCGTGGCGGAGTCGATCATCGTCTCGGCCCGGGTGCGCTGCACCGCGGCTGCAGGCGATCCGGCCGCCTGCAGGAACGGCACCAGCGCGGCGGAGAAGCCCGTTGGACCGTCGCCATCCACGGCGCCGCTGTCCGCGTGCATGCGCTCGGGCGGTGCGGCGCGTCCCGCCATGCGCTGCGCCTGCGGCGCCAGCGCCTTCATCAGCATGCGGCCAGCGGTGTCGCTGCGCGGCGTCACGCCGGCCGCGGCGTCACGCCGGCCCACAGGTAGACGCGGATCGCGTCGTAGCTGCTGACATCGCCCTTGTCCGGGTCGGTGAGAAAGCCGGTGCCGGCTGCGTCGCTGCGGTAGGCCGACCAGTCGGGCACGATGCCCTGCCTGGCCACCGCGTCAACCAGCTTGCCGGCCTGCGTGGCAAGCGTGCCCCACGGGCCGGACGGCTCGGCTGCGGCCAGGCGGCGCAGCAACGGCACCGGTAGGTAGCTGGCATTGAGGCGCCACTGGCGCGGGCCATCGGCGTTGCCTTGGGCAAGCCCTGCGGCCGGCAGCAGCATGGTGCCAAAGCCAGGCAGCGACACCACCTCTTGCTTGGCCACCAGCTTGAGCAGCGCGCGCGCCTGCTCGCCATAGCGCGGCTGCTTCCACAAGCGCGCGGCTTCAAGCAGCGCGAAGGCAAACCACAAGTCGGCATCCGACGCGGGGTTCGCATCGATCACGCCCCACGAGCCGTCGGCCCGATGGCCCCACTGCCAGGCGGGCAGCTTGTCCAGCAGGTTGCCCGCGCCGAGGTTGGCAACGCTCCATTGCCACAAGCGGTCGAAGGTCGCGCGGTCGTTGGCCATGAGGGCAAACACCATGCCGTAGGACTGGCCCTCGGAGGTGCTTTGCTGCTCCTTGGTGGACGGGTCGAGCACGCGACCGTCGGCCTGCACGAAACGCGACAGGAACTGCCGGTACAGCGGCCACACGCAGGCGGCCGGCGCCGGCATCTTCGGCGCGCCGGCATGGGCCAGTGCAGGCCAGCCGCCCAGCGCCGCGAGCGCGCCCAGGCCGGGCACGCGCGTGAGCCATAGGCGGCGAATGCGGTTCACGCTCACGGGCGCTCTCCCTGCTTGCGGCGCGCGGCGCGTGCCCGCAGCGACAGATACATCAATGCCGCCAGCAGCAGCGCCGCGCCGCCGATCATCAGCACCATGGCGAGCGGCCGCTGCGAAAGCCACCACTGCACATAGGTCCAGGGCCGCAGCGTGCCCACGTAGTAGTTCTGCTGCGCCGCCAGGCTGTCGATCTGCTTGCCGCGCACCAGTGCCAGGCTGCCTTGCACGTGGGTGACCTGGTCGGGATCGAGCAGCACCTCGGTCATGGCCAGCAGGCCTTGCGGCGCGTTGCTGGTAACGGCCACCACGCTGCGCCCGGAGGCCAGCGGCGACTCGAACGCGCTGAGCGCGGCATCGGTGCTGGCGCTGCTGATCGACAGGCGCGCCTCTACCGGGCGGTTGCGTGTGCCGTCCGCGCCGTTCCACCAGCCCGTCACGCTCGATACCAGGTCGGTCAGCGCAAAGCGTTTTTCATTGCCGGCCAGCGTCGCCGGCATGCGCTCGGCCCACTGCGAAAACAACGGCTGGTTCTGCGTGGTGCCGATCACCAGCAGGTCGCGTGCAGCCTGCTTGTCGACCTGCGCGGCGCCGCTCACGGCCACGCCGGTAGCGGGGTATCCGGTGGATTCGCCCATGCGCCCCATCAGCGTAAGGTAGGTCGAGTAGTCCTCGGCGGCGGGCTTGTCCGGCAGGATGACCGCGGTCTCGGAGAGATCGGCCATGCGCGTGAACGGGAAGCCGCTATTGCCGAACACGGCCAGGTCCGGCAGCGCGATGAAGTGCGCAAGGCCGGTGATGTTGATGGTCGAGTCAGGGTCGATCGCGCCCTTGACGTTGTCCAGCATCACGTCCTTGCACGCGCCCTGCTTGAGGTAATCGTAATAGAAGTGGAACTGCAGCTGCGACTGCGCGGGCAGCATGAACAGCGGCAGGTCGATGCGCTCATCGACCGGCACCGAGCCATCGGGCATTACCTTGGCCAGCAGCTGGCTCGCTCGGCCATCCTGGTTCTTGACCGAGCGCAGCGCGTACGCGCGCAGGAACTGGTTGCTGACGCTGATGTTGAGGGTGGACTTGTCCACCACCGGGCGCGGCGTATAGCGGTACTTCAGGTCGATCGGGATACCCTTGCTGCGCCAGCCGAACAGGTCCGGCGGCAGGCGGAAATTCACCCGCACGAGGTCCGGGTTGTAGCCCGAGACATTGAGGTCGCGCACTTCGGCGAGCTCGCCGAAGCGCACCGGGCGGTCGCTGCGGATCCAGTTGGGCGCGTCGTAGGGCACGCGCGGCGCCACGTCTTCGAGCTTGTTGATGGTGGCGCTCTGCCCGGACAGCGCACGCGCGCCAAGCGTGAGCGCTTGCGCCGCGGTCTTCAGCTCGGCACTGTCGCGGCCCATCACCAGCAGCAGCTTGCCGTTCGCATCGCCCGGATTGGGCACCACCGCGATCGACGGCCCGCCGATGGCAGGCACCTGCACGCCGGCAGGCTTTGCTTCGTTGGTGACGAACACCACCGCGTTGCCGGTGGCGGGCACCTGGTTGAGCGAGGCGGCAAACGATGCGCCCCGATAGCCGGCCAGTGCGCCGAACCACGACGAGACCGTGCCCGCGGCTTCCAGCGTGGCCATGGACGGCGCGCCGGCGAACACAAAGGGCAGCCTCAGGCGGCCGATGTCGCGGCGATCGAAGAAAGGCAGCGGCAGCAGCGCCAGGTCGTTGGCCAGCGCCACCGGCGTGAGCGTCAGTTCCAGCGCGCTGCTATTGCCAACGGTGGCCCACAGGCTGGAGTGGAAGGGATCTTCGCAATCGGTGGTGTAGTGCCCGATCAGTTGCAGGTTGAGGCGGTTGAACTCGGTGATCAGCCGCGGCTCGATCGGTACATCGCGCTCAAGGCTGGTGCCCGCGGTGTCCTTGGGCACCGCCACGGTGCCGGCGACCTCGCCATTGACCATCACGTTGATATGCGACAGCGCCGGTATCAGCGCGGGCGAATAGGTATAGCGCAGCTTCAGGCGCGCCGCGGTCACGACCTCGTCGGCGCGGATCGAGAACGGCACGCCGTTGATGGCGTCCACGCCGCGCAGCTGGAACGGCGCGGTGGCGCCGAGCTGCTTGAGCGTGATCTGGACGGTGCGCGCGCCGCCGCGGGGCGCGGCGGCGGCCTGCGGCGCCACCGCGGCGCTCGACTGCGCGGCAACCGCGTCGCGCGTGGCATCGGGCACGCCGGCGCGCTGGGCGCCGGCCGGTGCCGCCGTCAGCATGGCGAGCGCGAAGAACGCTCAGGCGGGTCGCGGCGGGCACACGCGCGGTTGCGGTTGCGGGCGAGCGATCGGTCAGGCGTGGTGTCTTGGTCAAGCGCATTCTCTGTATTTTTTGCCAGTGGTCCGGTGCGTGGTCAAGCCCCGTCCCGAACCATTGCGGGACGCGGCGCATAGCCGACGAGGCCGATCAACGGGTAGACGCGCCAGGTTCTGGGCGGCGCAGCAGGTGGCGCATCTCGCGCCCCAGGTGGAACATCACGTTATGGAAGCCAAGCAGGCCGATGCGCAGGATCTGGCCGGCGGCCAGGCCCGGCGCATCCGGCCGCTTGCGGCCCCAGGAATCGATCCACGCGTCGGCGCGCGCAAAGGTGCATTGCACGAAAGCCATCTCCTCGCGCGGGCTCATTTCCGCCAGCTCCAGGCCAGTGTGCGTGTCGCCCTGGAACACCACCTTGGCGGGGAACATGTGCTCGTCGTTCTGCAGGTAGAGCGAAATCTGCACTTGCTCGCCCACGGACGCCTTCATGCCCGGCGGCAGCCGCATGCCGATGCCGCCCTCGGCGAAGTCGATGGTCTCGCACACCAGCGTGCGGCCATCGGCGAAGTGCAGCGTGGCCGGCAGCTTCATCGCCACCCGGTGTGCCACGCGGATCTGGCGCGTCTCGCTGGCCACCGCAATGGAGGCGCCGAGAATGATCAGGTTGTAGAACGTCCAGATCAGGTTGAGCACCACCGTGGTGGCCTCGAACTGGTTCCACAGGAACAGCCGCAGGAAACCCACCACCACGCCCAGCACGTTGAATAGCAGTAGTACCAGGTAAGGCCGCGAGATCACCCAGTCGAAGTAGGCTTCCTCGATCACGCCGCCCTTGGGCGTCACGTTGAACTTGCCGGCCGCGGGGTTGACGAACGCCACCAGCACCGGCCGCATGATGTACCACGCCAGCACGGATTCGTAGACCTCGTTCCAGAACGAATGCCGGAACTTGCCCTGGATGCGCGAGTTGGTCATGTTCGCGTGCAGCAGGTGCGGCAGGGCGAACGTGGCGATGGTCAGCGCCGAGGCCTGGATCACGTGGGCGCCAAACAGCAGGTAGGCCAGCGGCGCGGTCAGGAACACCAACCGCGGCAGCCCATAGAAGAAGTGCAGCATGGCATTGAGGTAGCACAGCCGCTGCGGGATCGACAGGCCCGGCCCGAACAGCGGGTTGTCCACCCGGCAGATCTGCGCCATGCCCCGGGCCCAGCGAATGCGCTGCCCGACGTGGCCGGAGAGGCTTTCCGTTGCCAGCCCCGCGGCTTGTGGAATCGCCAGGTAGGCGGTGCCATAGCCCTTGCGGTGCAGCTTGAGCGCGGTGTGCGCATCCTCGGTCACGGTTTCCACCGCAATGCCGCCCACTTCCAGCAGCGGCGCGCGGCGGATCACGGCGCACGAGCCGCAGAAGAAGGTAGCGTCCCACAGGTCGTTGCCGTCCTGCACCAGGCCGTAGAACAGCTCGCCCTCGTTGGGGACTTCCTGGAAGGTACGCAGGTTTTTCTCGAACGGATCGGGAGAGAAGAAATAGTGCGGCGTCTGCAGCATGGCCAGCTTGGGATCCTTGAGGAACCAGCCCATGCTGATCTGCAGGAAGGAGCGCGTGGGAATGTGGTCGCAATCGAAGATCGCCACGTACTCGCCGTGCGTGCCCTTGAGCGCCTCGTTGATATTGCCGGCCTTGGCGTGGCGATTGTGGTTACGCGTGACGTGGGTCACGCCGACCTTCTCGCAGAACTCGCGGAATTCCTCGCGCCGGCCGTCGTCCAGCACGTAGACGTTGATCTTGTCGCGCGGCCAGTCCAGCGACATCGCCGCGAACACCGTCGGCTTGACCACCGACAGCGGCTCGTTGTAGGTCGGGATGAAGATGTCGACGGTGGGCCAGCTTGCGCTATCCGCGGGCATCCCCACCGGGCGGCGCTTGAGCGGCCACGCGGTCTGGAAGTAGCCCAGCATCAGCACCACGAACGCGTAGATCTCGGCCAGCACCAGGCCGATGCCGAAGGCGGTGTCGAACCAGCCGCCCAGGCCCACCGTTTCCGTCAGGCGCCAGTACATATAGCGGCTGGACGCCGCGATCGACAGGATCACCATCATCAGCGTGGCGAGGTGGCCCTTGACCCGGTTCAGCCAGATCGCCAGCCCGAAGCACACCGCGGCAAACCCGACCTGCTGCCAGAAATCCAGCGGCACCGTGATGACCAGCGCAAACATGAACAGCCCGACCAGCAACGCCAGCACCCGCGCCGCAGCGCTATCCCAGAGGGGAAGCTCGACGAAGGCGCTGCCCAAACGCTGCAACGCGGCCGAGAGCGCGTTGGGCTTGTCGTTGCCCTTGCTTTTGACCATGTCCTTGCCCTTGGCCCGCGCGCCCCTGGGCGCGGCGGCGGCTTTTGCCTTGGCTGGCTTCACGCGGCTTCTCCGTGGGCGGCCAGGGCCTGGCGCACCCATGCAGCGCAGCGCTGCAGGTCGTGCGTGGCCTGGCTGTGAGGGTTGTACTCGAGCACGCTGCGGTCGTAGGCCAGCGCCTCCGCCACGGCCTGGTCCTGGTGGATCACGCCCAGCACGCGCTCGCCCAGCTGGGCGCGCAGCACCTGCACCACGTCCTTGCCGAGCTGGCGGCTCACGTCGACCTGGTTGATCACCAGCACGTGGCCCAGGTAGTCGGGCCGGCCTTCGCAATAGGTGCGGATCAGGTCTTCCATCAGGGGCATCGTGGCATAGGAGGCGGCATCCGGCAGCGACACCATCACGCACAGCTGCGCGCAGGACAGCGCCTGACGCATGTAAGGCGACGGACCCGGCGGCGTGTCGATCACGACGATATCGTCGCGGCCCAGGCCAAGTCCGGCAAGCTGGGCGCGCAGCCATCCCGGATGGGTGGAAAGATGCGCTTCAAACGCGGAGCGGTCCACCTCGTTGAGCGAGCCGAACGGCATGACCAGCACGCGGGAACGGCCCTTGTACGTGCTCTGCTGCCACGCTTCTTCGGCCAGCGTGGCGCGCGCATGCCCCGCGACTTCCTGCGGCGGCATGCCGAAATGCAAGCGCAGCGCGTTCTGCGGATCAAGGTCCACGGCAAGCACATGCTCGCCGGCAAGGGCCAGCGCTTCGGCCAGGTTGGCCGACAGCGTGGTCTTGCCCACGCCGCCCTTGGCCGAAACAACAGCAATAATCTTCACGAGCGATTCAGCCGATCTAGAAAAGAGCGGCGCGCGGGTGCGCGCTCGCTGGTGCTGGCCGGTTCCGGGCGGCCTTCCAGCCGGGCGAACACCTTGGACAACTCGGTGTCGGCGGCGCGAGCCGGCTCGGCCGCAGGAGCCGCAGGGGCCCAAATGCTGGCTGGCTGAGGCGTAGGGACAACGGCCGGGTTGGCTACGGCTGCCGCCGCGGGCGGCGCGGCGGGAATTTCCTGCGTTAAATGCGGCATCGAGGCCGACGCCGCCGGCGCCATGCCTTCCGGCGTGCGAAAGCGCGGCATCATCGCGGAGGCGGGCGTGCCAGTGGCCGCCGGGGTAGCCGGGATTTTCTGGGCGGCCGGAGCCTCGGCGGCACGAGCCGGCTCCGCCGCAGGCGGCAGCTCGCCGGCAGGCGGAGCAGCACGCCACAGCGGCGCAGGCGAAGCGGCCTGTGCCGTTGCCGGGCCGGCAACCTCACGCGCATGCGGCGTGGCGGGCTGGACGGGCGGCACTACGGCTGCGCGGTCGACCCGCACGGACGTCAGCAGCGGCCAACGCTCGCGCGCCTGATCCGCCGCGTCTTCGCGCACGATCTCTTTGTATGACTCCGCCTTGCCACCAAAGCGCTGGAACAGCTTGGACAAATCGTCGGATTGGCTCATGGGATCTCACTCACGCAGGGTGTACGCCGGCGCGAAAACTGCCACAGACCGCGGCAGCACTTCAACGCCCAAACCGGAATTCCACGCATCCGGTGGCATCGATCGGCGTACTTTGGCTGACCCGCAAGGCCTCGGACGAGCCGAGCATGCGGAACCAGTACTGGTACGCCCCCTCCAGGAATGCCGGCGACCAGGCGTCGGCTCCGTCCCCAAGCGCCGCGTTCAGCGGCGCGCAGTAATGCCGGACCACCAGTGCACCGCCCACATCCTCGATGCTGGTCCAGCCCCAGTCCACGTCCAGCCAGATCTGGGCGACGGCCCGTTCCAGCTCGGCGAGCGTAGCGCAGGCGCCGGGATCGAAACGTCCGGCAAAACGCGCGCCAACGCGCCACATGACGGCGCGCAGGCCAGCCACGTCCATGGTCTCGGATAGCTCTTCGGCGAGCGCCGACAGTACATCGCGCCATTGCGACGAGCAATGCCGCTCCGCGAGATATTGCAGAATTGCTTGATTCACCCCGACATCCTGTTTTTATTGCTTACAGTCAATTTTCTTCTTATTGTTGGAGCGCCATTTTCTTACCAACCCGGTTGTCTGGGCAAATGCTTTGCGAGCAACAATACTCATGTCCCATCCCAGCAACATCCAGGATAGCGGCCCCCGTGCCCCGATCCGGCCGATTTCCTGCGCAAGCAGGCGACACCGCCTTTCTCGGGCAACGCAAGCCTGACAGTTTCCGCGTCACGCGGGAACCCACCCCCTTCCAAAGCGGGGAACCGTTTACGCCGCCAGTCAAATGTCTCTACATTAGCCAGCGATGGGCTTGCGCCGGTCAGCGATCAAGCTGGACGCTGTGCCATTCCGCGCTCGATAAATCGCTGGCCAGTGCGTGCATTTTTTCCCGGCGGGGGGAATAACGCAGGGAAAAACGTGAAACGATGGACGAGGGACCCGGGGCTATAAAACCGCGCTTCGGACTAGTCAGGCATGATCTGCGCGCCAGGGCGCGCGGCCGCGACGAATGCATCAATCAGGCGCGCGCCCCGCCGCTCGCGCAAAAAATAAAAAATAGAGATACTCACTCATTTCGGCGCTACTGTCCTCAAAATCAAGCATTTTCAGGTTCGGATGGCTGGGCATCTCGTGGCGGGCGATGATGGATACCCCAAGCCCGCGGATCACTGCCTCGCGGATCGATTCCCGGCTGCCGATCTCCATCGGCGTGGCAGGCACCACGCCCGCCCGGGCCAGCATCTGTTCGGTAACAATGCGCGTGGTCGACCCTGCCTCGCGCATCAGCAGGCGGCAACCAGCCAGCGCGGCTACCGGCACCCGTGCGTGCGCGGCCAGTGCATGGCTGCGATGCACCACCAGTACGAGCGGATCCTCGCCCAGTAGCAACCGCTCCAAGCGGGGTCGTCCACCTTCTGGGAGGACGAGGCCACGTCCACGCGATATTCCTGCAAGGCATCGAGCACTTCCTGCGAGTTGCCGGTCTCGACCGTCACGTCGATGGCCGGATAGCGCGCGCTAAAGCGGCCGATGATGTCGAGCACGTAGTACGGCGCGGTGGCGCCAATGCGCAGGCTGCCCGTGCGCAGGTCGCCCGAGTGGCGCAGGAAGAAGTCGATCTCCGTTTCCTGCTGGACCAGCGCTTCGACCTTGGGCAGCAACGCCAGGCCTGCATCCGACAGCGCCAGCCGCCGCCCGCCGCGATGAAACAATTCGACGCCGTAGGCCTCCTCCAGCGCACGGATCTGGGCGGTGATGGTCGGCTGCGACAGGCCGAGCCGCTTGGCGGCCTGGGTCACACTGCCAATGCGCGCGACCATGAAGAAGGACTTGAGCTGGGCAATGAGCATGCTGGAGATGCGTGGTGATAGCGGCGTTGATTCGGGTGATGGGGCAGGGTGCCCCCGCCCGGCGGCACGGATGACGCCGTGACCACCGGGGGCGTATTCTAAAGCCCGGGATCCGTTTCCAAGCCGCCTTCGACCGAACAGGAGAATGCCATGCCCGAGCGCAAGCAGGACGCCACCCGGATCGAGACAGACAGCCTTGGCGACGTGCCGGTGCCTGCCCGGCACCTGTGGGGCGCGCAGACCGAGCGTTCGCGCCAGAATTTCCGCATCGGCAGCGAGACGATGCCGCCCGCGCTGATTGAGGCCTTCGCCATTCTCAAGCTCTGCGCCGCCCGTGCCAACCGCGAACTGCGCGTGCTCAAGCCGGAGCCGGCGCATGCCATCGAGGCCGCGGCGCAGGAGATCATCGCCGGCAAGTGGCCCGGGGAGTTCCCGCTCTCGGTCTGGCAGACCGGCTCCGGCACGCAAACCAACATGAACCTGAACGAGGTCATCGCCAACCGTGCGAACCAGTTGCTCGGCGGCGAGCCGGGCACGAAGCAACCGGTGCATCCCAACGATCACGTGAACGCCAGCCAGTCTTCCAACGACAGCTTCCCCACCGCGATGCATATCGCCGCCAACCGGGCGATCCAGTTGCAGCTGCTGCCCGCGCTGGAGACCTTGCAGCAGGCGTTAGGGCGCAAGGTAGACGCGTTCGCCGACATCGTAAAGGTGGGCCGCACGCACCTGCAGGACGCCGTGCCGCTGACGCTGGGGCAGGAGTTCTCCGGCTACGAAGCCCAGGTCGGCGATGCCCAATCGCGCTTGCTCCAGGCCATGCTGCGCGCCATGCCGGTACCCCAGGGCGGCACCGCGGTGGGCACCGGGCTGAATGCGCCCCACGGCTTTGCCGCGGCCTTCGCGCGCGCGCTGTCGGACTACACGGGCCTGCCGTTCGAGCCAGCGCCGAACCGCTACGCGCTGCAAGCCTCGCACGACGCGCTAGCCGACCTGTCGGGCGCGCTCAACACCACGGCATCGTCCTTCCTGAAAATAGCGCGCGATTTCATGCTGCTCGGCTCCGGCCCGCGCGCAGGTTTCGCCGAACTGATCCTGCCGGCCAACGAACCCGGCTCCTCGATCATGCCGGGCAAGGTCAATCCCACCCAGGCCGAGGCGCTTGCCATGGTGTGCTGCCGGGTGATCGGCAACCACACCACCGTCACGCTGGCCAATGGCCTCGGCACGCTCGAGCTCAACGCCTACAAGCCCGTGATCATCTACAGCCTGCTGCAATCGGTCACGCTGCTTGCCGATGCTGCGGTGAGCTTTGCCGAACGCCTGGTCGAAGGGTTGCAGGCGGATCGCGAACGCATCGCCGAGATGCTGGCGCGCTCGCTGATGCCCGTGACGGCGCTCAACCCGCACATCGGCTACGACCGCGCCGCCGCAATCGCCAAGCTGGCGCTCGAGCGCAACCTGTCGCTGCGCGAGGCGGCACTGGCCTCGGGACATGTCACGGCAGCCCAGTTCGATGCCTGGATCGACCTGCAGGGGATGACCAGGGAAGTATGAGGTCCGCGCGGGCGCTCAGCGCTGGCCCATCTCGCACACGGCGCAGACCGTAACGGCCGCACCGCAGGTGAAGACCAGCATCACCAGCACCATCAGGGCATCGATAAAGCGCATGCTGGCGGGCGCCGTCACGCTCACCGGCAGCCAGCAGATCCAGGCGATCCAGCCCAGCGCCGCGCGTGCGCTGCAGACCGCCAGGGTTGCGCATGGGTGGCCGCCTGACAGTGTGCACGGGCCAGCCTGCGTTGCCAAAAAACAAAAGCGTACCCGTTTCTGCGTGCCGTCAAACCCACCTGCAAGAAGGCGAGGAAGCGCGCCGCGCCTACTTGCCGGCGCCCTTCTGCCGATAGCGCGCCAGCTCGGCGCCTAGCCACGGCGCGCTCTGCTCCGGCTGGGCCTGGCCGCACTTGACCAGGTAAGGCTTGCCGCTGACGCTGCTCTTGCTCGCGCCGAGTTCGATAAAGCTCTCGCTGGTGCCGATGGCACCCTTGTCGGCAAGGTAGTCGTACTTCTTTTTCAGGTGGGCAGCCGCATCTGGCGCGGAATACCAGCTGCCGTTGCGGTTGAACTGGCAATTCGACCCCGCCAGATAGGCAAAGAGATGGGTGACCTCGGCTTGCGTGGCGGCGGGCGGCGGCGCCGCTGCCGCGGGGGCCATGGGGATCGCCAACGCGGTGGCTAGCAGCAGGACGGACAGCAAGGCAGGTTTCATGTTCACGGAATCGATAAGTCGCATCCGCTGCATTAGAACGGTATTCCTGCTCCGCTTCAAGGCTTGGCGCGCGGACGCAAGCCACTGCCCGAACGGCAAAGCGTACCCGTTTCTGCGTAGCGATCCAACGCATGCACTCTTGGCAGGCGTTTGATAATCGACGGAGCCCGCCAGCAAGCCCGGCACGCCGCCGCTACAATGCTGCGGTGCAACTCGGGCCCCGTCCCGGGACCGCTCGCTCTCCTCCCAGCCGTCGCCGACAGCGCCAAGACAACCTGCCCATCATGAAGCCGCTCCTGCTCGTCCTCAGCCACGTCAGCGCCCAACATCTGTCCTGGATTGCCGAGCAATACGAGGTGCTTTACGCGCCTGACAGCGCGGGGCGTGCCGCGCAGGTCCGGCACGCCGGCGCACGCGTGCGCGCAGTGCTGACGATCGGCTCGGTCGGCCTCAGCGCCGCCGAGATCGACGCCATGCCCTTGCTCGAACTGGTGTGCGCGCTGGGCGCGGGGTACGAGAATATCGCCGTGGCCCATGCCCGCGCGCGCGGCATCATCGTGGCCAACGGCGCCGGCACCAACGACAGTTGCGTGGCGGACCACGCCATGGCGCTGCTACTGGCCACCGTGCGCGGCATCCCGCTGCTGGACCAGGCCACGCGCGCCGGCAAGTGGCGCACCGCGCTGCCGCTGCGGCCCAATCTGTCGGGCAAGCGCATGGGGATTCTCGGCTTGGGCACCATCGGCCGGCGCATCGCGCAGCGCGGCCTGGGGTTCGACCTGGAAGTCGGCTATCACAACCGCACGCCACGCGATGACGCACCGTACCGTTACTTCGACAGTCTCGGCGCGCTGGCCGAGTGGGCCGATTACCTGGTGATTGCCACGCCCGGCGGCGCGGGCACCCGCCACCTGGTCGACGCCAAGGTGCTGGCCCAGCTAGGCGCGGGCGGCTTCGTGGTCAATATCGCGCGCGGCAGCGTGCTCGACACCGCGGCGCTGGCGGATGCCCTGCGCGCCGGCAAGCTTGGCGGCGCCGGACTGGATGTGTACGAGACCGAGCCCGAGCCGCCCGCCGAGCTGTTCGACTGCCCCAATGTGGTCCTGACCCCGCACATGGCAGCCTGGTCGCCGGAAGCCATCGACGCTTCGGTGCGGCAGTTCCAGGAAAACAGCCGCCTGCATTTTGCCGGCGAGCCAGTGCTTACGCCGGTAGTCACGCCGGCAGGCTGAGGCGCGGCGCCGCCGCGCGTTCACGCGGCGGGAAACGCCACCCGCACGCGCAGCCCGGGCGCCGCGTCCTCCAGCAAGACACGCGCGCCGTGCGATTGGGCGATCTCCGCCACGATGGCCAAGCCCAGCCCGCTGCCGCCGGTGGGGGCTTCCGGCACCCGGTAGAAACGGTCGAACACGCGCGCGCGCTCGGCCGCGGGAATCCCCGGGCCGTCGTCCTGCACGATCAGTTCCACGCTTTCCGTACCCGATTCTCTTCCGCCTGCCAGGGCCCGTCCCCGGCCAACCTGCACATCGACCTTGCCGCCGGCCGGCACATAGCGCAGCGCGTTGTCGACCAGGTTGGTCAACAGGATGCGCAGCGCATCCACGTCGCCACGCACCATGACGGGGCCGGTCCCGGCATCCAGCCCCAGGTCGATGTGGCGATCGAGCGCGGCCTGGGTCATCTCCGCCACCACGTTTTGCGCCAGCGCGCGCAGCTCCACCGGCTCATGCGGGGGTACCACCGCGCCGGGCTCCTGGCGCGCCAGCGTGAGCAGCTGGGCCACCATGTGCGTGAGCCGCTCCAGCCCCTGGCGCAGCTTGCCCACGGCCTCCTGCCGCTCGTCGGCCGTATCGGCGCGCTCCACCAGCTGTGCCTGCAACTGCAGCGCGGCCAGCGGCGTGCGCAGCGCGTGCGCGGCGTCAGCCACGAAGGCGCGCTGGGTATCGATGGCGTGCGACAACCGCGCCAGCAGCTGGTTGAGCGCCTCGGTCAACGGCGCGATCTCGTCCGGCATGCGGCTGAGCGCCAGCGGAGCCAGCGCATTGGCGTCACGCTGGCGCACCCCGGCGGCAATCTCGCGCAAGGGCCGCAGGCCGCGTCCCACGGCCACCCACACCAGCCAGCCGATCAGCGGCAGCAACAACAACAAGGGCGCCACGGTACGCAGCGCCATGCGCGCGGCCACCTCGCTGCGCGCCGACATGGGCTGGGCAATCTGCACCACGCCGAGCCCGAGCTGCACGCTGTAGATCCGCCATTCGCCCTGCGCGGTCTTGACATTGGAGAATCCCAGCTCGGCGCGCGGCGGCAACGCGGGGTGCGCGTGCGACAGATACAGGCTGCGGCCCGAACCGTCCCAGATGTGGATCACCACGTCTTCGTCGGCATGGAACAGGCTGTCGCTAGGCGAGCCCGGCGCCCCGGGCGATTGCTGCGGCACGAACGGCGGCATCACCGGATCGGCAAACTGGCTGGGCAGCGCGGCGGCCACCTGCTTCATCTGGTAGTCGAACAGTGCGTTGGCTTCCTGCCGGGCCTGCCCGTAGATCAACGCGGTGGCAATGGCGATGCCAGCCAGCAGGCCCAGGGCGAGCCACCACAGCAGGGTTCTCTGGATGGATCGCATCAGCCCGCGCTCCCGGCTTCGAGCTTGGGCACCACATAGCCCACGCCGCGGATATTGCGGATCAGCGCCGCGCCGAATTTCTTGCGCAGCGCGTGGATGTAGACCTCCACCGTGTTGCTGCCGACTTCATCGCCCCAGCCGTACAAGCGCTCCTCCAGCTGCGCCACCGACCACACCTTGCCGGGCCGCGCCAGGAGCGCCGAGAGCAAGCCGAATTCGCGCGCCGACAGGCGCACCGGCTCGCCGTCAAGGGTGGCCTCGCGGGTCACGGGATTGATCACGATGCCGCCGTAGCGCAACAGCGGCTCCGCCCGGCCTTCGGCGCGGCGCACCAGGGCGTGCATGCGCGCGGCCAGTTCCTGCAGGTCGAAGGGCTTGACGAGGTAATCGTCGGCGCCGGTGTTCAGCCCCGCCACGCGATCGGCCACGGCATCGCGCGCGGTCAGGATCAGCACCGGCGTATTCACGCCGCGCGCGCGCAGCGCGGCCAGTACCTCCAGCCCGGAGCGGCGCGGCAGGCCCAGGTCGAGCAGGATCAGCGCGTAGCAAGCCTCGCCATCCGGGCCGCCCGACTGGGTGGCCGCGGCAAGGCCGGCCTCGCCGTCCTGCACCCAGTCCACCGCGAAGCCTTCCTGGCGCAGCGCCAGCCTCACGCTATCGCCGATCATGGCGTCGTCTTCCACCAGCAACACTCGCATCGTCAGGTCCGGATCAGGCAGGTTTAGGTTGGTTGGCCGGATTGGCCCGGCCGGCGCCATCGCCATCGACGCCATGCGTGATCGCTTCCTCCAGCGCCTGCGCCAGTCCGGGCAGCGCCGGGTACGCCGCGTTGATCACGTAGACCGGCAGGCTTTCCAGGTACGCGCTCAGCCGCCCCTTGGCGGTAAAGCGCGCGTTGAATGCGGAGTCGCGCAGCGCGGGCACGAAGCGCGGCACGATGCCACCACCCAGGTAGACGCCGCCACGCGCGCCCAGTACCAGCGCAATGTCGGCCGCCACGGAACCCAGCAAGCCGCAAAACACGGCAAGCGCGCGCTGGCAGAGCGGGTCGTGCCGCTGGATCGCGCCCTCGGTGACCTCGGCCGGCTGGAGCTGGCGCACCAGGGGCGTACCCGTTTCTGCGTGCAGCGCGGCATGCGTCAACGACAGCCCCATGCCCGACAAAAGACGCTCGGCGGAGACACGGCCGAAGGCCTGGCGGGCCGCGCGCCACGCGGTCCACTCGTCCTCGGTTTCCGGCATCAGTTCGATATGGCCGCCCTCGCCCGCCAGCGCCACGGCTGGCCCGGAGCGCGCGGGCACCAGCCCGGACACGCCCAGGCCGGTACCCGGCCCGACCAGCGCGAGCGGCGCGCCGGCCACGGCCGTGCCCTGGCGCAGCGGCGTCAGGTCCTGCGCGCCGAGATGGGGCAAACCCAGTGCCAGCGCGGTGAAATCGTTGATGGCCAGCAGCAGGTCCAGGCCGAGCGAGCGCTGCACCTGCGCGATGGAAAACGCCCAGGCGTGATTGGTCAGCTTGACGCGGTCTCCGGTCACCGGGTTGGCCAGGCCGACGGCCGCGTGGCGCGGCCTGGCGCTGCCGGCCGGCAAGCCGCCGAGGTAATGCTGCATGGCGGCCTCCAGCGAGGGGAAGTCGGCCACCTTGAGCGCGGTCACCGGGCCGATGTGCTGGGGCGCGGTCTCCAGCGCGAAGCGCACGTTGGTGCCGCCGACATCGCCCAGCAGGCGCGGGAAATTTTGCATGGCGTCAGGCCGAGAAGACGTCGGTGCCGTGCCGGTGACGGCTCAGCACCAGGCTGATGGGCAACGCCGGGGTTGGCCCCTTGCACGCGCGCGCGAACACCGCCGTCTTGACCGGCCCCGCGAACGACAGGAAAACGCGCTCGGCCGCCAGCAGCGCCGCCAGGTTCAGCGTGACGCGCGCATGCGGCGCCTCGCGCGGATGCGCGACCAGGTAGCCCGGCTGCGGCTCGGCAAGCGCCTGCTGCAACTCGGGCGCCTCGGGAAACAGCGAGGCGGTGTGGCCATCCTCGCCCATGCCCAGCACGATCACGTCGGGCTGGCGCCAGGCCGCGTTGAGCCGCGCCACCGCGCGGGCCGGGTCGGCCGCTTCGGCGGCATCGGCCACCAGCGGCACGAAGGCGGCCTTGCCTGCCGCCTCGCGCAGCAGGTGGCGGCGCACCAGCGCGCCGTTGCTGTCGTCATGGTCCGGCGGCACCGCGCGCTCGTCGACCAGCGTGATGGTGACCGCGTCCCAGCGGATGGTGCGATGGCGCAGGCGCTCGAACATCGCCACCGGCGAGCGGCCGCCGGACACCGCCAGCACCGCCCAGCCGTTCACGCCAATGGCGACCTCCAGCGCGTGCGCTACCGAGATCGCCATCGCTTCGGCCAGGTCCGCCTCGGAGGTATGTTCGTAGCGTCGCATGGGCTGGGTCTCCTGTTCGAATGATGATCAATGGATAAATGGATCAATGGATCAATGGATCAATGGATGCTGGCCTACACCTCTTCGTGCCAGAGCGAGCCGTCGCGCGACATCAGCGCGGACGAGGAAGCCGGACCCCATGTGCCGGCGGTATACGCCTTGGGCGGCACGGTGCTGCCCGCCCATGTATCGATGATAGGCTCGACCCAGCGCCAGGCCTGTGCCTGCTCGTCGCGCCGCACGAACAATCCGAGGCGGCCGCGGATGACATCGAGCAGCAGGCGCTCGTAGGCACCCGCGCGGCGCACCTTGAAGGAGTTGGCGAAGTCCAGGTCGAGCGAGGTCCCCGTGAGCGCCACCGTGTCGCCGGGCTGCTTGACCAGGAAATACAGGCGGATGCTCTCCTCGGGCTGCAGCCGGATCACCAGCCGGTTCTGTGGCGACAAGGTCAGCGGGCGCGGGAAGATGGCATGCGGGACATCGCGGAAGTGGATGACAATCTCCGCCACGCGCGACTGCATGCGCTTGCCGGTGCGCAGGTAGAACGGCACGCCGGACCAGCGCCAGTTGGCGATCTCGGCCTTGATGGCGACAAAGGTCTCGGTATGGCTGTCGGGCGCGATGCCCTTCTCGTCCAGGTAGCCCACCACCGGCTTGCCGCCGACGGCGCCGGCGCGGTACTGGCCGCGCACGGTCTTCTCGGCCACGTCCTGCGGCGTGATGGGCTTGAGCGCCTTGAGAATCTTGATCTTCTCGTCGCGGATCGCGTCCTCGGACAGGCTGGTGGGCGGCTCCATCGCCACCATGCACAGCAGTTGCAGCAGGTGGTTCTGCACCATGTCGCGCAGCGCGCCGGTATCGTCGTAGAACTCGCCGCGCGTCTCCACGCCAAGCTCCTCGGCGATGGTGATCTGCACATCCTGCACCCATTCTCGGCGCCACAGCGGCTCGAACAGCGCGTTGCCGAAGCGGATCGCCATCAGGTTCTGCACCGACTCCTTGCCCAGATAGTGGTCAATCCGGTAGATCTGGTCTTCGGCGAAGTACCGCGCCACGGCCGAATTGATGGCGTCGGAGGAATGCAGGTCGTGCCCGAGCGGTTTCTCCAGGACGATGCGGACATTGGGATGATTGAGCCCCGTGCGCGCGAGCTGCTCGCAGATGGGGACAAAGATATGCGGCCCGGTGGCGAGATAGCACACCACCACCTCGGGCGAGCGCTGCAGCACCTTGGCCGCCAGCGCGTCGAAGTGTTCGGGCACGCGGGCGTCTGCCTGCACGTAGCTGATGCGCGCAAGGAAGGTGGCCCAGGCTTCGGGCGGGGCATGCTCGAGGCTCGGCCGCACGCTCCGCTCCAGCGAGCCGGCGTAGTCTTCGGTGGAGAGGGGATGGCTGCCGGTGGCAAGAATACGGGCGTTGGGATGCAGCAGGCCCGCGCAGTGCGCATCGAACAGCGCCGGCAGCAGCTTGCGCCGCGCCAGGTCCCCGGTGCCGCCGAACAACACCATGTCGAAATCGGGCATGCTCACCCTGTGCTCCTTGTCTTGGCCAACGTGGGTGCGGCGCAAGAGCCCGGCGGGGCCTGCGGGGTTCCGGGAACACCAGCGCGCGTCACTTTACTGAGTGCCGCGGTGCGCCGCATAAGTTCCGGCCAGTTTAGTTGAGTCGCTGCCGCTTGGCGAGGCATGGGACGCTTGCGCCGCCCGGTGCGGCGCCGGAGGTGTTCCGGCTTCGCGCGCTAGCCAACCAGCAGTTCCACCCACAGGCCGCGGGCCTGGAGCTGGTAGGCACGCGTGGCCTCGATCAGGGCGCGGCGCGGCGCGGGGTCCATGATGGCCTCTGGCAGCAGCGGATCGCGCACGATGGCGCGGATGATGGCACGGCCCACCAGCATGGTCTCGCGCGCGGCGGCGTCGGGCGCCATGCGCGCGAGCTTGGCCCGACTGCGCTCCAGCTGCGCCAGCGCGCGGCGGTAGGCCAATTGCAGCGCCGGCACGTCCCACAGCTGTGCCATGCGCGCTTGGGCATCGGCATCGAACTCGCGGCCGACAAAGAGCAGGCTGGCACCGGCCATGCCCAGCCGGGACAGCGCCGTGCGCATTGCGGCGGCGCCGCCGGCGAGATTGTCGGGGCGCACACATTGATGCCGGCCGCCAGTGTGCGAAAGCCGCACAGCGCCAGCGCGCGCGCATGATGCCGCCACGCGGTCTTCTCGGCTGCGCGCGACCGCGGCGTCCTGCACCACCAGCCAGTCGCCGGCCCAGTGTTCCAGCCGGCTTTCCTTTTCAAACCAGTGCTCGACCTCGTCGTAGACCGGATTGCCCTCCGGCAGCACCGCGTAGCAGCCGCGCTCCGTCTTGACGATGCGGCCCTGGCGCTGCAGGCGCGTCAGCGCCACACGCACGCTGGGCGTGCCGATGCCCATCACCTCGGCACCGCGCGCCAGCGCCTGCACCGGCAGGGTGCGCTCCGGGTGGCCGAAGAGCAGGTCCAGCACCAGGTCGGTGGCAGAGGGATCGCGGATCTCTATTTCATGCATGAGCAGCAGCGGGGGGCAATAAAGGCCGCAATAAGTGCAGTGCCGGCGGCGTGAACGGCGAAGGGTAAACCACAAATATTTCTTTCAGTGTCAAATATATATCATTTGATGAAATATTTGGGAGTTTGGAGAAACACTTGGCCAAGACCCCACCACCACCTCCTCCACCAGATAAACACGTTAGCAATCCCAGGCACCGAGGACGCGAGCATGGATAGTAAGCCCAACCCCTATGTCAGGACCGAAACCGACGGCGCGGTCTTCACCATCATTCTGGACCGCGCCGACAAGCGCAACGCCGTGGACGGCCCCATGGCGCTGGCGCTGCGCGCCGCCTTCGCGCATTTCGAATCCGACCCGGCGCTGAGCGTGGCGGTGCTGTGGGGCGCGGGCGGCCATTTTTGCGGCGGCGCCGACCTGTCGGCGGTGGGCGACCCCGCACGGCGCCACGAACTCGATCCGCAAGGCGGCGGCGCGGGGCCGATGGGCCCGAGCCGCATGGCCCTGTCCAAGCCGCTGATCGCGGCGGTCAGCGGCTATGCGGTGGCGGGCGGGCTGGAACTGGCGCTGCTGGCAGACCTGCGTGTGGCCGAGCGCGGCGCCGTCTTCGGCGTGTTCTGCCGGCGCTGGGGCGTGCCGCTGATCGACGGCGGCACCGTACGTCTGCCGCGGATTGTCGGCATGGGCCGCGCGCTCGACATGATCCTCACCGGCCGCGCCGTGCCCGCCGAGGAAGCGCTGGCCATGGGACTGGCCAACCGCCTGGTCGAGCCGGGCGAAGCCCGCGCCGCCGCCGAAGCGCTGGCGCACGAACTGGCGGCCTTTCCCCAGCGCTGCATGCTGACGGACCGTGCCTCCGCCTACGGGCAATGGGACCTGCCGCTGCCCGACGCCCTGCGCGCCGAAGGCGCCAATGGCGCGCCGATCGTCTTCGAGGAAGGCATCCGAGGGCGCCGCCCGTCTTGCGGCGGCGCCGGGCGGCACGGCAATTTCTCCGGCTGACACACACACCAATACACGCGCGAATCCGGGAAAAACGCAGCCCGGACAACCAAAGCGTACCCGTTTCTGCGTGAGCAAACCTGCGTACAAAAACAAAGAGGAGACAGCCAGATGGCCCCGACCACGCTTGAATTGATCCGCCGCGGCGCGGCCCAGCACGGCCCCCGCACCGCCATCGCCTTCGGCGGGCAAAGCCTGACGTTTGCCGAAGTCGACGCACTCAGCGCGCGCCTTGCCCACGCGCTGCAGGCGGCTGGCGCCGCCCCCGGCGAGCGCGTCGCGCTGCTGCTCAACAACGGCCTGCACAGCGTCCCGCTGGACTTCGCCTGCGTCAAGGCCGCGCTCAACCGCGTGCCGCTGAACGCGCGCCTGGCGCTGGCCGAGCACCAGCGCATGCTGCAAGACACCGGCTGCCGGATGCTGGTGTTCGGCCCCGATCTCGCCGAGCGCGCGCAAGCGCTGCACGAGGCGTTGCCGGAACTTGCCTGTCTTGGCCTGGGCACAAGCCTGGAAGGCGGCGCCGACCTGCTCGCGGCGGCACAGTCGCAGCCCGCCACCGATCCTCAGGTGCAGGTCGCCGAAGACGACGTCATCCTGACCTTGTTTACCTCCGGCACCACAGGCACGCTCAAGGCCGCCCGGCATACGCAAGCGTCCTACGCGGCGATCTGCCGCAACGTACTGCTCAACCTGCTGCCCGCCACGCCCGACGACGTGATGCTGCATGCCGCTTCGCTGATCCATGCCAGTGGCGTGTTCGTGCTGCCGTTCTGGCTGCGCGGCGGCAAGACCGTCATCCTCCCGGGCTTCGAGCCCGCGAGCTTCCTCGCTGCCATCGAGCGCGAACGCGTGACCGCCATCAACCTGGTGCCGACCATGCTGCAGATGCTGGTGAGCCTGCCGGCCATGGCTGCCTGCAAGGCCGACGCGCTGCGCTACGTCATCTACGGCGCCTCGCCCATGCCGCGCACGGTGATCGAGCGCGCCATGGCGATCTGGGGCCAGCACCGCTTCTGGCAGTACTATGGCCAGACCGAAGCGCCGCTGTGCCTCGCCGTCCTGCGCCCGGAGGACCATCACGGCGAACGGCTCGGCGCCTGCGGCCAGGTGGCACTGGAAGTGGAAATGCGCCTGCTGGACGAAGCCGGCCGCGACGTGCCGCCCGGCCAGCCCGGCGAAATCGCGATCCGCGCGCCGTTTGGCGTGGCCGGCTATCACAACGCCCCCGAACTCACCGCGCAGACCTTCCTGCCCGGCGGCTGGGTACGCACGCGTGACATCGGCGTATTCGACGCCGACGGCTTCCTGCACCTGAAGGACCGCACCTCCGACATGATCGTCAGCGGCGGCTACAACGTGTACCCCGGCGAAGTCGAGAACGCGCTGCTGACACACCCCGCGGTACACGAATGCGCCGTGATCGGCCTGCCCGACGAAAAGTGGGTGGAGGCCGTCACCGCCGTGGTCGTGTTGCACGCCGGGCAAGCGGCAAGCGATGCGCTGGCAGCGGAACTGGTCCAGCACGTCGCGGCGCAGTTTGCCGCATACAAGAAGCCGCGCCGCGTACTGTTCGCCAGCGAACTGCCCAAGACCGCCGTGGGCAAGATGAACCGGCGAGCGCTGCGCGAACGCTATCGCGATGCAGCGCAAGCTGGGCAGGCACCGCAATGAGGGCCACGCCCACGCGGTAGTAGTCATAGCGCGGCCGCCAGATCAGAGACGCCGGTGTAACCGTGTCTACCGCCCGAGGGGGCAGCAAAAACATCAGACACCCCCATCGGGCGGCAAGGCTCCCGGCTTCATGCGCACTCTCCCGACAGCGCCGCGCTCAGCACGCCATGCATGGCCGCCCCGGCCGCCACGATCCCCTGGCAACCCCAGGTCAGTGGCTTGCCATCGAGCGCCGTCACCGTGCCGCCCGCCTCCCTCACCAGCAGGACACCGGGCAACCAGTCGTAATAGTCCTGTCCGCACTCCCAGTAGCCGTCGAGCGCGCCGCGCGCCACCAGTGCCAGCAACAAGGACGTAGGCCCATGCACACGCTGGCCGAACACCTGCGGCAATATCCGGCCAAAGCGCTCAAGGAAATCCGCGGTGTCGCCGCGCACCTGCCCCGGCCAGTTCGGATGCGCCGTGGCAATCAACGCTGTTGTCAGCGCCGCGCGCGCGTTGGCCCGCAACGGCTGGCCATCGCAGTCGGCGCCCTGCCCTGCCACCGCGCGATAAGTGCGGCCGGTGGCCGGATCGTGCACCAGCGAGAGGACCGGATCGCCCCGCACCACCAGGCATAGTGCGATGGTCCAGCCCGGCAAGCCGCTCAGGTAGTGCAAGGCCCCGTCGATGGGATCGCAGACCCAGTAGGCGTCGGCAAATTCCGGCGCCTGTTGCGCGCCGCTCTCCAGCTCCTTGTCGGAGAACGGGATCTCCGGCCAGCGCTCCAGCAGGGCTTTTTTCAGCACCGAACCCACAGTGCCGCTGTGGTGATCGAACGCCACGCGCAACGCGTCGAAATCGGCCGGCGCGCTCAGCGGTTGCCCGGCACGCAGCCACCGGCCCTGCCCGGCGAGCAGGGCGGTCAGCCTATCGAGCACGCCGGGCACCGCTTGGCCAAGGCGTTCGGGGAGGGTTGGCGTTTTGACATCGGCGTTCATGATGGATCGCTCCTGGGGTGGTTGGTGCAGCCAGTCTAGGCACTTGCCGCAATGCGAACTAACGATAGAATGCCAACTTATGTTCGAAACGGGCCAAAGCGATGTCGCTACGGGAAATCCGCGAGCTCGCGCACGGCGCCTCGCGCGAGCAAGTGCCGCATCAGCATGCGCAGGGGCAGTTGTTTACGGTGAAATCCGGCGTGGTCGTGATCGAAGCCGGCGGCGGCCGCTGGCTGATGCCGACCGGCTGCATCGGCTGGGTGCCGCCGTACGAATCGCACGGCGCGAGCATTCACGGGGCCATGACCGGCATGAGCCTGTACTTCGACGAGGCCTGGAGCCGTGCCGCGATGCCTGCGGCGCTCAAGGTGGTGCGGTTGTCGCCGCTTCTGGCGGCCTTGCTCGACACGCTGGTGCAGGCCGGCCCGCCAGCCGGGCCGGTGCGCGAGCATTACCTCGCGGTGTTTGCCGATGACTTCACCCGCCAGCCAGCGCAAACGCTGTTCCTGCCCATGCCGCAGGAGCCGCGCCTGCTGCGCATGGCCACGGCCTTGCTGGCAAACCCCGACGACAACACCGGGCTGGATGGCTGGGCGGCGCGCATCGGCATGGCCCGCCGCACGCTGACGCGCCACTTCCAGGCCGACACCGGCTGGAGCCTGGCGCAATGGCGCCAGCAATTGCGCATGCTCGCGGCCATGGAGCGGCTGGTTGCCGGTGAGAGCGTCACCGCCGTGGCGCTCGGGCTGGGCTACACGAGCGTCAGCAGCTTTATCGCCTTGTTCCGGCGCTACACGGGCACCACGCCGCGCGCCTACCTGGCGATGGGCAAGGATTGAATGGCGCCGCGCGCAAACCTTGCGCAACGCACATGCAAGCAGCAACGCACCCTCTCTTGTATGCTACGGCTATTGCCGCCGACGATGCCTGACCCGCGCCATGAGCCACAAATCACGCAGCCTCCTGCAGTCCATCTTCAGCCACCCGCTGAGCAACAATATTCATTGGCGCGAAGTCGAGTCCCTGCTGCAGCAACTCGGGGCGAGCGTGGAACCGATCCAGGGCGCGCGTTTCCGGGTTGTGCTCAACCAGTACGAGTTTTACCTGCACCACCCGCATCACGGCAATGTGTGCGCCAAGCAGGAAATCAAGCACCTGCGCGATTGCCTCGTGGCCGCCGGCATCACGTCGCCGGACAACGGCGACAAGCCGAAGTGACCCTGCGCCTGCGCGAACAGGCGTCGCGCCGGCAATCTTTCGTCCTGCCCGCGCGATGATGATCAGCGGCACCGGGCCGTCACGGCTCGAGCCAATCGATTGTCCCCACCGCATCAGCCAAACCAGCCCACCCCAGCCAGAACGGATCTCCATGAGCAATCTTTCCGCGTTCCTCGTCACCAACAAATGGCCCGCCCTGCGTCCCGAGCGGATCCAGCTCTATTCGCTGCCCACGCCGAACGGCGTCAAGATCTCGATCATGCTGGAGGAGACCGGGCTGCCCTACGAGCCGCACCTGGTGCGCTTCGACGCCAATGACCAGTACACGCCGGAATTCCTGTCAATCAGCCCGAACAACAAGATTCCCGCGCTCCTGGATCCCAACGGCCCTGGCGACAAGCCCCTTGCCCTGTTCGAGTCCGGCGCGATCCTGATCTACCTGGCCGACAAGAGCGGCCAGTTCATCCCGCAGGATGCAGCCGGCCGCTACGAGACCATCCAGTGGCTCATGTTCCAGATGGGCGGCATCGGGCCGATGTTCGGGCAGGTTGGGTTCTTCAACAAGTTCGCGGGCAAGGAGTACGAGGACAAGCGCCCGCGCGACCGCTATGTCGCGGAGGCGAAGCGCCTGCTTGCGGTGCTGGATGGCCGCCTCGCGGACCGGACCTGGATCATGGGCGATGCCTACACCATCGCCGATATCGCCACCTTCCCCTGGGTGCGCAACCTGATCGGCTTCTACGAAGCCGGCGAGCTGGTTGGCATCAAGGATTTCCCCCACGTCACACGCGCGCTCGATGCCTTCCTTGCGCGTCCCGCGGTGGCCAGGGGGCTGGATATCCCCAAGCGCGGCTAAGCCCGCTGCACCTGGAGACACGCTTGTGCCGCTGATTCGGTTTGACGCCCTTGCCGCTGGTCTGCCGACCGCCTGGAAGTCCGTCGTCGTGGGGCAGGTCGGGCCTGCCCGCATCAAAGTCCTCAGGATGGATGAGCAGGCGTATGAAGCCGAGATGCACGACTACAACGAAGGCCTGTTTGTCGTGAGCGGACAGCTCATTTTGCAAACGGAGGACGAAACCGTCGTTGTCCGGCCGGGAGAGATGTACCTCGCCCTGGCCGGCATCGCGCATGCCGTGCTGCCGGGCAGCCACGGGACGCTGGTGATCGTCGACGTCTGAGCGGGCATCACCAGCCCCACGAGCCGGCGCTGAACAAAAAAGGGCGGACACCAAGCCGGTGCCCGCCCATTCAACGCCTGCCGTCAGTTGGGGACCTCAGCCACCGCCCGCGCTGGCGCCACCGCATAGTGATCGAATTGCATCGCAAAGCTTGCGCGCCCTGAGGTCAGCGCGCGCAAGCTGCCGATATAGCCGAACATGCCGGCCAACGGCACATGCGCTTCAACCACCACCGTATTGCCGCCGCCATCGCCGCCGCGCTGCGACTGCCCCCGCACCAGGCCCCGGCGCCGCTGCATGTCGCCGATCACGTCGCCCACATGATCCGCGGGCGTCACCACCTCCACGGCCATCACCGGCTCCAGCACCGCGGGCCGCGCATCGCGCGCGGCCTCGCGAAACGCCGCCGCCGCGGCGGCCTCGAAGGCCAGCGCCGAGGAATCGCGCTCGTGGTAGCTGCCGTCCAGCAAGGTGGCCTTGAAATCGACCACCGGGTAGCCCGCGAGCACGCCTTGCGCTGCCACGCGGCGGATGCCGGCTTCCACCGCCGGCACGAACTCGCGCGGTACCGCGCCGCCGGTGATGCGGCTCTCGAACTGCAGGCCCTCTCCGCGCGCCAGCGGCTCGAAACGCAGTTGCACTTCCGCGAACTGGCCCGGCCCGCCGCTTTGCTTGCGATGCAGATAGCGGGCATCGGCAGCGCGTGTCAGCGTTTCGCGATAAGCCACTTGCGGGCGGCCTACCGTCACCTCGACGTTGAACCGCGTGCGCAGTTTTTCCAGCGTGACCTCCAGTTGCAGTTCGCCCATGCCGGACAGCAGCGTCTGGCCGCTCTCCGGGTCCTGCCGCAGCCGCAGGCTCGGGTCTTCCTGCACCAGCACCTGCAAGCCGCGTGACAAGCCGGCTTGGTCCGCTTGCGATTTCGGCTCGATGGCCACGTCGATCACCGGTTCGGGCGACTCGATGCTCTCCAGCACCACGGGATGCGCCGGATCGGTCAGCGTATCGCCGGTGATGGTGGCCTTGAGGCCGACGATCGCCACGATATCGCCCGCCACGGCAACATCGCGCTCCTGCTTGCGGTCGGCGTGCATCTCGTACAGCCGGGCCACGCGTTCGCGCTTGCCGCTGCCGGCGTTGAGCACGGTGTCCCCGGCGGCAAGCCTGCCGCGATACAGGCGAACGAAGGTCAGCGTGCCATGCGAGTCGTGCACCACCTTGAAGGCAAGCGCCACCAGCGGCTGGTCCGCATCCGCGCTGACTTCGTGGCGCTCCACCTCGCCGGGCGCCGGCAAGTAGGCCGTGACCGCGTCTAGCAGCGGCTCCACGCCCTTGTTCTTGAAGGCCGATCCCGCCAGCACCGGCACCACGGCGCCAGAGATCGTCGCGCGCCGGATGGCCGCGCGCAACGCGTCCCCGGCCGGCACGCGGCCAGCGAGATAATCCTCGAGCAAGGCATCGTCATGCTCGGCCAGGGTTTCCAGCAAGCGTTCGCGCCATACGGCCGCCTGCTCCCCCTGCGCGGCCGGCACGGCCCGCGTCACGTATCCGGTCGTGCCCGCGCCGCCCTGCCATAGCAGGGCCTGCATGGTGACGAGATCGATCACGCCGGTGAAATCGCCTTCGCTGCCGATCGGCAACTGCAGTACGAGCGGCACCACGCCGAGGCGGTCCTCGATCATGCCGACCACGCGCAGGAAATCCGCGCCGGTGCGATCCAGCTTGTTGACGAAGGCGAGGCGCGGCACGCGATAGCGGTCCGCCAGGCGCCAGTTGGTCTCCGTCTGCGGCTCCACGCCAGCCACGCCGTCGAACACCACCACGGCGCCGTCGAGCACGCGCAGCGAGCGATTCACCTCGATGTTGAAATCGATGTGGCCCGGAGTATCGATCAGGTTGATCTGGTGCCCGCGCCAGAACACGGTGGTGGCCGCGCTGTTGATGGTGATGCCGCGCGCCTGCTCCTGTGGATCGAAATCCATGGTGGCGGCGCCGTCATGCACCTCGCCCAGCCGGTGGCTGGCACCGGTGTAGAACAGGATGCGTTCCGAGGTGGTGGTCTTGCCTGCGTCCACGTGGGCAATGATGCCGATGTTCCTGAGTTTCCTGCTTTCTTTCCTGCTTTCGTTTCTGCTTTCCATGATGGGCTGCCTGAATGCAAACACCCTGGCGGGTGCGTGCCTGCCAGGGTGTTGTGGTCCCTGGGAGGCGATCTGCGAGGCCTCCCGGACTGCACGTGCAGCCAGGAGGCTATGGGATCGCTTGCGAGGCGGCGCCGGCATGCCGCATGCGGCACGCAATGGTCTCGGTGACTACGCCAGACGACGCCGTTACCGCACCAAGGGACGAGCGCAAGCTCCCGTTCCCTTGGCCGGTTTGAATCGTGGCAATCAACTTGTCGTAGGTACGCATGGCGTGTCAGATGGTGGCGAAACAAAAAAAACCCCGGCGGGCCTGCGGGCCGTCCGGGGTTGGCGATGATCGGTTTCGTCGTTCCCGGAACTGGCCTTGCAGCCTTCCGGGCGGGACGCTCGGAAGACTAGGCGTGAATAGCCAGCAGCACGCGTTCACCGTAAGGTGCCGCGGCAAACGCTGCGATGGCGGGGCGTTGCGCTGCTTGCTTCATGTCGTTTGAACTCCAGAGAATGGAGCGGAGTCTAGCACTTGTGGAGAAAACGTGCAGCGCCCCATACTTGCGCCAACCGCGCGCCAACCGTGCACCCCTCCCCAAAGTGCACTAGGCTGAAAAAAAGCATCCCACGCAGGAGATCCCCATGCCAAGTCATCCAGTACTGGAGCGGGTCACCGCCCGCATCAAGGCGCGCAGCGCCGCCACGCGCCAGTCCTACATGGATCGCACCCGTGCCATGGCGGGGCAGAAGGTGGAGCGCGCGCAGCTCTCGTGTACCAACCTGGCGCACGCCGTGGCGGCCATGCCCGAGCAAGCCAAGATCCGCCTGAAAGCGCAGGAGCGCCCCAACCTGGCGATCGTCTCCTCGTACAACGACATGCTGTCGGCCCACCAGCCCCTGGCGGAATATCCGCAATGGCTCAAGGAGGCTGCGCTGGAGGCCGGCGGCACCGCGCAGTTCGCCGGCGGCACACCCGCCATGTGCGATGGCGTGACGCAGGGGCAGGACGGCATGGATCTCTCGCTGTTCTCGCGCGATGTGATCGCGCTGTCAACCGCGGTAGCGCTGTCGCACCAGATGTTCGATGGCGCGCTGTACCTCGGCGTGTGCGACAAGATCGTGCCGGGGCTGGTGATGGGCGCGCTGTCGTTCGGCCACCTGCCTGCCATCTTCGTGCCGGGCGGCCCCATGACCACCGGCATCGGCAATGAAGAAAAGGCGCGCGTGCGCCAGCGCTATGCCGAGGGCAAGCTCAGCCGCGCCGAGTTGCTGGAGGCGGAGAGCCAGTCGTATCACGGTCCCGGCACCTGTACGTTCTACGGCACCGCCAACTCCAACCAGATGCTGATGGAGATCATGGGCCTGCACTTGCCCGGCACCGCCTTCGTCAATCCCAACACGCCGCTGCGCGAAGCCCTCACGCGCGAATCCGCGCGCCAGGCGCTGCGCCTGGTGCACGGCGGCGATCGCTATACGCCGGTGGCGGACGTGCTCGACGAGCGCGCCTTCGTCAACGGCATCGTCGGCCTGCTGGCCACCGGCGGCTCCACCAACCATACGTTGCACCTGGTGGCGATGGCGCGCACCGCGGGCATTGTGCTGAGCTGGGACGATTTCGCGGAGCTATCTGAAGTCGTGCCGCTGCTGGCACGCGTGTATCCAAACGGTAGCGCGGATGTGAACCAGTTCCAGGCCGCTGGCGGGCTGGGGCTGGTGATTCGCGGCTTGCTGCAGCTCGGCCTGCTGCACGACGATGTCACCACCGTGGTCGGCCAGGGCCTGGCCGACTACACGCGCGAGCCGGTGCTGCGCGACGGCCAGCTCACCTGGATCGACGGGCCCGAAGCGACGCTGGACGACAGTATCGTGCGCCCCGCCAGCCAGCCTTTCGCGCCGGAAGGCGGCATCAAGCTGCTCGACGGCAAACTCGGCCGTGCCGTGCTGAAGATTTCGGCGGTCAAGCCCGAGCACCACGTCGTGCAGGCCCCGGCAATGGTGTTCCATACGCAAGACGCGCTGATCGAAGCGTTCAAGCGCGGCGAGCTGGAGCGGGACTTTATCGCGGTGCTGCCATGGCAAGGGCCGGCCGCCTGCGGCATGCCAGAGCTGCACAAGCTCACCCCTACGCTGACCGTGCTGCAGGATCGTGGCTTCCACGTGGCGCTGGTGACGGACGGGCGCATGTCCGGCGCGTCGGGCAAGGTGCCGGCCGCCATCCACGTGTGCCCGGAGGCGTTGAGCGGCGGCGGCATCGCCCGCGTGCGCGATGGCGACCCGATGCGCGTGGACGCGCATGCGGGCGTGCTCACGGTGCTGGTGCCGGACGCGGAATGGGCCGCGCGCGCGGTGACGCCGCCCGATCTGTCCGCCAACCGGCATGGCGTGGGACGCGACCTGTTTGCCAATTTCCGCCGCCACGTCAGCACGGCGGAAGCCGGGGCGTGCTCGCTGTTTGCCGAGGAAGGCTGACGGGGGATGGCTTGTGCGCGGCCTAGAAGCTGTGGCTGACGCCGGCACCGAACCCGGCGCCGCCACCTGCGTCGCGGCTGTGGCGATACGACACCGCGCCATACAGCGTGGTGCGCTTCGATAGCGCGTAATCCACCCCGCTGGTGACGTAGCCGGTGGCGCCCGCCGTGCCATAGCCCTGGAAATCGCGCGCGCCCGAGAGCTTGAGCGTATAGGCGCCCACGCGCCAGTTGACGCCAAGCGTGGCGGCGCTGCGCCTGGCGCTGGCGTCGCCAAGGAAGGCCTGGCTCGCGGCGCTCAGACGCGTCTGGCTGTACGAGGCCATCAGCCGCACCTTGGCGAACGCGTAGGCCAGTCCGGCGAACCACGTGTTGTCGAACGCCGCATTGCGCTCCGCCGTCAGCATCGCCGACCAGGGCCCGGCATCGTAGTTGAGCGAGGCCGCCAGCGGCCGCGTGCGGTCCCGGTTGCCGGCGGCGTCCGGCGTTTCGTTCTTCTCCACGCCGGCGGAAACATGCACGTGCATGCCGCCCCATTTCGGCGAGTCGTAGAACACGCCGTTGTTCAGTCGCGAGTATTCGCCCGCGGGGCCGTTGTGATACGGATCGGTGCGATAGGACGGATGGTACACGTACCACGCCACGGAGCTCACGCGGTTGAAATTGTCCCCGCTGTCGTACTGCCAGTCGTATTGCCACATCGGCGTCAGCGCGCGGCCGAGGCGCAGGGCGCCGTAGGGCGACCTGATGCCAACGGTGGATTCGCCCTGGAAATACGGCGTGGCGCCGCTGGCTTCAAGCCCGCCATTGCCCATGTCGAAACGCGTTTGCAGGTTCAGGGTGGCGGCCCAGCCGGGGGCCAGCGTTTCGCTGCCGCGCAGGCCGATGAAGCTGCGCTGCATGGTGCCGACCTGAGTGGGCTGGCCGGGCGCGGGACGGAAGATGCCGACGTCGGCGAACCCGTACAGCTGGAGGCTGCCCTGCGCGTGCGCCACCGGCGCGGCGGGCCCCAGCACGGCGGCGCAAGCCAGCGCCGGCAGGCAGCGCGCAAGCATTCTGCGTGGTGCGTCAGGCGAGAAGCCATCGTTGGCGGGAGGGACTGTGCGCAAGCTTGGTGGCTTGCGTGCGGCGGGGTTCAGTTCGAGCTTGTGTGCAGGCAGCAAATCCAATTCCAGAGGTTGAAGACATGCCGTGTTCCGCCACGCGCAGCGGCGGGACGCGGATACCGGTGAAAGACCCAATGGGGCGAAGAGAAGGAAACAGGCGATGGCGCGCAAACGCGGGCGCCACAAAAGAGGATCGCCGCCGGGGTGCTTTCGCGCCGCGGCGGCGCAAGCAACGCGGGCAGATGGGTCAGCTCAAGCGATGCGCGGGATTGGGTGCCACGGGCGCGGCCACTTGCGCGTCCTCGGGCACGCGCCATTCCCGCACCGGCACGGCAAGCGCGCAACCGGCGGCTTCGAGCACCTGCTTGATACGGTGGTAGAAGGCGAAGCGCACGTTCCAGTAATCCCCGGCGGCAACCCAGCAGCGCACGTTGAGCGTAACGCCCTGCGCAGCATAGTTGATCACCATGACCTCGGAGGCCGGGTCCGCCAGGATGCGGCCCTCAGCCGCGAGCATGGCACGCAGCGCATCGAGGGCGGCCTGGATGTCGGCGCCAAAGGTGACGGTGACTTCGATGTCGAGCCGGCGGGTGGGATTCTCGCTGTAGTTGGTAATGGCGCTGCCCCAGATCTTGCCATTGGGCACGCGCAGGCAAACCCCGTCGGAGGTGGTCAGCTCGGTCATGAACAAGCCGGTCTCGCGAACGGTGCCGGCCACGCCCTGCGCATCGATGTACTGGCCCACGCGAAACGGCCGCAGCAGCACCAGCATGATGCCCGCGGCAATGTTCTGCAGCGTGCCTTGCAGCGCCAGGCCGATGGCCAGGCCGGCCGCGCCGAGCATGGCGATGATGCTGGCGGTCTGCACGCCGAATTGCGACAGCACCAGCACCACCGTGATCACGCGCACGATCCATTGCGTCACGCTGGCCAGCATGGGGCGCAGCGTGGCATCCACTGCCGGCCGGTCGAACGCGCGCAGCACCGCCGCGCGGGCGCGCCCGGAGAGCCACCAGCCCAGGATCAGGATCAGCACGGCAGCGATGCAGTTCAGGCCTTGCTGCACCACCAGTTGCAGCAGGTAGGCCCAGGCTGCCTCCAGCTTCTGGGGTTCGATGAAGTTCAGGTTCATGGATTCGGCTCCGGCGATCAGTGTGGAAAGGTTGCTCATGCGCGGCTCACGATGCCGCGGCGGCGCGACTGCGATGCACCGGTTCCCCGGCGTCGGGCAGCGGTGTTTCGCTGCACGAGCCGGCCCGGATCGGGCTGGTGAGCGATTGCGCAAGGTGCACCGGCACGGACAAGCGTGTGCGCCCATGGCCATGCGAGACGTCGGCGCCAAAGCAAAGCAATGTGGTACGCACATCGTGCCCGGCACTCTGCGCCGCACCCACATCGGAATGATAGAAGCGGAACACGTCCCGATGGCCGGGAATACCGAGCGTGCCGAGGTGGGCCACGATGGCGCGGTCGGGGTCGGGGTCGGGGGCGGGGGCGGGGCGCTGCTCCGACAGCGTGGTCTTGAGGTAAAGCGGATCGATCTTCAGTGTCTGCATGCGGGCGGGTTCATGGTTCGCTTCGAATGGATTCAGGAAGAGGTTGGTACGCTCTTGATCGTGAAGTGGTGGATACGCACGAGCGTGGCATCAGGCCGCGAACGAGAACGGCAGGCCGGCAAGGCGCTCGGCTGCGCTTCGTGGCCTCGCTGCCTGCGGTTTCTAAGCCGATGGCATGGGTGCGCAGGTCGGGCGTACCCGTTTCTGCGGGCATGCCGGCGATCAGGCTGTAGATCGCGCCGTTGGCGAGGGCATGCCGGGCGCCCACGACCTGATCGAGGTGTTGTTCTCCTGCAATGCCACACATGATTGCTCACTCTCCTGTCACTGGTGGTGTGCGGGCTACCAAAACCGGCGCACCGCGCCCTGCATTGTTTTCGCATGGCGCAGTACGCTGGCATGCCCGCTGGGTCTGACTTGATGCGGGATAATTACCTGTATTTGATTGAAATTGACGATACTTTCAGGACAAATGCCGGGGCGATTGGTTTCCCCGGGATGCGCGGCGGCAGGTTGGCGAATCCGCGCCAGCCCTGCGTGGGCAAGGGCTAGCCCCGATTGGAAAAAATTTCGCCGGGGTGGTCTTTGAATTGCTTTTTTTTGGCAGGGAGAGTCGCGCGGCACCGCTGCGTTGGGGCACGCAGAATTGGGTACGCTTTGGGTGCGGAGGAAGAACGGGCGCTGCACCCGGCCGGTGCTCGGACCGGCCGGGTCAGACCTTGTTTCAGGCCGTGACGGGGTGGTCGTGCAAGCGGTCGCGCGAGGCTAGCGAGGGGAACAGGCGCATCCACACCACCACTACCAGCAGCGTACCGATGCCGCCAAGCAGCACCGCGCCAACCGGCCCGAACAGCGCGGCCGTCACGCCGGACTCGAACTCGCCAAGCTGGTTGGACGCGCCGATAAAGACCGAGTTGACCGCGCCCACGCGCCCGCGCATATCGTCTGGCGTATCGAGCTGGACCAGCGTGGAGCGCACCACCACGCTGATCATGTCTGAGGCGCCAAGCACGACCAGGGCCGCCATCGACAGCGGCAGCCAGTGCGAGATGCCGAACACCATCGTCGCCACGCCGAAGACGGCCACGGCGCCGAACATCACGCTTCCCACGCGGCGATTCATCGGATGGTGGGCGAGCCACAGCGCGGTCGCCAATGCACCGATGGCGGGCGACGAGCGCAGCAGGCCCAGGCCCCAGGGGCCGGTATGCAGGATGTCGCGCGCGTAGATGGGCAGCAGCGCGGTAGCGCCGCCCAGCAGCACGGCAAAGAGATCCAGCGAAATCGCGCCGAGCAGCACCGGCCGGCTGCGGATATACGAAACCCCCGCGAACAGCGTGGCGATGCTGACCGGCGTGCTCAGCCGCTGCGCGGCCTGGCGCAGCTTGAGCGCGGTGACCAGGCAGGCGGCCACGGCGAACAGCGTGGCACTGATGGCGTAGACCACGCCCGGGCCGGCCACGTAGGCGAAACCGCCCAGCGCGGGGCCGATGATGATGGCGGTCTGCGTGGCGGAGCTGGACAACGCCACCGCGCGCGGAAACAGGCGCGGCGTGACCACGCTAGGCAGCAGCGCTTGCAGGGTCGGCGTTTCAAAGGCACGGGTGGCGCCGATCAGGGCCACGAACACGAAGATGTGATCGCGCGTGATCCAGCCCGACCAGCTCGCCACCGCCATCGACACTGCGATCAGCGCTTCCAGCGTCTGGCAGGTGCGCACGATCAGGCGCCGGTCGAAGCGGTCGGCCACATGGCCGGACATCAGCAGCAGCATCACCGAAGGCAGGAACTGCACCAGCCCCACCATGCCAAGCATGAACGGGTCGCGGGTGAGATCGTAGATCTGCCAGCCCACCGCCACCGTAAAGATCTGGTAGCCGATGGTGGTGCACAGGCGGGCAAACCAGAACAGCCGAAATGAGGGGTCGCGGAAGACTGAGTCCGGCTCGGGGGCCGGAACGGAAGCAGGGATCGACATGGATGGCGGTGATGACGGGACGGGACGGGCGGCGGGGCAAAGCTGGCACGAATTCTATCCGAGCCACAGCGTGCATGCAGGCGCATGCATCACGTCCCGCCCGCCTTTCATGTATCAACAATGATGCAATGTCGCCACAGGGAAAACACAAGCCGCACAAACGATAATGATTCGCATTTATAATACGAGCCCTCGATGCGGCGGATGCACGGATCCACACTGGCGCTTCCCAGGAATTCCATTTTGCAGCCCACCTTCAAGCTCTCCAGCGCCGCCATCGGCGCTGCCGTGCTTTGCCTGACCCTGTCCGCGCGCGCGGCCACACCGGCAACCACGCCTGACCCGGCAGCCCAAGGGGCTTTCAGCGCCGAAAGCACCCTCAATGCCGGTACCCGCGGCAGCGATATCTCGCTGAACGTGGGCGTGCGCGGCGCGGGCTCGGTACGCTATGGCCCGCAGAACCTGTTCGACCGCCGCCACTTCACCCGCTCCACAGACAACAACGCGGGCAAGTACGTGGGCATGCCACGCACGTTCTACGTCCAGGCCTCGCTGGCTTACTGAGGCGACGACCGGGGCGATAGCGCCGCACGCAGGCTCTGCGCCAGCGCCGCGGCGGCTGGCGCGGCGTCGCGGCGCGACAGCAGCAGCACGCGCGTATCACAGCCAGCATCGGCCAGCGGTACGCAGCGCACGCCCGGCGGTGCCAAGCGTGCGAGCGAAGCCGGCATCAAGGCCACGCCAAACCCGGCCTCCACCAGCGCAAGCTGCGACTGCTTGCGCGAGATCGCCGCCGCCGCGCGCGGATAGAAGCCGCGCTCCAGGCAGCACTGCGCCACACGATGGCTCAGGCCACCCCGGTCCGGGTGCGGCAGCGACACAAAGGGCTCCTCCCGCAAGCTCTCCAACGCAACGCGGTGCGCGTGCGCAAGCGGATGCGCGGTGCTCACCACCAGTTGCAGGTGTTCTTCATAGAGCGCAGCGGCCTCGACGCCGGGCAGCCGGCGCAGCAGCGGCTCGCGCGCCAGGCCCAGATCGGCGCGGCCCTCTTCGATCTCCATCGCCTGCTGTTCGCTGGACGCCTGCGAGATCTCGAAGCGTATCCCAGGATGCTTGGCCTGGTATTCGCGCAACACCGCCGTGCAGGCCGGCGTCAGCGGTACCGAGCTGGAATGCAGCAGGCGCACCGTGCCTTGCTCGCCACGCTCGACCTGGCGCGCTTGCGCCGAGGCTTCGGCCAGCTCGGCGAGTATGCGGCGCGCTGCTTGCAGAAAGGCGCGGCCGGCCGGCGTGGTCTCCACATGGCGCGGCTTACGCACCAGCAGCACCACCTGCAGCATGCCCTCCATCTCCTTGATCTGCCGGCTCAGCGCCGACTGCGCGATGAAAAGCCGCTCGGCGGCCAGGCTGAAGCTGCCGGCATCGACGATTTCAACGAAGTAGCGTAGCTGCTTGAGGGACGGGCTCATTGATGGGGCAGGCTCATTGATGGGGCAGGCTCATTGATGGGGCAGGTTCATTGATGGGGCGGGCTCGCGGCGGCCTGGATCGTGCGCGCAGTGTGCCATGGCGCGCGCGCAGCGCCCAGCGCGCTGCCATGCCGCCTTGCGATAGATCGCGGGGCGCTTTGATATTGGTCCGCGCACGCACGCGTCCCTATGCTGTGAGGCACGCAACCCTGATGCTGATGCCAATGCCCGTGGACCTGACCGCCCTGCTGCCCGGTGTTTCCTTGCCCGCCTACCTCGCCATGTGCATGGCGATTGCCGGCGCCTATGTGATCTTCGGCATGGCGGGCTTCGGCACCGCGCTGGTGGCCGGGCCGCTGCTGGCCTACCTGATGCCGGTGAGCCAGATCGTGCCGCTGTTGGCGCTGATGGACTGCACGGCCGCCGCCTTTGCCCTGCTGCGCGATGGCCGCGCGGCCGACCGCGCCGAGCTTGTACGGCTGCTGCCCTGCATGCTGGCCGGCAGCCTGGCAGGCGCCGCGCTGCTGCTCAAGCTGCAATCTGACCTGCTGCCGCTGCTGCTTGGCGCGTTCGCGATAGGGTATGCGATCTGGTCGCTCGCCGGCAGGCGGCCCACCGGTTTTACGCCACGCGCCGCGCTGCCCTTTGGCCTGGGCGGCGGCGTGTGCTCGGCCATGTTCGGCAGCGGCGGCTTTCTCTACGCGATCTACCTGTCGGGCCGGCTGGGCAAGGACGCCATGCGCATGACGCAGTCCACGCTGATCGGCGTGAGTACGCTGACGCGGCTGGTCCTGTTTGCCTTGGCGGGAGTGTATGCGGGCGCGGCCATCATCAAGCTGGCGCTGCTGCTCGCGCCGGCGATGGCGCTGGGCCTGTGGGCCGGGCGCAGGATCACGCTGCGCTTGTCGCGCGAGCAGTTCCTGCGCATGGTCAATGCCGTGGTGCTGTGCTCCGGCGGCGCGCTGGTCCTGCACTACCTGCTGCGCCAGGATTAAACGCGTCGCCCGGGCGGGCGGCGCTTGCGCCGGATCGCGCCAGCGGCGCGAAAATCAGACGATTTCGCGCGTCTCCATGAACTGCAGCTTGGGGAAGCGCTCCTGCGTCAGGCGCAGGTTGACCATGCTGGGCGCCAGGTAGACGTGATCGCCTGCGCCGTCGAGCGCCACATTGTGGCCTGCCTTCTCGATCAGCTTGTCGATCTCCGCGGGGTCACCCTTGAGCCAGCGCGCGGTGGCGCAGTCGTGCGACTCGAAGATCGCGTCGACACCGTACTCGTGCTCCAGGCGGTGCGCCACCACATCGAACTGCAGGATACCGACGGCGCCCAGCACCAGGTCGTTGGAGGCGATCGGGCGGAACATCTGCGTCGCGCCCTCTTCCGCCAGCTGCTGCAGGCCCTTTTGCAACTGCTTGACCTTGAGCGGGTTGTTCAGCCGCGCGCGGCGGAAGAACTCGGGCGCAAACGACGGGATGCCGGTGAACTTGAGCGCCTCGCCCTCGCTGAACGCATCGCCCAGGCGGATGGTGCCGTGGTTGGGCACGCCGATGATGTCGCCGGCGTACGCCTCTTCGGTCGTATTGCGGTCCTGCGACATGAAGGTGATGGCGTTATTGATGGCCATGGTCTTGCCGGTGGACACGTGCTGCACCTTCATGCCGCGCTCGAAGCGGCCCGAGCAGACGCGCACGAACGCGATGCGGTCGCGATGGCGCGGGTCCATGTTGGCCTGGATCTTGAACACGAAGCCGGTAAACCTGGGCTCCTGCGGCTCCACCGCGCGCGACTCGGCATTGCGGCCCTGCGGCGGCGGCGCCAGCTCGCACAATGCGTCGAGCAGCGATTGCACGCCAAAGTTGTTGACGGCGGAGCCGAAGTACACCGGCGTCTGCTTGCCGCTGAGGAACGCGTCCTTGTCGAACGCGTGGGAGGCGCCGCGCACGAGTTCGATCTCAATGCGCAGCTCTTCGGCCTGCGTGCCCAGCACGCGGTCCAGCTCCGGGTTGTCCAGGCCCTGGACCATGGCCGAGGTGCCCTTCTCGCCGTGCGGGTCGAACAGCTGCACGCGGTCGTCGATCAGGTGGTACACGCCGCGGAAGGCCTTGCCCATGCCGATCGGCCAGGTCATCGGCGCGCACTGCATCTTCAACACGTCCTCGATTTCATCGAGCAGCTCGATGGGCGAGCGGCCTTCGCGGTCGAGCTTGTTGATGAAGGTGATGATCGGCGTGTCGCGCAGGCGGCAGACGTTGAGCAGCTTGATGGTCTGCGCTTCCACGCCGTTGACCGAGTCGATCACCATCACCGCGGAGTCCACTGCGGTCAGCGTGCGGTAGGTGTCCTCGGAGAAGTCCTCGTGGCCCGGGGTGTCGAGCAGGTTGATGATGTTCTCGCGGTACGGGAACTGCATCACGGAGGAAGTCACCGAGATGCCGCGCTGCTTTTCCAGCTCCATCCAGTCGGAGGTGGCATGGCGGTCGGCCTTGCGCGCGCGCACTTCGCCCGCGACCTGAATGGCGCCACCGAACCACAACAGTTTTTCGGTCAGGGTCGTCTTACCCGCGTCAGGGTGCGAAATGATGGCAAAGGTGCGACGACGCGCAATTTCGGATACGAGCGAGCTCACGGCAGTGGATTCGGCAAACAGAAGATGAATAAGGGCCCGGGGCGCAGCGGACCGGCGCCAGGGGCCGGCGCGACCATCAGCTTGCGGTCGGGGGCCGGGCACTGCGGGCATGCACGAAGGGAATCGGGCCGTATTTTACCGGTTCGCGGGACCGGCCGCGCGCGGATCGGGCGGCGGACAGGCGCTTTGCCCCCGCAAGCTGCCGAATTGCAGCGCGTATTGGCGGGTGAGCTCGGCGCCGAAGAAGAAAATTTGTGCCGAATAATACACCCACAACATCAGCGCGACCACCGAACCCGCGGCCCCATAGGACGAAGCCACGGCGCTATTGCCCAGGTAAAGGCCGATCAGCCGCTTGCCCACCGAGAACAGCAAGGCGGTGATGACGGCGCCCATGACCACGTCGCGCCAGGCAATGCGGGCATTCGGCAGCATCTTGAAGATCACGGCGAACAGCAGGGTCACCACGCCAAATGAAAATGCCGTGGAGATCGCGTCGGCCACCGGCGCAAACCACGATTGTGTCCACATCTGCCCCCAAAACCGGTCGACCACCGCCAGCGCGGCATTGACGATCAGCGACACCAGCAGCATGAAGGCCAGCACCAGCACCAGGCTGAACGACAGCAAGCGGGCGCGCAGCAATTGCTGCCAGCCGGCGCCCTGCGGCGCTGGGGTCTCCCAGATCTCGTCGAGGCTGCCTTTGAGCTCCGCGAAGGCGCTGGTGGCGCCGACAAACAGGATGCCGGTGGCGATGGCGGCGGCCAGCCCGCCGCCGCCCGAACGGTGCGTGGCGGCAAGGATTTCCTGAATGGCGGCCGCGCCCTGGGAGCCGACAAGATCGTCGATCTGGGCGAAGATCTCGCCCCGTGCCGCTTCCGCGCCAAAGAAAATACCGGCAATGGAAATCACCAGCACCAGGACCGGCGCCAGCGAGAAGAGCATGTAGAAGGACAGCGCCGCGCCCTTGCTGGCGGCCCGGTGCGCCAGCCACGCGCTGACTGCGGCCAGCAATACCCTGACCGTGCGCGCGGCGGTGTGACGATCGGGCAGCCAGTGGCCGATGCCGCGAGCGCGTCGCTTGGGAGGCGTGCGGTCCACGGACTGCTCGGGAGAATCTGCTGGATTCAAGCGTGGATCCCGTTATTGGCCGGGCGGCTAAAGGGTCCGGCAGACTGCCCTAGCTCCGGTCTTTGCTCAGGCCCCATATCAGCGACACCGCGCACAGCACGAGGAAGATGATGAAGAGGATCTTGGCGAACTCGGCCGCCGCGGCGGAGATGCCGCCGAAGCCAAACACCGCCGCGATCAGGGCGATGACGAAAAAAACCACGGCGTAGCGCAGCATGATGGGACTCCAACGAGGCCTTCTCCCGTTTTGTTATCCGTTCCAAGGTTCATGATACAGCCCATCCCGCGCTTTGCCCAAGCCGCCGGGGCACGGCTCGCGCCCCGGTTCCGGCCCGGTCCGGGCGGCGAGCGGCTAGACTGAAAAAAGACGGGCTACGCGCCCTCTCGCCGGGGGTGAACGGCGCCACCGGAGCGGTTGACTGCAAACACCGACCGTCCGGGTGCCGTCCTCCCGCACGCAACCTTTTCGACAACCAGAAGGAGGCACCATGAACCGGAAAACCCTCCGCCGCCTTGGCACCGCCATCTTCCTGGCGCTTGGCCTGCTCGCCGCTGCTGGCTGCGAGCGCAGCCAGCCGGGACCCAAGCCGATCTCCGGTGCACTGGCCAGGCACATGGCCGGCACCGCGCCGGCGCCCCTCGCGCCACCAGCCTTGTTCGTACTGTCGGCCTGAGCATCGACAGCTTCGCAACGGCGCGCCCAGGCCAATGCCGCCGGCCCGCGCATCACGCTCCTGCAAGCCCGGAGCGTACCCGTTTCTGCGTACAGGGCCGCGCGCCCCCAACCGTGCGTAAAGCGGCGCAGGCGAGGCGAAAACGACCGGGGCCGCCCGCCTTGCCGCCAGCACCACAGGCGGGCAGGCACGCTCGCCGGCCGCTGCCCTGTTTCAGCGATGCAACCAGCGCCGGCCTGCCCCTGCGGGCGCGCATGGCCCGTCGTCGTGCCTGACTCAGCATGGTCGTGCGCCCAATCGGCAATCGCTTTGCACCGGCATCGTCGGCAATGCCGCGTTACAGCGCTGCAACCAAAATGTTCGTCCTCTATGCGGGAACTTCCGCGCGCTCTTGCGCACCACCCGCAAACCGTTGCCAGCGCTCGATTGCAGGGTATTGGCACGCTTGTCGCTCTGTTCGCTACAGGGAGACATAAAAAAATGACGCGACGAGTCGTACAACGCGGGAGTGAGTTCAGCCATGCGTCAGCCGCCAGCGCGAATGACAGCACGGAGGCGTTCGTATCGGCTGGCGCGGCCTGCGCCATCGGTCTTGCAGCTTTTGTCGCCGCCCTTGCTTCCTTCTCCGCGATTGCAGAACCAGGCGATATCGTCGTTCTGCGCAGCGTCGAGCCGCGTATTGCCTATCGCGGCATACCGCAGGGGGACATGCCGATAGCCGCCGCCGTCGAGCCGTTTCCGTCCGCACGTTTCCAGCAATCCACCGCCGCCGTGGCCAGCGACCTGACCGACAGCGATCTCGCTGCCGCGGTAGGCCGCAACGCGGCCGGCACCACCGTGTCCGGTGCCAGCCAGTCGGCCACCGGGCGGCTGGCCCTGGTGCCCAGCCAGATCGAGGGCCTGGCCAATGGCAGCGGCGCTGGAGGCGTTTCGGGCGGCATCGCCGGCCAGGTCGCGCAGGCTACCGGCAACATGACTGGCGCCCTGCTGCACGGATTGGCGCCGCTTGCGGTGGGAGGCCGGCCATGACCCGCGTCCACACCGCGCATGGCAACCATGCGGCCTTGCTTGCCGGCCTGATGCTTGCCTGCCTGCCGCTCCACGCGCAGGTCCAGGGCCCCGCCACCGACAGCACACGCATCGATGCGGGCGCGCTCGCCGGCGTTGCCGGGCGCGCCGCCGTGAACCTGGCCGCAGGCAGCGGCAATGCGCAAAGCAACCAGGCCGCCATCGCGGGTGGCGGCGCGGACGTGCAATCGCAGCAGCGTGCCGGCGCGACCATGCCTGCGACCGGCGCCGTCAGCCAGATCGGTGGCGGTGCCTTCGCCAACGGCAGCGGGCTGCTCTCGGCAAACGTGGCCAGCGGCAACGGCAACGTGCAGCTCAATGCGGCAGTGCTGGCGCCGGCCGCCAGCGTAAAGATGGAGGCCATCTCCGACGGCTTGCTAGCCGCGGAATCGGCCGGAGGAAGTCGCCCGGGTTCAGCGGGCCGCGCAACGGGTCCGCGCGAGGCAGTCATCCTGCCAGATGGCTACCGCAACGCAACGGGCCTGGTGCAGCTGAACCAGACGGCAGGATCGGGGAATGTCTCGTCCAACGTTTTTGTGCTCCGTCCCCCGGCGGGCACTTTTTTCTAAGCAGGGAAGGAGAAAATCATGAGAACGAAAATCCTCGCCATCGCAGCAGGAGTTGTGCTTTCAACCAGCGCCTTCGCAGGCGGCTTCAGTTACTTCGACCGGCCGGACGACGCCGATATCTATAGCCAGACAGCCATCAGCAACGACATCTATGTCCGTGGCTTCGGTTTTGCCTGGGGCGATATCCACTTCAGGTCCGAGTCAGGCGCGGTGGTCAACAGCCAGCAAAGCGCGCGTGACAATCACGTGCGCATCGGCCCGTCCACCAACAGCGCATTCGGCGGCGGCAACGCGCTGTTCAATGCGCAAGGCAATATCGGCGTGAACATCTCCGCGGGCGCAGGCAACGGGCAATCCAACCAGGCCGCGCTGGCCAGCATCGATGCGTCGGATGTCTTCGCCTCGGCGCAGGTGTTCTCCAGCCAGAAGACCGGGGATAACAGCATGCACATGGTCGGTGCCGCAAACAGCGCCAGCATGGGCGACAACATGCTCGCCGGTGCCAAGGGCAACGTCGGCGTGAACATCGCGGCAGGCGCCGGCAACCTGCAGAGCAACGCGCTGGCGGCATCGGTCAATATGGGCAGCGGCAGCCGGCAGCCCGTCGGCGCGCTGGCCAAGGCAACCGCTTCCAATGACCAGACCACCTACGGCAATGACCTGTCGATGTGCGGCTGCAGGCCGAACAACGCGGCTACGCTCAACGGCGGCGCCCTGGCCAACGCGGTGGGCAACATCGGCGTGAACATCGCCGCCGGGGCCGGCAACGCACAGAGCAACGGGCTCGCCATTTCCACGGCGACCCACTAAGCACGGCGGCAAGAGCACAAACGCGGCAGGAGAGCCAGGACCCCGGGGGGCCCGGCTCAACCCGCCCAAGGGGAGAAGTGTCATGCGCGCGCTATTCCGCGTGATCGGGGCATTCGTGCTGCTGGCAGCGGCATGCAGTGCTTTCGGTCAAAGCACGATGACTATCGACATCGACGGACAGCCGATGCTCAGGAAGCCCGTCAAGAGCATGCTCGAGATGCGCTACCAGAACATGATGCGCCAGCAGCTCGACTTCAGTTGCGGCGCCGCCGCGGTGGGCACGCTGTTGCGCTACGGCTATGGCTATGACCTGGCGGAGCCCAGGATAGTCGAGGACATGCTGCGCATCTCCGACGCCGACACCGTGGTCAAGAATGGCTTCTCCATGCTCGACATGCGTAACTACGTCGAGACGCTGGGCTTGCGCGGACGGGGGTTCCGCGTGGATTACAGCGCCCTGCGGCAACTCAAGATCCCGGTCATCACCTTGCTTGACGTCAACGGCTACCTGCATTTCGTGGTGGTGCGCAAGGCCATCGACGGACGCGTGTTCGTGGCCGATCCGGCACTGGGCAACCGCATCATCAAGGAGGAGGATTTCGCCGCCAACTGGAATGGACTGGTGTTCGCCATCGTGGGCCGCCCGTTCGATCCGAACTCGCCGCTGCTCGACTTCGCCGCGCCCGCCCTCACTACTTCTGACATGGACACCGCGCTGCGCCTCCTTTGCCTGAGCTACTCCGCCGGCATGGCGCTGGCCACGCAGCGTTTGCGCTGGCATCCACCGTGGCCGACGATGCCCGCGACGTGATGGCCTCGCCGGAGATGGCGGAGGTCGTCAGCGACGCGGAAATGGCCGGCGCGCGTGGCAAGTACTTGGGTGCGAGCCTGGTCAGCGGCTTTGTGGTCGAGATGGTCTCGCGCTGGCAGAACGACACGGCGATCGCCACGGCAAGCGCGCGCGTGGCAGCCGCCAACCTGTCCGCCAGCAACGCGGTGGCGCAGGCCACGGCGAGCCTGTCGGCGCACGTCCAGAGTCTTGGCCCGGGCAATGTGCAAGGCAATGGCGGCATTGCCAGCTCCGCGGTGCAGGTGGCGGGCGTGGGCCAGATCACGCAGATCGCCGGCGACGGCAATGCCGTCAGCAACGTCAGCACCATCACCACCCAGACCGCGCCCATCGCGGCACCGGCGGCGAGCGTGGCAACTGGCACCCCGGCAACGCAAGTGGCACAGGGCAACGGCATCACCGCCAGCGCCACGGTCGCGCCAGGCGGCGGCGTGTCGCTTGCCATCCAGTCGGCCGCGGGCAGCGCCACGCAGAATGCGCAAGGCGGCAGCCTGATGCAGGCGGCGCGCATCACGGGCGACGCGCAGCAAGTGCTCAACCTCACCAACATCACGCTGCAGGTGCAGCAATCAACGATCCGGCAACTGACGCAGGCCAGCATGCGGGACGCACTAGCGGCAATCGCAACTATGCGACGATAATCCAGCATGCGCAGGGCCGGCGTACCCGCTTCGCGCCCATTCAGATTTCCGGGGGGAAAGATGAAGACCAAATCCGCTCTGATGGGTACCCTTGCGGGTACGCTGATCTCGGCTGGCGCGTGGGCGCAGGTCAGTGCCCAGCCCAGCGCCGACGAGCGGATCGAACGGCTGACGCATCTGGTCGAGCAACAAGACAAGACCATCAAGGCTCTCGAACAGCGCCTGAACGACCTCGAAATGGTCGGGGCGCGCGGACGGGGGGTAGTAGCAGGAACGGGGAGCAGTGCCAACGGGAACACCAGCGGCGGAATGACCGCTGCCGGTGTTCCCTCCTTGGCACAAAGCGCAAGCCCTGCCGCAAGCCCTGGCGCAAGCGGCGCCACCACCGCAACGCCCGCCGCGGACACGCCGGTAGTGGGCTCGGATGCGCGCGAGACACAGCAACAGGCGCGCGTGCAGAGCAAGGACCTGGTCTACCAGAGCGAACATGCGCCGCTGTTCGAGCGGCGCCTGACCATCGACACCGGCTTCATCTACAGCTATTACGACCGGCGCGCGCTGTCGCTGTCCGGCTTCCTCGCGCTGGACGCCATCTTCCTCGGCACCATCAACCTCAACCAGACCAAGTCGCACACGCTCACCTACGACACCATCGCGCGCTACGGCCTGTCCGACCGCCTGTCGATGGACTTCGATTTGCCGGTGATGTACCGCAACACCAACTTCATCTCCGGCGGCGCGGGCGGTTCCGCCTCGAGCCTGTCCGATGCCACGCTGAGCACGACGGCGCCTGGCGATATCAGCATGGGCTTGTACTACCAGTTCCTGCGCGAAAGCGGTGCCTCGCCCGACGTGGTCGGCAGCATCCGCGTGCGCGCGCCCACCGGGCGCTCGCCGTTCGGCATCAAGCTGGTGTCGGCGGATCCCAATAACAACAACCTGAATATCGCCGACCAGTTGCCCACCGGCAATGGCGTGTGGGCCGTGACGGCCGGGTTGTCGCTGCTCAAGACCTATGACCCCGTGGTGTTGTTCGTCAATGCCAGCTACACCTACAACATCAAGCGCTCGGTGAGCGATATCTCCTCGGTGCGGGGGCAAGTCACGCCGGCCGATGTGAAACTGGGCGACACCATCGGGTTCGGCGGCGGCCTCGCGCTGGCGCTCAACGACCGCACGTCGATGTCGATGGCCTTCAACGCCGCCATCTCATCGAGCACGCAGGTCACCACCGCGGGTGTCACGCAGACCGTGATTGGCAGCCGGGCCAACGTGGCGACCATGACCTTCGGCTTCAATCACGTGATCACCAAAGGCTTGTCGGTGAGCACCGCGATCGGCCTCGGGCTGACCCCGGATGCGCCGAACTACACGGTGACGCTGCGTTTTCCCTATACGTTCTGAGCACCCCAAGGCCATACGGAAAAAGCGGGCCGCGGCCCGCCTCTGCTCTGATTGCCGGCCGGCTATTCGCCAACGCCGGGATGCGCTTCGATCCGGATATTGTGCTTGTGCATCAGCCGGTACAACGTGACACGCGATACATTGAGTTCGCGCGCGGCGGGTACCACGTGGAAGCCGTGGCTCGCCATCACGGTGCGGATCGCCTCGCGTTCCGCCTCCTCGCGGATTGCATCCAGGGTCTTGCGTGGCGAGTCGCTGCCGCCGTGCAATTGCAGGTCCTCCGCGGTGATCTTGCGGTTATCTGTCATCACGATCGCGCGCCGCACCCGGTTGATCAGTTCGCGCACATTGCCAGGCCACTCGTATTGCATCATGGCCTGGGTGGAACATGGCGAGAATCCGCGAATGCGCCGATGGGCCTCGTGGCCATGCTCGGCAAGCACCGAGTTGGCCAGCAACAGGATGTCCTCGCCGCGCTCGCGCAATGGCGGGATCGACAAGGTCAGCACGCATAGCCGGTGGAACAGGTCGGCACGAAAGCGTCCGTCGGATTGCGCCGCCACCAGGTCCACGTGCGTCGCCGAGATGATGCGCAGATCCAGCGGGATCGACTGGTGCCCACCAAGCCGGGTGATGGTGCCTTGCTGCAGGAAGCGCAACAGGGCCACCTGGCTTTCCAGCGGCAGGTCGCCGATTTCATCGAGAAACAAAGTGCCGCCCTGCGCCTGCTCGATCCAGCCGATCTTGCGCTGGTTGGCGCCGGTGAACGCCCCTTTCTCATAGCCGAACAATTCGGACTGCACCAGGTGCGGGGGAATGGCGCCGCAGTTGATCGCCACAAACGGTCCCTTGCGCCGGCTCGACGCTTCATGGACGGCTTGCGCCGCCAGCTCCTTGCCCGTGCCGGACTCGCCTGAGATAAAGACGGGCGCCTCGTTGTGCGCGACCTTGGCGAGCGAGCGGAACATGCTGCGCATAGCCGCGCACTCGCCGATCATGGGGCCGTGGCCGATCAGTTCGTGGCTGCGCGCGCCATGCAGGCAGGCCATGCCATGGGCATGCTTGAGTGTGTAGAGCAGTTCGCTGAACGAAAATGGCGTGCGCACGTAGTCCACGCAGTAGTCGCGTATCAGCCGCCGCACGCGTTCGTCCTCCAGCATGCGCGACGACGTGATCGCCACCCACATCACGTGCAGGTATTGCAGGCTCTGCTCGAGCTGGGTCAGCTCGGCATCGCTGTACTCCGTCTCTAGATCCAGCACGCCGGCCATTGGCGCACTGCCCCGCACCACCCGGCTCAGGTCGCGGATCTGCTGAATGTGGCGAATCTCCCAGCCAGAGCCGAACTGGGCCGGATCAAATCCATAGGGTTCGTGGCGCGATACGACCAACACCTGTGCGGTGCGCGTCGCCACCTTGCACAGTCGGTCCATAACGTTCTCCCTGACATCGAGCACCTTGACTATTCCGGCCTGCACCGCGGTCCCGCTCTGGTGCGGGCGCTGGTTGCGGTCAAGCTGAGTCGGTTGGGGAGGATCCCCCACGCGCAATGTCGGCATTACGGCTTGGACGGACTGCGGGACTGCTCGCCAAGAATGGCGGTGTGGTCGCTACCGGCATGGAGCTGGTCGCGGATACGTCGGCGCACCTGGTCTTTCTCGCGCATCAGTTCGGTACGCGGCGCTTCCGGCGATTGGCCGGAGTAGCGGTAATAGAGCGCCTTGTAGGTCAGCTGGCTGAGAATCCACTCCTGCAGCAGCGCGCGCTGGCGGGACAATTCGCCATCCAGCGATCGTTGCCGCTGCAGCAATTGCTCGATTGCGGCACGCGCGTAGGCGGGCAACGTCTGGTCCTCGCTCAGGAATGCTTCGACGGTACTGGCGGCAGGGTCGCCGCGCTCGCTGACGTGGTTTTGGCGCGGTGCCTCGGCTGCGGCTTCTCCCAAAGCCGCCCAGGCACGGTGAACGGAAAGACTGGCGGACTCGCTGATGGGCCCTATGGCGGGTCGCCGGATTTCTCCTGCAGTCATGATTGATCCCCGTTGAACAACACCCCCGGCACTACACGTTCGCGATTACCACTTTTGTTTAGTCTTATTGGTTGTTCTAGTCGGGCGGGCGTGTCTCCGCGCGCTCCTTTCGTGGTGGCGAAGCCATCTTGACGATGGTCTGCTCATTTAGTCCTTGACCTCTCCATTGAGGTGGACTTGTTGTGTTTGCTATAGCAAGCCTGACGATGCGGAGCCAGCCGGCGCGACCCCGGAGTGCCGGAGTCAAGAAGGGGCGCCCCGAAAGCGCCCCGCAATCTGCCACGCCTCTAGTTCAGTGCATTTAGGCCAGTTTGTCCAGTCCTCAGTATGGGAACTCAGCCGAATATCGGTAATTGGTCACTTACATTCCGCGCAGAAATGGGTACGCAATTTCTAGCCCCGGATGTCCGCCTGGCACGACGTCCGGTCAGCAGCTTGAGCCCGGCGTAGGTGATGAAGCCAAAGGCCACGCCGTTGGCCACCGAATAGGTGAAAGGCATGCCAAGCGCCGTCAGGACGGCAGGTACCACCTCGGTCGCGTCGCTCCAGTCGAGGTCAACTAGTTCGCGCAGCATCAGGCAGGACACGTAAAGCAGGGCCGGCGCAGTTGCGTAGCCCGGAACGGTGCCCGCGAGGGGCGAAATGAACAGGCAGGCGAGGAAAAGCACGGCAACGGTGACGGCGGTCAACCCGGTGCGGCCGCCCGCCTGCACGCCGGAGGCGCTCTCGATGTAGGCGGTGGTGGATGACGTGCCCATGAACGAGCCGGCCATGATCGCCGTGCTATCGGCCATCAGCGCCTTGTTCAGCCGGTCCATCTTGCCCGCCTTGAGCAGCCCGGCGCGATTGGCCACGCCCATCAGGGTACCTGTGGCATCGAACAGCTCGACCAGGAAGAACACCAGCACAACGTTAATGATGCCGATCGACAGCGCGGCGGAGATATCCAGCTTGAACAGGGTCGGCGCAATGGACGGTGGGGCGGAAAGCACGCCGTGGAAGGTGTTGTCACCCACCGCGAAGCTGAGCAGGGTGGTCAGCAGGATGCCGATCAGGATAGCGCCTTTGACCTTGAGGTGGTCAAGCGCGACGATCACGAAGAAGCCGATGATCGCAAGAATGGCAGGGGTCTGGTGCAAGTCCCCGATGGTAACCAGGGTGGCCGGGCTCGCGGCGACGATGCCAGCGTTCTTGAGCGCGACGATAGCCAGGAAGAGCCCGATGCCTGCGGTAATCGCCACCCGGATCGAGTGCGGGATGCCGTTGACAATCATCTCGCGCACGCGGAACAAGGTCACCAGCAGGAACAAGCAGCCGGAGATGAAAACGGCGCCCAGCGCGGCTTCCCAGGGAAATCCCATGCCCTTGACGACCGTGTAGGCAAAATAGGCGTTCAGCCCCATGCCCGGTGCCATCGCGATCGGGTAGTTGGCGTACAGGCCCATGATCAGCGTGCCGATCGCGGCCGCCACGCAAGTCGCCACAAAGACGGCATCCTTCGGCATGCCGGCATCGCCCAGGATGCTTGGGTTGACGAAGATGATGTAGGCCATGGTCAGGAACGTGGTCAACCCGGCCAGCAGCTCGGTGCGCGCGTCGGTCTGGTGCTCGCTCAATTTGAACCAGCGTTCCACCAGCGAAATGCCGGCGGCGGCGGGCGGCGTGGGTTGGCTGATAGGTTCCTGTATCGGCATGGCGTCTCCTGTTATTGTGGTCACGGCAGGTTGTCCGGCCTGTGCTTCCGGCCTGTGCTTCCGGCTCGGGTTGCGTGCGCGGCACGCAGGCCCTGCCAAGCATACTGTCGGGCAAATTCCGCCTCGATGCGGCGCTAGCGGCGAATAAGCTCCATCTGGAAAACGTGATGATCCGACGATGGCTTGCAGTGGATCCCGGCAGACATCCAGAATGACCCTACCTTGACGCTGGCGCTAATCCGCCGTATAAACCCCGCTAGATTCAAGCGACGAGGCAACAGCACATTCGTTAGCCACCGTCATGGTACTTCCGTTGTCCATGGTGTCCTTTCCTTGAGTTGCTTTGCTCGGATATGCGTGAGCTATCCGTTTCTTTTTAATTTTTCCCAGGAAAAGCAATACCATGCAAACCGGTATCGTTAAATGGTTCAACGACGCCAAGGGCTTCGGTTTCATCAAGCCGGACGCTGGCGGTGACGATCTCTTCGCGCACTTCTCTGAAATCCGCTCCGACGGTTTCAAGTCGCTGCAGGAAAACCAACGCGTGTCGTTCGAAGTCAAGAACGGCCCGAAGGGCCTGCAAGCTGCGAACATCACGCCGCTGTAAGCAGTAGACTGGCACCCCACTAGGGGTGCGCCTAGTCAGGAAGACCCCGCCTCTCGAGGCGGGGTTTTTTTTGCCCCGCCATCCCCCTTGGCCTCGCTGTGGTCCCGCATCGCAGCGCTCGCCTGGCAACGCCGTCAAGCCCCCCCGCAAGGCGCGCAGAAACGGGTACGCCCCATCCGCCGAGGCCAGATCGATTCCGCAATGCCTGCGAGTTCCAACGCAGAAACGGGTACGCCGGACGCGTTTGAGCCGGCCCATCGGGCCCAGGCAGGTTCCTACGCTGGCCAGCGCGCCGCAGAAACGGGTACGCGCCATGCCGTGAACCTTGATTTCGCCACCCGCGGGCATCCCGGCTGAAGCTGGGCTGCTACCAAGTACGCAGAAACGGGTACGCAGGACGCGAAATCCCGTGCCGCGCAGCCATCTGAGCGTGGCGAGCATCTTCGAGCGCATCTTGCAAGGGGGCGACTGACGCAAGATCACAACGCAGAAACGGGTACGCCCCGGTTTTTTCTGCTCATCGTCCCAGCAGCTCGAACGCCTGAGATCACGCAGAAACAGGTACGCCCCAAGGCCTCGATCGCGCTTTCCCGCACCCAACGGGTCCCTTCATGCGGCCCCTCGACCGCACTCCGCATCTCTTCTTCTCCAAAAATACTTGTCCAGGCAAGGAAATCGCGGTTTTGCCGCAGAAACGGGTACGCGCAAGGCCTGCCCCGGCGCAATCCCGCTCGCAGAAACGGGTACGCACGTCAAACCGGCGTTCGCCGAGCATCCCCCAGGCAATACCAACGGCCCCCACGGCGTGCGCAGAAACAGGTACGCCTGGAAAAACCCTTTTACTTATTTGCTGATTTTGAGTGCAAGCACTCGCTTTTGCTATATACCTTGTGTATAATAGAAAGAAGAATTTTTTCACGCAATATGACCTGCTTGGCGGCCGCAGAAACGGGTACGCTTCGCAAGAAATGAGGTCCTGGCGGGTGCGCAGAAACGGGTACGCTTTTGGTGGGTCGGGATCCGGAATCGAGAGTTCGCAGAATTGGGTACGCCGCAGAAAGCAGAATTGGGTACGCAAATGGAACGACGGGGGCCTTTGCTACGCAGAATTGGGTACGCAAGGAGGCGGAAGGGGCTTTGGTAAACCTTGGGGTGTACCAAATTCTGCGGGGATAACTTCTCTGCAGGCTCGGTTTACGCGGTATACGTGACGAAAAGCGCGCAGCATGCGCAGAAACGGGTACGCTTTCGATGCCCGCAACTGTGGAAAAGCCTGTGGGAACAGGGAGTTATCCCCGCAGAAACCGGTTCGGGCTTTGCGCTGAAACGGGTTCGGTATACCGCAGAATCTGGTACAGCGCTTCGCAGAATCGAGTACGGTTTCACGCAGAATCGGGTTCGCGGGGGGTGTTTTTCCCCTTATGAATCAAGGCGCTGGCTCTCCCGTATACGGTTTACAAGTAGTTAACCCATACTCTTAACGTTTACCGGTAGCTGATGGCTGGCCTTCCGTGGACAACCCTTCGGGATTGCCCACCGCAGCCCACCATGCAATCAGCCATGAGACCCGGCACACCCAAAACACGCGGCATTGCAGGAAATTCGTCTACCGAACCCGTTTCTGCGTGACAAGGCGGATCGCTTCGCGTAAAAAGTCGTGTATTCCGAAGCACGCCAATATGCCCATCAAACGCAACCAGACCATCCTTGGGTCCCGCGGTCCAGCCGATATGGACAGTGAACCCTCCCGCATCATCGTTCCCGGCGACGAGAACAGTCTGGTTCCGTCCGAGAAGTTCCAGCGCCTGTTCGACGAAGCCCAGGCCATGGAGCGCGAAGATGCCTGGCAAAGTGGCGAAGTCGGGTTTTTGAGCCGGGCCAGCGTGCAAGTCACCTTGCCTTACAGGGCGCCAAAGGGTGCCCCGCCTGTATGGACTCGGACCAGCGGAAATATCTCGCTGATGATCCAGCCCGGATACTTCACGCAGCAGCGTTCAGAAAAAGCCAGCAACGGCCGCCAGAAACTGGTGTCCGAGACGGTTTCGCTCGGCTATCCCTATGGCTCCTATCCGCGCTTGATGCTTGCCTGGATCGGCAAGGAGATCATGGCCAAGAAGAAGCGCGGCGAGTTTACCGGGACGGTGGAAGACCGCCGCATTTCGCTGGGCAATTCGTTGTCCGAGTTTATGTACAACCTGGGCATTCCGATGGCCACGGGTGGCAAGCGCGGCACCATGACCCTGGTGCGCCAGCAGATGATCCGCCTGTTTTCCGCCACGATTGCGATCGTCCCCGCTCTCGATCGATCGCGTCGGCTATCTGGATATGCGTGCGCTGAAGGCGCTCAAGCAGTCGCCGTTCGCGCTGGACGTATACTCTTGGCTGACCTATCGCTTCTTCACAATCCAGCGGCGTACCGAGATTCCGTGGGAAGCCCTGCAGATGCAGTTCGGCACCGAAACTGAAAGTGAGCGCAAGTTCCGCGCACTGTTCCGCAAAGCGCTCAAGGATGTGCTGGTTGTCTATCCCGGTGCCAAGGTGGATGCGGATTCGTCCAAGGCCCTGATCCTGCAGCCTTCCCGGACGAGCGTTCGCAAGCTCGCCTGACCCTGGCCGCATGCAGCGCTGAACCCGCCCGCTGAAACAGCGGGCGGGTTTTTCGTTAGGTGCCCTGAAAAGGAACAGAGCGGCCTCTGCAAGGAACCGGGCAGGGGAGCGGTTTCGTACAGCAAGAAGCACAAAAGGCAAGCGTGGAACGCTTGCCTTTTGCTTTGCCTACCGCGTCAGGCTCAAGAGCCCGGCGTAGTCTGCGATTTCGGCGTGATTCGTGAGATCAGGCCGGCTTGATGGCGGATGCCTGCAAGCCTTTCGGGCCCTGCTTTACTTCAAACGTGACGCGCTGACCATCCTTGAGCGTCTTGAAGCCCGAACCCTGGATTTCGGAGAAGTGCGCGAACAGATCCGCACCGCCGTCGTCCGGGGTAATGAAGCCAAAGCCCTTGGTCTCATTGAACCATTTGACCGTACCGGTTGCCATGTGAATTTCCTTTCGAAGCAAGTTCTTGTACACAACGCAAACAACGCTAACAACCGTTCAAGCACGCTAAGTTCTCGTAGTTACCGAACGGACGCCGACGAGGTGACACGACTTGACTCGACTGTTGCGGGCATCATAACCAGTTTGTCTAGTTGTGTCATGTGCGTCGAAAGACGCACTCCCGCTACTTTAGGCGTATTCCATGCCGCATTTCAAGTGGAAAACTTTCATTTCCATAACGCGAAATATTTCCGCTAATTTTATATTTAAATTATAAATTAAAAAAACAGTTGAGCCGGCACGTCACTTTGACTAAAGTTGCGGCTAGAGATAATCGCGCTTTCAGCGCTGAAAGAGAGGTCGTAGTGCCAGCTAAAATCATCACGGTCTTTAACCAGAAGGGCGGGTGCGGAAAGACCACGGTCAGCATGCATCTCGCCGGTACGCTTGGATTGCGCGGCGCGCGATCGATGCTTGTGGATATGGACGAGCAGGGGACGGCAACGCGTTGGGCCGCACAGGCAAGCGATGAGCGGCCTTTCCCCGCATCCGTGATCGGCCTGGCTCCGTCCGGCGGTGCGATGCACCGCGAAGTCAGGAAGTTCATCCAGGACTACGACTACATTGTGGTCGATTGCCCGCCGGCGGTGCATTCGGCAGCGCCCTCGAGTGCCCTGCTGATCTCCGATCTGGCCATTATCCCAGTCGTTCCGTCGCCTCCAGACCTGTGGGCGGCCGTGGCCGCCAAGACCCTGGCCCAACACGCTCAGGTTCAGAATGAGACGCTGCGTATCCGCGTCATGGCAAACATGGTGCAGCGGCGCGTCTCCATTGCCCGCCAGGCGATTGAAATTCTGGGGGATGACCTGGAGATACCACTGATGCAATCGATGATCGGTTCGCGTTCACCGTTCCGCGAATGCCAGGCGATTGGATGCACCGTGCACGGCGTGGCCGGTGCGCGTGAGTCCGTGCAGGAAGTCGACATGATGGTCGACGAAGTATTGTCTTTGATTGAGCACTAGGTATGGCGACAAAATTGAAAAGCCTCAAGGCAGGCATGTTGGCGGGAATGGCGGCGGAAAAAACGCGAGGGGACTCGCTTGATCGCTTTGCCCGTGCCGAAGCGGCAATTTCGCAGCACCCGAACGGCTTGCTCCAGGTACGCGGCAGAGAGCTGAGCCCAATTTTCAGCGCTGAAAGTGAGTCCGAGGAGGAGGGTGGACGAATCCTGATGAAGGTGCCGCTAGCCCAGCTGCACGACAATCCGTTCAATGCCCGTCGCATCTATGATCCCGTGGTGGTGCAGGAACGCGCGGCCTCCATTGCCACCCACGGCCAAAAGACGCCGGGCTTGGCGACACCGGATCCGGCTCGGCCAGGGCACTACATCCTGGTCGATGGCCACTATCGCAAGCGTGCACTGGCCTCCGCCGGCAAGCTCGAGATGGAATGCTTCATCGAAAGCAATCTGAGCGACCTGGATTTCTATCGCCTGTCCTTCTTGCTCAATGAGCAGCGTTCCGATCAGTCGGCGCTGGACAACGCGATTGCATGGCGGCAACTGCTGGACGAAGGCAAGGTCCAGAAAGAGGAAGACATTTGCGAGTTGACAGGCATGTCGGCCGGCACGGTAAACAAGACACTGGCGCTACTGAGATTGCCCGAGACGGTCCTTGGCGTCATGCGTGAGCGTCCCAGCGCGATCGGCATTGCCACCGGCTACGAACTGACGCTCTACTGCAAGATCGTTGGGGAGGACCGTACGCGGGACCTGGCCACGCGCATCATGGCAGAGGGCCTGTCCAGCCGTGAGGTCGAGGCGATTCGCAAACACGCGCAAGAAGGCAAGGCGCGCAAGATCAAGGAGATCAGCCGCCAGTACAAGATCCGCAGCGATGCTGGGCAGTTGCTGGGCACGATCAAGGAGTGGGATTCCGGGCGCGTGGTGCTGGACGTGCAAGTGGGCGACCGCGGCGCACGAGAAGCGTTGGTCGAGACCCTCAAGGCACGCTTTGGCCTGGAAAAGACAGCTAGCTGACAGTTTATGCAGAAGAGGGGGAGGGCCGCGATAACCTACCTCCGCCGCTCATCCGAGGGCTGGATCCACATGCCCCTCCACGTCTGCCCCGGAATCCTCCGGGGCTTTGCCGACGGTCCCAGCGCTTTTCACACGGGTTCTTCGCCCCGCCAGGTCGCGCGGCGAGCGGGCAGCAAACTCGGCATCTTCGGCCTCCCGATACCGATCAATTGCCTGGCTCAGCAATGCGTGCAAGCCCCTTACCGAGTAGCCTGAGCCAGGCGACCTGTCGGCCTTGCGCCTGGCACGGCCGGTAGGCGGGAGCCGAGGGGGGCCGACGAGAACGATCGGCTGGCGAGCCAGGCTGTCCCAATCCAGCCCGCGGTCCTGCCAGTGATTCGCCAGCGCACCGCGGGCGGCAGCACTAAGCCCTTCCTCGCCGCAGCGCGCCTTTGCGGCACCGAGCGTACCAACTTCTTCACGCGTACCAACTTCTTCGTGCGTTCCAAGCTTGTCGCGCGTCAATGTCGCGAGGCTCGCGAATCCGATCGGCTGCTCCTGCAACAAACGGACTGCCGCTTCAGCGGCGCGATAGCGGATGCCTTCCGGATCCCGGCCCTGGGCAGCCAGCCAGTCCAGGAATCCAGCCAACGATTCGGGCTCAAGCGTGGTCCCGGCGGCAACCGGCACCGCCACGCGCGACGCCATCCGCTTCGCCTGGCTCTCGGGTTGCCAGACGTGCTCCGCAACATGCCCCTGGTTTTGCAGCCATTCAAACAGCGCGCCCAAGATGCGCGAAGCATGCAGCACGCTGCTCTCCGACAGCGGGCCGGTGAACGGCCGCCATGCGGCGGACTCCCTTGGCGCACGCGGCCCAACCCACAAGCGGGCCGGCGCGGGATGGCGAAGGAAAGCAAAATAGTCCTGGCGATCCTGCTGATCCAGCATCGCCAGTGCTTTGCCTCGCTCCATGGCCGTCCAGAGCAAGAGCCGCTCGGCCTCCTTGCGGTAGGCCAGCCAAGTACTTTGCTGCGCGTGATTTGCTGCCAGCCAAGCCCTGACGGCCGTCAGATCGCTATCAAAAGCGCCTTTAACATCACAAATAGGTGTGGTGCCTGCCACCGTACCTGATTCTTCCACGCGCATCAGCTCGAACGGCACCAGCTGGCGCAATTGCGGCCCAAGCGTGGCCTCAGCCAGGCGGCCCCGCGCGAAAACGTGGTCGCGCAACAAGGGCTCACCCCGCTCATCCCGGACGACATCCCGATGATCGGCCAGCCAGCGGTTGATCGCCGCTCCGGCAAGGGCGCCGATGCGCGGCACCGAGCGCCACCACGCATTGCCATGGCAGTTGGCAAGATCCACCAGAATATGTAGATTTGTTATCTTTTGGGCCCGCAGCCGGCGCGCCAGCGCCGGGGAAAACCAGAGCTCAATGCCATGATCGGCACGGGGCTGGGCGGTACCAAGCCGTTCCAGCTCGGCAAGGGCTTCGACCCGGCGGTCCATGCCCCGGTTGGAACGCCCGGGGCCGCCTTCCAGCAGTTCGGCCAGGTCCTGCCGGCTATGCAGGTGCGCAAGCTGCACCATGCGGTCGCGCAGCCCGAGCAATAGCCGCAAGGCAGATTCGCCGCCGGCATCGTCGTCGTCGCTGTCATCACTGAGGTAGCGCCCGGCTACCATGGCGGCCGGCATGCCCTGTACATAGGCCCGGACAGCGGCAAATTCGCTGCGGGTGAGGCTCAGGTTAGGGACCTTACCGGGCTGCATGACAACACCCAATTCGGTCGCTAAGATCTTGATTCATAAGGCACTTAATCAATCGCTAAATGCATCCGGGTATAAATGCATAGTGAAATTCAATGCCGATAATTATAACGGCAAAACCCCCGGATTTCCCCGGTTAGCGGCCTGGGCACAGCCCGATCCGGCCACGCCGCCCAACATCGTTGGCTTCGCACGACACGCTCGCAGGGTGTAACCCTGACTTGCAATCACCCCCGCCAGTGCATATCCTGAATCCCAGAGTTAGATTCCTTTAACTCTGAGTTAAGAAACGTCTACAGCGTGAAAGAACGCAAACGGGGCGATTCGAAAACGACTCCACGGGATGGTCAGTCGGGCAGCGGGACCTGGACGGGTACGCTGTCACGGCCTGGAGACGAAACGGATCGTATGGAAATGCAACCGCAACATAGTGGGCATTTCCGTTAGCATGCGCGGGTTGTCGCGGGGCTCGCCATGCCGTAACAAAAAAAAGAGAGCGGCCATGGCCACAATCCTCTTGATCGAGCCTCATCCCCTCCTGCGCCTGGGTCTGCGCCATTTGTTGACCCAGGCCGGCCTCCACGGCGACCTCGTCGATATCGATCCAGGCGCCCTGCCCTATCCAGCCGAGTGGCTCTGCCATGCCGACCTGATGATCTACGGATTGTCAGCGGATCCGGCGTTGAGCTGGCAGGAACTGGATCAGGCCTGCCAGACGCTGATGCCGAAGCGGGTCCTGGTGCTATCCGAGCAGATCCTGTCGCCGTCAAACGGCGCCGCGATGCCTGACAGCGTGCGCGGCCTGTTGTCCAAGGCATGCAGCGCCGACATGCTGGACGCGGCGATCCGCCTTGTCCTTGCCGACGGCGAGTGCTTTCCCGCACGGGCCCAGGCAGCGTGCGCAAATGCGAGCCCTGTGCCGTGGCCCTTGATCCAGGCAAGGCCGTCGCCTGCCACGCTACATATGCACGCCGGTCCGATCCAGGCCGATGCCGAACATCACGCGGCGGCCCATCCGGTGCAGCACCTGCCGGGCGCAGGCGCACCGGAACCGGAGACGCCTTCGGCCGGATCGCACCTGCTCAATATTACCGAGCGCCAGTACGAGGTGCTGGCTCTGCTGGCGCGCGGCTATCCGATCAAGACGGTCAGCCGCCTGCTGAATATCTCGGTGGCTACCGCCAAGACGCACGCGTGCACCCTTTACCAGCGGCTGCACGTGCGCAACAAGGGCGAGGCGGTTTACGTGGCGCTGCAGCGTGGCGCGAAGCTGAGCTGGCCGGGTCCGGCAACGGCTGCCGTGCCGGTTCGCGGCGCCGGGCTGTCGCCGGTCGAGTTGGCCAGCGTCTGCCAGGCGGCCTGATTGATCGTCCCGCCAGGCGCGCGCAGCGGCGCCTGGCGGCCCAGAGCACCAGCGACTCCATCCCTGCGCAACACGCCGCCTCATCCGAATGCACGAGGCGGCGTAGTGCCGTAATTGCTACCCTGATCCACAAGTGCCTCTCGCGGGAAGCCTACCCTGGCGCTCGCTGGCTTCGTGCAACCAACGTAACCCGCTGTCACCCACAGCCGATGACAACGCTCCTGCTTGCCCACAACATGATGCTGCGACGGGGGGAGTGCTGCGGCACCTCCGCGAGTTCTCAGCGCTCGCCCCCGTGCTATCGCAGACCCCCGAATGGCTGCTGGAGGCGACCCCGGCCGAATTACCCCAGGGTCCCATCGATTTCGCGCTGCTCGACTGCAGCGGCACCGATACCGATCCATTCCGGCTGCTCGACGCGCTTCAGTCCCGCCTGGCGCCACAGCGCTGGCTGGTCATGTGCGAAGCTCCCGATCCCGCGTTCACCAGCTACGCCGCCGGCCTTGGTGCCAGCGGCTGCCTGCCGGTGCCCGCCTCGCCCGAGCAAACGCGGGCCGCCGTGGCGCTGGTGCGCGCCGGTGGCCAGTGTTTTCCGCGCCGGGCTTTCGCCATGCCAGTGCCTTCCCCCATCGGTCCAGGTCGGTCTACGGCAAGGGGATGATGCGCGCGCCGATGCGGCCACCTATGCTGAAAGCACGCGGGTAACGAAGCCGGGACGCTCGATGTCAAGCCGGCCGCCGCGCGTTGCACAGGGGGTCGTATGGAAAACGGGCTGGATATCCTGGTCGTGCGCGGCTTTGCCGTGCCGGAGGGCCGGGGCAAGTGGGCGTGCTGCTACGAAATCAGGTTGACCACAGGGCGCGACGAACCGCTGCTCTATCGCGGAGAGTTGCATGGCAGGCGCTACGCCTGCGAGGCCGCTGCGATCGCGGCAGCCACTTTTGCCGGTGAGCAGGAAGCGCGAAGGCAAGTGGCTTCCGTGCGGGCCGGATTGCTCGCTCGCCACGAGTACTGCGTGGTGGTGGCGAGCAGTCTACGCGTGAGCGCGTGCATGTGCGCGTGCCTGAGCCGGCGGCCGGCTAGGCCGGGGCCCCTAACCGGGGCCTCCCGGTAGCAGCGCGGGAGGCAAGCGGCTGGCCATCCGGGGCAAGGCAGCAAGGGCAAGTCAAGAAGAGGGAGCGGCGACGAGCGCGTGCTCGGGGGACCGGAAATTTTCCGGTGCGCATGCCGGTACGGATGCGCGCACGCGTGTTTCGGTCGCAGCGCATGCTGCGCCGGATCTTGATGGCCACGTCGAGCCGGCCGGCAGGCGGCAAACCGTGGCCTGTTTCTTTGCCTGGCGGCGGCTGCCCGCAGCATGGTCAACACCCGAACGTGCGGCGCCAAAAAAAGAGCCCGCCGACCGGGGGACCATGCGGACTCTAAAGTGGCCGGCGCGATTCCGCTCGGCGGGCCACTCTTCGACGATAGCTAAACACCGGCGGTAGCTGTATCGACCAGAAGACGCATTTGCCACATGGTTGAAGGGCTGGCCCGCCGGCTCCCTGGGGAAACCCGCCAGCCCAGCGCGTGCTTCGCACCATCGCCTGGCCCCGCGGGTGGCACCCTGGCCGCCTCATGCTTCTGGCTGGGTTTAGGCCGGCCAGGAAGCCCGCGCGGCGGGCAAGCCCGTCGCGCAACTGTGTTACTTTGCTCGCGTGCCTGACCCTCAACTGCCATCATGATTCCCTGGTATTTCATCTCCCGCTTTGGCGAAACCTCCCTGCTGCTGCCCTGCGCCGTGTTGATCGCCGCTTGGCTGTTCCATGCCGGGGCTGTGGCCAGCGCACGGCGCTGGATGCTGAGCTTTGGCGTGACCGCCGCGGTGGTGCTGGCCTCCAAGCTGGCCTTCATGGGCTGGGGCATTGGTTGCGCGGCGCTGAACTTCACGGGGTTTTCCGGGCATAGCATGATGGCGGCGTCGGTATTGCCGGTGTTGTTCTACCTGGTCGTGTCGGCGCGCCATCCTCGTCTTGCTGTCGCCGCTGGCTGGGTCGGCCTGCTGCTGGCGTTGCTGGTTGGCCTGTCGCGGCTGAAGCTGCAAGCGCATTCCGGCTCCGAAGTGCTGAGCGGGCTTGCGCTCGGATTTGCCGTCAGCCTGAGCTTCATCTTCTGGGGCCGGCGGCCGGCTCGCTCCGCACCGGCTCTGGCAGGCGCGCTGGTGGTCGTCTTGATGCTGGGCGTGCCGGCGATTGGCGTCGCCGCGCCCACGCATCACTGGCTCGAAATGCTCGCGGCCCGGATGGCCGGGCGCGACAAGCCATTCCAGCGCGGGCAATGGCGCGAATGGGCGGGCCAGCGCGAGGGCTCCGCGGTGCTGGCCTGCATGCCCACCTCCACACCTCCCTGAGCCTGGCGGCCCGGCCCGCCAACACGCGTCCTGAGCGCGTGTGTGCGCCAGCAAACAGACTGAGCGCTGCTGCGGCACAACCATGATCTGCATCACCAGTCCGGCTTGCCGGATGGAGGCAAATCATGTCGACGGTCCGCGCATTCGTTGCCGAGAGGCAGGCCGCGCTGCAAATCCTGTATCGCTTTGCCGATGCGGCCATCGTCGCCGCCTGCGGCGCGGCGGTCGGCGCACTGCTGTTCCCGCAAGGCCTGCGCGGCGCCGCCCCGGTCCACGGCTTCATCACCGTGCTGTGTTCGGTAAGCACCCTGCTGGTGTTTCCCGCCTGTGGCCTGTACAACTCCTGGCGCGGCCGCAGCAGGACCGCGTTGGCGGTGCGCACGCTCGCGGCTTGGGGCGCGGTCTGCTTGCTGGGCCTGGTCACCGCGTACCTGATGCACCAGTCGGCCGCGCTGTCCCGGCTTTGGTCGATGGGCTGGGTGCTGAGCGTGGCCGTCATGCTGCTGGCCTCGCGGGTGGTGCTCTACGGCATGCTGGGCAGCGTGCGTGAGCACGGCATCAACGCCAAGCGCGTGGTGATCCTGGGCTATGGCTCGCTCGGCCACGAGATGTACCAACGGGTACGGAACAATCGCGGCGCGGGCTACGACGTGGCCGGTATCTACGACGAAGGCACGGCGCAGCCGGTGCCCGCGGGCGTAACGCGGCTGGATTCGCTGCAGCAGGTCTGCACGTTCGTGCGCAACAACGGCGTGCGCGAAATCTGGCTGACGCTGCCGATGGCTGCATGCCGCGATCTCTATGACGTGGTGTCCCACTTCCGCAACGACCTGATCGACATCCGCTGGGTGCCCGACATCATGTCGGTCGAACTGCTCGGCCATCGCTTCAGCGACTTCCTCGGCCTGCCGGTCATCGACCTGAACAGCCCGCCGCAGTCGGGCATCACGGGTTTGCTCAAGGGCAGCTTCGACCGTGCTTTCGCGCTAGCGGCGCTGGTCGGGCTGTCGCCGCTGCTGCTGCTGATCGCCGTGCTGGTCAAGCGCTCCTCTCCCGGCCCGGTCCTGTTCCGTCAGGCCCGCCTGGGCATGGATGGCCGGCCGTTCCACGTCTACAAGTTCCGCACCATGGTGCAGCACCAGGATGTGGGCTGCGTGACCCAGGCCGTGCGCGGCGATGCGCGCGTCACCCGCATTGGTGCCTTCCTGCGCCGTACCAGCCTGGACGAGCTGCCGCAGTTCGTCAACGTGCTGCGTGGCGATATGTCAGTGGTGGGCCCGCGCCCGCACGCCATCGAGCACAACGAGATCTACAAGGAAGTCATCGATCGCTACATGCTGCGCCACCGGGTCAAGCCCGGCATCACAGGCTGGGCGCAGATCAACGGCTTTCGCGGCCAGACCGACACGGTAGAGAAGATGCGCAAGCGCATCGAGTTCGACATCTTCTACATCCGCAACTGGTCCTTCCGCCTGGACCTGCACATCATCTTGCGCACCGCGCTGCATGGCTGGACAGCGCGCGAGGCATTCTGAGCCCTTCGCGCCCCCGAACACCAAGGCCGCCAGCCGGCATGCGAAGTTGGTGGGCCAGCGCACCGAAGCCGGCTGCCAGCTGCGGCCCAATGATGAAACCCGACCATCCTCACCGAGGAGAAACAGAGATGAAGGCAACCATTCGACAAATCCTTGCCGATGTGGCGCGGCTCGACGTGTCGGTCGACGTGCTCGACGACCACGCCGATCTTTACGAAGCCGGATTGTCATCGCTTGCCACCGTCCATGTGATGCTGGCCATCGAGAATGCACTCAGTATCGAGATCCCGGACGCCATGTTGACGCGGCAGCTCTTTCGCAGCGTCAACTCGCTGGCTGCGGCGGCCGAGCAGCTAAGACAGCAACAGGAGGCAGCATGAGCCCCCCCCTTGCCAGCGTGGACCTGGCTCGCCCGATGGCCGCGCACACCACCGCCGCCGAGCTGGTGGCAGCGGCGCAGCTTGCCGCGCTCGAAGCGGCCAAACATGCCGATCAGGTCGACCGCGACGCAGCATTCCCGCACGACGCGTTTGCTGCTATCCGGCAGCATCAGCTGCTCAGCGCCATGGTGCCTGCGGCGCATGGCGGCGCTGGCGCCTCGCTCGACACGGTCGCGGCCATCTGCCGCGTGCTGGGCGCAGCCTGCTCTTCTGCCGGCATGGTCTACGCCATGCACCAGATCCAGGTGGCCTGCATCGTCGAGCACGGCACCGGCAGCCCCTGGCATGAGCAGTTGCTTGAACGCATCGCCGCCGAGCAATTGCTGCTTGCCTCGGCCACCTCCGAGGAAGCGATTGGTGGCGCCCTGCGCAACAGCGGCTGCGCCGTCAATGTCGAGAGCGACCGCTTTCACCTGCTCAAGATGGCACCCACGATTTCCTACGGCGCACAATCCGACGCCATCCTGGCCACCGCGCGCCGTCATGCCGACGCCTCGCCCTCGGACCAGGTCATGGTGTGCCTGCTGAAGGACGATTTCACGCTGCAGAGCCTCAACACGTGGGACACCCTTGGCATGCGCGGCACCTGCAGCAACGGCTTTCGCCTGGAAGCGCGCGGCGCCTGCGAGCAGATCCTGCCGGTGGCGTTCGGCGAGATCGCGGACGGCACCATGACGCCGGTGTCGCACATCCTGTGGGCCGCCTTGTGGACCGGCATCGCCAGCGACGCCGTGCAGCGCGCCAAGGCCTTCTTCCAGGGCCAGGCGCGTGCGCGCCCGGGCTCGCTACCGCCCTCGGCCACGCGTGTGGCCGATGCGGTGGCGATGGTGCAGATGATGGAAGGGCGGCTTGAGCTCGCCCTGGCGCATCAGCGCCAGCGTCACGCCGAGCGGGGTCGATGGCGTCTATGGCCGCAGCGCGGTGTTCGAGGCCATCGCAGACGGCCTGAACGTGGCGGTCACTGCGCTCGGCGCCGACCAGCGCGCGGAAGTGATGCGTTTTCCGCCCGCCATGTCGCGCGAGGATTTCGAGGCGAGCGACTACCTGAGGAGCTTTCCGCAGCTCGCTGGCACCGTGCACAGCTTCTGCGGCAGCGATCGCGACCATCATCGCCTGCTGGCGCGGATGGAGGCGGGCGAAGAGTGGGCCGACGAGCAGCGGCCGACCCGCGTGGTGCTCACGCCGGCCGCTTGCTACCCGATCTATCCGGCGTTGGCGCGGCGCGGCCCGATGCCGCCGCAGGGGCTGGTGGTGGATGTGTCGTCGTATTGCTTCCGCCACGAGCCCTCGATCGATCCAGCGCGCATGCAGATGTTCCGACAGCGCGAGTACGTGCGGCTGGGCAATGCCGGGCAGATCATCTCCTTTCGCCAGGAGTGGATGGCGCGCGGCCAGCAGCTGGCCACCCTGCTCGAGCTCCCGCATGAGGTGGAGGTGGCCAATGACCCGTTCTTCGGGCGCGGCGGCAAGATCGTGGCGGACAGCCAGCGCGAACTGAAGCTCAAGTTCGAATTGCTGATACCGATCAACGAAGGCGCCCCGCCCACGGCGTGCATGAGCTTCAACTACCACATGGACCATTTTGGCCAGGTGTGGACGCTGCGCACCGCCGACGGCGAGCCGGCGCACACCGGCTGCGTGGGCTTTGGCATCGAGCGCCTGACGCTGGCGCTGCTGCGCCACCACGGCTTCGAGCTGTCGCGGTGGCCCAAGGACGTACGCGCCACGCTGGGAGGGCTGTAATGCTCGTCGACCCGCGAACCCTGGCGCGCGGCGCGCACGTGTCGCACGCCTTGCACAATGGCAATCCCGTCTGGCCGCAGACCAACTGCTATGTGGACTTGTGGATCGAATTGCTGCACGGCTGGGAGCTGGATCCGGTGGCGGCGCTTGGCTTCACCGTGTCGCAGGATTTCGAGGGCGACCAGTTCACCTTCTTCAAGTACCCGCCCGACGATCTCGAGCGTCTCTACGGCGTGGTGGTGCAGGAGCTGTCGCTGTATGAATCGATGGAAGACCGCGTCGCCGGGCAGACCTGCCGTGGCCACGTGGTGCTGCTCGAGGTGGATGGCTTTTACCTGCCGGACAACCGGGCTACGTCGTATCGCCGCGAACATACCAAGACCACCATCGGCATCGACGTCATGATGCCCGAGGCGCAGTCTGTGGGCTATTACCACAACGAGGGCTATCACGTGGCCACCGGCGAGGACTATGCCGGGCTGTTCCGCCGCCTGCCCGCGCTGGCGGACGATGTGAACCTGCTGTACCCGTACGCCGAGGTGGTGCGCCGCCGCTTTCCCGCACTGGAAGGGACGATGCTGGTGCGCGCCTCGCTGGCGCTGCTGCGCAAGCACCTGGCGCGGCGTCCGCGGCAGAATCCCATCGCAGCCTTCCGCACGGCGTTTCCCGCGCACCAGGAAGCACTGATGGCGGGTGGCGAGCAGACCTTCCATCCCTACGCCTTTAGCGTGCTGCGCCAGCTCGGCGCCAACTTCGAGCTGCTCGGGCAGTACCTGCGCTGGCTGGCGCAACATGGCCAGCCGATGCCCGAGAGCATTGCGGGCGCGTGCCAGAAGCTCGCGTCCGAGGCCATGGTGATGCAGTTCCGCCTGGTGCGCTCCATCATCAGCCGCCGCGTAGATCGCTGCCAGGATTGCCTGGACCAGCTCGAGGCCTCCTACGAGGCGGCGGTGCCGGCGCTGGCGAGCTACGTGGGCGAAACCGAGTACTGAGGCGCCCGCCATGCGCGCGCCGCTCGTCTTGACGCCCGTCCCCGGGCGACCCGTGCACCGGCAGCCGCTCGCCGGTGGCTGGACCTTGCTTGAGACGCCCGCCGGCGCCGTGGCAGCGCCCGCGGCGCTGGCCGGGCGCGGCCCGTGGCTGCCGGCCCAGGTGCCCGGGACGGTGGCGCAGGCGCTCCAGGCTGCGGGGCAATGGCAGGCGCAGGCACCGCGGCCGCTGCACGATCACGACTACTGGTACCGCGCGACGGTGTCCGGCGCGGGCGCGTACCGCCTGCGCCTGCACGGCCTGGCCACCGTGGCCGAGGTCTGGCTGGACGAGGTGCGCGTGCTTGAGGCGCAGAACATGTTTACGGCGTTCGAGGCCGAGCTTCATCTCGACGGCGAGCACGTGCTGTGCTTGTGCTTTCGCTCGCTGCACCGCTGGCTGCGCACGCAGCGCGGCCCGGTGCGCTGGAAGCCGCGCATGATCACGCCGTCCACCATGCGCCTGGTCCGCACCACGCTGCTCGGCCACATGCCCGGCTGGTGCCCCAGCGTGCATACGATCGGGCCCTGGCGCGGCATCGACCTGCTACCGCTTGCTACCGACGCGAGCCCGCTGCTGACGGCGCGCCTGGTTCTGCAGGCAAGCCTGGCCGCGGATGCGGCGCAGGGCGGCGTCATCCGGCTGCGCCTGTGCGACGTGGCAACGCTGCCGCCAGCGATGACGATGATGCTGTGCGCTGATGGCCGTGAGGTACCCATGAAGGCGGTGGACGCCGGCGCTGGCGGCATCGTCTACGAGGGCGAGCTGCCCGTGCCAGAGCCGCGTTTGTGGTGGCCGCACACGCATGGCACGCCCGAGCGCTATGCGGTGCACCTGCGGCTCGGCGAAGAGCGCATCGCGTGCGGGCAGGTTGGCTTTCGCCGCATCGAGATCGACCATGGCAGCACCGACTGCCTGGCGGACGGCGAAGAGGACGCCCAGGGCTTCGCGCTGCGTGTCAATGGCGAGCGCATCTTTTGCCGCGGGGCTTGCTGGACCAGCCACGACCTTGCCGGCCACGCCGATGCGCCCGCCGAAGTGGAACAGTGGCTTGCGCTGGCGCACGGAGCGGGCATGAACATGGTGCGCGTGAGTGGCGTCACCTGCTACCAGGGCGAGGCCTTCTTCGACGCATGCGACGCGCTCGGCTTGCTGGTCTGGCAGGATTTCATGTTTGCCAATTTCGACTACTCGGGCAATGCCGAGGCCGCACGGCCGCTGATGGCGCAGGCGGCGCGCGAGGTCAGCGAATGGCTGGCGGCGCATCGCCATCATCCCAGCGTGGCCGTACTGTGCGGCGGCAGCGAGGCCGAGCAGCAGGCCGCGATGATGGGCACGCCCGCAGCCACCTGGCGCCAGCCCTTGTTCGACGAAATCATTCCGGCGTGCGTGGCGGCCTGGCATCCCGACGCGGTTTACGTGCGCAACTCGCCGTCCGGCGGTGCATGGCCCTTCCAGGCCGACAGTGGCGTGACGCACTACTACGGCGTGGGCGCCTACCAGCGCCGGCTTGACGACGCGCGCCGCGCCAATGTGCGGTTCACCTCGGAGTGCCTGGCGTTTTCCAATGTGCCATGCGCGCGCACCATGTCCGATGCGCTCGCGGTGCCGCCCGTGCATGACCCGCGCTGGAAGGCCCGCGTGCCGCGCGATGCCGGCAGCGGCTGGGACTTCGAGGACGTGCGCGACTTCTATCTGCGCGAATTGTTCAGGGTGGACCCGCCGCGCCTGCGCTACGAGGACACGGCGCGTTACCTGGCGTTGTCCCGCGCCGTGGTGGCGGAGCTGATGACCGACGTCTTCAGCGAATGGCGGCGGGCTGGCTCGACCTGCTCGGGCGGCCTGGTGTGGCAGTTTCAGGACCTGCTGCCCGGCGCGGGCTGGGGCATCGTCGATGCGCTGGCCCGGCCCAAGTCGGCCTGGCATGCGCTGCGCCAGGTGTGGCAGCCGTTGCAGGTACTGATCACCGATGAAGGCCTCAATGGCATTCACCTGCACCTGATCAATGAGAGCGCCACGCCGCGCAATGTGCGCCTGCAACTGCAATGCTGGCGCAACGGCGAGAACACGTTGCTCGATGTCGCGCGCGATGTTTGCCTGGCTCCGCGTTCCACGCAGCGCATCAGCGGCGCCGCGCTGGCGGGGGTCTTTTTTGATTTCACCTACGCTTATCGTTTCGGGCCGCGCGTGCATGACGTGGTGCGCGCCGCGCTGGTCGATCCCGGCGACGGGGCCTTGCTGAGCCAGGCCTGCTACCTGCCCGACCGTAGCGCGGCCGCGCTCGAGCCGCCAGAGCTGACGGTCGACGTGGCGCGCGAGGATGGCGAATGGTGGCTCACGGTGTCGACGCGGCGTTTTGCGCGCTGGGTGCATATCGACGATATGGCCTTTCGCGCCGAGCATGACTGGTTCCATCTCGCGCCCGGCTGCCGGCAGCGCGTGCGACTCTTACCCGATGACGGCACGAAAGGCGGAGACCGTGCAGGAGCGCAGGGTGTAGGCCTTGCACAGGCAGATCCCATCCCGATGGGGGAGGTCCACGCACTCAATGCGCAGCGCGCGCTTGCCTATAGCGCGCCAGGCGCCTGAAGAGGCGGAAATGCGCCGGGCGATGGTAGCGCGAAGCGCCGCCTGACTGTCATTGCCGCGCGCTGGCGACGCAGCCCGGCCGCGCTCTCCAACCTACCGAAGGATGATCAGGTTTCAACCGTGCGGCTACTGTTGGCAGGGCCACATATAGCACTTAATACAAGCACAAATGCCGTGCGAACCAGGGTCAAGGAAAAGGTGGTCGGCGCGGGTCCCCGGATCACGGCGGGCCAGCTTCGATCGAGGTGTTCGTACGGCTGGTCACGGGGAGCGGGAAATGATCAGTCAGCGTTCGGATCTGCACGTCAATCATGTCCTTGGGGTCTTGCCGCGCAAGGATTGGGAATCACTGTCGTCGCATCTTGAGCTGGTGCGCATGCGCGCAGGGCAGTTGCTGACCGATTCCGGCCAGCGCATTCACCATGTCTATTTCCCCACGACGGCCATCGTTTCGATGCTGTCGTTGCTGGAGGACGGCGCCACCGTGGAGATCGCCGCCATCGGCAATGAAGGCCTTGTCGGCATCCCTGTGCTGACCGGTGGCGATACCATGCCCTGCCGCGTCGAGGTACGCACGCCAGGCTTTGCCTACCGCCTCTCGGCCGCCACGCTCAAGCAGGAATTCATGCACTCCCCGGCGATCCAGCGCGTCACCTTGCTCTATGTGCAGGCCGTGCTCACCCAGATTGCACAGACCGCCGTGTGCAATCGTCACCACTCGCTCAACAAGCAGCTTTGCCGCTGGCTGCTGCTGGCCCTCGATCGCATGGCGTCCAACGAGCTGGTGATCACCCAGCAGGTCATCGCCAACATGCTTGGCGTGCGTCGCGAAGGCGTGACGGAAGCCGCGGGCAAGCTGGAGGACCTGGGCTTGATCCAGCATAGCCGCGGGCACATCACGGTGCTCGACCGCCATGGGCTGGAGGCGCATTCCTGCGAGTGCTACAAGCTCGTCAAGCGCGAGTTCGATCGTTTGCTGCCGGCGCTTGCCAGTGCTTGAGGCGGGAGTGGGGTTGGGTCAGGGAGATTGCCGTGAACAGGTTGTTCTTTGCCGGCGCGTCACCGGCTGCAAATGAGCCGGCGCCGCCGCGCGCGCGCGGCTCGCGCGTGCTTGTCGATCACCTCGGCTGGATCGTTGCGCTGACGTTTGCCGGTGGCGCCATCGGTGCGCTGATTGCGCTGTCCATGCCGCAGCGCTATCGCGTCGAGGCGCTGGTGCAGGTGGAGCCACGCGATGGCGGGCAGAATGCCGCCGCGCGCGGCGGGGCGCAGGGTGGCCCCATGGTGCCGTTCGATACCGGCATGCTGACCAGCCGCGCGGTGGTGGGGCCCGTGGTGGAACGGCTGCACCTGGATGTCTCGGCGGTGCCGTTGCGCGCACCGCTGGTGGGTGCGCTGGTGGCGCGTTTTGCCGAGCCCGGGCAGGCCATGGCGCCTTGGCCGGAGAGCCTGGGCTACGCCTGGGGCGGCGAGCGCATCCAGATCGACAGCCTGGCGGTGCCCGAGCGCCTGCTCAACGTGCCGTTGATGCTGGAAGTCCAGCCGCAGGGCCACTATCGCCTGTATGTCGGCAATGCGCTGCTGTTCGAGGGCGTGGCGGGCGAGCCGGCCGCGGGCAACGATGTGGAGTTGCAGGTGGCCAAGCTCGATGCGCAGCCCGGCACGCGCTTTGAACTGATCCGCCATGATTCGCTTTCCACCGTGGATGCCATCTCGCGCGAGCTGGTAGTGGACGAGCACACGCGCGACGCCGGCACGGTGCGCATCTCCTGGCGCTACCCGGATCGCAAGCTGGCCGCCGCGCTGGTCAATGGCGTGGCGCAAGCGTATATCGACAGCCAGACCACCCAGCGCCGCGACGATGCGGCCGGCAGCCTTGCCTTTGTCACCGGCGAGCTGCCGCGCGTGCAGGGCGAGCTGGAGCGCGTGCAGGGCGAGCTGGAGCGTGCGGAGGCCGCGCTCACCCGCTACCGCACCCGCAGCGGCACCATGGCGCCAACCCAGGACGCGCAGTCGTACCTGAACGGCAGCATGGACTACCAGCGCCAGATCGCCGCGCTGCGGCTGGAGCGCACCCGCCTGCTGCAACGCTTCACCACGGACAGCAATGAGGTGCGCACGGTCGACACCCAGATCCAGGAGCTCAGCAAGGTGCGCCGCGATATGGATTCGCGCATGCAGAACCTGTCGGAGACAGAGCGCGAGTCTGTGGCGCTCACGCGCGACGTGAAGGTGGCCGAGGACATGTACATGACGTTGCGCAACCGGATGCAGCAGCTTTCGCTGGTGCGCTCGGATCGCTCCAACAACATGCGTATTGTCGATGCGGCGCTTGCGCCGGCCCGGCCCGACGGAGTCGGCCCGTGGCCGCTGACCGGCGGCGGCGCGCTGC
>NZ_AHJE01000045.1 GCF_000243095.1 Cupriavidus basilensis OR16 | reverse complement strand
GGCTGGTCGGCACCAGCCGCGGCACCCAGTCGGTGGCGGCCACCGCTATCCGGCTGGCGGACGGTGGCGGCCCCGACGGCATCGTGCTGACCGCCACCATCCTGCGCGACGATCGCGGCCAACAAGTGCCGGCGATGGACCTCGAGAAACTCTCGATACCCGTGCTCGTCGTCCATCACGAACAGGACGGCTGCAAGCAGTGCCCGTACGGCGAGGTGCAAGGACTGATGGACAAGCTCGCCAAAACCCCCAAGGCCGGACTGATCCACTTCGCTGGCGGCAGGAATGTGGGCGATCCGTGCGAGGCCATGGCATATCACGGGTTCAACGGGATCGAGCCACAAGTGGTGCAGGCCGTGGCACGCTGGATAGCCGAAAAATAGGGCCCCGGCAAGCCATCATGACAACGCGGCGACGCCCCCATGACAGAACGGTGACGCACCGTTGCCCGCGCCATCGCAATGGCAAAAAAACGCCTTGCTGGTTACAAGGCTGCGAGTGCTAGGATAGGAAAAAGGCCTCCCCGGCGGACCGCGCTGCGGATGCGCTACGTGCAGGACATGCGCTCCTCACTGACAAGCCTGAGAGGTTGCAAAATGGCTCCGATCCTCTTCTGGCAGAACGTGAAGCGCCACGCCACGCTCGCCTGCCTGCTCGCTGGCTGTGCGCTGTCCGCGCATGCTGGCGATATCACCGGCGCAGGCTCCACCTTCGTCTACCCCCTGCTGGTCAAATGGGCCGCCACCTACTACACCAAGACCGGCCTGGAGGTGAACTACCAGCCCACCGGCTCGGGCAATGGCATCCGGCAGATCAAGGCCGCCAATGTCACCTTCGGCGCCTCCGACATGCCGCTCAAGCCGGACGAATTACGCGCCGCCGGGCTGGTCCAGTTTCCGCTGGTAGTTGGCGGCGTAGTGCCCATTGTCAATCTGGATGGCGTGGCCGCGGGCCAGGTCCGTTTTACGGGCAAGGTGCTGGCGGATATCTACCTGGGCAAGATCGCCAACTGGGATGACCCCGCCATCAGCGGGATCAACCCCGGCATCCAATTCCCCAATCAGAAGATCCTGGTCGTGCATCGCAGCGACAGTTCCGGCACGACCTTCAACTGGGCCGACTACCTGTCCAAGGTCAGCGACGAATGGAAAGGCAGCGTGGGCGCGGGCACCACCGTCAAATGGCCGGCAGGCGTCGGCGCCAATGGCAACGAGGGCGTGGCCACCTACATCAAGAATGTCAAAGGGGCCATTGGCTATGTCGAGTTGACTTACGCGCTGCAACGCAAGCTGCCCTACACATCCGTGCGAAACCGGGAGGGTGCGTTTGTCGAGCCGGCACGGGAGAGCTTCAGCGCAGCGGTGGCGTCAGCGGACTGGAGCCAGCACTCCGACTTCTATCAAGTCATCACCGACGCGCCCGGCGCGCGAGCGTGGCCAATCACCGGCGCCGTGTTCGTCATCATGCCCAAGGACCCGAAAAATGCCGCCAACTCCAAGGCAGCACTCGCGTTTTTCCGGTGGGCACTGAATGACGGGCAGGCTGATGCCGCGGCAGAGCACTACGTGGCACTGCCACCCGGGCTGGTCAAGCAGATCGAAGCCTACTGGGGAGAAAACCTGAAGTGAATGCGGCAAGCCCGACGCTGCGACGGGTTCCTGGTTTCCGCTCAATGCTCCGTACCGGGGGCGTGGGCGCTCCAGTCAATATGGTCCGAGAGATAGTGCCTGTAGGCGTACTCGACATCGGCGTCGGCATCCTCATGGGCCTGGAGCGGATTGTCCCTGCACATGGGGCAAGTGTGGCGAGATGACGCTTGCGTTTGCGCCCCCTCCGTCATGGTCACAAACCCTCTGTAGCGCCCCCAGGGGAGCTCCTCAACAGAAGTGACGAGAAACAGATCGCCGCGCTGATACGTTGCCATGGCTGCACTCCTGCTTGCTGAACGGGGAAATCCATTCTAGCAACGGTTCCCGCGAGCGCAACCCCGGATTAGCGGCAGCGCAGCCGATGTTACTCGCGCGCCGCCGGCGTGTCCTCAGGCGCCAGCTTGCACTGGCGATCCAGGAAATCGCTGGCATGGCCATTACTGCCTGCCTCGCGATCAACTGGCTGGTCCACGATGACAAAACCGCTGGTGCCCGCAGCATCCGGCACATAGGTGACGAACACGCCCCGGTCCGGCACGACGGGCGCCGCGTCGCCAAGACGATGCTTGATTAGCAGGAATGGATTCACAGACATCGATGCCTCGGGAGACGGCACGAAGATGGCCTGCACCGGCTTGCCCATGAACCGCAGCGCCGTCCAGGTGGTCCCGATGCGCGCATTGGCGCCGGAGACAAAATCCCTGGCATCACGACTGATGCAGTCCAGATGGATATGCATCTGCTCCTGGCTGCGCGACGCCTTTGCATTGATCGCCAGCCCCAGGATGGCGTCGGGCAACGGCCGCCCGCGCGCCTGCCCGACAAACTGCCTCGCGTCCCAGCCAAATGCCCACGGGTTCGGCCCGCCGTCCTCCCACACGCCACGCTCCTCCACGCCGGTCACGCGGTGATCCGGGATGACGAGAAAATGCGAGCGGCCAATGGCATCCTTGTAGAGCACCAAGCCTTTTGCACGATCCACCACCGCGCAATCCGGATGATGCGGCGCACCAGGCGCCAGGCAACGCGCCTGCACATTGCGCCACAGCCCATCCTTGGCAAACAGCGAGAGGAAACCGGCGTCCGCATCGCCCCAGGCACTCGGCGCCATGCATAGCGCCAGCAGCATGGCCGATATCCGCGCCGTGGCACTCGAAACAAAATGAGCCATCAACCTATCCACATCAGTCGGCATGGCCCTCATTGTGCCGGACAAGGATGGCAAGACGAAGGCGCGCCGGTGAGACCGGGGGTGTTTCTCTGCTATCCAGGCCACCAGCAGATCATGCCGAAGTTGCGCGCGTTCATCGATCATCTTAAGAGCCGCACGGCAGGCGATGGCAAGACCCGGGCACAAGCTGACGCGAGGCGCGCCGGGCCGCGAAAAAAAGGGGGATAGCCTGCGTGAATGCCATGCATGGGACCGCGTTCGACTCGTCCCTGCTTGATTCACCCTGCGAGCTACCAGATTCGTGAGACGGAAGTTCAGCTCCAACCAAGACAAGACGAGCGTTAATGCGTTGAGAACCGATAGCGACGGAACGTCGTCGCGGCGAGATGCCGCCGAGCCAATCGACCATACCAAAGGAAGATTGGTATATCAGACGCTTTGCGAAGATACTCCAGCAGAACCAGCTCATCCAACATCCCACATCCCGCATCGTGCAGTGGAGACAGGAACCATGACACACGGCACCGCACAGATTGGATCGACGCCCTATCGCACGAACATCGTCGTCTCCGGCCACGCGATCACGGCCGATGAACCCCGCGCTCGCGGCGGGCAAGGGGCTGGACCGGCCCCTTACGATTTATTGCTTGCAAGCCTGGGAGCGTGCACCGCCATCACGCTCAAGATGTATGCCGAACGCAAAGGTTGGGCCCTTGAGTCGCTCGATGTCTCCCTGCGGTTAGTCGGCACGGACGAGTGGCGCATCGAGCGGACGCTTGTCATCAAGGGCCTGGAGGACAGCCAGAAAGCGCGTCTGGCGGAAATTGCCGAGCGCACGCCCATAACGAAAACGTTGAGATCCGGGTTGCCGATCGAAACTCGCCTCGCGTGACGCTGATCTGCTTCACACGAAGCTGACGGCTCCTGGCAATGAATCTACCGGACGCCGCACGCGATAGGAAAACGCGCATATGATCCAGCAGCACGCAGACGGTGTCGGAGAGCGCAGGCACCAGATTTTCCCCGTCCTGACACCGATCCAGGTTGAGGCGGCGCGCCGGTTCGCAAGCGCTCCGCCGCGGTATTTTGCGGCGGGTGAGATTGTCTTCGCCACGGCCGACAGGAATGTGCCCGTCTGGCTCGTGCTGGATGGCTCGATCGACGTTCTGCGCCGGGATGGCCTTGACGAGAAAGCGCCAATCACCACCCATCGCGCAGGGCAGTTCACGGGAGAAGTCAGCCAGATTGACGGCCGTACGTCGCTCGCCTCGGCGCGAGCCGGTCGTGACGGCGCTACCCTGCTTCCATTCGATCCGCCGTATTTGCGAGCTCTGATGATCGGATCGGCGGAGGTCGGTGAGATCGTCATGCGCGCGCTGATCTTGCGCCGTGTCAGACTGATCGAACACGGCGGCTCGGGCACGATCCTGATTGGTGCGCCAGATGACGCGCATCTTCTGCGCCTCCAAGGCTTCCTGACCCGCAGCGGCTCCCAACCACGTCATGGATCCCAAAGTGGATGGTGGGGGCCGCAGCTTTATCGAGCGGATGGCGCTTCTCCCCGGCGACCCTGTTCCTGTTCATCGGAGCGACGCCGCATACCCGCTGGCTCAACGACTCGATTGCGACGGATGACAAGGGCTTCATTCTCACTGGCGCATCGGACGCATCGCTCGAGACCAGCATGCCTGGCGTCTATGCAATCGGCGACGTCCGCGCCGGCTCGACCAAGCGAGTTGCCGCCGCAGTCGGCGATGGAGCCGCGGCCATCGCCCAAATCCACAATTACCTCAGCAGACTGTCAAAGGAAGTCGCATGAAGACCTGTGACCATACAGATACGATCCGCGATGTCGTGCCAAGCGCTCTGGGTTGCGAAGAGTGCCTCAAGGTGGGCAGCCCGTGGGTGCATCTTCGGCTGTGCCGAAGCTGCGGTCACGTTGGCTGCTGTGACAACTCTCCCCTCAAGCATGCCCGCGCGCATTTCAAGGAAACCGCGCATCCAATCATTGAGGGATATGACCCCCCTGAAGGATGGGGTTGGTGCTACGTCGACCGGGAAGAGATCGCGCTCCCAAACCAGATTCCGCAGCGAGGACCCATCCCACGGTTCGTCTGACGGAGCGCCAATTGGGCTTGTAAGAACGCGTAGGTCTAGCAGGTGCTCAGCCCTATCCCTCACCGGCCTCCGGAGTGTCCGCTTGGTGAATTTATATATTCAAAATATTTGAATAATGTGTCCTCTAATCGATCACTTTAAGCAAAACTATCGCCGCTATAGTTCCGTCCATGGCATCGCAACAACAAATTGACGCCGCCAAACAACATCAACCGAATTGAATTACCTTGAAGAGAGAGAGAACACCATGTCCAACGCCAAGCTCGAAGTCCTGACCCCGCACAACAGCCAGCTCATCTTCATCGACCATCAGCCCCAGATGGCCTTCGGAGTCCAGTCGATGGACCGCCAGGCCATGAAGAACAACGTGGTGGGCCTGGCCAAGGCGGCCAAGATCTTCGACATCCCGACCACCATCACCACGGTCGAGTCTGACTCGTTCTCGGGCTATACCTACCCCGAACTGCTCGACGTGTTCCCGGGCAAGCAGACGCTCGAGCGCACCTCGATGAACTCGTGGGACGACCAGAAGGTGCGCGACGCGCTGGCCGCCAATGGCCGCAAGAAGGTGATCGTCGCCGGCCTGTGGACCGAAGTCTGCAACACCACGTTCGCGCTGTGCGCGATGCTCGAAGGCAACTACGAGATCTACATGGTGGCCGACGCCTCGGGCGGCACCAGCAAGGAAGCGCACGACTACGCGATGCAGCGCATGGTGCAGGCCGGCGTGGTGCCGGTGACCTGGCAGCAGGTGCTGCTGGAATGGCAGCGCGACTGGAAGAACCGTGACACGTACGACGCGGTGATGAAGGTGGCCAAGGAACACTCGGGGGCTTACGGCATGGGCGTGGACTACGCCTACACGATGGTCCACAAGGCCGAGCAGCGCACCGCCACAAAGCACGAGTCGCTGGCGCCGGTCCATGCACAGGTGATCGAGCGCTAAACCTGCAGGCATCCTCACTGGCACGCTAGCGGTAGGCGGATTGATCGCAGACCGCGGCATGAAACAAGATCGCGGTCTCAAATGAACAAGAGAACTCCCATGTCCAAACTACCGTTGCTCGACCCCGCCGATTGTGCATTGATCCTCGTTGACGAACAGGCCGGCCTCGCGTTCGCCGCGGGTTCCCAGGACCCCCAGATTCTGCGCAGCAATGGCCTTGCGGTCGCGAAGACGGCGGTCGCCTTTGACTTGCCGGTTGTGGTCTCCACGTCAGCCTCGAAGGTGTACAGCGGCCCATTGATGCCGGCTTTTAGAGATGTGCTGCCAAACGTCACGCCGATTGAACGCCACAACATGAACCTTTGGGAAGACGATGCAGTGCGCGGCGCGATTACGGCTACCGGAAAGCGTACGCTGATCATCGCGGGCATGCTGACGGAGGCCTGCGTGAGCTTCCCGGTTCTTTCTGCGCTGTCCGAGGGATATCAGGTATACGTCGCGGCCGACGCTTGCGGTGGGCTGACACCAACAAGCCATGATCTTGCGTTGCGACGGATGGCTTCTGCGGGCGCAGTCATGACTTCCTGGCTCCAACTCCTTCTCGAATTCCAGAGGGACTGGACCCGTCATGACACCTATGAGAAGGCTCGCTCGATCGTGGTCGAGCATGGTGGCGGGTATGGCACGGGCCTCGCCTATGCGCGTGACATGATTAAGCCGGCATGAACGTCCTCAATGCAGGCGCTTAACGCGCTGTGAGCTGCCCGCTTATTGATCGACTTTCCGAGTCCGTCGGGAAAGGGCCCACTTATGCCGGGAGCGTGGTCGCGACAGGGATGAACCCTGTTTGGCTGGACGGCAAAAAGAAGCCGGCTCTGCCCAGTTACCGCTTCAGCAAAGGCGTGACGACCTGCTCCAGCCGCTCGGCTGTCCAGGCCGGGCTGGCATCATCCCAACCGTTATCGGCGAGCATCCCCGCGCGGTCGATGGTGAAGTTCACTGGAAGACGCCAGACCCGGCCGTAGCCGCCCGCGTAGGCACTACCCAGGAGCCCTACCGGAAAGGCGAGGCTGGCAGCCATCTTGCGCACGTCGGCGAGCGAGTCCGGCGTGTCCAGGCTGAAGCCGAGCACGGTCAGCCCCTCGCCGGCGTGAGCCGCCGCATAGGCCGACAAGACAGGAAGCTCCGTGTGGCATGGGCCGCACCATGTCGCCCAGAACGTGAGCACCACTACCCGGCCTTGCAGGCTCCGCGTATCGATGGTGCGCCCGTCGAGCGTGCGCAGCACCAGCGGCGGCGCAGGCCGCCCCACCGCCAGGCTCTCCGCGCTCGCCGATGTGTGCCAGCCAACAAGTGACGGTCCACAGGCAAGCGTGGCGGCCTTCCGGATCCAGTCGCGACGAGACGTGAGGTCAGAACGCATAGGACACCCCCAAGTTGCCAGTCCAGCGAGGGAAGAGTTGATACCCCTGAAGATTGCTATAGATTGACTTCTGCACAAACGCGTACAGGTGCACATGCTCGCTCACGGCGACGGTAACCCCGGGGCTCAGGTAGAGCACGCTACCTCCCGTACTGATGGTATCGGCAAGTGCACCCTGGTCTGCGCTCTTGTGGGTGAAATTGAACTGCAGTTGGGGCACCACCTTTGGGTTGGCCACGTAGCGCAGGCCGGTGCTTACGGTCAGGAGATTGCCGGGACGATAGTCCGCATTGACGTCGTGCAGCCGTTGCATCACCGCCGCCTGGAATTGGCCATTGATGAAGGCGTCGAAATTCTGGCTGACCGGCTGGTAATAGTACGCGCCAAGAATCAGGTCGGTGCTGCCGGTACCGGGCTGCAGGCTGGCGTCGAGCGCCTGGCCCGCTGCCGCATTCGGGCCTGACGAGAAGAACACCGGGCTGCGCCCCACAGTGGCGCCGGTGGCAACATTCTGGCCTCCGTAGGCGCCCGTGGGCAGCTTCACGCCCAGTTGCACCCCCAGGTTTCGGGTGGGCAGGAAACCCTGGTAGGTGCCGATGAGCTTGATATCGCCCAGGCCACTGGCGGTCACACCACTCACGTTGTCAGGCGTGAGTTGGTCGGAGGTCGCGTTGCCGTACGTGGTGTGGCTGCGGTCGATGATGGGGACGATCGTGCTGAAGTTCCAACTACTATTCGGGCTGTAGCTCAGGCCCAGGTTGTAGTAACGGTTGATTGTCTGCTTCTCCACCTCCTGGTTGCCACCAACGTCGTTGATGGCGGCAGCCTGCGTGGCGGGGACGGATCCGGTCCCATGGCGCAGTTGGTTCTGGTTGATGAAGCTGTAGTCGAAGCTGATGCGCCAGCCCGGCATTGCAGAGTAGCCCATGGCGGCATCGGCGCTGAGTGAGCAGCCGCAGGTGGCGCAGGCGAACGCAAACGGGGGAAGCAGCAAGGCGGCACCTGCGGTGCCGGCGCGAACGATCGGATTCATGGTGTTCAGGGCAATACGGGGGCGGACCGGTGGTCCGCCCGTGGCATGGGCGCGCGCCCGTGGAGCGCGCGGGCGATCAAGCGAAGCCGATCATGCCAAGGGCGGCGCTCGGGCCGTCGCGCGAAGAATGCCCGGAGGCCGATAGGCATCCGGCTGCGACACCGGCCGCACAAGGCCAAGCTGCCTCAGGTGAGGCTGAAAGACAAACGGCACGTGCGGTATTGCAACGGTGCTGCCGAGGGCCGCGCAGACCAGGCAGCAGAGGGAGTCGTCGAGGCTCTGGTGATTGCCAGGGGCGTCCTGATCGAGGGACGTTTGATCGTCTACCGAGACGACACGTATGCCGCTGGCACTACAGATCGAGTGATCTACCATTCCCCCGGCCGCTTGCCCGTGGGCCATCGGCGGCCATGGCGAGTGCAACGCCATGCCCAGCAGCGCGAGCCAGAAGACGAGCCGACGGGTGAAGGACATGTCGCGTCGTGAAAATGGGTGGCTGATTATAGTGGCGAGCCGCCGCCTGAAAGGACGTCTTGGGCTTGACTCAGCTAGACCGGGATGTGACACCGCGTCGCACCCACTGCCGCCGGAGCGGCATTTGCGCCGGATGTCATCGCAAATGGCCCCTGCCCCTGTCCATTCATATTGTCAGCTTACGCCGCATCTCCCCGCACTCTGTGCGCTACGCCACGCTCTTCCAAGAAGCCAGCCGCGCTGTCACCCGTCGTCGTTTCGCCCATTAAGCCACCCGTGCGGCGCGCGCTGTAATACCGCACGCCGGTCGCATCCCCGGATGCCGTCAGTTCCTGTACGGCTGCGACACAGGTTGAGCCTGCTCGCTGGCTGCACCAGAACGCCGCAGCCGCTGAAAGATCAGAAGATGCGAGTGCGCGAGCAACGGCACGATGAAGCATGGGATAAGAATCCAGGGCAACATCGTCATCGGATCGCTGTTTGCACCCTGACTCCCCAAACCAAAGGGAACGCCTGGAGCAGAAGCCGCGCCCAGCGCAATGGCGTCCGCCAGATCGAACAGCCCCAGCGCATTCCAGACCAGCGTTACGGTGCGCCACGCCGGCGCCCTGGTTGCGGCCAGATACGCGACAGGCAGCGCGGTGGCACCGATCAGCATATCTCCCCAGCCCGCGGCGGGTGCGAATGGCGCGGGTAGCCGGCCTTCCCAAAAGAGCAGAACAAAGAACACGCCGAGCAAGCGCATTGCGTGCACGCCGATCAGTACCGGCAAGGGAATCGCGCCAAGTGCTTCGCCGAGCATGCCTGTCCGCATACTGAAATACGAAAACACCGCAAGCGGCAGCAAGACCGCGATGCCCAATCCCGCAGGTCCAATGCCGTGCGCTGCGCCAAGGACGCCGGTCGCGCCACACGCCACCACCAGCGCAAACCACGCGCCAATGACGCCGGCCACGGCCCCCCGTCGCCCGTTGCTGAACGCAAGCCAATGGATGTAGACAAAGACCACGAGCGCTGAAGCTGCCCCCAAGGCAACCGCGCCAATCAAGTCAATCATGGCACACCTCCGTCCAACAATATGATGCCGGTCATATTGACAAAATATGTTGCCGATCATATTTTGTCAATAAAACCAGGAGGAATTCATGCCGTGGAGTGAAGACCACAAGCAGGCCACGCGGGAGCGGATCGTTGCCGCTGCGGCCAGTGCAATCCGCGAGCGCGGCCCCGACGGTGTTAGCGTGGCAGCCATCATGAAAAGTGCGGGCCTGACGCACGGGGGCTTCTACGCGCACTTTGCATCGAAGGAGGCGCTCATCGCCGAGGCGCTTGCGCACGCGACAGCCGAAACATTCGCCTTTCTCGAGAGAACCGCCGCGGATGCAGCGGACGGGCAGCCCCCAGGGCTGGTGGAAATTGCCGACGCCTACCTCAGCACCGTTCACTGCGAGCACCCCGAGCGGGGCTGTGTGCTTGCCGCGTGCGGCACGGAGCTCGCGCGGAATGAGGACGTGGTGCGCACCACCTGCAGCGAAAACGTTAGCGCCTATTTGCAGTGGCTCGGGCAGCGCAGTCAAGCCGCGCAACCCAACGCACGGACATGCGAGGCAACGGGTGCGCTCGCGGCGATGGTCGGCGGAATGATCCTCGCGCGCGCCACGGAAGACCCGGCGCAAGCACGTGAGATCCTGGCTGCGGTGCGGTCTTTCGTGCGAGGCGCGTTGAAGAATGGCGACGGTCCGGAATCGGCCTGATTTGCTGACATTCGGGCCGCCCTTCCCGATCATCAGGCCGGCTCCTTGCACTTGTGCAGTTTGCGCAGTTTGTGCATCCAGCGAAGCTCGGGCTTGCCGGCCTTGCCTGCTAGACGGAGGACATCAGGCGCACTATCTCCTTCCACAGGAAGTTGGCCGCAGGACTCAGTTTTCGTCCCACGCGCGTTGCCACATAGCGATCGAACGTATTGGCGATCGGATGTTGAAGCGGCACCGCCACCACGAGTCCGGCGTCGACTTTTTCCTTTGCCGCCCACTTCGTCATGAACGCAATGCCCAGCCCTTGCGCAGCGAGCGACGATGCAACGGTAAAGAGATCACAGGTGAATGTCGGCGTGATACTCAGGTCGGCGTCCCAGAACATGGCATTCACGTAGCCCTGCACCGCGAACTTGCCCGACATGAAAATGAGCGGATCGTGCACCAGATCTTCGATGCGCACGGAGGTTCTCGAAGCTAGCGGATGGCCGACAGGCACGATCGCGCACAACGGTTCGCGCTGGAACAAGCGGGCATTCAGGAGCGGATCGCGCGAGGTACCGATCGAGACGCAGATGTCGGCCTCATCGTCCCGAACCATGCGAATCAAATCCGGCAATGCGCCCGTGCGGATATCAATGGCGATATCCGGGTACTTTTGATGGAAACGTGTGATCACCACTGAGATCAGGCTCCCGACCAGCCCCTCACCAGCCGCCAACGTGACGTGCCCGCGTCGGAGGTCGCGATACTCGGCGAGCTGTGCGCGAAAGCGCTTTGCATGACGCTCCCGCTCCTGGCCGTACTCGACGGCGGCAAGCCCCACTTGCGTGAGCGAGATACTTCGCCCTCGCCGCGACACCAGCGACAGTCTCAGGTGACGTTCCGTCGATGCGATCTGCCGGCTGATGGTTGAAACGTTCACGCCCAGAGACTCGGCGGCCTGCCGCATTCCCCCATGTTTTGCCACCGCTCCCAGGTACTCGAGCGTGCGCTCGCTGATCCCCTCGCCCTCTGTCGGCATGCGCGCCTCCTGTTGCATCCAATGCAACATTTTCGCACATTCGGATGTCAGCTTTTACCTCCGTTTCTGGCACATACTCCGAGGCATGGTACTGCTGCTCGCGGCGATCGCCACATGGATCATTCCCGCCGGTGAATTCGACCGTGTGGTCAAGAATGGCATCAGCTTCGTGGTTCCCAATAGCCTCAAGCGCGTTCCGCAGAACGGCATCGGTCTCGGGGCGGTCTTCCTGGCAATCGCGAAAGGCATGATCGCCTCGGCGCCGATCATCTTCCTGATTCTGTTTACCGGCGGTGCACTGGCCGTGCTGGAGAAAACCGGCGCGGTAAAGGCCGCACTCGGTCGCATCGGCGCCGGATCCAATGCGCAGGATGTCTCGGTCATTCTCACCGTCTGCATCATCTTCTCGCTGTTGGGGACCGTGGGCGTAGTCACCAATTCGGTGGTGGCGTTCGTGCCGCTGGGCCTCCTGATCGCGCGTTCGTTGCGCCTGCCCGCCGTCTTCGGCGTGGCCTTCATCTACCTGGGGACATATTCGGGTTTCAACAGTGCCGTTCTCAATCCGGCGACAACGGGCATATCGCAACGCCTGGCGGAATTGCCCATGTTCTCCGGGATCGGGTTTCGCGCCGTGGTGTACGCCCTCTTTGTCATTGCGACGATGGGATTCCTCATTCTCAAGGTCCGGGCATATCGGCGGAATCCGCTTGCGCCGAGATTCCTGATCGCCGATGAGGAGGCCATCACGACTGTGCCGGTGGAAAGCACCACACGGCTGACGTGGCGGCAGATCGCCGCGATCACCTTATCCACCGTCGCGCTCTGTACCTTTGTCTTCGGCGCCATAGAACTGCACTGGGGCGAGGTCGAGATGATCTCGATGTTCATGATCATCGCCATTGGCTCGGGTCTGATCTGCAGAGTGCGGCCCACCTGGGGGGGGTACGGGAAAACTGATCCGACGTTGCGATCTCGTCAGGGTCGGGGGAGTCGGCGGCATTGATCCCCATTTTCGCGCCGCTGGGAGACGCCCTTCACCTGACGCGCCAGGTCACCGTGCAAGCCGTTCTCCTGGGCGAAGGGATCATGAATTGCTTCAATCCAACGTCCGGGGTCTTGATGGCCGTGCTCGCGACCGCGCGGATTCCCTACGGACAATGGGTGCGATTCGTCATGCCGCTCATCCTGCTGTGGGGCGTCGTCTGCATTGGCGCATTGATAGTCGGTGTCCTTATTCATTGGGGACCGTTCTGAGCCGTCGCAGCTCGCCCCGCGTCGACGCAAGGACAGCCCATGGCGCCGCGCAACCGTCGTCCTCAACCCATCGTTCGTAGAGACTCTCAATGCCGTTCAAGCTTTTTACATCCCTGACCGATATGGCGCCGCATGAGCCGGATCTCGCACGCTTGCGCTATCAATTGCACTGCAACCCGGAACTGGCTTTCAGCGAGAACGAGACCTCGGATCTCGTGGCCGAGCGGCTGCAAGCCTACGGTTTTCAGGTTCACAGGCATATCGCGAAGACGGGGCTGGTCGGAACGCTCACGGTAGGCAACGGTCGCCGCACGATCGGCATCCGGGCCGATCTCGACGCGTTGCCGATTCATGAAGCGAACACCTTCGCACACGCGAGCAGGAATCCCGGGAAAATGCATGCGTGTGGCCATGATGGCCACACGGCAATGCTACTGGGCGCGGCGAAGCATCTCGCGCAAACGCGGCGGTTTGACGGCACGGTGAACCTGATCTTTCAGCCGGCGGAAGAACGCGGGTTCGACAGCGGCGCCAAGCTGATGGTTGCCGAGGGGCTTTTCGAGCGGTTCCCATGCGACGCCGTCTTTGCCTTGCATAACCACCCGGGCAAGCCAGCCGGCACGTTCATGTTTCGCTCGGGCGCATTCATGGCGGCAGGCGATCGCGTATATATCAAGATCGTCGGCCAGGGCGGGCATGCGGCCAGGCCGCATCTCGCCCACGATCCCATCGTCGCCGCATCCAGCATTGTGATGGGGTTGCAGACCATTATTGCGCGAAACGTCGACCCGACGAAGGCGGCCGTGATCACGGTCGGGAAAATCGCGGGGGGAGAAGCCCCCAACGTTATCCCCGGCCAGGTCGAGCTGAGCTTGAGCGTACGATCGTTTGACCCGGCCGTTCGAGCCTTGCTGAAGGACAGGATCGTCGCGCTCGTGAATGCCCAAGCCAAGAGCTTCGAAGTCGACGCGATCATCGACTATGTCGAAGGGTACCCGGTTGTCAGCAATACCGACGAAGAGACGCGCTTCGCCATCGAGGTCGCCAGGGAGCTGGTAGGGAGCGACGCAGTGAACGACAACATGGAAATGCTCATGGGCAGCGAGGATTTCGCCTATATGCTGCAAGCGCGTCCGGGTTGTTTTCTGCGCATCGGGAACGGTCCTGCCGATCATGGACGGGGCCTGCATAGTCCGCACTACGACTTCAACAATCAGAACCTTACGGTAGGCGCTGCGTTCTGGTCCCGGCTCGTTGAGCGCTATCTCGACCCGGATCGCTCGACGACCTGACGATCACCCCGCGCTCTCAGGTTATAGCCGCTGACCGCCGGACCGAGTTTGGTCGGTTGCAGATAATGTCGGTTCGCGACTACTCCCGCGCCCCCTCCTTGAAACGATAGACGACCAACTGGTCAGTCCCCGACTCAGCCGTCCAGACTTCGCCCGGGCGGCCGAGCATTTGCCGCACGTTGGCGTGCGGCCGCGAACTGGTGAAGCGCTCAAAGCGACCAGTTTGCGGATCGAAGCGCAAGACGGCATTCGCGCCCCAGTCGCTTAGCCACACTTTGTCTCGTTCATCGACATACACGGCATAAGCGTGAGGGCCGTCACCGGGCAGGCGCCACTCGCGCCAGCGCTCGGTGGCTGGATCGTAGGCGCCAAGCTTGCCGGCGGTCCATTCGCTGACCCACAAGGTGCCTTTGGAGTCCGACCAGATGCGGCGTGGGCCCGCGTACGGCGTGGGCGGCACGATGACATGCGCGGCGCCGGTAGCCTTATCGATGCGGGCAATATAGTTGCCAGCCAGTGAAGCGTAATAGACATCGCCGCCTGGTGTGATGGTGATGCCGTATGGCCCCGCCCCATTAGGGGCATCAAAAATACGTATGCGGCCTATGGGGTCGAGTTCCCCGTAAACGCCGTTTTGCCCGGTAAACCAAAGGTGCCCCTGCGCGTCGAACACGGCGGTGTTCAAATTGGCATTCGGGTGCCCGGCTGGGAGGGGGAATCGCTTCAAGGCGCGCGTGGCGGGGTCGACTCGTACGATTGCGTTCTGGCCACCGTCCGTGATCCAGGCCGCTCCGTCCGGCCCGACGATGACGCCGTGCGGCGCGGCATCGCGACCGAGCGGGATGTGCGTGGTCTTGCCGGTCGCCGGATCCAGCCGCCCGAGCGCGCCAAGTGGCTGGGCCGTGTACCACACGGAGCCATCCTGGGCGGGCGCTACGTCATGGGGATGCGCGCCGGCCGGCACCGCGTAGCTCTGGATGCGCACCGATGCGGCCCCCTGGGCGCCAGCCAGAGAGGCAACTCCAGCCAGAACGCACGCAGCGAGTACCGTTGAGAGAGCCGGTGCGCGCATTGCCGCCTCCTTCCTGATGACGCCTTATTATAGTTTTTGCACGGTCCGGTAAGCGCCCGTGCCCAATGATCCGTCTTCAGCAAGCGGACTGCCCAAAGGCCGTCGCTCACGCAATCAAGGGTGGCAAGGTGCTGCTCGACTTGCGCACATCGAACTAGATGTCTCCCAAGTGCCGTGCTCCTGGACACGCATCACGCCATCACTTTGCGCGCCAATCTGCCGTGGTCAGCTTGGCGATGAAGAAGTCGGCCAGCGCGCTAACCTTTGCCGGTCGCGCACGGGCAGTGGGCGTGACGAAATAAAGCCCGCCTTCGGGCAAGCGCCAGTCAGTCAAGATCGGTTCAAGTTGATTGTCGGAAAAATACTGCGTCGCAACAAACTCAGGGATCTCAGTGATGGCAAGTCCCGCGAGGACAGCGGGCAGCAAAGCTTCCACGCTCGTTCCTCGCAACGCCCCGCTTGGTGCAACCGCGCATTCCTCGCCACTTTCGTGGGTAAAGCGCCAAACATCGCGCTTACTCCTGTTCATGTAAGTAAGACACTGGTGGGCGCTCAGATCTTGCGGGTGCTGCGGACGACCATAGCGAGCCAGGTAGGCGGGGGATGCCACGACAAACCGACGCACATGTGCAATGTGACGCGCGACGAGCGATGAATCTTCCATGATGGCGATGCGCAGGGCGGCATCGAAGCCTTCGCCAATCAGATCGGCATGGGCATCCGTGAGATGAAGATCCACGGAAATATCCGGGTAGGTCCGGAAGAACTCGGGCAACAGCGGGGCTACCCACCGAGCGCCAAAAGTGAACGGCGCAGCGAGCTTGACCAGACCGCGCGGTCGGCTTGACGTCTCACGGGCGAAATCCTCGGCCTCCTCGGCATCGGCATAGATTTTCGCCGCTCGTTCGGCGAGTGTGTGGCCATAGTCCGTGAGTGCCAGTCTTCGGGAGGTACGGTTGAACAGCCGGCCCCCGAGCCGCTCTTCAAGGCGGGTAACGGCCCGAGAGACAGTGGCGACCGAGACACCCATGGCCGTGGCCGCCGCAGCGAACGAGCCTTCTTCGGCGACCTTCGCGAACATCGCTAGCCCTTCGAAATCCGGGAGCTTTGACATCGACAATCCTGCAACGATGGTTTTCAATCATTTCTATTTCAAAAAATAGCATACCGCCATAAATTTGTCTTACCCCACTGGGATCCCGGAGCGGCTTGGGCCGCTCCAGTCCGCCACAAGGAAAAAATACGACAATGATTGAAGTTCTCGCATTCCCCACGCCCAACAGCGTCAAAGTCCCGATCGCATTGGAAGAGATGGGGCTCGACTATCGGCTCGTTCCCGTCAACCTGCGCCAGGGCGAGCAGAGGACCGACGCCTTCAAGGCGATGAATCCCAACGCGAAAGTCCCCGTTCTCATCGACCGCTCCGTTCTCGGAGACGGCGATGTGGTCCTCAGCGAATCCGCCGCGATCCTGGTCTACCTTGCTGAGAAGACCGGACAACTTCTTCCGAAGAATGGCCCCCGCCGGGGCAAGGTCTTCGAGCAACTCTTCTTCCACGCGTCCGGCCTTAGCCCTGCGTTCCTCCAAGCGTTTCTGGTCGCGAATCAGTCGTCGCCCCAACCCGAGGCCCAAGCGCGCGCGCTATCGGAGGTTGAGCGGGCACTGGGCGTGCTCAATCACGGCCTTCAGCATCAACCGTACGTCGCAGGTGACGCCTACAGCATTGCGGACATCGCCCATTTCGGGTGGGTGTGGCGCCATCAGGCCGTCGGCGCGACCCTCGACAAGTTCCCATTCGTCGCGCGATGGTACGCCGAGATCTCGGCTCGACCTGCCGTCGCCAGAGGCATCGAAAAGACCTTGGCGCTTGCTCAGTAATCCGACCACCGCGTCGCTGTAGCTAGCATCGATCTACAGTGATAGGCGGTTGATAGACAACTACCTGCCTGAAGGAGGCAACCCATGTCCAACAGCATTTCAACACTACTGAGGCGCAATCTCGACGTCTTCGGTGAGAGCGATCCCGCGCGTCGGCGCGCGGTCATCGATGAAATCTTCATCGAGGATTGCGTATTCCATGACCCCAACACCGGCATCTTCCGCGGCCGTAACGAGATCGATCGAATCGCGGGCGAGATCAAGGCAACCCACCCTGACTTCCAGTACCAGCCAATCGCCGAGCCCGAAGTGTTGGGCGATGGCGGGCGGATCCGATGGGTATCCGGCCGTCCAGGCGAGGCTCCCGCTTACGCTGGAACTGACTTCATCATTGCCCGCGAAGGCCGCATAGCCGCCGTTTATCTCTTCTTCGACCCGCTGCCCTGAACGGGTCGCCACCGCGCTGGCTCACTCGGATCGACGAAGTGATTCCTCCCGGGCCGCGCGAGGTGGAGAAGCTGGTTGCGTTTCCGAGGCTATGATGTCAACGATTGGAGTTATCCTGACGGTGGCGGATGCCGGTGCTCAACTCTTCAGGAGACTCGAAATGACCAGCAAGAACACGATCTGTTTGTGGTACGAAGCCGACGCCGTTGACGCCGCAAACTTCTATGCCGAAACATTCCCCGACAGCGCTGTCGGCGCCGTCCACCGCGCACCGGGCGACTATCCCGACGGCAAGCAAGGCGATGTCCTGACGGTTGAGTTCACCGTCGTCGGCATCCCTTGCCTCGGGCTGAACGGCGGCCCGCATTTCAAGCACAACGAGGCCTTCTCTTTTCAAATCGCAACGGACGACCAGGCCGAAACCGACCGCTTGTGGAACGCAATCGTCGGCAATGGCGGCCAGGAAAGCGCATGCGGCTGGTGCAAGGACCGATGGGGATTGTCATGGCAGATCACCCCGCGCGCCCTCATCGCGGCAATATCCGACCCCGATCGCGCGGCGGCCAAGCGCGCATTCGAAGCGATGATGACCATGACGAAGATCGACATCGCCGCGATAGAGGCGGCACGGCTGGGCTGAAACCTATCCGCAGGTTGATGGAACGCGTCCCGGACGTCCTTTGCTGTTCAGGTCTGAGGGGATGGCTGACCGATTGGTTCTGGTTGTGGGTTCAACCGGTCGAGTCATTCGAATGTTTCATCGCAGCGAAACGACTTCACCGTGCCAGCCGACGTCCGTCCTGCTTGCGATCACCAGCGCGGCGCCAGGTCCGTCGGCAGCGACGATGCGGCTACCTTTCTCGTCCCAAAATGCACTTTTGCCTATCGGCGACCATCCGCCGGTATCTCCGCCGTGGTTGGCCATCAGCACGGCGAAACGATGCTGTGTTGCATATTGCTGAAGCAATGCGGTGTCTGTCGCATAGCCGTTCGCGGTGATCAGAGCGCCCACCGCATACAGGTTCGCGCCCGTGGCGGACGCCTGAGCCGCATGCTCCAAATGGCCCGTGTCCGCGCAAACGGCGAGCGCGATGATTTCGCCATCGACGGAAAATGGCGGCCCGCCCGATCCGGGCACAAACGTCGTGTCTTCTCCTGGATGCAGGTATTGCTTGGTATAGCTGGAGATTTTGCCGTTCGACGTCAACGTCAGCGCCCCGATTCGTACCCCGTCGCCGAAACGCAAGGGAGCGCCCACAACGGCGGTCAGCCTGCTTCGAACGCATTCGTCCCGGAGTGGTATGAGGCGTGTGTCGTCGTCGTGGATCGCCACTTCCTTCGCAAGGCTGCTTTCGTATCCAGTCAGGGAAAGCTCGGGAAACACGACGAGGCGCGCGTGCCTCACGGCAGCCTCGCGTAGAAACGCCAGATGCAATTCGACGTTTCGCCTGACGTCACCGGGAACAGAAATGGATTGGGCTGCAGCTACAGCGAATGGTCCGGGCATCGTAGGATTCCAATCGGCAAATTTGGACAGGACATCGGGAAATACGACACGGTGTTCGTCGTATCACATTGCCCCTTGTCTCGCAGGCCCCCAAGGCGGCAACGCAATGCAACCAAACCAAAGTGTGGAGATTGTCGAGGATTTCCACTCGGATGTCGAATGATCGAATTGGAGGTCAGACATCTCAAGGGATAGCGTTCCATCCCAACCGCCCTTGAAGAAGGCGCCAGCCGAGAGGAGGCGACATTGGCTGATCCGCGAGCGCGTTCTGGCCGGCAGTCTCTACGCCACGCGGCTGCAGACACCACACCTGTCACACAAGGTGTGGCTGGCGGCGGATGCGCTGGCCGAAGCCTTGCCCGCGCGCATGGATTGACTTGCCGCTTGTGCTGCGCCGTCTCTGTGTACCCGTTGACTTTGCGCATCCCGAGATGCCGCCGGGCCGTCCGACCATACCAAAGGATGATTGGTATATCAGACCCTTTGCGAAGATACTCCAGCAGAACCAGCGCATCCACCGACATGAACGTCCTCAATGCAGGCGCTTAACGCTCCGTGAGCTGCCAGGCTATTGATCTGTTTTCCGAGTCCGTTAGAAAAGGGCCCACTTATGCCGGGAGCACGATGAACCCGACCACCTTCAATCCGCAGGAAATTGTGACGAGCATCATTGTCCACGAGGTCGAACCCGGCGCCGCCGAGCAGTACGAAACGTGGCTCGCGGACATCCGGGCCGCATGCTCCAAGTTTTCCGGCTACCTGAACACCGATGTGATCCGTCCGGTCGGCACGAGCCGCGAGTATGCGAGCATCGTCCGCTTCGCCGACTTCAAAAGCCTCAACGCCTGGATGGAGTCTGATGTGCGCCGCCAACATATTGAGAGAATGCGGCCATCGCTGCGGCAAGGCGACCGATACGAGATCAGGACTGGCCTCGATTTCTGGTTCGCGCCAAAGAACGCGCCGGTCAAGATCCCGACCGCTTGGAAGCAGTGGCTCATCACGTGGAGCGCCATCCTGCCGCTCAGCATCGTCGTACCATGGGGCGTCGTGCCGGCGCTCACGCGCCTCGGCTTCGCCCATGACTCGTTCATCGACAAGGCAGCCGTGACGGCGGCAATCGTGTTTCTGATGGTTTACGTGGTGATGCCGCGCTACACACGGCTCGTTGCGCACTGGCTGTTCAAATGACCAGTGCGTACTCCGGTCAGACCTCGTAACCGCAAGCGCTCCAGCTTCAGGATCCGTTTCAGATAAGCGAATTACATCTCGATCTTCTTTCGCTCCCGGCGTGATCGCCTGCACTCCGGTGTCACCGCGAGCTTCCGTGCTACATCACGCGCGTTCTCATGGACACTGCGGGCGAGCTTTGCACCAAACCCTCCGCTTCCAGATCGGCCAATGCGCGCCGCACTGCAATGCGCGGCACGCAAAATACGGCACACAACCCCTCTTCCTTCGGGATCATCGCTCCCGTGCGGCACTGACCGCGGACGATCTGATCAGGCAGCACGGTGAACATCCGGCGGTGCAAAGACGTGCCAAGGCTACGTGCTAGCGCACTCTAGTTCGCATTCGATGTCGTTTGTAGCGAATCTCCCTTGCCGGCAGGCGCTTAGCCTAACTTCCACTTGTTGTTCTACATATATGATATCATAATAACATTATAACATTAACTGGGGCGACGGCTTGAGCCGGGTATCCACGTAGATAGACGGAGACACCAAGACCGATCAGACGCTGTCCGCGGCCGCGTAGACGCAAGCCACCGGCGCTCGTATCAGTGCCGGCGAGCTGGCCGCCAGAATCGACCGCCTCCCAGCGACGCGCAGCATTTGGAGTCTGGTGTTGTTATTGTTGCTAGGTGCCTACCTTGAGTTCTATGAACTCTTCACCACTATTATCAAGAGCGGCGTGCAGAACGCCACCACGGAGGGCTTCTTCACCTTCATCCGAGTAGTAAATCCGGCGTAGTCACGCCGGCTGATGACGTACCTTAGTCCACTCACCTTTAGGAGCGAAATCATGAAAATCTCCTCGCATGCCATCCGCGCCGCTATGGTCGCCTTCTCTGCAGCGGCTTTGAGCTCGCATGCAGCGGCCGCTGCGCCCGTCAAGAACATCGTGCTGGTTCGTCGGCCACAGCTACGGCGGCGCCGTCATTACCGAAGCCGGTAACCACGACAAGGTCGCCGGCCTCGTCTACGTGGCCGCATTCCAGCCTGACACGGGGGAGAGCCCGCTCGACCTGACCAAGAAGATGCCGCCCGCCACCCAGGCCATCAAACCGACACCCGATGGCTACCTGCACTTTGACCCGGCTCTCTTCCATGCAGACTTTGCGGCCGACGTGCCCGCCGCCGAAGTCAAGTTTATGGCGATCTCGCAGGTGATACCGGCTGCGCAGTCATTTGGGGTGCCGATCACGCACGCAGCCTGGAGAACGAAGCCGAGCTGGGCGGTCGTTGCTACTGCAGACCGCGCGATCAATCCTGATCTGGAACGCTTCATGACCTCGCGCGCCGGCAGCAAGACGATCGAGATCAAGAACTCCAGCCACGTCGCTTATATTTCGCATCCTGCCGAAGTGGCGAAGCTCATCGAGCTGGCCGCGAAGCATTCCGGCAAGGATTGAAGGGACGCGAGGAGCCGCCTCAGACCGGAGAACTGGTCTGGATGGCACGAATCGCCAATTCGAAAGTAGCCTGATGCATCCCATTGCGGATGCTCGGGTTGCTTCCGATCTTCTCCCTCTATGAATCGCGTCATCCGATCCTCCTCTGAATGCGTTAATCTAGTTTAGGCAATCGGGTCGTCGTGGCAACACATACAAGAAGATATTGATGACTACATGGCCTCCTTGGGACCTTGGTCAGCCGAGGAGGCCATTGAATACCTACGGGAAGAATATCCTGGCCTTTCGCCGGATCCCGCAGATCAAGTCAGGGCAGCCGTCGGGTCGCTTCCCGCAAATGTTCAGGTTCAGTTTCGACTCATGACAGACACTTCTATCGAACAAGTTGTGCAGCATATCCGGGAACGATCGGATGGTCTGCCACTGCGCGAATTGACAGGCGTTACGCTGAACTTTCATCCAGACACGGCAGTTGATGGGATAACGACCATCGAAGCAATTGCACGCGACGGCATATACCGCTCGCAGTTCGAAACGGGTTCGAGTAATGGCGGTATGACCGCTTATCCGGGCGGCGACCGCTGGAATTGGGAGAGCCGCATATTCGGCGGGGCTTACGATCAGGCAGATGTGGCGCTACGTCCGAAATACGGAGCGCTGAACTACCGAGCCGAACCTGTAGGAGGCTCCCCGCGTTTCGGTTCGTGCCATCTTCGATTACGTCCTCACGTACTTTCCCGAACGACATTTTGTTACCCTGACAGCGTCCAAAACCCAAGGGATTTTGGTGTTAGCGATCGCATGTCGCTGATCGAGTTGGCGAAGGCGAACGTCCCAAATCTGGATGATGTACTCGACAACTATATCGAAGCGCATGTGCACGGGACACTACAGGTCAGCGCGGATGTCGAGGCGATTGTACTGGACCCCTGCTATCGTGATACCGCCGTCGAGCGAGCGGCTCTCACTCTCGGATGCATACTTGAGTGGCACGACGGATTCCGATTGTCTCTCGACCACCTTGGCAGCTGCGCACAGTTTCGCGGTCCAACTGTCGCCGAAGCGATTTCGAGGATCAGCATCGACGGCGTTGTCACTCCCCTGGAGATAGGTACCGCCCGGGATGTCGTGCTTGACTATCAGATGGCCAAGTGGGTCTGGCACTGCGTTGCCCGATTTGGCCGGATTGCGAGCGTAAGTGACAACTGATGGGAATATTCAAACGTTGGTGTTTTTTCATGACGTCTGCGTGTTAGTTTCCCCATCCCAACTCCGTGTAGCTCCCTTTTTCAGACATTCGTGCGGGCAGTCGCGACTGGCTTGTTATGGCCGGCGGACTAAACCGCTCGCGCGGTAGGGGCTACGGCCATACGGTGGCGGTCAGGGAGAGGCCGGTCACAAGGTTCTATGTTGGCGAATGAGGCAATCCGCCTCGTTCTTCAACAGGAGCCGAATCATGACCTCCTTACCGGCAAACGCCAGTCCACTGCGCCAGCGCATGATCGACGACATGCGCATGCGCCAGCTCTCGCCGAAGACGCAGGACACCTATCTGCACATCGTGCGCGAATTTGCCCGGTTTCTCGGGCGCTCACCTGACACCACCACCGTCGAGGACCTGCGGCGCTACCAACTGCATCTCGTCGATCACGGCACATCGCCTGTGTCACTGAACCACGCGATCACCGGCCTGAAGTTCTTCTTCGAGGTCACGCTCGACCGGCCTGAGCTGATGGTCAGGATGCACCCGGTGCGCGTGCCCCGCACATTACCCGTCGTGCTCAGCCCCGATGAAGTGCGGCGGCTCATCGAGGCGGCCGGCAACCTCAAGCACCAGACCGCGCTGTCGGTCGCCTACGGCGCCGGTCTGCGCGCCAGCGAAGTGGTGGCCCTGAAGGTGTCTGACATCGACAGCCAGCGCATGACGCTGCGCATCGAGCAGGGCAAGGGCCACCGCGACCGCTACGCCATGCTTTCCCCAGTGCTGCTCGAGCGCCTGCGCGTCTGGTGGCACGTGGCCCGGGCCCAAGGCAAGATGCTGGATGGCGGGTGGCTGTTTCCCGGGCTCGATCCCGTCGACGCGCTCAGCACTCGGCAACTGAACCGCGCCATCCACGCCGCCGCCGAAGCTGCGCACATCGACAAGCGCGTGTCCATGCACACCCTGCGGCATAGTTTTGCCACCCACCTGCTCGAACAGAAGGTGGACATCCGCGTGATCCAGGTGCTGCTCGGCCATGCGAAGCTCGAGAACACCGCGCTCTACGTGCAGGTGGCCACCGACCTGCTGCACGAGGTCACCAGCCCGCTGGACCGCCTGCCTCCCGAGTAAGCCCACGCGCTGCAGCACCTCATGCTGGAGGTTGCGGACATCTTCCGGAGCCACGGACCAGCGTGGCGAGCAACGACACACCTGAGCCTGGGGCAGTTGAAGGTCATGTCGGCCATCGAACAGTGCCGCACGGCGGCGCTGGGCGGGCATGTGCTGCGCTGTTCAGGTTGCGAGCGCATCGAGGTCGCCTTCAACTCCTGCCGCAACCGCCATTGCACGAAGTGCCAGGCCAGTGCCGCCCACCGTTGGCTCGAGGCGCGCCAGGCCGACCTGCTGCCCGTCGAGTACTACCACGTGGTGTTCACGCTGCCTGCACCGGTCGGCGCGATCGCCTGGTACAACAAGACGGTGATCTACGGGCTGCTGTTCGACATTGCCGCCGAAACACTCCGTACCATCGCCGCGGATCCAAGGCACTTGGGTGCCCAGATTGGCGCCACGCTCGTGCTGCACACCTGGGGCTCGGCGCTTACGCATCATCCGCACGTGCACGGCATCATCCCAGGCGGGGGCCTGTCGCCCGATGGTGAGCGGTGGATCGCATGCCGGACCGGCTTCTTCCTGCCCGTGCGTGTCCTGTCGCGTCTGTTCCGGCGCCGCTTCCTCGAAGCGCTCGAATCCGCTCACCAGCGTGGCCAGTTGCAGTTCTTCGGCGAATACACGGAGCTTGCCAATGCGGCTACCTTTGCACGGTGGCTTGCGCCGCTGCGCACCTGCGAGTGGGTCGTCTACGCCAAGCGTCCCTTTGCCGGACCAGACACCGTACTTGAATATCTCTCACGCTACACACACCGGGTGGCGATCTCCAACCAGCGCCTGGTCGCCTTCGATGAACGCGGTGTCACCTTCCGCTGGAAGGACTACCGCGCAAAGGGACGCACCCGCCACAAGATCATGACGCTCGAAACCGGCGAGTTCATGCGCCGCTTCCTGCTCCATGTGCTGCCCGCCGGCTTCCATCGCATCCGGCACTACGGCCTGCTCGCCAACCCGGTGCGCCGCGCCAGTCTCGCGAAGGCCCGTGAACTGCTGGACGTCATGCCTGAGCCCGACACCCAGCCCGACGATCCCGGGGTTGCTATCCCTGCGGTCTTCGTCTGCCGGCACTGCGGTGCGCCGATGATCGTCATCGAGATCCTGGAACGCACTGCGCCCATTCGCGCACCACCCAAGCGGCGAGGCCAGACATGAGCACCACGCTTTCTGGACGGGCAAATCGACCGTCGGCTTTGCGGCAACGCGGCCTACGAGTGGACGTTTGCACTTGCCGCTTCGCGCAGCCCCTCGCACGTCCGCTTCATCCTCACGATCGCGCGACTGGACCGCCTCGTCACCGCACCAGGTTCTATCCAGCATCCCATTTGACTGCGCATCCTCCAGCACCGCTGGGCATCCCGGCCTATCAATCGCCATAGCCCCCAACACTCCGACCGCCTCGGAGCACTCCGCGGTTTCCTCCATCGAGGCTTGTTCGACGCCTGCCAGTAACGCGCGGTGGCACACTCACATTCCTGCGGGTGACGGCAGGCATCGAACAACCCTAAACGGGAGGCGACCTCTGCCAGTGCCGGGCCGGTCGACTCGTCGCGACCCATTCCGGACCATCACGCCCTCCGAAAGCGGTCACTCACGAGTGCATTTCGACTATGAACATGCGCGCTTGCTGGGCTTCCCGACGTTCGGCCTTGATCGGCGCATACCTCTCGGAATTGTAGAAGGCTAGCGCTTGGGCGAGAGTCGGAAACTCAAACACGCCGGCCATCGGCAGCGGCACCTCATCCCCTTCTAGAATCTGCGCAACAGGACCGAAATGTAGAATCCGCCCGCCCGCCTCTTTTAGCGCCGCCTGAAAGCGCGGAGCGAGCGCGGCCTGCTTGGCGGAGTCGATGACGCGTAGATTGACGTGTACGTATGCCGGCATTGTGCCTCCTCTTAATAATGCATATACACTATTATGCTAGGATGGGGTTGTCAAGGAGGTAGACGTGAACGGTTTTGATCCAGAATCTTTGAAGGGTGTCGCAGCGGAGTGTCCGGGCTTCCAGGCTCGTGCAACGGCGCGTGCACTCACGCGATATTACAATGCCTGCTTCAAGCCGCTCGGGCTGACGGCCGAGCAATTTAGCCTCTTGGTTGGGATCGGTGCGACCGAGGGGGCGACGCTCGTCGAGCTTGCGGATAGGGCTGGGGTCGATCCGACTACCCTCAGCCGAAATGTTCAGAATCTGGAGAGCCGAGATTTGGTCCGCGCTGAAGGCGGGCGTGGCCGCGCTGGAAAGCGGCTAGCTCTGACGCCATCTGGGCGTCGACTCGTGGTCGATGCGTTCCCGGTGTGGAATTGGGCCAAGGCGGAACTCGCCCGTCGCATGGGCGACGAAGAACTTCGTTCGGCAAGGCAGGCAATGGCGGAACTGGCCGAGGCCGCAGAATCCTCATGTACATAAAATGACATTTGTGGGACAAGGCTCGAGATAACCTCAGAAAGGCTAGTCAACGAAAATTCGCGTACGTGCGGTGATCCTGGATTGTGCACTGTGTTAGGTACCGTTTTTTGTCCGAAATAGACGCCACCAACGAACGCTATGGAGAACATTTCGCGCTTTACAGCTATGACCGCTCGTGGCCGGTTGCGACGGCCAGGATTGAGGGGCGGTCGGCCGTAGCCGACCCAACTCGGCCGTTGGGACTGCGAGGCTGCAATGTCTGCTCTCTGACTTGAACTGCCGTTGAACGGTTACCGACTTGAGATGCGAGAAGGCCCAGGGCCGCAACGCTACTGCTGAACAACCGATCCAATCCCTTAGGAAGCGGTTACGCACCCAATCCACCAGGAAGTCGCTGCTGCAACGAATCCGTCAACGGCCGATGGCATAAGCACTGCCTAACACTCATGCCAGCCATGCCGCTACGCGCTGCGACTGCGCGTAGCGGTTGGGAGGGCTAGAGGGCGGCAGAGGGTACTAGCGTCCAACTCCACTAAAACGCAATGCTTGCACTACCAGCGAAAATGCGGGCGATGGTTGACGCCGGCTTGGGTAGTACAGGTGGTAGCCTTCAAATTTCGGGCACCAGTCCTCCAGCACGCGCGTGAGCCGGCCAGCGTCGATGTGCGGCTGCAGTTCATCTTCTGGCAGTAGAGCTATACCCAATCCGGCGAGCGCCGCGTCCACCTGCGGCTGCGTGGTGTTGAAGATCAGCGGGCCCTCTACACGCACATTGACCCTCCGGCCACGGCGCTCGAAGTCCCAGACGTACAGCCCTCCGGAAGTGGGCATACGCTGATTGATGCACTGGTGCGCCATGAGATCATTCGGCGTCTTCGGAATGGGGTGGGTAGCAAAATAGCCCGGCGATGCCACCACTGCCAGGCGCAGAGGTGGCCCGATGGGCACTGCGATCATGTCCTTGTCGATGGTCTTGCCCAACCGCACGCCTGCGTCGAAGCGATCTGCCACGATGTCGCGCAGGCCGTAGTTGACGTCGAACTCCAGCCTGATGTCCGGGTACTCGCGCAGTAGTGGGGTGAGTTTGGGCAGCAACACGCTGTGCAGCACGTAGTCGCCACAGGTGATACGCACCGTGCCCGCGGGCTTGTCGCGCAACGCCGTCAATTCGTCCAACTCTGCGTCGATTTCGTCCAAGCGATGGCCAATGGCGTTCAGCAAACGCTCTCCGGCTGCCGTGGGCGAAACGCTGCGCGTCGTGCGCATGAGCAATCGGATCTGAAGCCGTGTCTCCAGGCCGCTGATGGCCTGACTTAGCGCCGATTGCGTAACGCCCAGCAATGCGGCAGCACGGGTAAAGCTGCCTTCCCGCGCCACTGTGACGAAGGACAGGAGATCGTTGAGGTTGCGCCTGACCATGATCCAGCCTCCAAAGAACTATTGATTAGCCTACCTTATATAATCTTTAAGTATTCATTAGCTCATTAGCTAGTCAAGCGAAAGCTCATTTGCCAAGATTCATGGCATGAAAAAGCTCGCTCCTCTCCCTGGGTGCCGGTTGCGGCTTGGAATGCTGATGTTGCTTGCCAGCTCGCGCCTAGGGCTGACTGCATGCTCCCCGGGTCATTCAGTAGCCCGGCCATCGGCCGCGCCCTCGAAGGAGTTCTCGATGAAGATTCGTTTGACCGTCGATGGCCAAAGCGCCACCGCCACGCTGTACGACAACGCCACGGCGCGCGATTTCGCGGCGCTACTTCCGCTGTCTCTCACGATGGTGGACTACGCCACCATCGAGCGCGTGTCCAACCTGCCGCGCAAGCTGTCTACGCAGGGTGCGCCGGACGGCATGGCGCCTGTGGCCGGTGAACTGACCCACTACGCGCCCTGGGGAAACCTGGCGATTTTTATCCAAGGCCGCACCTACTCGCGAAGCCTTCTGCCGCTGGGCAAAGTGGACGAGGGCTTATCCGTTCTGGCCAAGCCCGGGCTATACAAGGTGCGGATCGAGCGCGTCGAGGACTGATACCTCAGATCGCACAACCGGCAAATACAGCAGCAACTGGAGACCTTGGCGTCCCTCGGTCTCCTTCGGCGACTGACACCCATCGTCATACCGCTTCCGCCCTGACTTCCAGGCACAGCATTGCTCGTCCATATCAAGACATAACCGAATATTCCATGACTGTCCAAGTATCCGCCGACTCCATAGGCGACACTGACACTCCGCGTGAAACCAGGGAGCCATCCGCCTCCTGGAGCGGCGTTTTCGCTATGTCGATCTGCGCGTTTGCGCTGGTCGCTTCGGAGTTCATGCCCGTTAGCTTACTCACGCCGATGGCTGCCGACTTGCATATCACCGAAGGCATGGCGGGGCAAGGCATCGCCATCTCAGGCGCGTTTGCCGTGGTGACGAGCCTGTTCATCGCGGCGCTGGCCGGCAGCCTGAATCGCAAGACGCTCCTGCTGGCGCTGACAGCGGCGATGGGCCTGTCCGGCGCCATCGTCGCGCTGGCGCCGAACTACTTCACCTATCTGCTGGGCCGGGCGCTGATTGGCGTGGTCATCGGCGGCTTCTGGTCCCTGTCGGCAGCCACGGCCATCCGGCTGGTGCCGACGCCTCAGGTGCCACGCGCCCTGGCAATCCTAAATGGGGGTAATGCGCTGGCCACGGTGGTGGCTGCGCCGCTGGGCGCCTACCTCGGTGCCGTCATCGGCTGGCGCGGCGCCTTCCTGTGCCTGGTGCCGGTGGCACTGATCACGCTGGTCTGGCAGTGGCGCACGCTGCCTTCCATGCAGGCCCCGGCACGCACGACAGGCGCTGGCAATGCCCTCCGGATCTTCGGGCTGTTCAAGCGTCGCGGTGTCGCCTTGGGCATGGCGGCCAGCAGCCTGTTCTTCATGGGGCAGTTCGCACTGTTCACCTACGTGCGGCCATTCCTGGAGAGGGTGACGCGGGTGCAGGTGCCCACGCTCTCGCTCATCCTGCTGGCGATTGGCGCCGCGGGCTTTATTGGCACCATGCTCATTGGCAAGGCGCTAGAGCGGGGCTTCTACCAGACGCTGATTGCCATCCCGCTGGTGATGGCCGTCGTCGCCGCAGCCTTGATCGCCTTCGGCGGCTGGATGGCAGTAGTCGTCGCGCTGCTGGCGCTGTGGGGCCTGACGGGCACCGCCGCGCCTGTGGGCTGGTGGGCATGGGTGGCCAGGACTTTCCCGCATGACGCCGAGGCCGGCGGCGGCCTGCTGGTGGCGGTCGTGCAGATGGCCATCGCGCTAGGCTCCACTGTGGGGGGGCTGCTGTTCGACCACAGCGGCTACCAAAGCACGTTCGTGGCGAGCGCGGCACTGCTATTGGTGGCAGCCACCCTGACCGTTCTGACGGCGCGCATGGGAGAGACGCAAGCCTAAAAAAATCGCTCACCACGTCATAAAAGAAGTGATATGGCAGAAGAAGACGTTCTGTCTTGCATCTATCGAAGCGACGGAGCGGATACCATTGTGAACAGGAGCCGACACACGAGCTAAGGCGCGCTCCCATCGTTTGTGCCCGACGCGGAGCAGTCAATCGAATTGCTGAGTCGTCGCGACGTTGGAGGCCGCTCCATCCGTCTTCGTATGCGAAGCGGTCCTTTCCGGCTCGGCGCGCAATGTCGCAAACTGGCCGGCAAGCGACCTGTGCCGCCACTGGCCGGTCGGCGCTTTCCGATCCGCAACGAACATTGCGATTCACCGAAACCGGCCATTTGCCATAGTCGGCTAACCGTGCGTGAATGTTCGGCGCCTTGGATCCCCGCAGTCAGAAATACCGTGACACTCGCGCACCTAACGAAGGCAGCGAAGGAGCGAGTTGTGCACCTGACAGGCGCTGCGACCAAGCGGTGGGGGCAAATCTTCGATTTCATTGATTGTGCAACGCGCCTAACGTGCTGAAGAGTCGCCGCCCCCAATGAGCCCGGAAACTGTGCAGCTACAGATCGGCCAGTCGCGGCGCCTTATTACACAGGCATCACTTCTGCGGCCTGCCGACCCTGCCGTTGCACCATTGATCGCCAACGGCGACTAGCCTTCCTTTCGCGAACTTAATTTCCAGCATCTTTTCGCTTTCAAGCGCCCGCCCTTTTTCGTCGGTCAGACCGGCGATGACCTGCTTGCTGGCGATATCGATCACGTCGCCACTTGACGGGTACATGCGTCTTCCGTCGATGCTGCAACTGAGCCAACCGACGGAGGTTCGTGTGCCGATGGACGTCTCGTATTTGGGCGGCATGCTCTTCGCGTCGAAGACGTGCACGAAGGGGTTCTCGTCGGCAACCCATACCTCCCGTTCATCCGGCGTGAGCGCCACGCCGTGCGTGCATGCGCCCTTGTGATCGGGATGATTCGTGAGACATGGGAACTGATTCGGCACCCTCACTTCGGCGATGACCTTGCCGGTTCTGAGGTCGCCGACTGCGACGCCGAGCAGGCCGTTCACGCTGGCGAAAACAAGTGTCTCTGTGCCATTGATCACGATCGGTCGAACGCGCGCGCTGAACGGGCCGATCTCGCCGACGATCTGAGCGCGTCTCGCATCCGCGACGAAGATAGTTGGACTCTCCGGCACCAGATAGACGCGATCGCCTCTTGGGGAGAAAACCGTATTGTGGCTGCGTGCCGCGGCTGGAAGCACCGTGATCAGTTGACCGTTCAGGGCGCTGACGACATTCCAGGCGGGACGATCCAGAGCCGGCACATAGAGAACCTGGTTATCGGGAGAGATGTCCGGCCGGTCGCAGCACCAGCCGTCATATGCCTGCATCCACAACAACTTATCCGCCTCGAGATCGAGTGCGATCAACCGGTTGGTCTCGGCGACGTAGAGAATCCGCGTCGCCATGCTTGCGACGATGCCCTTGGCGAGCTCTGGCGGGCGGCCTCGTAGGGTGGGGAGCGAGATACGCTTGACGAATTTGAATCCATGATCGACGTCGAACACGACTATCCCATCGCCACCCTTGTCAAAATGGTTGCCGACGCCGGGCACGGCGGCATAGAGGTAGGTTCCGTCCATTACGGCCGGAGAATTCTCTTGGGCGTGGGTTGTAGGCGCCGCTATGGCGAAAGCTAGGGCCGCCCCCGTTGCCAGTCGATACGCATGTTGGGACCATGAGTGCGACATGGGGCCAAATAGATTGCGCAAGTGGTTTCCCTCTTGATCAGCTTTCGCTGTTCTGCGTCTCGGCCTCCCGACTACTTGGGGCCGATGGTCAAATATGTTTGGGCGCGTGGCGTCGCGCGCCGCTTATCAAGCAAGTATAGTTCCCATTTAGATAATTCATTGTTTTGGGGGGAATATGGGGTTGGGCAGGTAGTGAGGACTGAAAAATCCACCGATTACGTTTCAGAATTGATACGTTTTGCCGCAAAGGGTGAATCTGCCAATCCGAGGCGGTCAGGAAAAGGATGCCGTCGTACCCCAGCCCCAGCGCAAAGCCTCACCACACCTGGCGGCCCGCTGACGTAGTAACTCGCTTCATACGCCATCGCGCGCCGAGCGCGGCGCCACAAGTGTCTGACATTGCGGTCTCTTTTCCGGTGGAGCCATCATTGGCGCGCCGCCGTGCCGACAGATAAACGGGGTGGGCGCGACCGGTGCTATGTCGTCATGCGGTGAGCTGACTGCGGGCGTGACGTTGAGCAGCTCGCGTGCTTTGGCAACGTTCTCGCGACGCACCGGATTGGCGAGCAGGCCGTAGTGACGAATGCGGTGAAATCCGTGGGGCAGAACGTGCAAGAGAAAGCGCCGCATGAACTCCGCGGCCTCGAGCGTCATCGGCTTGTAACGCGTGCGTCCCTTCTCCCGGTAGTCCTTCCAGCGGAAGGTCACGCCGCGTTCATCGAGGGCGACCAGGCGCTGGCTTCGTGAATGTCAGCGCGGCGCTCGAAGCGAATGCGAAGACGATGGAAATTGTGGAGCCATGCATTCCTGAAACTTGGCTGCTCTCTCAATGGTCTCTAGGAAGGCGATTAAGACTCGAGATTCGGTGGCCTGGATCAAGTGCAGCATCGCTGGCTCCCGTATGTATCCATCCAGCGGCGAGGTTATCGACACAACTTCGAAGAGAATCTTGACGGTATTGAGCGACGCGACCACCCACGACCCACCGCAAGTGGGAGCGAGGAGCCACCGGACGCATGTTCCCAAGAGGTGTCAGGACAACAGAACGCAAGTGACAACCACTGTTCCAACCGTGAAACAGTTTCGGCTCGAAGTCACCTTCCTTCAAGGGGTGTGAAGCCACTAGCCCTTCTCGTATCAACACTTAACGGTGCATGGTACGAGTTTTGCATTGGGATGTGACCGCCGATGCGCGGGCTGGCGATCCATGCTTGAGCCGACGTAAGTCATACCATGCCGGGTTCGAATGCCGACCGTAAAAATAATTCAGAAACGTGTGGTGAGAGAAAGGAAGGCTATGATGAAACCGTTACGCCATCGGCTCTTCGGCCTGCTCCTATTCATTGCCTGCCTTCCTGTGTCCGCATCTGCGCAATCGCTCTCGCTTGGAAAAGGCGATCTGCGGGTGATGACCTATAACGCGGACGAAGGCACGGATTACCAGGAAGTGGCACGGGCATCGGGATTGCAGGAGTTCCTCGTCGCCGTGGGGCAGACCATCACCCAGGTGCGCGCGACCAATCCCCCCGAGCGCATGCACGCGCTGGCGAAGCAGATCATCGCTGCCGGCCCTGCGCTGGTAAGCCTGCAGGAACTGGACCAGTGGTCCTCCGGGCCATTTGATCAAGCCACCTCGACGTGCGGGCCGGTCACGCGGGAGTTCGACATGTTGCCGGAACTGCTCAATGCGCTGGCCGCCCAGGGAGCCCACTATCAGGTCGCCGTGCAGGCACAGCAATATGCGTTTCCGCCGACGCCGGGACTAATATTGCCCTCCACGTTTCTGTGTGTGCAGGTCATTAATCAGATAGCGATTCTCGCCCGCACCGATCTCGATCCGTCGCTTTTCCAATGGAGCAATCCACTGTCGGCGCAGTTCGCGAACAGTGTTTTCTTGCCCACGCCGATCGGGACCGTGCCGCTGCCCAGGGCCTGGGTTTCCGTGGACGCCAAATTCCACGACAAGGCGTTCCGCTTCATTGGCACACATCTCGAATCGGCGGTCCCGTATATTCGTGAGCTTCAAGGCGCCGAATTGCGCGCCGGTCCGGCAAAAACGGTGCTGCCGGTGATCCTGGCCATGGATTCTAATGCGCAAGCCGCCCCGCCGCCGCAGGACGTCACATACACGGATTTCGTTTCTGCTGGCTATCAGGATGCGTGGTCGGTGACTTACCCCTTCCTTGCCGGATTCACGTGCTGCCAGGCGCAACTCGTGAACAACCCTCTGTCCCAGCTATCCCAGAGAACTGACCTGATACTGATTCTAGGCAATATCGAGGTACAAACGATCGCCTTGTTCGGCGCGAATCAGGCAAGCAGAACCGCGAGTGGCCTGTGGCCGTCGGATCATGCAGGGGTTGCGGCGCAATTGGTGGGGGAATGAGGTGGCTCCGTTGAGTAGGGCGATCTAGATTGTTGACACTGATCAGATTTTGATCGGCGTATCACGCGCGGCGAATGTTCTCTATTTGACTCCAGCGGTGGCGACAGCGTTGTCGACATGGTTCACGGGCGAGCGACCAGGCATCGCGACGTTGTGCGGCGGCCTGATGGCGATTGCCGGTGCGGTGTTCGTGGCGTTGCGTGGGCGCCAGTAAGTTCGACTCAAGACGCGGGGCGAATCACGAAGGTGCCGAATGCCGCGAGCGGGAATCCCTCCCCCGGATCTATCGCGACACGCAGCTTACTACCGAACGGATGCAACAAGGGCATTCCTCAATAGTTTTGTTCTCGCGCGATTGTCAACGATTTAGCGGCCGATGTCGAAGGACCGTTCCTGGCCGGGAAGCGACCTCGGCCTGCCGCTACCCATATATCCCGCAATTCGCGGATTCTCCTTGATTCGCCGGGTGCAGCGATCTTTGAGCGTGAGCCTGTGCTTGCAGACAGAGGGGCACGTCCACCGCTTGGCAATGCCGATGGGTCAAGACCGCAATGGTCGCGATCCGATCACATGTCCGAGGCTGTGCCTGTTTCGGACGCTTGCCACCGTGCGCAGACCGTGCCGCACCCGATCGATCACCCTCTCCTCGCGTCGCATGGCATAACGACGTGTGCCGACCATGAGAATTCCGGCGCGTTCTCCACCCGGTGCGGATGGCCGTCCGGCAGGAGTCGTTGTCGCCCAATACCCTGGCGCCATTTATACGGCGATTGACGACAATCGGAATGCGGCTGCCAGAGCCCATGGACCGGCAATCCGACAGTAGAATTCGACTAACATTCCGTTGAGACGATCTGGAGATTGCCGATGGTTCGCCTGCTGATGCTTCTGCTTGGCGTGGATTACTTGCGTAAGCGATGGCGCGCACTGGCTTGGGCCGGCGCCATCAGCGTGATCACGGGAGGTGCGCTGATTATCGATGCACTTGATGGCCGGCTCGATTTCCCGATTGAACCGTTTGCATGGCTGCTGCTGCTCGAAGGGCTGGCTACCATGGCGGTGGCGTGGACCGGAATGGGCGGCCAGCGCACACTGCGCTATGTCAAGGGTATGGCGTTCAGCGTGGCGGCGAGCCTCGTGCTGGCCAGCCATCACCATGGCCACATGGTCCTGTCGCTGCTGTTCGGTCTGCTGTTTCTGGCCGACGGGCTGCTGCAGGTGGCATCGGCACGCGTGGTGCGCTTTCGTACCTGGCGGCTGGCGATGGCCGGCGGTATCGTCGAGATTGCAGTAGCGATCTTCTTTATCCAGCCCTACCCTACGCACTACGCGGGCACCGTGCCTTACTGCGTGGGCCTTGGGCTGATCTTCGGTGGCTGGAACATGCTGCTGCTCGCATCGCGCGTGCGCAGGCTGGCCGGAAATCCGGAACTGCGTGGCACATCGGAAGCCGGCTCTGCCGATGATGCGGACCAGCGACTCACGACATGGAGCGGCCCGCCCGCAGCCGACGAACACGCGCTGACCGTGCACGTCTGGACGCCGGTGGGATCGGCAAAGACCGAAGCGCGCCGCCAGCCGATCATCGACCGCTATATCGCCGCGGTGGACCGAAATGGCGTGATTTCCACCGGCCACGCGGCACTGGAATCGCCAGAAGGCGTCTACATCAGCCTCTACCCGGCGGTCGAGATCGACCGCGCGCCCGACGACTTCACCCGACTGCTGCGCGCCACGCGCGAGAACGACGTGCCTGGCACTTTCCAAGCCGACTATCCCACCGAATCGAAGGCGTGGTGTCCGTCGACGGTGCAGGTGCGCATCCGCAACTACGACGCGCAGCGCCTGCGCGAATTCTGGGATGCCTATCAGCGTGACACCACATACAACCTGACCCACCGCAACTGCTCAAGTACAGTGGCACGGGCGCTCGATGCCGCGCTGGAAGGCGCCGGCGCGCGCGTTTGGGCGCGGCTGGACGGGTGGTGGCCGTTGTTCCGCCTGGTACTGACTCCTGAACTGTGGGTTGCGGCGCATCTACGCAAGCGCGCCGCGACGATGGCGTGGACGCCGGGCCTGACCCTCGACTACGCGCGCGCCATGAGCATGCTGGCCGATCCACGTCCCTTCGCCTGGGCCACGTTCATCGGCACACTGAAGCGGCGCAGTTCCGCCAGCCCAGCGGACGATCGAGATGCCTAGGAGCTTGCGACGGCAGAGCCAAGGTTTGCCATTCGACTCCGGAAGCAATGTGTCGTGGGACGCCAGCCCAATAGCAATGCTCAAGAGTTTCGAGCGATAGCCCCGGAAGCAGATCAAGTGCCGCGGATGGTTCGTGTGAGGGAGCGCCCGCCTTGAGACCTCAGTATCACCCACACTACTACGGCGCCTACTTTCGAGACCCCGAGGGAAACAAGATCTGTGTTTGTTGTCACGATCCGGTGCCGGCATAGCACGGACACTCGATCGCGAAACACGCGCTTCGTCCGTACGAACTGGAATGCTCTTCTTGCCCGGCCAGCGACATCAAAGCGAACACGCAATGTCAGCACTCAGCAAGCGCCAGTGATTCGGCCTCGCCCGCCAGCCCTTTCCCGGCTGTAGGGCGAGGCCCGATCAGCTAGCCTTCAATGCTTAGCGCATCCACCGTCATCCGTCGGCGCCCTTCCCCTCATCGTCCAGCGCTGCCAACTCGCTCAGCACGAGCGTTTCATGCGCGAGCACAGCCGCCAACGAAAGGAGATGGCCTTGTGTTTCTTCGGTGATGTTGCAGAAGGTGCCGCCGGCAGCGTTCTCGACAGCAACCGATAGCAGCGCGTTGAGTTGCGCGGTTTTCTCGGCGGCGAGGCTTAGCGGGCTTTCTGAGGGGGCGTGCGCGGTGAGGAAAGTGTCGCGGCCTGAGCGTTGGGCGGTGATGTTGTATTGCGGATATTTATACATCGGGCGCCCTCCACAGGGAGGCGCGCAGGCGCAGGCAGATGACTGGGAGCTTGGGAAAAACGCTTTGCCCGGAACGGGCGAGCGAAGACTGGGGCATGGGTGTGCCTCCTTTTTCACGCGGATTCGACTCCGCCCACCCCGCTGCTAATCGGGGTGGGCGGGCGCAAGGCGAGGTTAGCAGACCGGGAAAAAGGAACCGGCGAGCCCGAAGGCTCCCCCGCCCAGGCCCGCCCGTAGGGGCGCACAAAGGCATGACGGACAAAAAAAGCCGCCTGATGGCGGATTGTCCACCTTTTTCCGCGGGCTGCTAAACCCGGTCGCTGTGGTTGCAACGACCTGCGCAGTATAACGGCACAGAGTACGCCCCAAACCACCCGCTACAAAAAGTCACACTGCCACGCGATCAGCCGACAAAAAGCACCAAATCAACGCTTTCCAACCTTCAACCGCGCCCTACGCCAGCCGCTTGGCCAGTTCCGCACCATGGGCAAAACCTGCTGTTTCCGCGGCTTCCGCCGTGTGGAAAAGGTCCGTCACCTTGGAGGATTCCAGCAGCGTCCCGGCGGCCCGGATGTTCGTGCCCGGGCGGCATACCCGAACCGTGTATTCCCAGACGGTGGGCGTTCTCGGCCGCACCTGCACTTGCACTTCATGGGTCTCGAAGACCCGCTTCTTCCACGCGTATTCTTTGATCATGGCTGTCCCCGCATTTATTGGAGAACCGCAACCTGGCCGGGCGAACGCTAATCATCCAAGCGTGCATCGCAAGCGCCAAAACGGTTGCGGGCTTCCGTTGCGTTCCAGCTGTCATCGTATCAAACCGGGCGATGTTTGCTCATCTCGTGCAATCCCGGCTTGCACTTTTGCGAATTGCTCGACACATGGCGCTGCAATGCCGCAGATGCCCGGCACTGGACAATCTCCCGGCGGGCAATCATCCTATGTCACCCGCCTGCTCGCCCAGCCAGATTGCATCATGACGCTCCCTACCCTGCTCCTGTTCGTCTTTGCGTCGGCCGTGACCATTGCCACGCCCGGCCCGACGGTCCTGCTCGCCCTGAACAACGGCTCCAGGCATGGCGTACGCAAGGCGTGCTGGGGCATGGCCGGGGCTCTCGCCGCCGACATCCTCCTGATCGTCACCGTGGCCGCCGGGCTTGGGGCGGTCATCGCCGCGTCCGAGGTTGCCTTCGAGGCGATCAAGTGGTTTGGCGCCGCCTACCTGGCCTATGTGGGGTGGAAGATGCTGCGGGCCGGCAAAGCGCCGGATACGGTACCCGATGTGCCGGCGGATTCCGCTGCCGCGTCCCTACCGGCCGCCGCACGCGGCGGTGCCCTGTGCTCGCGCAGCTTCCTGGTGGCGGCGACCAATCCCAAGGCACTGCTATTCATCTCGGCGTTCCTGCCGCAGTTCATCGATACCGGCGCGCCGTTGCTGCCGCAATATGCGATCCTGACGCTGACCCAATGCCTGTTGAACCTGGCCGTGATGCTGGTGTACGCGGTGCTGGGCGCACGCATCGTGCACGCCTTCCGTGGTGACGGCATGCGCTGGCTCAACCGGTTGTCGGGCGGTACGCTGATTGCGCTGGCGGGCGGGCTGGCGTTTTACCGGCGCGCGCAAGCCTGAGGCTGCGCCATAGCACCACCACAGCACCACCCCCGCACCACGGCCGCACTTTCGCGCTGAAACGCAACGAGCCATCATGCCGAAGCCCCAGATCCTGACCTATATCGACACCGGCACCTCGGACGGGACCTCGCGCCTGATGCGCACGATCGGGCAACAGCTGCTTCCCGGCGAGTACGAGATCCGGGCGGTCATGGCCGACGACATCCGGCAGGATGCGACGCTGTTCGATGACGCCGTCATGTTCGTCATGCCGGGCGGTGCGGACCTGCCTTACTGCGCCGCCTTGAACGGCGAGCCCAACGCGCGCATCCGGCGCTTTGTTGAAGAAGGCGGCGCCTACCTGGGCATTTGCGCGGGTGCGTACTACGCCTGCCGTGAGCTCGCATTCCATGCCGGTACCCCGGGCGCCATCTGCGGCCCGCGCGAACTGCGCTTCGTGGATGCCGTCGCGGTAGGCTCGTTGCCCGAGCTCACCGGGGGCATCGCCTATGACGCAACGCCGCGGAGCACCGCGGCTGCGGAAATACGGACGACCCATAGCCTGACCGCCGCGCCTATGACGCTTTACGCGCACTACCACGGCGGCTGCCGCTTTGATTTTGGCGATGCAACCAACCACGCGGCGCAGATCCTGGCCGTGTACACGGGCATGGAAGGCACCCCGCCGGCCATCGTGAGCGCTCCCGTGGGCAAGGGCTGCGCAATCCTGACGGGTATCCACCTGGAAATCTCGGATCGCGAGTGCAAGGACGCCTTGCTCGGACACAGCGACAAGGCGGCGCACATGCACGTTTGCCGCAAGCTGGCGCAGACGGCGGAGGCCCGGCTGGCGGTGTTCCGTCACTTGCTGGCTCACGCGGGGCTGATGCTGGGCTGAGTGGCTGAGTGGCCGATAGCGATATCCCACGTCGCACCTGGAGAATCTCAGGCCCGCAACCGACGGTTTTCCGGCTCCGGGGCTCCTCGATCCAAGCGGTGTCGCGCCCTGCCTACCGCTGCGCCAGGCGAAAGGCAGAGGCCATATTGTCTTGTTCCCGCTGCGACAGTTGTAATCCGTTCGCAGCAATCCGCCACTGACCGACAACGCTCTTGAAGTCCTCGATGATTTCATCGGCATCGGATATGGAAACTCGGAAATACCCGGCCACCTCCCGCGCAAGCTCCAGGTCCAGCGCGTTGTCAGCGTGCGTGATGTTCAGCGTCAGGCCATCGGCGATGGCAACAGGGTTCATGTCATAGGCTTCAGATAGCCGCCACCCCTTTCCTGGCATCAGGATGAATCCATGATTGCGCAGATGGTCGTCGGTATTGGAGACAAGGATGTTGAAGACGATGCGTGACCAAAGCTCGCGCAGGTCCTTGCTGGGCTGCGCGCCATGCCGGATGATCACTTCGGCCAATTCCAGATAGCTAGCGCCGGCGGCAGCATCGTCACCATCGACCCGACCGGTCATGGTCATGGCGGAAGCGAAATGAAGTCTCCGGCCAGCACTGGTGCGATCGAAGCGCTTGACCATGAAGCAGTGGTGGTCGCTTGCGAAGCGCTGCGCCATCCCTTTCGCTACCCGCAACTCGCTGGCTGTAGCCAGGGCATTCACGACCATCTCCCATGCACCAACGTCATGCTCATCACCGGTGCTCGGGAATTTTGCGATCCAGAGGCTGCCATCGCTGTCGGCAACGCTGGCCTTTGGGCGCGCGCCGCCCAGAGAGCCCCCTGGGGCAATGAGCATCCGTAGCCATGCTCGGCCATCCACCGATGTGTTGTCCGGATCCGACTCGATAGCACGGCTTGCGCGCTCCAGATCGCGAAGCTCGGTGAACGGCGGGGCCGCAATACCATCGCGATTATCGAGAAAGCTTCCTTCATCGTTCAGCCGGTATCGAAGCGCACCGACCCGATAGCGGTCGTGCACGCCGAGCAGGTAGTCGGACTCAAAGAGCCTGGCGCCCTTGGGGAAGATGCCGTCGCGAACATCGCGTTCGAGCCGGCGCCTCATCAACACGCGCCCCCATCTATCGGGACACGAATCTGCAAATACCCCGAACTTGTCCTGATGTTCTCCTGGAAACTGTGGGCCAGAATAGAGTCCGATGCGTGGATCAATCAGAAGGCGCCCCAACGCTGGATCCGCCAAGGCCGCCGGATCGTACTCGAACTCGAACAGCTCCGCTGCCCTTGCCTTCCTGGCATGCAACCAGCCAAGGCGCTTGGCGGCTTCCAGGCCATCCCAGTCAGCGTAGACCCCTATCATCTTGCTCATCGCTCGTGACCCTCGCGCGCTGACTTTTTTCTCCTTGGGGAGATCAAGGCAGCCAAGGACTCACTGTTGACGGGAAGAGGTGTCGCCGTCTCAACTGGCCGCCTGTCCTCTGAAGGGGCAACTGTTTCGTCGCGCGGCAAGCGAGACGCTGCAGCGCGCCCGCTGGACGTACGCCCCAGCAAACGGGAGTCTTGCAGGCCTCTGCCGATCTCGTCCGTATCTGCGATCTTGGCCAGGTCGTTCTCAACGCCCAGAACCTGCATCACCGAAAGATAGGCGCCGATCGTGACGCCCGAGCCACCGGCCTCGAGAGATCGCAATGTCATCTGCGACATCCCGGCTCGCTCGGCTACCTGCTTGGCCGTCAGTTTTCTCCGCAGGCGAGCGAGCTTGAGCCGTTCGCCGAATTCAACAAGCAAACGCTGGGCTGAGGGAAGGAGTGGCGCGGTTTTCTTCGCCATGATGGCAATATTTCTACATATCCCGGTTAATTATGTAAAAATAATAGCACTTTTTGGAAAGGATGCAATAACACAGGTGCGTTGACCGTCCTGCTTCCGCAGTGTGCAGTAGCGCAGGAATAATTGTATTTATAGCGCTTGAGTCACATTAAGTCTGTTACGGCAATCAATCATCTGCTGTAACGGAGGACCGACTCGATGGCGGTCCCTGCCTATCCCTAGTCAAAAAATCGAATGCCCGCTCAGCGTGGTCAGCCACTCCAACGCCTGCACGCCGGCCAGCGAGTTTCCGCTATGGTCCACGATGCCGCCGCCCACGCCGCTCTTGGCCGGCAACCCACCCGATAGACAAAATCGCCCGCGGCATCATAGGTGCCGCAGGTCAGCATCAGGGCCGACAGGCGCTTGGTGGGGCTGGCGTCCAGCACGCGCTCGCCACTCCACGGCACCACCCCGCCATGCGCCAGGAACAGCGCCGCGCGCGCCAGGTCCTCGCAGCTCATGGTGATGGCGCATTGGCGGCAATAGGCTTCGATGACCTTGTCCACCGGCATCTCAAGCCGGCCAAAGTCCTTCATGAAATACGCCATGGCGCGATTGCGGTCCGCGTGCTCGCGCTCGGACTGGGCCACGCGCGGGTCGTAGTCGATCGCCGGGTTGCCGCTGAGCCGGCGCAGGAACTGCACCATCGCGGTTTCGGCCTGCACGAAGCGGCTGCACAGCACGTCGGTCACCACCAGCGCGCCGGCATTGATAAACGGATTGCGCGGCTTGCCTTGCTCGTACTCCAGTTGCACCAGCGAGTTGAAGGCATTGCCGGAGGGCTCGCGCCCCACACGCTGCCATAGGTCCTCGCCCAGCAGCTGGAACGCCAGCGTGCAGGCAAACAGCTTGGAGATGCTCTGGATGGAAAACGGCACCGCGGCGTCTCCCACGCAGTGGCTGCGGCCATCGGCAAACACCAGCGCCATGCCGAAATGCGTGGCGGGTACCTTGCCAAGCTCGGGGATGTAGTCCGCTACGCGCCCTTGGGTGAGCAAGGGCGCGATGTCGCGGTGGATGCGTTGGAGGATGTGTGCGTAGTCCATGCGGGGCCCGAAGAAACGTTGCTGGCAACATCCTACAGCCCGACGGGCCCCGCCGGAACACCACGGCAAAGCTCACCATGCCCCACACAAACAGCGTAAACAGCGTCGGCACCGGAAAATGGCTGGTCCACGAAAACACCAGTTGCACCACCGCCACCGCAGCCAGCAAGCTGGCTAGCGCGGGCATCAGCTTCCAGTCGGCCAGCTTGCCGCCGGCCAGGCCGCCCACCGTGATGCCGGCCCCGAACAGCAGCAGCACCATGCTCTCCTGTTGCGCGGTGAAGCCCGTTACGTCGCGCAAGATATAGGCGATGTAGGTGAACACGGTGAACATGCTGACCGATGCCAGCGTGCTGATCAGCAGCGCCAGCTGCACCTGCGCCGCGCCAATGGAGCGGAACTCGCGCAGGATGCTGCCGGCCTGCATCGGGATGGCCTTGGGCAACCAAGCCACCAGCGCGGCCGCTGCGGCCACGCCGATCACGGTGACGGCCCAGAATGTGGAGCGCCAGCCCATCAGGTGCCCAAAGGCGGTGCCAAACGGCACGCCCAGCACGTTGGCCACCGTCAGCCCGGTGAACATCAACGCCACCGCCTGCGCGCGCTTCTCGCGCGGGACCAGCTCCGCGGCCACTACCGCGCCGATGCCGAAGAACGCCGCGTGGCAGAACGCCGTGACCACGCGCGCGGCCATCAGCAATGCATAGTTGGGCGCCAGTGCGCACAGCGCATTGCCGACGATGAACAGGCCCATCAGCCCCACCAGCGCGGTCTTGCGCGGCCACTTGTTGGTCAGGATGGCCAGGATGGGCGCGCCCACGGCCACGCCGATGGCATAGCCCGAGACCAGCATGCCGGCGGCCGGCGCGGAAACGCCGAGATCGGCGGCGACATCGGGCAGCAGCCCCATGATGACGAATTCGGTGGTGCCAATGCCAAAGGCCGCGGCAGCCAGCGCGAGAAGCGGTAATCGCATGATGTTGTTATTGAAAAACGAGAGAGAGATCGGTGAAGCTCGCGGGGGCGGTGCGCACGCCCGGCGAAGAGGAAGGCCGCGCACGCCGAGGCGGAAGAACAGCTAGCCACGTGCAGATGCACAGCGCATTGCAGCGCACCGGCACCATCGCGCAAGTGCGGCATTTTGCGCCAAATTCGCGATGCGCGTTGGCGGGTGGGTTAAAGACCCTGCACGTGGGGCGGTTGGAAAGGCGCAGGCTACGCAGTACTACGCAAGTCCGCTCAAGGTGTCGCGCCCCTCTGAGCTATGAACGGGCAACCCCTTGCAAGCCTCCTAGCAGGCCAAAATCTCTTGCAGCAGTTGCCACTGTTCGAGTGGCGTGCCGGCGAAAGGCCCCCCCCCGCGCTATGTCGCCGGACAAAAAAAACGCCAACCCGTTTTGGGTTGGCGCTAAGTTTGGGGCGTACTACTGGTATCAGAACTGGTTCATGGTGTTGTCTTTACCTGCCGCTTTCAGGGCGGCTTCGCCGCTGAAATACTCCTTGTGGTCGTCGCCGATGTCCGAGCCGGACATGTTCTGGTGCTTGACGCAGGCGATGCCCTGACGGATTTCCTTGCGCTGCACGCCAGCCACATAACCCAGCATGCCCTGGTCGCCGAAGTATTCCTTGGCCAGGTTGTCGGTCGACAGTGCGGCAGTGTGGTAGGTCGGCAGCGTAATCAGATGGTGGAAGATGCCTGCTTCGCGCGACGAGTCGGCCTGGAAGGTCCGGATCTTTTCGTCGGCAAGCTTCGCCAGTTCGGTCTGATCGTATTCCACGCTCATCAGCTGGGCGCGCTCGTATGCCGACACATCCTTGCCCGCGGCCTTCATCGCGTCATACACCTGCTGGCGGAAATTCAGGGTCCAGTTGAAGGATGGGCTGTTGTTGTACACCAGCTTGGCGTTCGGGATGACCTTGCGAATCTCGCTGACCATGCCGCCGATCTGGGCGATATGCGGCTTTTCGGTCTCGATCCACAGCAGGTCGGCGCCGTTTTGCAGTGCGGTGACGCAGTCCAGTACGCAGCGCGCTTCGCCCGTGCCGGCGCGGAACTGGAACAGGGCCCAGCGAGTCGGTACGGGCCACGATGATGCCGTCGTCCACGCCCAGTTCCAGGAAGGCGTAGCGGATGGCGCGGATCTTGGCCAGGAAGTCCTCGTGCGGCACGGTGACCTTGCCATCCTGGTGGCCGCACTGCTTCTCGTCGGACACCTGGTTTTCGATCTGGATGCAGCATGCGCCCGCTTCGATGAACTGCTTGGCCAGCAGGTACGTTGCTTCGGCGTTGCCGAAACCCGCGTCGATGTCCGCGATGATGGGCACAACGTGGGTGACGTGGTTGTCGATTTTTTCCTGGATGGCGGCCTTGGCAGGTCCTTGGGCAGCATCCAGTTCGCGGAACAGGCCGCCCAGTTCACGGGCGTCGGCCTGGCGCAGGAAGGTGTACAGCTCGCGGATCAGCGCGCTGACGGAGGTTTTCTCGTGCATCGACTGGTCCGGCAGCGGGCCGAACTCGGAGCGCAGCGCGGCCACCATCCAGCCGGACAGGTAAAGGTAGCGGCGGTCGGTGCTGTTGAAGTGCTTCTTGATGGAGATCATTTTCTGCTGGCCGATGAAACCGTGCCAGCAACCCAGCGACTGGGTGTACTTGGACGGGTCGGCATCGTAGGCGGCCATGTCGGCGCGCATGATCTTGGCGGTGTACTTGGCGATGTCCAGGCCCGTCTTGAACTTGTTCTGGGCACGCATGCGCGCGGCATACTCGGGGCTGATAGCATTCCATGCGCTGCCGTGGTTCTCTTTCAAACCAGCAACTGCCTTGATGTCGTCTTGATACTGGGCCATACGATGTTCCTAAGCGCGATTGAAGAAAGGGTTGCGTGTACCGCTACGGATGTCGAAGCAAGCAGCGTGGAATCATTGTATGGCGCTTTTGTCGTATCACGGCGAAGTCTTATATAAGACATAAGAGTTGGTTTATCCTTATTTTTCAATGAGATAGATGCTGAATTTCGTGATGTGGAACGCGTTTTCGAGAACCGAAAACAAAACACTGCGGAAATTCTGCGTGCATTCCACAATGTGAAAAGCGCTTTCAGTTGCTAGAAGTAAAGGCAAGCGCAGATGGCAGATGGCAGATGGCTTGAGCAACGAGAGTTGGGGGGATTTTGTAGACCTCCGCGAGTGAGCACCCCAATCACGTCTGTACCTGTCACATGTGCTCATCGGGTGGCCTACTGCCCGAGCTCTTGGGCAAGCCCGATGAGAATTCCTTCGGGGCCCCGGATGTAGCAGAGCCGAGTCCAACGTTAAACAGGCCGAACGGAAGAGAGCGTGACAGTTGGCCTAATCGAACTGGCAGACGATGGACTCGGCACCTTGGTCATCTCATCGTGTGGATCGGCAAGAGCTTTGCCGCGCCGACGCAGGAACCGGACTTATTTGCTGTGCTCCGGCTCTTGATTGCGGCCAGCATTATTTCTCTTCTCGCATCGATGGGGTAACTAATCCAGGCTTGCGGGATAGGGACGTCACCAGGCCACGAATCCCGGCCGTAGCAGGACTGAGCTGCCTCAGAAAGCGGCCACAGGGCGAAGCTGTTTGCCCCTTTCAGAGCCTCCGTATGCAGGTAGCCGCCTTTCTCCTCATGGAAGGGGATACCGAAGGCCTGACTGTACAGCTTGCGGCTTGCCTCCGATTCACGAACGATCGGGCCAAAGCCTGCGATGAACATGACTGTGGTATTTGCTATCCCCTCCATGGCTTCTCCTTTTCCGCAGGAACGAGCGGTTTGGCCCGGAAGCAATGGCCACGAGTACGGGATGCGATCGGGTGGGTGACCGCAATGGCCGACTACCTGACGAGCATGACTGTCCACGCCGATCGAATTTTGACCTAGCGTAGAGGCCGGCTTATAGGTAGGACCGGTCATGGATCAGTGTAGGTCTGTTTCGGTTGGCTTGTACCCGCTTCCCCCGCGCGGCGAACGGCGGCCAGGCGACCGTAGATGGCCGGCAAGCCTTCGAACTTCAGTTTGCTCTGCCATCTCCAGGGCGTCGTCGACGCCGAGCGTGTGAAACTGGAATGGGTCCGACTTCTTCGCCGCCGCAGCTACCGGGACCGGTAGGAAGCCTATGTCTGCCCAGTGCTTCCGAATGCACCTATCCCATCGCCTTCTGTCAGGCACCCATCGGCCGCGTCTCCGTCCAATCCACCATCAGCTTGCGTTCGGCGAAAAGCCACTTGCCGTCCTGCTTGACGAAACTGTCCAGGTAGCGGATGTGGGCGACCATCAAGGTCCTCTTGCCGTCTTCGACCGATACGTGGTGGGCAATGCAATAGCTCAATCCCGTGGCCCGGTCCCCCGTCAGCTCCACGGCGCTCTGGCCATTGAAGTGCATCGTTGCCTGATACGTGTTGAGGTTGTCGAACACCGGAGCCAGGGACGTGCGGCCCTGGAGCGTGTAAGAAGGCTCCGAAGCGCGACTATCCATGTACACGATGAACACCGTGTCTTCGGTGAAGAGCGCCATCTGACCTTCAGCATTGCGCGTAATCCGCACAGGTTGCGTAGGCGTCGACCAGTTCGCGGATGGACAGGCGGTCGGCCAGTTCACCGAGCGAGATAGGCATGTGAGTTCCCATGGCAGTGTCCTTCAGGTATTGAGGATCAGTTTGCAGGCTGCCGCGCAGCGGCATTGATCGCGGCGCCATCGAGGACGGCTTCTGCCCCTCCGTGGCGCGCCAAGTTCAGCATGGCCAGACCAAGCTTCTCGGTCGTTGTCATCGAGCCGGCCCGCAGCCGGAAGACCAATTTCAGCAGCGGGCCAAACACGTCGTAAAACATCCGGTAGCTGCGCGTCTTGGACTTGATGCCGTCCAGCGGAAGGATGACACCGGGTCTGACCATGAAGGCAGCCTTGAAGGGCATCCGGAGCAGCGCGTTCTCGGTCGCACCTTTCACTCGGGCCCACATGGTCTTGCCCTGCTCGGTACTGTCGGTACCCGTGCCCGACACGTATATGAAGCTCATCCCGGGGTTGAGACGCAGAAGCGTTGCCGCAGCGGACACGGTCAGGTCGTAGGTGAGGTGACGGTACTGCTCCTCGCTCATGCCGGCCGAACTCACGCCCAGGCAAAAGAAGCAGGCATCCAGTCCGCCGAGTTGAGCTTCCAACGGCTTCAGGTCGAAGAGATCCCGTTGCACGAGTTGGACCAGCTTGGGGTGTTGCTGATCGACCTGCGTCCTGGCAACGGAGACGACCCTTTGCACTGATGGATCTTTCAGGCACTCGCGCAACACGCCCTGGCCCACCATGCCGCTGGCGCCGAAGAGAACTACATTCATCGATGTGCTCCTTGATTCTTGCTGGACGAATGCCAGTCGCTGATCGGATTCATTCGGCCGGCCATGCCGGGGCATTTCCGCCGGCGTCGCCGTAGATGATGGAGGTATTCGACACCTTGCGTGCCAGCAGACGGGTCGCCGACAGGCGAGCGCCCGCGGATGCCCGTCTGCACGCGTGGGTCAACCGAGAATGGCCTTGGCCTCGATGAAAGCTTCGATGCCGTACTTGCCGTATTCACGGCCCAGGCCGGAGGCTTTGAATCCGCCCCAAGGCGCATCAGGGTCATCGGCCATGTTGTTGATGCAGACGCGGCCTGTACGCAGTTGCGAGGCAATCCGACGTGCACGGGCCTCGTCGGCTCCAATGACCGCGGCGTGCAGTCCATACGGTGAGTCGTTGGCGATGTTAACGGCTTCCTCGTCGGTGTCGTAGCTGATGACGCTCAACACTGGGCCGAAGATCTCCTCTCGCGCAATCGTCATGTCGTTCGTCACGTTCACGAATACCGTCGGCTTGACGAAGAAACCGGCTTCCAGTCCCTCTGGGTGCCCCTCTCCGCCGACAAGCAGCTCGGCGCCTTCCTCAATGCCCTTGCGAATGTAGGACTGCACCCGCTCGTACTGCTTTTGCGAGACCATGGGTCCAATTGCCGTCTTGGGATCGGCGGGGTCGCCGACGGCAAAACCTGGCATCGTCTCGCGGATAGCCTTCTTCACTTCTTCCAGGCGGCTCCGAGGCACGAGCAGCCGAGTGCCGGCGGCGCAGGCTTGGCCGCTGTTCAGGAAGGCCATGATGAGCGCAGAGGGAATGGCCTGGTCGAGCTTGGCGTCGTCAAGCAAAACCGTGGGCGACTTCCCGCCCAGTTCGAGCGTCACACGCTTCATCGTCGCGGCGCCGTCTCGCATGATGCTTTGGCCGACGGCCGCCGAACCCGTGAAGGAAATCTTCGCGACGTCGGGATTTTGCACCAGTTCGGCGCCTACAGTCTGGCCGGCTCCGGTCACCACATTGAAGACCCCCTTGGGAAGACCGGCTTCGTGGATTGCCTCGACGAGCACCCGGGTCTGGATGGCGCTCATCTCGCTGGGCTTGAGAACCACGGTGCAGCCCGCCGCGACGGCGGAAGCAAGCTTCAGGCAAATGAACAGGGAGTTCGCGTTCCACGCCGTAATGAGGCCCGCCACACCGACCGGTTCCATAGTCACCGAAGTCGTATTCCATTGCTCAGTCCACTGGATCTCTCCGATCCCCTTTTCAGCAGCGAGGAATGCGTTCACGCCAGTCTCGACGATCGGCTTGGCGAACACCACGACACCCCCGTACTCTTGGACCATGGCCTCCGTCAGCTCGTCGACGTGCGCGTTCACTGCGTTGTGCAGGCGGCGCAGCAGTGCTGCTCGCCCTTGCGGCGTCGTTCGGCTAAAGCTCGCGAAGGCCTGCTTGGCTGCCTCGATGGCGCGCTTGGCATCCACTGCGTCGCCCAGCGTGGCCTGACCGATGAGCTGGCCAGTCGTCGGGCTGATGATGTCCATCACGTCTTGTCCATGCGACGCGACGAATTCACCGTTGATGTAGTGGGTAGTAATAGACCGATGGGTTGTAGACATGATTGTGTCCTTTGAAATGCGCCGGTGTCGCCGACCGAACATGGAGAAACGAGCGCCCGAGCGCCGGCGCCCTATCTTTCGCGGCTTTAAATGAGCAAGTACGCGCTCATTTAAAGCTGAAATTTTTTAAGTGCTGATTGCCTTCCAAACCGTGATGAAGCCCAGATTTCGTCGATGTTCGGCGTCCCGCGGTCGCTTGTCAACAAAATCGATCGTCGCGTCAGCGATGCTCTCCATGACCGCCCAGACAAACTCCGGCGGCGCGCTAACTACTGCCTTAGAGCGAATCGCATCTTCCATCATCTGATACACGTCCCGAAAGGGCTCGAGCGCTTGCTTCTGAGTCTCCTCGAGGACGACTCCCGATGCTGACAAGCGTGCAACGGCAGATCTCATGGTCGGGTTCTCCAACCCCCATCCCACGTAGCGTTGGAATACATGTTGCATGCGCAACTGCACGCTGGTTTGATGCGGGTAGTCTGGCATCATGACGTCAGCCAAGCTTCGCTTCAGATGGCGGTACAGCTCCTGGAATAGCCCTTCTTTGTTCTCGAAATATGTGAAGAGGGATCCCTCGGCTACACCAGCGCGTCGCGCGATGCCTGCGGTGGTTGCCATCACACCTTGTTCGGCAACGATTTCCGTTGCGGCCAGCAGTAAGGCGAGGCGCTTCTCTGGGCTCAAAGGGCGGGCCATGGACTTAGATATAAATGAGCGATTGAACGCTCAATTATAAATTTCGGACCGACGGTGTCAAGTTCAGACTCGCCTGGGGGCTCTACTCGGCGGCCGACCCGAACTGCGGAGGTTATCGTCAGCGTTGAGCGGCTGCTTCCGTTCTGCGGCAGGCTCGTTCACACGCCGTTGTTCTAGCGACTTGAAGACGAGCGCTGTACGAATGTCGCGTCCTACTGGGGCATGCCGGCGTAGCCACGACCATGAGCTACACGCGCGTCCTCGTCGGCGGCAGCTTCTGGCCGACAGGCGGCGGTCGTGACCGAAGGGCGACCGGCAGTAGCCGACCCATTCCGGACCGTCACGCCTTCCGAAAGCGGTCACTCACGAGTGCGTTTCGACTATGAACATGCGCGCTTGCTGGGCTTCCTGACGTTCGGCCTTGATCGGCGCATACCTCTCGGAATTGTAGAAGGCTAGCGCTTGGGCGAGAGTCGGAAACTCAAACACGCCGGCCATCGGCAGCGGCACCTCATCCCCTTCTAGAATCTGCGCTACAGGACCGAAATGTAGAATCCGCCCGCCCGCCTCTTTTAGCGCCGCCTGAAAGCGCGGAGCGAGCGCGGCCTGCTTGGCGGAGTCGATGACGCGTAGATTGACGTGTACGTATGCCGGCATTCTGCCTCCTCCTAATAATGCATATACACTATTATGCTAGGATGGGGGTTGTCAAGGAGGTAGACGTGAACGGTTTTGATCCAGAATCTTTGAAGGGTGTCGCAGCGGAGTGTCCGGGCTTCCAGGCTCGTGCAACGGCGCGTGCACTCACGCGATATTACAATGCCTGCTTCAAGCCGCTCGGGCTGACGGCCGAGCAATTTAGCCTCTTGGTTGGGATCGGTGCGACCGAGGGGGCGACGCTCGTCGAGCTTGCGGATAGGGCTGGGGTCGATCCGACTACCCTCAGCCGAAATGTTCAGAATCTGGAGAGCCGAGATTTGGTCCGCGCTGAAGGCGGACGTGGCCGCGCTGGAAAGCGGCTAGCGCTGACGACATCTGGGCGTCGACTCGTGGTCGATGCGTTCCCGGTGTGGAATTGGGCCAAGGCGGAACTCGCCCGTCGCATGGGTGACGAAGAACTTCGTTCGGTAAGGCAGGCAATGGCGGAGCTGGCCGAGGCCGCAGAATCCTCATGTACGTAATATGACCTTTGTGGGACGAAGCTCGAGATAACTTCAGAAAGGCTAGTCGACGAGAATTCGCGTACGTGCGGCGATCCTGGATTCGGCACCGCATTGGGCACCGTTTTTTTCCGAAATAGACGCCCCCAACGACAGCTATGGAGAACATTTCGCGCTTTACGGCTATGACCGCTCGTGGCCGGGAAGGGACCGCTGCCGCTCGCCTCTCGGTCGCCCCTTCCCGACCCATTTTCGCCGTTCCGCGGCCAGGTGTGCGCTTGACACTTAGGCCTACGGAACAAAGCTGCCTGCGTTTTCCGCGCGAGTTGCGAGCGCTGGGACAGCTCAGATGAATCGTCTAAAATATCGATTATCGTCGTGACGATCGGAAGGATCCTCATGCGCACTCGGAACGTTGCCGGCATCGTGGCCACGGCGCTGCTCTTGGGATCGGCTTCGGTGCTCGCCGACGAACATGGACACGAGGCAAGCACCGGCCAGCTCGGCAAAGTCAGCTTCCCAACCTCGTGCGACCCGAAGGTCCAGCCACTGTTCGAGCGTGGCGTCGCGCTGCTGCACTCGTTCTGGTTCACCGAGGCGGGCAAGACCTTCGCGGCGGTCATCGACCAGGATCCGGGCTGTGCGATCGCCGACTGGGGGATCGCCGTCAATCTGTTGGGCAATTCCCTCGCAGGCCCGCCACCGCAGCGCGATGCCCAGGAGGCGTCGGAAGCGCTTGCCAAGGCTCGTGCGGTCGGGGCAAAGACCCAACGCGAGCGTGACTGGATCGACGCGATCGGCGCGTATTACCGTGACTACGACAAGGTGCCCCTCGGCGCCAGGCTTTTGGCCTACGCCGACGCCATGCAACGGATGACGCAGCGCTATCCGGAGGACGACGAAGTCTGGATCTACTACGCGCTCTCCCTGCAGGCTGCCGCCCCACCAACGGACCGAACCTATGCCAACCAGCGAAAGTCCGCTGAGATTTTGGAGAGGCTGTTCGCGAAGAACCCGCAGCATCCCGGCGCCGCGCATTACCTGATCCATGCCTACGACTATCCGCCTCTTGCGGAAAAGGGTCTCGCCGCGGCCAACAAGTACGCCATTATTGCTCCCGCGTCGCCACACGCGCGGCACATGCCGTCGCACATCTACACGATGCTCGGGCGATGGGAGCAATCGATCACCTCCAACCTGAGTGCGCTTGAGGTCCAGCCAGATTACTACCACGCGTTGGACTTCGTGGTCTATGCGCGTCTGCAGTTGTCGCAGGACGTGAAGGCACGTGCCTTGATCGACCAGGGGGTGGCCGACGCCTTGGAGAAGCCGCCAACCTTGAAGGGCAACAAGAACTCGGTTGCGGCGATGCCGGCGCGCTATGCGCTTGAGCGCGCAGACTGGAAGGGCGCCGCCGCTCTGCCCGTCACCTCGAACAACTGGGCGTACGCGGATTCGATCACGCGCTTTGCGCGCGGTCTCGGGATGGCGCGCAGCGGCGATCCGACCAGCGCAAGGCAGGAGATTGACGCAATGAAGCGTTTGCGCCAGGACCTTGAGAGAGCGAATGAATCGTACTGGGTAGGACGAACCGAAGAAGAGATTACCGCTGTTGCGGCGTGGATCGCGCTGGCCGAAGGCAACCGCGCGCAGGCGGAGCAATTGATGCGAGCAGCCGCAGACGGCGAGGACGCCAGCATCAAGAACGTGGCTATGGAGAACCGGCTCTGCCCGATGCGGGAGTTGCTTGCCGACTTGTTGTTCGAGGAAGGAAAGCCGGGCCAAGCCCTTCATGAATACGAGTCGGCGTTACGGGAATATCCGAATCGCTATCGCGGGCTGTATGGCGCGGCGCGTGCAGCGGAAGCTGCCGGGCAGCGCGAGATAGCGACCGACTATTACAGGCGACTCCTTGCGCTCGCGAAGAATGCAGACAGCGCGCGACCCGAGACTGCGGCCGCCAAAGCGTATCTCGCGGCGCACTAAATGCGTTCCAGCACGGGCCTAAGTTGCTGAAGATACTGCGGCTGGGCAGCTTATTGCGCCGGAGCGTCAGCCTGCTGGCCCAACTGCCTCAGCAGGGCACCCACATAAGCTGCGGAAGCAGCCGCGTTTCGCCGCGTGCATAGCTTTAGTGGCCGAACCGCCCACTTTTCGCGCAGCGCCAAGACGCGCACGCCGTCGCAGTTGATCGACTGCAGCACCGAGCGCGGCACCATCCCGACCCCCGCCCCCGAGCGCACCATTGCCACCACCGCTGCGAACCCGGACACCTGGATGCGTACGTCCATGTGGTGTCCCAGAGCTGCGGCCTTGCCCACCATGAAGGTATGAATGGCCGCCCCACTTTGCAGGCTGACAAAGGGACGGCTCAGACAGTCCAAAAATGCTACCGACTGGCGCGCGGCCAGCGGGTCACCCTCAGGAACCACCATGACGACTTCATCCTGACGGTACGGCAGGAACACGAGTTCGGGATGCTCGTCATCCCATGTGACTACGCCGACGTCGGCCCGCCCTTCGGCCACGGCGGCCACGATGTTGTGGCTGAGACGCTCGTCCAGGGAGATACGTACTTCCGGGTAGTCGCGCAGGAAGGTCTGCAGATCCCCCGGCAAGAACGAAGCGATCGCACTGCTGTTGGCAAAGATCGTGACCTGCGCCCGGACACCTTCGGCATAAGGTGCCAGGTTGGCGTGCATCTGCTCCAGCTCGGCAAGGCAGCGGCGGCAGTGCTCCAGCATGACCTGGCCAGCGCGTGTCAGTGAAACGCCGCGCGCCTCCCGCACGAACAGCCGGGTGCCCAGCGCTTGCTCCAACTGCTTGATGCGCAGGCTGGCCGACGAGGGCGCCAGGAAGCATGTGGCGCCGCCTCGCGACACGTTGCCGGCGTCGGCCACTGCCACGAACAGTTTCAGGTCTATCAGGCTGTAGTGCATGAGGTTTTGTATTTTACAAAAGCTGTTTTCCAAACATCTCGTTTGTTCTGCATTTCACTAAGTGAAAGACTAAGCGCCTGCAATGCCTTGTGTCATAGATTTTGTGAAAAACGAACTGTTACTGGGAAAAACCCCTATGTGCTTGACTTTGGAAACCGACAATCTGGCCGCGTTGACCCGCGTGATCGACGCCGCAATGGCCTTGCCGCCGGATCGTTTGCCCGGCGCGGTGCAACACGCCTTGCAGGCGGCTTTCGCCGACGGTAACTGGCTAACGCCAGCGCAGTGCCAGCCGGACCCGCAGCGCTATGCGCGCCACGTACTGCAGGCCGACCCGCAGGGTCGCTATACGGTAGTGGCGCTGGTGTGGCAGGCCGGGCAGTTCAGCCCGGTGCACGCGCACCACACCTGGTGTGCGCTGACGGTGGTTCAGGGGGAACTCCAAGAGCACTACTACGCCTGCGACCGCCAGAGCCTGCGCGCCACACCGCTTCACTGGCAGCCGCGCGCCGTCGGCGCGGGCAGCAGCGGGACGGACGGCCTGGACCAGGTCCATCGGCTGGGCAACGCTGGCGGCGAAACGGCGATTTCCGTCCACGTGTACGGCGTGGAGGCCGCACGCGTGGCCACCGGCGTAAACCGAGTCCTCGCGCTGGCCTCGTGAATCCGCCGAATTCCGCAAACATCGAAGCGAGCAAACACATGCAGACCATGAATCATTGGCAGCGCATTGAAGCCGCCCTGTTGGGCGACGCCACCGACCGTACTCCCGTTGCGTTGTGGCGCCACTTTCCGGAGGACGACCTAGACGTGGACAAACTTGTGCGGCACACACTGGAGTGGCAGCGAAAATGGGATTTTGACCTGGTCAAATTCATGCCACCCGGCACATACGGCGTCGAAGACTGGGGCGCTGTCACGGCATACCAGGGCAGCGCCAACGGCGCGCGCGCGGTGGTGGCGCCACCAGTGCGAACAACGGAGGATTGGCTTCGAATCCGGCCGTTGGATGTGAAACTGGGCTCCTATGGCCGTCAGAACGAGGCGTTACGCGCCGCTGCACGGTCCTTGCGCGGCGCGGTACCCATTCTGCAAACCGTGTTCAGCCCACTAACCACGGCGCGCAAGTTGAGTACGGACAGGCTATTTGCTGACCTGCGCTGCGAGCCGGATGCGCTTGAGGCGGCGCTGCGGGTAATCACGGACACCACGATCCAGTTCGCGTTGGACTCGCTGGAGGCCGGCGCGCACGGCGTGTTCTTCGCAACGCAACTGGCGTCGAGCCGCATGCTAACGACCCAAGAGTATGAGCGATTCGGGCGCCGCTACGATCTGGAGGTGCTCGCTGCGCTGCGTGGCCACGCACAACTCAACATGTTGCACGCGCACGGCGACGACATCATGTTCGATCTTCTTGCGACGTATCCGGTCGACATGTTTAATTGGCACGACCGCCTGACCCAGCCAGGGCTGGAGGCGGCGGCGGCGCGCTTCACGCGCCTGCTGGTGGGTGGGTTGAACGAGCACGACACCTTGCTTCACGGAAGCGAGCAGGATATTGCGGATGAGGTGCACAACGCAATAGCGCAAACGGACGGCCGCCGCCTGATGGTTGGCCCGGGCTGTGTTCTGCCAGTTGCAACGTCGGACACGGCGATACGCGCCGTGTTCCGGGCCGCGCGAGCGCCGCAGGAGCAAGCCCTGTATGCTTGACGCCGCCGCGAGCCGGCACCAACCAAGAATAGGGCGGCGCCCAATTGCCGCCTACAAAGATCAAGGAGACAACATGCGTCACACCCTGGCCTGCCTGGCCGCTGCGGCGGCCCTGGTTCCATGTCTGCTGTCGTCCGCCGTGGCGGCGGACTGGCCCGACCCGTCCAAGCCCGTGCAGATCATCGTGCCCGCGCCGGGCGGTGGCGGAACGGCTGACACCCTGGCACGTGTGCTAGCGGAGCAATTGCACAAGCAACTCCACGCCACAGTCATCATTGAGAGCCGTGGCGGTGCCAACGGCAATATCGGTGTAGGGATGGCCGCCGGGGCCGTACCGGATGGGTACAAGTTCCTGTTTTCGTGGGCAGGCACGCTGGCGGTAAATCCCAGCTTGTATGCCAAGCTTCCGTTCGATTCGCAAAAGAGCTTCACACCGGTGGCGCTGGTGGCCGATGTGCCCAATATCCTGGTGGTCAACAAGAGCCTGCCGGTCAAGAACCTGTCCGAATTCATTGCGTTTGCCAAGGCCAACCCCGACAAGCTGAATTACGGCTCCACGGGCAACGGCAGTTCCATGCACGTGGCCGGCGAACTCTTCATGCGCGAGACCGGCACCCGCCTGATACACGTGCCGTACAGTTCCCCCGGACAGGCCACCACCAATCTCCTCGCCGACGATATCCAGGCCATGTTCCAACTAGTGCCTGGCATCCTCGGGCAGATCAAAAGCGGCAAGGTGCGCGCGCTGGCCGTCATGTCGAACCAGCGTTCGCCGGCCCTGCCCGATGTGCCGACCACTGCCGAGCTTGGCCACCCCAAGCTGATGTCCTCGACCTGGTTCGCGATGCTCGCGCCCCGCAACACACCGGAACCCATCGTGATGCACATGAACGCGGCGCTGAACGAAGTGCTGCGCGACCCGGAGGTGATCCGCAAGTTCACTGAGATGGGAGCAACGCCGTTGGGCGGCACGCCGCAGCAACTGTCTGCGCACTTGGCCGCCGAACTCGTGAAGTGGCGAACGGTGGTGAGCCAGGCGAGTATCAAGATACAGTAGGCGCGCGCCCAGGTATCGACCCGCATCCTGGGCCCCACCCCTTGTGCTGGCCTGGCTATCCTAAGCCCGCAATCTCGCAAGCGTGGGGTGCACGGATCTCGAGGAGGCTGCGAGCGTGCCTGAGCTTTTTGCCCACCACGTAGGCCGAATACCCGCGTGCAGACCGCCTCTCATCATCGGGATCAAAAGAACACGCTGCGAATCAGCGGCGCGGCCAGCACGCTGACCAGCCCCGCGATCATCATCACCAGCGACGCCACCACGCCCTGCACTTCGCCAAGCTGCCGCGCCTTTGCCGTGCCCGCGCCATGCGCCGCGGCGCCGAAGATCGCCCCTTGCGCCAGCCGGCTGCGCACCGAGGGCAGGCAAGCCAGCACGGTCTCGCCGATCGCCATGCCGGTCAGCCCGGTAATGACCACAAAGATCGCGGCAAGATCCGGTGGCCCGCCCAGCGCGCGCACCGCATCCACGGCAAACGGCGTGGTCACCGAGCGCACAGCCAGCCCCTTTTGCAACATCACCGACAAGCCAAAGCCACGCGCCAGCCAGACCGAGCTCAGCACCGAGGTCAGCACCGCCGCCAGCACGCCAACCGAAATCGACAACCAATGCTGGCGCACCAGCGCACGGTGATCGTAGATCGGCAGCGCGAAGGCGATGGTAGCCGGGCCAAGCAGCCACATCAGCCAGCGCGTGTCGGCGATATAGTCGCGATACGGGATATGCGCGGCCAGCACCAGCACGATCAGCACCATGGGCGTGGCCAGCAACGGCATCAGCCACAGCCGCGCGCGGCGCGCATAGAGACGCTTGTTGAAGTAGTAGAACGCAACGGTAGCCACCAGGCTCAGCGCTGCCAGCACGGTGTCATGCATGATGCGGCTGCCCCGTGCGGCGCGCCAGCCGCTGCTCCAGCCGGACCACCTGCTCCACCACCAGCGCCGTCACCACCATCACCGCCAGCGTGCTCAAGGCAATCACCGCGCAGATCCGCCAGCCCTGATGCCGGACCAGCTCGGGATACTGCACCACCGCCAGCACCGCCGGGATAAAGAACAACAACATCTCGCCCAGCAGCCAGTCCGCCCCGCGGCGCACCCAGCCACCGCGCACCGCCCCGCTGAACAACAGCGCGGCCAACGCCAGGAGCCCGATCAAACCGGCGGGCAATGGCAACCCCAGGCGCCCGCGCAGCCAGTCGGCCAGCAGCCACAAGGCCGACAGCGCCACGACCTGGGCCAGCGCGATGGCGCCAGCGCGCAGGCGAGCACCAGCCGGCGGCGGCGAGGTAGCGGACGTGGTGGAAACAGGAGAAGTGACAGGAACAGCGCGTGGCATCGGAGCATTCAAGCTATGGCGCCACGCAAGGCGTGGCAGTGACGCTAGTGTACGAAGCGCACTTCGATATATAAAATGAATATAAATTATTGATTCGATGCCAGATTGGAATGGCAAGCCGTGATTGCCCACGCACGCCACTTCGGAGGAGCCCACATGGATATCCGCGCCCTGCGCTATTTCGTTGAAGTTGTCCGCCAGAACGGCTTTACCCGCGCCGCAGAAGCCCTGCATGTGACCCAACCGACGATCAGCAAGATGGTCAAGAGCCTGGAAGACGAACTCGGCGGCCCCCTGCTGCTGCGCGAAGGCCGCACGGTACAGCTCACCGACGCCGGCGAAGTCGTCTTCGCCCGCAGCCAGTCCGTGCTGGCCGAAGTGGCACGGCTGCGCCAGGAAGTGGCCGAAGTCGACGGCATGGCGCGCGGCGAGCTCAAGGTAGGCATCCCACCCATGGCTGGCCGCTACCTCGCCCCGGTGATCGGCGCCTATCGCCGCCAGTACCCCGGGGTAAAGCTGCGACTAAGCGAGCAAGGCGGCCGCGCGCTGGAAGAAGGCGTAGCCACGGGCCAGCTCGACCTCGGCGTTACGGTGCTCCCCGCCGCCGTGGCGGGCCTGGCCAGCCTCACCGTAACCCGCCAGGCACTGGTCGCGGTGTTTCCCGCCGAACGCGCGCCACGCCGCGCCGGCGCGGTCCGGCTAGCGGACCTCGCCACCCTGCCCTTCGTGATGTACGAGGACGACTTCGTGCTGTATCGCGTCATCCTGGACGCCTGCGAGGCCACCGGCTATACGCCGCAGATTGCCGGGCAAAGCCGGCATTGGGACTTTATCGGCGAGCTGGTCGCGGCCGATGTGGGCGTGGCCATACTGCCTGCGCCGATTGCCGGGCAGTTGGATCCAGAGCGGGTAGCGATCCGGCCGCTGGTTGCGCCTGCGCTGGTGTGGGAGCTGGGGCTGGTCTGGCGGGAGGGGTATTTGTCGCGGGCGGCGCGGGCCTGGCTGGTTGGTTGTGAGGAGGCTTTTGGGGCGGAGCAAAAGGATGACTTATGATGACGCCCGGCTCGCCCCTAGCGGGCGCGAATACTACCAATAGACACAATGGCGCTCACCAGCAAAATCTCCCACTATGACAGCAGATGGCCGGCTCTTTTCGTCACCGAGAAGGAACGTATAGCGAAGGGCTTTGGCGCCGAACTTGTCGATATTTATCACGTCGGAAGCACCGCCGTTCCAGGACTCGCGGCCAAGCCTGAGATCGACCTCTTGGTTGAGATCTCAGCGCATCGCAACGAACCAGCCCGAGACAACTTCATGAGCGCACTGGGTTACGTTCGGGGAAGCGATCTTTCAGCAGGGCACCATTTCTATCGCCGCGATGTTGATGGGGTGCGAACGCACAAGGTGCACGTATGTATTAGTGGCCACTGGCAGATTGAGAGAATGCTCCGATTTCGCGATCTTCTCAGGAGCGATCCTGTTATTCGACAGCAGTATCAGGATTTGAAATTTGAGCTCGAAGCAAACAACCGCGATGGCATCGCCGAGTACCTTGCGAAGAAGGCCCCCTTTATTGACGCCTTGATGGGATCGCGTGCGAGTTCAGCAAAGTGATAAAAACAGAGGCACCGGTCGTGTGCTGCCGGAACGACAGTTTACTTCTGTAGCAGACGCTAACGGGACATTCCGTCTTCACCAGCGTCGTTAGCAAAGGTACTTTACAACCGCGGAATCGAGGACAGCACCCTCGCCATACGGGCATGCGGATCACTCACACCGACCTGGTTAGCGCTTCGATTCGCCTACGAGCCTCGCGCAAAGCCGATTGAAAGAGGGGGTGGCATTGTTCGGGCAAGTCCCACTGCAGCGGTTGCCAATAAAACTCGAACATGTGGCCGCCGTCGTCGCTTGTCTCGAAGGTCCACGCGTCAGGAAACTCCGCCCCCGACTCGCATAGCCGGAAAGACCAGATTTGTTCCTGATAGGAAGCGTTCCAAAGACCGAGATCCGCAACCACGTGAGCGTCGCAAATCCCTGACTCTTCACAGAGCTCCCGGATTGCCGCCTCCGAAGGAGACTCATCCCGTTCAATAGTGCCCTTGACCAACTGGTAGCCTGCGGCGGGATGTTTGAATGCGAGGATATGTACGATATCGTGACGACTGCGCAAAATAATCGGGCACGCTTTTATGGCGGTCATGTGGCTCCTTGAACGGACTCCAACATAAATACTCAGTCCTCTGCGTAAATGATGTGGATTAACACCATGATCCATACACGGCTATTTTTCCGAAAGTACCGCCTTCAAATGCTCAACCAATCCACGCAGATCTGCGTAGGCCAATCGCCCGAAGTCTGGATAGTGTTCCTCCACATACTGATCCGCAGTAATTCCCGCCTCTCGCGCCGTCGCGGACATATCCATAGCCAGTCTTGGGCAAATCATCCAATTGGTGGTGCCCGGAAACGAGTCCCGAGAACGGCCCAGCATTATCCACTTAACACTCCCCTCAAACTCACCCACAGCCAACCTTATTTTCGATATTACCTCCGGATCTTCAACTATAAATCTAAAACTGGCAAAAGGCGGAATCTTCGATTGGTCTTCATATATTGGATCTTGGTCTTTGAATTTGAAAATCGGATATATAGACTAAAATCTACTCCAAGCGAGCGGACCGATCTCCTCAATAAAACAAAGTAATTCTCGCCCCTCCCTTGTTTCGTCGGATTCCATTAATGCAGCCTTATTAGTTTGTTAGACTTTTAACCTCACCCCCACAAAATCACCCCCTCCGCTTTCACCCCCTATAACCAGCAACACAAAAAATCAATTCATTAGCCCCATCATACTCAGCAAAATGCGAATATTCCGGAATAAATTCCCCATCCCGAATATTCAAACCGAACAGATATCTTCGGCCCGGCGCCTTCCAAAATGCGTGATCTACGTTATACATCGCAAATTGAGTTTCACAGGCGATGCAAGGCTCGCCAAATGAAAACCAGAAAACGACGTATGAGTCGTTATTGATATTCGTCCCTGATAGCCATTCAGACAAAATCACGCCGGAAGATGATGGCAACTCCTTTCGCAACCCGTCGATTCGTGCCCAATTCAGCCCGCTTCCATTGGCGCCCCAGGGAAGCCCTTCCACAAATCGACCGAACTGATCACCAATCTCAATGGGAACAATGATTGCACGACCAATATTCAACAAATCTTGTATATGTGACTCATAAATATACATGATTATTTCCCTGTATTTTTAAATAAATTGCAATCCCGTTCGATCCAAAAGATCCCGCCCGGCTTGCACCAGTACATCCTGGCCGCCGATGTGCCCGCCCAGGTCGTGTACGTCTTGCAGCACAAGGATCACGGTGGTGCCGATGGCATCGCCAATGCCGCACTAATACTGATAAACAAGCTGAAACCCCGCCGTCACCCCTGCCGTATGGAACGCCGCCGGCTTATACACCGGCGTCCCCAGGAACAAGTCATACGACACCGCCCCCAGCTTCGACCCCAACCCACCCCTTAACCCAATCACCACACCCGCCAGCTGCGTACCCACCAGCCCCTGGGTAGACGGCCCAAACACCCGCCCATAGTCCAGCCCCGCGTACAGCGCCTGCCCGCTCCCGCCCAGCGGCGCCTGTAGCTCATTACGCCAGTAGAAGCCCCGCTCCCCCGCCAGCAGGCTTTCGCCATCGAAGCCGCGCACGGTGTATCGGCTGCCGATGGTCAGCGCGTCGATATAGAACAGGCGGTCATTGGTGAACTGCCCACGGATGGTGGTGACATAGCGCAGCGATTGCTCGGCCAGCTTGAACGGCACCGACAGGTTGGCATCCAGCACGGCCATGCGGTAGCGCCAGGTGGGGCCGCCCAGCTCGGCCAGCGTATCGGGCTGCGCGCCGAGGCCGGCCACGCCCTGGCGGTAGGCCAGGCTGCCGTCGAACTGCGCCGCGCCGAAGTAGTGGCGATCGGTGATGCCCACCTCCACCACCGTGTTGTTGCGCCGCTGCTGCTCGATCTCCGTATCCTCGATAAAGCTCTTGCCAAAGCGCTTGGACAGCCGGAACTGCAGGCCCAGCACATCGTTCTGGCTGCGGCTAAGCACCCGCTGCAGCTTGAAATCCACCGTCTGCGAATTGCCGCTGGAGACAAAGGTCTGGTTGACCCCGGCGATCTGCTGGTAATAGGTGCTGGAATACGCCGACACCGTGCCGGTCCAGTAGCCCCACGGCACCGAGTAGAAACCGTTCCAGCCATGCGTGCCATGGCGCCGGTCGCCAAAGGCCAGATCCTGGCTGTAGCCCACGTTGAACAAGTCATTCAGGCCCAGCGGATTGTCAATGCCCACGCTCAGGTTGCCCTGCAGCTTGCCGGTGGAGCGCGTTCCGGAGTTGTCCATCGACGCCACCACCGTCCACGGCTTGGTCCGCTTGGCCGCGATCACCACATCGCTCTGGCCGGGCACGCTGGTGGGCACAACCTGCATGTCCACATCCTGGCTGGTCACGCGCTTCATCTGCTCCAGGCCCTGCTCCAGGTCCCGCAGGTTCAGCAGATCGCCGGGGCGTGCCGGAAACGCGCTCTTCCACGTGCCCCGGAGATCCGGCTCGGCAAAGCGCAACTGCCCGATCACGCCAGGTATCAGCGCCATGCGCAGCGTGCCGGTGCTTAGGTCCTGCTCAGGCAGCAATACGCGCGTGGTCACATAGCCCCGGCCAAGGATGACGTGCGACACGCCCTTGGCTAGCATATCCACGCCCTGCTTGCCGATGCAGGCACCCTGGTAGTGATCCAGCCACGCACGGGCAAAGGCGAACGGATCCTGCGGCAAAGCGGACGCACCGCGCGCATGCAGCGCAAGTGGCAACTCCGCCGGCACTTCGAGCACAAAGCGCTCGATGCGAAAGCACGGCTGCTCAACCGGCAACGCGGGAAACCCCTCCGCCGCCGGCTGCGCTGCGCGCACGCCCGGCGCCTGGACGGCCTGGGCGCGCTCGCGGGCTTCCTGCTGCTGGCGCACGCGCTGTTCCTGTTCGGCGCCGGAGAGGATGGCGGCCTGACCTGGATTTGCGGGAGGCACCTGGGCACGCAATGACGTACTGGTGTAACCCGCACCGCCTGCCACCGAAAGCATGGTGGCAATCAATCTTCTTTTGATCTGCATGAAAGCTCGTATTGACGTGACCAAGCGTCACTTCATGTTCGGCACCCGCGCGCGGCAAACCGCCCACGCCATTAATCGAAGCCAATGCAGGTAAAACCCCGCTGACGCGGCTCGACCCGCTTGATCGGGACCGGCTTGACATCGGCCTCGTCCGTTTCATCGAACACCGCGATATGGCAGTAAGGCTTGTTCGCGCTCACCGCCTGCTTCCAGATGGACACCTTCGCCGATTCCTCATCCGGCCCCGGCCTGCCATGCGCGACGTACTTGTGACCTGCCTCCGGCTTGAACCGGACCATATCGCGACAGCGATGGATGCCGGAGGCACCGTCAATCGCGATCACCAGCGGACGGCCGGCGCGCACTTTCATGTTCGGCGCCGCGGACTGCGTGTTTAGGATGGCGTCACCCTGGTAGCAGCCCTTCTGGTTTACCTGCGGGATGGTCATGCTGAAACCGCCTGTGCCGTAAAGCTCGGCAGACGGATCATCGGGGCCGAGCGGCGGCGCGAGCGTGGAAACCGATGCGCAGCCGGCGAGCTGGGCTAGCAGCGCGAGCATGGCGAAGCGAGAGAGTTGACCCATATGGCTACTTCTTTATATTTGCTTGCTGGTAACGCCGGGAAAAGCAATCCCGGATACGACGTCCGGCCAAGGTGTCGCGCGCGCTGCGTCAAGCACAACGCCTGCGACCCCAGCCGGACAAGGAAACAATGGCAGCGGGTTACTCCACGCTAGCCGGAGCGACCGCAGGGGCCGGCGCAGCTTCTGCCACCGGCTCGGCCCTTGATCACATAGGACGGATCGCCAACCCAACGCCCCAGATCCTTCCCGATAGCAACAGCGGTACGGTCCAGGATGGAGCACGTCCCCTTGAAACCACCCCACATCCCGCCCACCGACCACCGGTTGATCTTGGTATTGCGGATGACCTTGCCGCCTTCAAGTAGATCGGCAGTCACGGTGATAGCTTTAGGGCCAGTCCAGGCACCGCCACCAACACCAAGGATGTGGGTGATCTGCAGCCGGAGCACCTGCGCACCGTTGGCATCGCCCGTGGACGCGACCGTGCCGTCGCCCGTCTTGTTCCGCTTGCGCAGTACATCGCCGACGCGGGTGGTCAGCATGTTCTCGATCTGGCATTCGGACTTGACCTGGTCGACTACGCTGGCGCCGGCGGCGTAGGTGACTGGGGTTTCCAGGAGAACTGGGCTGGCTGCAAAAGCAGTGGTGGTGGAAAGGAAAAGACCGATTAAAAACAGATTTTTCATGATTTTATTTTTAGGGAAAATTAAACCGATTACAATTTTATTTACCGACGACCAATAACAATCGACGCACTCAATGATCCGCACACCGGAAAAGGCGAAACTACGCACCAAAAACTCCACATACCTCATCTACGCCCAGATTTCACTATCAATCATCCTTCATTGACTTTCTTATCTCCACACCAACAACAATGCGCTAATTTATATTTATTTATCATTAAAAATAAATAACAAATAAATATAAACTATTTATTTCCAAACCCCCAACCATTCATCACGCACCGAGAATAGGCTATAAATCACCTTCAAAACTGTACCTTTGGCCACAAATTTCTCGCAAACACTGCATCCAAAATCAGTCGTGTAGATCAAACGATTATTATTTCCGTCCAGAAACAAATATATCCAACATCCTTCATCAGCAATCTCAATAGGCGTAAGGTCAATGCCGACGACGGGCCCGGACCACTCGACTGTGTTCGGGATTTGCCCCGGAAACTCACCTCCGCGAGACCAAATCGCCTCCTGCATCAACGATTTCGCGTCTCGCCCTCGGACATCCACTTTCAGGCGGGCAAAGCAGTCTCCCATTGCGTTACCATTTGGTGAATCGCAGCGGATATTGTTATTGTCTGCACAACGCTAGGAATTAGCCGTGACTCTATTGCCAGTAGAAACAAGCCATTCTTAATAGTAGCCGTGGACCAATCCGGAACCACCTCGTATATCACTGCAAACTCCTGCGGGTCACCGAACATCATACTCACATCCCCTTCCCAAGTTACCGAACGGCGCTACTATCAATGCGATTAAATATTTTTCCGACAGCGGATCCTTCGCCGACACAATCAGACCAACCTGCGGAATTCATGATTAATAATAATATTTACGCCAAAGAATTCCTGATAGCTTCTGCGCGCCGCCTAGCTTTGTTAGCCCTCCCTGGGAGATTCCAATCCTCGCTCGAACCTGGATCTCATAAAACTCCCACTTAATCACCGGATAAAATATTTTTTAGCTCTTTGGCGGAGTACTCTTCCTGACCAGTTAGTGCGCCAGAATCATTGCAGACAATAGAATCGGCGTAACTAGGCGAGGCATCCTCTCCGATAGCCTTGGCTTTTCGTGCCGCTTCGAGCCAGTCTTTCCAGGCTGCGGGATCAGCCGGTCCATGCCCGCCCTCCCACACCTGCCAGGAGAGGGACCCAAGCATTCCCCCGAGCTCATCCGATTTTGTCAACTCGTATTCATGTTCAAGAAAATAGAACATTGCACGATATGCTTGCTCAATGGTCAAATCTGACTCGTTCATTATCTCCATCCTCAGTAACCAGGTGACTGGAACTATTCAGGCAGCATTCTCCGCACTTTGCACGGGCGTCAAAAATTAGACCACCCGGCCGAGCGCTCGCCTCCGCGTCCATCAAACAATATAACGAGGAAACTACCTTACAGTTATTCACCGGAAAATACTGATCGAACGTGTGAGACCAACCCCAAAAGATCAGCGTAGGCTATCGGCCCAAACTCCGGATAGTTCAGTGCCATATATTGACCAGCCACCATGCCAGCATCGAGAGCGATTTTCCGAGATTCAGATGTTCTCTTTGGATAGATAACCCAGTTTGTTGTTCCCGGAAACATATCTCGCGAGTGTCCTTCCATGACCCACTCAATCTCTCCGCTGTACGTTTCTACCGCGAATCTAAGTCTATGAATTACTTCCGGATCTTCATTCTCAAATCGAAAGCTAGTATAAGGCGGCATCGCCGACCTATCTTCCATTTTCGGTTGCTGACCTCTAAATTGGATTTCTGGATATCTAGATTCAGTTTTTTGCCAAGCGAGCCGACCGAATTTTTCAATAAAATCAAGCAACTCCCGTCCTTGCTTTGCATCGTCGGATCCCATTACTGCAGCCCCATTAACTTGTTAGAAATGGTTATCCCGCCGGGATCAATACTCCGCCCCCAATGGATTGGATTTTGCCGAAATACGAGAATCACAGCATTGAATTTACCCGACCACTCTCGAAAGTAATACACGACTCTCCGGCGTATCAGCGAAATACCCTTCACGCACCTCAATCCAGGCTTCGGAAAATCTCCGACTTAATAACTAGATAAAATGGTCTTTAGCTCCTCAACTGAGCATTCATCCTGACCAGTTAGTGCACCTGAATCATTGTAGACAATAGAATCGGCGTAACTACATAGTGCGTATGCAACAACGCCTGCAAAACCCCATTCCCCTCTTGTTGTTACACCAGCCAACCACGTCCATTTATCATCCCCCGTGACATCGGGAGTTGTCTCACAAAACGAAACCCAGCACTTCTCACCAGAATCAATGCCCTTTACGAAAACGAAGCAATATTTCCAGCTCTTATCAATATATGACGATTTACTGCTGTATATATTTGGCACCGATCCCCCAACACCGGAGAATCCGGAGGTAATAAAATTAATAATCTCGTTGAGCCCCGATGGAACAGCATGAAGGGGAACAAAAATACTATTTTCCATACCGGCCACCTTTCACACCTGACATTCTTGATCACATGACGTGCAGTTACTCGAACTAGTTCAATTTCGATTCGATCATGAGCAATGCGATAAAATCATCAAATTCTGGCTCCGACGTTCCATCGCTGCAACGAAATTTAATTATTTCTGCATTGCCCTCGACAATCATGCCAGCGTTACCGATCCAAGCCTGAATCACCCCGTCAACTCGCCACACATTCCAAGCCTTCAAGACTGTGTCCGAGGCACCTGAAATCTCCAGATCAACAACATCCGGACAGGTGTCTGCTCATAGAACGATATCTTTCTGCCTCTGGCCTGCGACGGTGATGCAACCACGATCAACCTTTAGTCTAAGTCCTTGAACTGGACTATTCTTGGCTGATACTCGCTCCACACCGACGTGCCATTTCCCCGCCGCCAGAGGGAGCCGATGCATCGGCACCACGGACGCATCATCGAGAATTACTGGCTGACCTTGGGACTCTTGAAATAACTGGGCAAGTGTTTTTGAAGGCATAGATCCTGGGATACTGTAGGTCATATACATCCATCTCCGCTTCGGTTTCAACTCACCTTCAATGATGACCGCCGCACCGAATAAGTCAGCATTTCCCTAGGCACAGTTCCTTTTGCACCAAGCACTAACCCCTAAACGGATCAAACAAAATGCTTTTCTCCAAAGAGCGCGCCTCAAGAATCTTTTTCAGCATTAAATCAATAAATCCAGAAGCAGATGGATTTATTCTAACGACTTCAATTAACTCATGAGCAAGCGACTCGATTACATCACCAGAAATCAGATCATAGTCATCGAAGCTCAAGCTCGAAAGAATAGGAAATTCCTCAGAATCTAATGCGAATAAAAAATTTGCCATATCCATTGGTATTTCGAGCCTACTCAAAGCTCCATCTTTTCCTGTGGCTGCCAGATCTTTATCCCAAACAGTTAAATAATACATAGCCTAAAAAGTTTTCCCTGGAAATGCGTTGACCAAATTTCCTTTTGAATCAGTAATAACCGTCATGAAATTCGTCGACTGCCCCCCAACTTTGGCATCAATACCGACTGGTCGCCCCAAATCAACTGTTCGAATGAAGTTACCAGATGTTGGTGATTGATATGCCGGCGTTTTCACAACCAACGGGTCGGTGATTGATATGCCGGCGTTTTCACAACCAACGGGTCTTGTAAAACAACCTTCAATTCATCCTTAGAAATCGTGAATGCAGATTTATTTGGCCCCCAATCACCGCCATGCTTCGCCCATGCATATTCAAGCCCACTACTTTTAACAGCTGCATCGCCCGTCCGCACGTTGATTCGAGATGCAACGACACCTTGCGCTGCATTGAAACCATCAGTTGCACCTCCAGCTCCAACTACGGGCTGGCTCCCTTTTGCACCAGTGATCCCTACGCCCTTTCCGAGGGCTGCCGCCTTTGCGGCCTCCTCCGCCGCCGTTGTCGCTGTCTTGACTACCCCAACTGGTCCACCAAACGGCAAATACGTAACCAACTCACCACCGATTCGCCCAATTTCCTTGGCGTCTCCCCTCTCGTAAGCCGAGGCCAGTCTCTCTCTCTGCTCAGCCGTAGCACTACTGATCAACGCCTCCCAGGCTGTCGGATTCGCCAGAAGCCGCCCCAGGCCATCAATTGTGCCTCGCAACTCTTCACCCGCCTTCTGGTCACCCATCCCCGAGGCCACCACGGTTCCCGCCAGCTTTGCCATGTCGGCGAGCCCCTGGGCGATTGCATGCCCGGCGCCGGTAGCGGTGCCAACAAGGCGATCAACCTTCGACATCGTTCCCGCCGCCTGCGCCTCTGTATTCATGGCAAGCAGAATGTAGTCGACTGGGCTCACGCCGAATGCACCGAAGGTGTCGTTCCGCTTACGAAGTATCTCGGCCTGGGCGGAGCGAACCTCTTGTTGCAAACCTGTGCAAACCGCGCTGCTGCTCCCCGCGCAGGCCGACAGAGCTGCATCACGCTGCTTGTCTAGTGCAGAGAGGCGGTCACGTTCCTGGCAAGCTTCTGCGTTACCGCTTGCCGTGCAGGATTGATTTGCCTTCGTGAAATCAAGTATCTCTTGGTGCTTCAGATAGTTGTTTTCCGTGGCAACCTTGCCAACACTACCGCCCGAAGCCAAGTCAGAGCTGGATCCACCGGCAGCACCGCCTGCTAAGCTGCCAACGATCATGCCCGCAAGCTGCACCAGCGCCTTTCTGTCTTCTACGCTGACGCCTTCCATACCAAGCAGTTGAGCGCCAAATGACTCCACTGCCAGCTTGGCGGCCGCACCGCCTGCTGCGCCAGCCGCAAAGTCGCCGCCGATCGCCATTGACATAAGACCGCCCAGTAGGCCGTGCACGGCCACTTTGGTCGCCGTGGGCTGGCCCTTGAGAAGGTCTCCTGCTTTGTCATAAACCATCGGCGCCAACTGCTGCACCAGTTCGGCCCGGACCTTGTTCTCCTCCTGCTGCTCCTTTACCTTCTTCGCATCAAAGATCTTATCGATAGCCTGATTAGCGCCATCCGTATCCCGATTCAAGCTGGCAAGCGTTTCGTCCACAGTCTTGCCAGTCTTCTCCTTCTGCGCCTCGGCATTGGTGATAGTGACCGTGCCATTGGCAACGGCGCTCTTGGTAGTGCCGGCGGCATCGCCTTCGATTGCCTTTTGCGCATTCCCCGCCGCCGTGGACGCAAGGGTGTTCACGCTGTTCTTCAGCAGGCTCTGACCACTGTCGAAGCTAGCTGCAATGGTCGACGAACCACTGCTGTACTCCGCCTTGTTCTCAATATCACTGGTAGTCAGCGTGCCGGTGGTGAGGCTGTTCTTGCCAGCGTTAGCTGTGCTGGCCAGCACCGCGCCCTTCAGGTCCGTGTTCTCCTTGACGCTGACCTGGAACCCGCCACCGCCCGCGTAGATGCCGCTTTGCTCCCTGACCGAGTTGTAGGTGCTGTCGGTGTTGCCGCTCGATACGCTTACGCTGCCGCTGACCGTGGTGCCGTAGCAGATCGGGGGCACGCACAGGCTGGCCTGGAAGCCGGATGACGATTCGCTGCTGTGGTAGTTGTCGGTGTCTTGCCGGCTTTCGACATTGAGGTTGCGCCCTACGTCTGCTCGCACGGTGTCGCCGATGACTTGCGCGCCCTTGAGGTTGGTGTCGCGCCCGCTGGTGATGGTGAGCTTTTCGCTGGCGCTGACGTGGCTGTTGTGGTTGGTGACGGAGTCGCCGTCGCCCTTGGCCTTGTTCTGGCTGGCGGCGAGTTCGAGCGTGAAGCCGTTTTGCTGTCCGCCGAGTGCAAGGCCCACGCCGATGCTGGCGTTGCTGCCGCTGCTCTTGCTGTTTTGGCTGGCGGTGTCCTGCGCGCTTTCCAGGTTGACGTCGCGGGCGGCGCTGAGGGTGATGGTCTTGCCGTCGATCTGTACCCCGCGCCCGGTGATGTCGCCATCGGTGGCGTAGCCGTTGGCGTCCTTGCCGCCGGCGCCGGCGGCGACGATGGTGACGGCGTTGCCGGCCTTGATGGTGGTGCCTTGGCTGGCGCTGGCCTGGCTGCGGGATTCGGACTCCGAGCTGCCGCCGCCGATGCTGACGGCGGCTTTGATCAGCGCGGTGCCGCCCGTTCCGCCGCTGGCGAGGTCCCGGACGGTGCTGACGCCGTTGGCGACGGCGAGCGCGGCCTGCGCCGCGTAGAGCCCGCGCAGGCGGTCGTTCTTGCTGTCTTCCATGCCGCGGGCGGCGTTCTCGATGGTTTGCGCGGCGGTCACGGCGTAGCCGGACAGGGCGAGGGTGACGCCGTACTGGCTGGTTTTGTCGACCTGGTGGCTGTTGGCGGTGTCCTTGCCGGGGTCAAGCACCACGTTCTTGCCGATCAGCGTGACGTCTTTCCCGGCGGCGATGTCGGCGCCGCGTGCGGTGAGGTCGTCCTTGGCGCTGATGGTGACGTTGCCGTTCTGGCTGACCACCTGGCTGCGGATGGTGTTCTCGGTGGTCTGCGCCGTGTCCAGATGGTGGGACTCGGTGCGGATGCCGACGGTGCCGGTGTAGCCGGTGCCGCCCAGGTCGCCGATCTGGCGGCTGCTGCTGTCGGTGCGCTTGGTCTTGCTGTCCTGGCCGGAGAAGATGTCGACCTTGCCTTGCAGCGCGGCCAGGGTGAGGTCGCCTTCGGCGGACAGGCCGCTGCCGGCGATGGTGATGTCGCCGCTGCGGGCCTTGACGGCGACGGTGTTGCCGGTGACCACCGTGGCGTTTTGCCGGGCGGCGCTGGCGTCGCCGCTGGCGCTGGCCTTCTGGTTGCCGTACGGCAGCATGGTGACGCCGCCGTTGTTGGGGCCGCCGCCGACAAAGCGGCCGATGTCGCCAAGCGAGGGCGCGGCGGTGCTCAGGCTCCAGCCGCTGCTGCTGGAGCCGGTGGTTTCGCGGTAGCTGTCGGTGGAGGCTTGCAGCAGGACGTCGCGCTGGGCGTCGAGGATGGCGGCGGCGCCGGCGCTGACGGTGCTGCCGGCGATCAGGATATTGCCGTCGGTGGCTTTGCCGTTGGCGTCCTTGTCGCCGCTGCCGGTGGCGCGCAGGCGGATATCGCCGGCGCCGGTGAGCTGGCTGCCCCGCTGGGAGATCGATTCGGTCTCCACCTGGCTGCTGCTGCGGTTGCTGCCAAAGGTGATGCCAACCTGCGGCGCGGTGAAGGCGGCGGCGCCGAGTTCATTGAGCGTTTGCTTGGTGCGGGTGACGGCGCTGGGGTTGCGCTGGATGTCCTGGAGGTTGCGCACCGTGTCGAGCGGCGTGCCGGTTAGCGCCATGGACAGGCCGCTGGAGCGGTTGCTCTGGCTGCTTTCCTGGGTGATGTGGTCCACGCCGGCCAGCACGGCGATGTTCTGTGCCTGGATGTCGATATGGCCAGCGCTGGCGTTGCCGTCCTTGCGCCCGGCGATCAGGTCGCTGCCGAGGATGGTGGCGTCGCCCCCGGCGCTGATGGTGACATTGCCGTTGGTGGCGCCCACCGTGCTGCGCGCGTCGCTCTGGGTGACGGCAACGGCGTGGCCGGCGCTGTTGGCCTGGTTGCTGCCTATCGAGACCCCGATGCCACCCTTGCCGGCAAAGGCGGAGAGGCCGGAGGACTTCTGCTCGTGCGCGTAGCTTTCTTCCCGGGTGTTCTTGCCGGCGGTGATCAGCACATTGCCTTTGGTGGCGGCCAGGGAGACGCCGTCGGTGGCGGCGATGCCGCTCTGGCGCACGGTGAGGTCGTTGCCGGCGGTCACGCGCACGCTGTCGCCGCTGACCAGGCTGCCTACGCCAAGGTCGGCATGGCTGCTGGTCTGGTCGTGGCTGGAGCTGCGCGAGAGCAGGCCGCTGCTTCTGCTGCGGCTGTCGTAGCTGGCGTCGTGCACTTCCCGGGCTTCGCCGATGGTGATGTCCTGGGTGGCGACGATGCTGACGCGGGAGCCGGTCGTGTCGGGCTTGCCGGCGCTGACTTCCGAGCCGGTCAGCGTGACGCTGCCCTTGCCTGTGCCAGCACCTGCAACGGGCGCGGCGGTGATGCCGTTGGCTTGCAGCAGGCCGGCTGCCAGCGCGGCTTGCCCGGCCGCCAGGGTGGCGCTGGTGCCGCCTTGCACGGTGCTGCCGCGCACGGTTTCGTCATAGGCGGCCTGCGTGTAGGACGCGCCCTTGCCGCCCAGCGAGCCTTCGCTGTGGGCGGTGGTGTCCTTCGCGGCCGTGACGGTGAGATCCCGCCCGGCGATCAGGGACACATCGCCGCCCGCTCCCACGCTGGACCCCGCCAGCGCGGCATCGCGCCCGGCCACCGCCACCACATTGCCGCCTGCCTGCACCGTGCTGCCTGCCACCGTGCTGGTCTTGTCGTGGGAATAGCTCTGCCCGCCGCGCGAGACCGTGTCCTGCGTGGTGCCGAGGGTGACCGCGCCAACGGTGAGATCGCGTCCGGCGCCGATCAGTGCGCCCTTGCCGGCTTCGAGCACGGCGCCGCTGAGGGTAACGTCGCGCCCGGCCAGCACCACGGCATTACCGGTTGCCGAAATGGCACCGCGGCCACGCCCGTGGCGCCCGCGCTGTAGCCGTTGGGGCCGATGGTGCGGACTTCGGTAATTGTCTGCGTTTCATTGACTACATCCCGCCCGGCTTGCACCAGCACGTCCAGGCCGCCGATGCGCCCGCCCAGGTTGCGTACGTCCTGCAGCGCCTGGACCACGGTGGTTCCGGTGGTGTCGCCGATCGCGCCGCGGTTGACGATGTTATTGCCGAGCACCTGCGTGGCGACGTCGCCGACGATGCGACCGCTGTTGTTCACGTTGCCGCTGGCATTGAGGGCCACGCTGTTGCCGGTGACCAGCGCGCCGGTGCTGTTGAGGTCGACGGCGTTGGACTGCGCCAGGTAGACCTTGGGCACCAGCACGGACTGGTGCGTGCCGTCGGGCAGCGCCACGTCTTGCGCTACCAGCCAGACCATGTCGGTGGTGAGCTGGCGCATCTGGTCGTCGGACAGGCCTACGCCGGGGGACAGGCCGAAGGATTTGGCGTAGGTCACGCCGCTGTTCATCAGCGCCTGGTATTCCTTTAGCTGGTCGGTGTAGCCGGCCAGGAAGGTACGGCCGGTTAGTGCCGTGACCTGGTCGCGGACGAGCTTTTCTTCATAGAAGCCGTCGCCGAGGCGCTTTTGCACTTGTTGCGGGTCCAGGCCGAGCGCGCCCAGCATGTAGTCGCTGGAGAGGAAGGTCTTGTACTGGGTGAAGCGTGAATCGGTCTCGATCAGGTAGGGCGTGGCCGGGGCCGGGCGCAGCGTGAACAGGCCGTTGACGGGCAGCGTCAGGTTGGGGATGCCGCCGGCGGCGGTGCCGAGCGTCTGCGGGCGGCTGGTGGTGCCGGTGGCGGCTGCGACGGCGCCGGCGCCGAGGGTTGGCGCGGCGCCGGCGTTGCCCGCGACACTGCCAAGCTGGGTGCCGGAGGCGCTGCCGCCCGCCACGCCGCTGCCGGTGACGGTCTGGCCGACGCGGTTGACGGAGCCGACGGTGATGTCCTGCGCGGTGGTCTGCACCGCCTGGTTGGCGGTGGCAAGGGCCGGCAGCGCGCCTACCGTGGTGGGCGCCTGGGGCGTGGCCGGATACGGCACCGTTTGCTCGTCGCTGTTGCCGCCGGATTTCTGGTGCCAGTAGAACGTGGATGTGTCGGTGGTGCTGACCGTCTGCTGGAGCACCGTGCCGACGTCCTGTACCCCGCCGCCGGCGGCGCGCCGGATCAGGCTGCCGCCGGCAGCCATGATGGACGACTGGTTCAGGATGCCGCCGTCGTCGCTGTTGATGCGGATGGTGCCCTGGGCCTGGACCTTGGCCGCGGGGGTCGCGCTGACCAGGCGATCCGTGGCGACGGTGGTGACGGTGGTGCGGGAGACCTCGTTGTAGTCGTGCACGTCCGGGCCGAGGTCGTAGCGCACGCGCACCTGGTCCGGGCGGAGATGCTTGGCCGGATCCCAGTCGGGCCAGAAGGTGATCCTGTAGGTGGACCCGGTGTCCTGGATGTCCTGGTAGTACTGGGTTGGGTTGGTGGCAAACGGGCGCCCGCCCGGGCCGCCTCCACCGGTGCAGCCGTTGTCGCCGCACATCGGGTTGTCGTTGCCGACGTAGGTCTCGAAGGGCGGCTCCGTGAAGGAAAGCGTCTTGGCCGCAGTATTGAGATTGACCACGGTGGATTTTGGCACTTCCAGGGTGACCGGGTCGCGCAGCGCGTTGACCATGTCCCCGCTGATGCCTGCCGCCGTAAAGCGCCACTTCCATCCGGGGAACGTGGCACTCGTGTGACCGTTGGTTTCTCCGTCACCCAGCCCAGCGACCCAGAGCGACAGCGTCTGCGTGCTCGTCTGCGGCGTGCCGGGTTCGGTCACGATGCTGGTCCGCGTGTTGTTGACCGTGCGCGCGGCGATGTCGATGTCGCCGTCCGCTTCGATCGTTGCCGAGCGGTTGTTGAGCACGCCGACCTGGTTGGCCAGCATGCCGGTATCCGGGTCGCGTGTGCCGTCGCGGGCGATCTGGAGGTTGCCGGCGCTGTAGATCAGCGCGCCGTCCAGGTTGGAGACGGAACTGGACGCGTAGAGCTTGAGGTCCTGCGCGGCGGCGATGACGGCGGCCGGGCCGGTGTTGATCACGTCCGCTGCCTGCACCTGCACGGTGTTGCCGATCACCGCGCCGGTGTTGGCCAGCGTGCCGCTGATGGTGTTGACGGCGTTGCCTTCGATGCGTCCGGCGTTGGTGATGGTGCCGTCGGCCTGGACGGTGGTGGCCTGCGAGTTGATGCTGGCGCCGGCGGCGTTGCTCACGTTGGCGCCGTGCACGGCCAGGCTGCCGCCGGCCGCCAGCGTGCCGGTGTTGGTTACCGCGCCGCTGGCACGGAGTTGCAGGTCGCCGTCGGCGCGTAGCTTGTTGGCGGCGTCGTTGAGGTAGTCGCCCGCTACGTTGAGCGAGAGGTTGCGCCCCGCTGTCATCTCGCCGCTGCCGCTGACGGTGCCGCCGCGGCTGGAGACGCCCACGTCCTGGTTGGCGCGTACCGCGCCGCCCTGGTTGGTCATGGCGGCCAGGGTGAGCTGCACGTCGGTGCCGCCGAGCACGTTGCCGCCGTCATTGGCGAGCGTGGTGCTGGCCTGGTTGAGTGCCAGGCCCTTGGCGCCGTAGATCCTGCCGCCGCGATTGTCCACGCTGCGGGTCACGCCCAGCGTGAGCGCGCCGGCCGAGGCGATCTGCGCGCCGGTTGCGTTGACGAGATCGGTGGCGGCGAGGGTCACGTCGCCGTTGCCGCCCAGCGTGCCGCCGGTGTTGTCCAGCGCGCCGGCGGCGGTGACGGTGGTGGCGCCGTCGCCCGCGTTGGCAAGCCGCCCGCCGCGGTTGTCGATGCCGGACGCGGAGACGGTGGCCTTGCCGTGCGCCCCGTTGGCCGTGAGCATGCCGCCGGCATTGCTGAGCGTGCCATCGGCGGCGACAGACAAATCGCCGCTGGTCTGCGCCGTGCCGCCGGTGTTGTCCAACTGGCCCTGGCTGGTGAGCGACAGCCCGGACTGGCCGTAGAGCGTGCCCTGGCGGTTGACCAGGTCCGCGCCCGTGCTGACCTGCGCTGTGCCTTGCGCGGACAGGTTGCCCCGGGTGTTGTCCAGCGAAACCGCCTGCACGGCGAGCGTGCCGTTGCCCTGGATGGCGCCGGCTGTATTGCCCAGCGCGCCCCGGCTCGTCAGTGTCAGGGCGCCGTCGCCGGCGTGCGCGATGCGCCCGCCGTCATTGGCCAGCGACTGCGCATCCACCGTCAGGTTCTTGCCGTTGGTGGCCAGCGTGCCCGCCGTGTTGTCGACGGCGCCACCGGCGTTGATAACGGTGTCGGCCTTGCCGAACTGGTTGATGGCGCCGCCACGGTTGGACAAATCGCCCGTGGTGCGGATGCCGACCTGGTCGCCCTCGATACGGCCGGCAGCGTTGTCCAGCCGTGCCGCCGAGAGATCGACCACGCCGCCCGACAGGGTGCCCTGGCGGTTGCTTGCCGCGCCGGCAACGGTCGTGGTGAGGGCTTCGCCCGCCGTGACGCTGCCCTGGTCGTTATCCAGCGACTGCGCATCCAGGTTGGCATCGCCCTTGGCGGTGATCTGGCCGTGGTTGGCCAGCTTGTCCGCAACCAGCGCCACCTTGCCGTTGCCGCCGATCCAGCCCGCATTGGTGTTGACCAACGCCTGCTGCGCCTGGACGCGGGTCAATCCGTCGCCCGCATTGACGATGCGCCCGGCGGTGTTGTCCACGCTGGCGGCGGCGAGCGACAGCGCGCCGTGCGTGCCGGCGGCTTCGATCCGGCCTCGCGTGTTGGTCACCGCGCCCGCGGCCCGCGCGTCCAGCGTGCCGTTGGTCTGGATGGTGCCCGCGGCATTGCCCAGCGCGCCACCGCTGGTCAATGCCAGCGTGCCGTCGCCCGCGTGCGCGACGCGGCCGCTGTCGTTGGACAGCGATTGCGCGTCCACCGTCAGGTTCTTCCCGTTGGTGGCCAGCGTGCCCGAGGTATTGTCCAGGACGCCGCCCGCGCTGATGCGGGTGTCGGCTTTGCCAAGCTGGTTGATCGCACCGCTCCGGTTGGCCAGGTCGCCTGCCGTGCGGATGCTGACCAGGTCGCCCTCGATGCGGCCCGCGGTGTTGTCGAGCAAGCCGGCGTTGACGGCGAGCGCACCACTCGCCTGCAGCTCGCCTTGCTGATTGTTGACGGCGCCGGCCGAGCGCAGCGTGGCTGCGCCTTGCGCCAGCATCTGTCCGCCCTGGTTGGAAATGCTGGCGGCCGTGATGGTGGTGGTGCCCTGGCTGGCCAGTTGCCCCCGGTCATTGACGAGTGCCCCGCTGGCATTGGCGCTCAGCGCCCCGCCAGCGTTGCTGCTGGCGCCGCTCAGGTTGATATCGCCCGCGCTGGCGGTGAGGCTGAGATTGCCCAGCGCCGCGCTCTGGCTGCCCGCGAGCTGCAGCGCCGTGCCCTGCAGGCTGGCATTGCCGCCCGCGAGGTGCTTGCCGCTGGCTGACAGCGTGCCGGCCGCGACCACGCTCAGGTCCGCCTGCTGGCCGACCGATCCGTCGCCGTTGACGCCCGCGCCGAAGGTGCCGCTGGAGACGACGCTGCCCGCGTTGACGCGCAAGGCTTGTTGCGCCGCCAGCGTGCCGCTGTTGCCAAGCGCGCCGGCGGTATCGAGCGTCACCGCCTGCGCGCCGTAGGTGGTGCCGCTGTTCTCCACGCCGTCGCGCGCGGCGATGGCGAGGTTGCCGGTGGCGCTGGTCTTGCCGGCGAGCGTGAGCCGGCCTTGCGCGCTGAGCGTCAGCTCGCCGGCCTGCGCGGCCAGCACGCCGCGGTGGCTCACGCCCACGCCGGCCTCGGTGCCGACCAGCAGGATCTTGTTGGCGTACATGCCGCCGAGCTGGCTCACGTCGATGCCGATGCCCGGCGCGGGGCCGGTGCCGGCAATGGGCGTGGCGGCCAGCGTGGCGCGGTCTACCTGGTTGGCGCCGGCGATGACATTGAGGTTGTTGGCATAGATGGCCGCGTTGGCGGTGACGCTGCGGGCGATCAGGTCTACCTGGTCGACATTGCCGGCATTCAGCCCGGCGCCCTGCACCGAGATCTGGCCGCCGGTGACGCGGAAGGCGTCGAGGCTGCCGGTGCCGCCGTACACGGGCACGCCGGTGGTCAGCGTGGCGCGGCTGGTGTTGATGAAGCCGCCGCCATCTACCATGATGCCGTTGGGATTGGCCACCACCACTTCGGCCCGGCCACCGGCCACTTCCAGGTAGCCACGCAGCTGGCTGGGCAGCGCGCTGGTGACCTGGTTGACGATGATGCGCGCGTTCTGGCCCGGCAGCAGGTTGGGGTTGCCGTTGACGAAACCGGCTTGCTGGGTCGAGACGATAGTGGGCGAGTTGTTGAGGATCGCGCCGCCCCTGGCTACGTCGAACTGCGTGTAGGCGTTGGTGGACACGCCCGCGCCCGAGGGGCGCGTGATGTTGACTTGCGCAAGGCCGTTGCTGGTCTGGATCACGCCGGGACGGTTGGCGCCGGCATTGGGGTCCGCCACGATCTGGGCCGTGGCCGGGGCAGCCAGCCCAAGCAGCGCAAAGAGCGCGAGCGGCATGGCTGGCAGCGCCGCCGCCGTCGATGCGACGCGCGTTGTGCCCTGCCCTGCGCCGCGGCTGCGCCGTATCGCGCGCGCGCCGCCCTGCTGGCCTTTGCCGAGGCTGGTGGCCGATTCTTCAACGGCGACCAGCATCGCGCGATGCCTGCTATAGACCAGACGGAAACTGCCCTTGTTCATGATTGGATCGCCCCATAATTAGCGGCGCATTTTTGATGAATGGCATCTTGACGGAATGACTGAGGACAATCGTCATTCCCTTTGAATTGACTTACATTATTTAATCATGCCGACGATGCGGTCAATCAGACATGCAATAGGAAAATGGATAATGCAGACGTGCAATGGCGAGATTGCCCACCGCCAATCCACGGCTGCAAGCGGCATAGCGGGAGATGGGGCAGCGCGGGCCGGCGTTGACCTACTGAAGGGGGATTGAAAGACAGGCGCGCGGCGTGTTATTAGCGCCGGGATAAATAACAACGCCTAGGATTTGTCCTATCCTAGGCGCTTAAATAAATAGGATTTGTTTGAAATTAATGAATCATATCTAGGACGGAACCTAGGATATCCCTATTAACGGCAGATATCCACGATCTTTTAGCGCGGAATGTAGCGTACAAGCCGGGCGCGGCATCAGCTACGCCCGATTTCCTGCAGGATGCGCGTGAGCAGGTAGAGCCGCGGCACGATGGAATCGATCTCGATGTACTCATCGCGCGCGTGGTAGCCAAAGCCGGCCAGGCCGAAGCTCTCCACGACCACGGCTTTGCCCGAGCGTCCCGCGAAGCCCGCATCGGTGGCACCGCCGGTGCCCTCGGCCAGCGCCAGTTGGCGGCCATCGAGCTCGGCGTAGATGGCTTGCGCGCGATGCGCCAGCTCGCGCCCGCGCGCGTTGGCGACAAACGGCGGCCGGCCGGTTTCCATGGTTACCGTGGTTTGGGTGTCGGGGACGAGCTTGCCTTCGTCGACCTTCTTTTGCAGCGCGGCCTGCAGCGTCTCGGGGCCGCCCTTGACCGTCGCGCGCACGTCGCCGATGGCGGTGGCGCGCTCGGGAATCTGGTTGCGGACCTCGCCGGCCTGCGCGGTGGTCCAGTTGAGCTGGGTACCCGGCACGGACTTGGCCACGTCGCGCGTTTGCTGCAGCTGGTAGGCCAGCTCGATCAGCGCGTTGCGGCCCAGCTCCGGGGCCGCCTGGAGGATGGCCAGCGCGTGCAGGATCACCGCGATGCCGCCTTTATCGTCGGCGATGCCGGGCCCGTAGAGCCGGTTGCCGTCCTGCTTGATGGGCTGCGTGGCCAGTGTGTTGGCCGGATACACGGTGTCCATATGCGCGATCAGCATGATGCGGCGCTTGCCGGTGCCGGTCAGCGTGCCCTTGACCATGATGCCCGGGCCTTTGGTGACGGCGATGCGCTCGGTGCGGGCACCCAGTGTTGCCAGCCGGCCTTCGGTGTAGGTGGCCATCTGCGCCAGGCCGGCCGCGTTGGCGCTGCCGGACTCGATCGACACCATCTCCTTGAGCGACTGGATCACCGATGGCTCGGCAGTGCGCGCGGCGGCCAGCAATTGGGCATCGGCGGCGTGGGCGCTGCCGGTGGCAAGGATCAGGGTGGCGATGGCAGCCTGGGTCAACCGGCGCAGGGAGGAATGCATGGCGTCTCCTGTTGAGGATGTTGTCGTGGTGATGGCAGGCGGGGATGCCTGGCGGGTGATGCTAGCGCGAGCGCGCGGCAGCGCAAGGGCGCTGCCGCGTGCCGCTTTCAGGCTCGCTTTCAGGGCGGCCGTCTGGCCGGTGCGCCTTAGTTGCGCCCGATTTCCTGCAGGATGCGCGACATCAGGTAGAGCCGCGGCACGATCGAATCGATCTCAATGTATTCGTCGCGGGCGTGATAGCCGAAGCCCGCCAGGCCGAAGCTCTCCAGCACCGTGGCCTTGCCCGAGCGCGCGGCGAAGCCGGCGTCGGTGCCGCCGCCGGTCTGCGGCACCAGCGTCAGCTCGCGGTCGATTTCCTTGTAGATGGCCTGGGCGCGCGCCGCCAGCGCGTGGCTGCGCGCGTCGCTCACGTACGGCGGACGCCCGGAGAGGACCTTCACCGTGGTTTCGGTATCGGGAACCAGCTTGCTCGACCTGACCTTGGCTTGCAGCGCGGCTTGCAGCTTGTCCTGCGCGTCGGGCTGGGTCAGGCGCACATCGCCCACGGCGCTGGCCTTCTCGGTGATCTGGTTCAGCGGGCCGTTGGTGTTGGCCTGGGTCCAGATCAGCGCCGCGCCCGGCACGTCCTTGGCCACGTCGCGCGTTTGCAGCATCTGGTAAGAGAGTTCATAGAGCGCGTTGCGGCCCAGCTCCGGCGCGGCGCCCGCATGCGCGGCGCGGCCCTTCACGTCCAGCGTGGCCGTGGCAACGCCCGCCGCGGCCAGCAGCAGCGGCTGGCCCTTCATGACCACCGAGCCCGCGGACGGCTCGCAGGACAGCACCACGTCGTGCTGCTCGGCCAGCTTGGCGATGGTGTCGCCGGAGCCCAGCGAGCCCACTTCCTCGTCCGGGTTGAACAGCACGGTGATCTGCGCATAATCCTTCCAGCCGGCCGCCTGGAGGATGGCCAGCGTATGCAGGATGACCGCGATGCCGCCCTTGTCATCAGCGATGCCGGGGCCGTACAGGCGGTTGCCGTCCAGCTTGATCGGCTGGGTGGCCAGCGTGTTGGGCCCGTAGACCGTGTCCATATGCGCGATCAGCATGATGCGGCGCTTGCCGGTGCCGGTCAGCGTGCCCTGGACCATCGTGCCAGGGCCCTGCGTCACGGCGATGCGCTCGGTGGCCGCGCCGAGCGCCTTGAGGCGTGCTTCCGTGAAGCTGGCCATTTGGGCCAGGCCGGCGGCGTTGGTGCTGCCGGACTCGATCGACACCATGTCCTTGAGCGACTGGATCAGCGCGGGCTCGGCCGCGCGGGCGGCGTCCAGCAGTTGCGTGTCCGCGGCGCGGGCGCTGCCGGCTGCCCCGCATGCCAGCGCGAGCGCTGCCACAGCGGTCTGGGTGAGTCGGCGCAGGGATGGCTGCATGAAGTCTCCTGTTGCTTGCATCGTTATTGTGGTTGGGGCGGTTGCCCGCCGAGCGACGATGCTAGCCCTTGCGCGCGCGGCAAGGTAGGATCAATCCCGCCAATCGGAATGCCAATCCCGCCATGCCCCGCTCTTCCGCCACTACCGCCACCGCCACCACCACCACCACCACCGCCCTGCCCCGAGCCGCCCGCCGCCAGCCGCCCCGTGCCGCTGCATGTGCGTCTGCTGTGGTTGCCGCAGGCCATGCCGGGCATGCTGTTCGGCGCGCTGGATGTGCTGCGCGCCGCGGCCGGGGTGGCCCGGCTGCAACGCCCGGATGCGGACCGCGACCTGAGCTGGACCGTGATTGGCCCCTCAGGCCGCGCGCTGGCCCTGCCCGCCCTGGGGCTGGAACCCGCGCGGCGGCGGCGCGCCAAGGAGGATGGCAATGCGCTGGTGGTGGTGCCGGGCGTGCTTGCGCGCAATGCCCCGCACCTGGGCGAGATCCTGGGCGGCTCGGGCCAGGCCCTGCGCTTGCTGGAGCGGCACGCGCAGGCGGGCGGATGGATCGCGGCGGGCGCGAGCGGCATCGCCTTTCCCGCGGAGCTTGGCCTGCTGGATGGCGCGCGCATGGGTGCGCCGTGGACCTTCCAGAGCTGGATGGCCAAGCGCTATCCGCGCTGCGATTTTTCCGCCAGCGAGCCCATGGGCTTGCATCAGCGCGTGTTTGGCTGCGTGGCGCCGGCGCTGCAAACGGAGTTCATGCTGCGCGTGCTGGGGCACCTGCATGACCCGGACCTGGCGCAGACCTGCTCGCGCATGCTGCTGTACCAGGCGGAGCGCCAGCAGCTCACGCCGGAGCTGGTGTCGCAGCGCTGGCTCAGCAAAACCGCCGACAGCCCCGTCTACCGCGCCATGCAGTGGCTGCAGGCGAACGTCGATGCGCCGTACCGGCTGGCGCTGGTGGCGCAAGCGGCCGCCGTGAGCGAGCGGACCTTGCTGCGGCATTTCCGGCAGGTCAGCGGCATGACGCCGCTGGAATACCTGCACGGGCTGCGCGTGGAGCGTGCCAAGACCCTGCTGGAGGTGACGCTGCATGGCTCGCAGGCCGTGGCCGAAGCCTGCGGCTACAGTGACGCGGCGGCGTTCAGGCGGCTGTTCCAGCGTGCCACGGGGATGTCGATGTCGAGCTACCGGGCGCGCTTTGCGCTGCGCTCGCAGCGGCGCTACTGGCGCGTGGAGGACATGCCGCGCCCCGCGGGCACGGCATGATCCGATCCAGCTCTCTGAACTTGCAAACTTGCGAACCCGCCTTGGCAGTGGCGCTTGGTCTTAGTTGCTCAGCACGATGCGGTTGACCACGTCCTCGACGCCATGCACGTACCAGGCATCGCGCTCGGCCTGGCGTTTGCCGGCTTCGGTGGCGGCATAGCCTTCGAGCGTGACCACGCGGTCCTTGGTCTGCACGCGGATGCGATCGGCGTCGACGAACTGGTCGGTCTCCAGCACCAGCTTCAGCGCTTCCGTGACTTCGTCGTCGCGGTCGGTCTCGGCCGGGGCCACTACCAGCTCGTTGACCACGCAGCGGCAACCGCGCGACCACCACGCCAGCACGCCCGCCAAACGCATGTGCGACAGGCTGATCACGTGGCCGCGCAGGGTCACCACGCCGTCGACGACCTCGACGGCGATCTCGCCGCTGGACTCGCCAACGGCTTCGCGCACGGGTTCGATCCGCCCCTTGGTATGGGCACAGATGCGGCAATTGCGGAAGTCGATCGCCTGCAGCAGCCGTACGCAGACCGAATTGCGCAGTTCGCTGTCACCCACCGCCGCGCCGCCATCGGCAACGCGCAGGTGATCGATCACCGCGGACACACCGTCGACACGGCGTACCGACGCGGCAACGCGGCTCTTGTCGACAATATCGGGGACTTCGCCTTCGAGAATCAGCGCGCCGTCGCTCAGGCGCAGGTGGATGGTGGGATGGATGGAATGGCTGTGGAAAGGCACGTGGGCGATGGCCGCCCTAGCCTGAGTCAGGACTGCTTCACTGCTATGCATGATGTCTGCCTTATCTTGGAAGGTCTGGATATAGGAGACGCGTTCAGTCCGTTGAACGCCCGCGCGGTCCCGCGCCAGGTGCGGCGCGGGACGGCGAATCTTCATTATAGGTAGCCAGGATGGCCGCGCCCGACCTAATGACCGGATGCGGGCCCGGGGTCTACGCGCGCCGTGCGCCGGATCAGGTTTCCACCTTGGCCTCCATGGTGATCTCCGCCTTAAGCAGCTTCGACACCGGGCAGCCGGCCTTGGCCCCTAGCAGGCATTGCTCTACCGCCGCCTTGTCGGCCCCGGGCACGCGCACCGTCACGTCCAGGTGCACGGCAGTGATGGTGAAGCCGCCACCGTCCTTGTCGAGCGTGACCGTGGCCTTGGTGGCAATGCTCTCGGCGACCATCTTGGCCTCGCCCAGGATCAAGGACAGCGCCATGGAGAAGCACCCCGCATGGGCCGCCCCGATAAGTTCTTCGGGGTTGGTGCCGGGCCCGCCCTCGAAGCGGGCCTTGAAGCCGTAGGGCGCATCCTTGAGCACGCCGCTCTCCGCCGAGATGCTGCCCTGGCCGTCCTTGATGCCGCCTTGCCATTTAGCCGATCCGTACTTCTTCATGAGCGTTCTCCTTGGTCGAAACGGGGAAGGCGCGGCGCTCGCCGTGCCGGTAAACGGACGCTTGCTGCTCGTCCGGAGATGCTTGTGTGGCTCTGGTACGGCGCTGGAATGGCTTGGGAATGGCCCAGGAATGGCCCCACGCGTTCAATGCTTCTGGCTCAACGGCCTCCAAAACTTAGGACAAAACCTCGAAATTCCATCCAACTCCAGCAAATCCACCATCAATTTCTCGCAATTTGTGCGAATTCCAGGGAACCGAACCCGGATGCGACTGCCTTACTTGCGCGATGCCGCCAGAGCGGATGCTGCCGCCACAAGTTGAACCACAATAGGATGCCAAGCGGAAAACGGCCAGCAAGCCTGCCGCGCGGCGGCACTTTCTCGTCGGTCCTGACGCGCTGTACCCATCACAATCAAGTAGAAACCAGATATTTCATTTATTAGAAAGGGAGAACGGATGCCATTGACGTCGAACAAATTGCCTGCCTGGACCTTATGGCTGCCGCTGGCAGCCTGGGCCATCCTCGGGGCAGGCATGGCGGCGCCCGGTCAGGCGCTGCTGCTGGTGCTGGCCGGCCTGGCCCTCGCGGGCTCGGTGTTTGCGGCGGTGCACCACGCCGAGGTGGTCGCGCATAAGGTGGGCGAGCCCTTTGGCACGCTGGTGCTGGCGATTGCCGTGACCGTGATCGAAGTGGCGCTGATCGTTTCCGTGATGCTGTCCGCTGGCCCCGAGAAGGCCGGGCTGGCGCGCGATACCGTGTTTGCCGCGGCCATGCTGGTGTGCAACGGCATCGTGGGGATTTGCCTGTTGGTGGGTGGCCTGCGCCATCGCGAGCAGGCTTTCCAGGCGCCGGGCGCCACTGCCGCGCTGGCCGTGCTGGCCGCCCTTGCCGTGCTCACCATGGTGCTGCCTAACTACACGAGCGCAATCCCCGGGCCGGTGCTGTCGCAATCGCAACTGGCCTTTGCTGGCATTGCCTCGCTGGTGCTCTACGGCAGCTTTGTGTTTGTGCAGACGGTGCGCCATCGGGACTACTTCCTGGTGGAAGGCACCTCGGACGAGAGCGTGCACGCGCCGCCGCCGCCCGTGAAGATCGCGCTCGCCAGCGGCGGCATGCTGCTGGTGTGCCTGGTGGCGGTGGTTGGCCTGGCCAAGCTGCTGTCGCCCACGGTGGAAGCCGCGGTAGCGAGTGCCGGCGCCCCGCCGGCCGTGGTTGGCATCGTGATTGCCGCGCTGGTGCTGCTGCCCGAGGGCCTGGCCGCGTTGCGCGCCGCGCGCGCCGACCGCCTGCAGACCAGCATGAACCTGGCGCTGGGTTCCGCGCTGGCCAGCATCGGGCTGACCATTCCCACCGTGGCCGCGGTCTTTATCGCGGTAGGCAAGCCGCTGACGCTGGGCCTGGGCCCGACGGAAACCGTGCTGCTTGCATTGACCTTGCTGGTCAGCACGCTGACGCTGCACTCGGGGCGCACGACCATGCTGCAAGGCGTGGTGCACCTGGTCATCCTGGCGGCGTACCTGTTCCTGTCGGTCGTGCCCTAAGGTGCCGGGGCCCGGCGGGGCGACATCAGGCCCCGCCCGCCGAGCGCACACATTGCGCGCTCGCCATGAGACCAAATCGGTGCTGGTTGCGTGCGGTGCTTTTGCGCACACTGGCGCCCATGACGCCCAGGACCCCCACCCAACGCATTGTCATCGTCGGTGCCGGCGTGGCCGGCAGCATCATGGCCCGCGCGCTGGCCAGGCAAGCCGGCCTTGAGGTCACCTGCCTGGAGCAGGTTGCGCCGGATGACCATGCCAGCGCCGGGCTGGTGATCGGCCCGAACGCCATCAAGGCCTTGCACCTGCGCGATCCGCTGCTGGCCAGCGCCATCGGCGAGGCTGGCCTGCCCTGGGATCACTGGCGTGTGTCGCTGTGCAGCGGCGAAGTGCTGCTGGACCTGCCGCTGACGCGCGTGGCGGATCACGGCGGCGTGCGCATCCTGCGCGCCACGCTGTACCGCGTGCTGCGCGGGGCCGCCGCGGGCACCATCCGCTATCGTTGCAAGCTGCTTGAGTGCGGGGCCAGCCCGCAGGATCCGGCGCGCAGCTATGTGGTCTGGGAACAGGATGGCCGCCAATGCCGGCTTGACGATATCGACCTGCTGATCGCGGCCGATGGCCGTGACTCTCCCATCCGGAGCGCGTTTGGCGGCCAGCCGGAAGTGCACCAGGTTGGTGCCCTGCTATTGCGCCTGCTGGTGCCCGACGCCGGGGCCGGCCGGATCGACGACTACGAGCAATGGTGCAACGGCCCCAACCGCTTGCTGGCCTTCCGCTTGCCGCACGGGCAGATCAATATCGCCGGCAGCCTGCCGCTCCGCCCCGACAACGCAACGCCGCACGTGGGCATCGGCCCGCAGGCGCTGCGCGCTGCCTACACGCCCACGCACGCCAGGCCGGGGCCGCAGGCAGGCTGGCTGATTGATACGCTCTGCGCCAATGTGGATGCCATCTGCTGGTACCGCATGCAAGCACCCGGCATCCGCTTTGCCGAGCCGCGGGCGCAGGTGATGTACCTGGGCGACAGCGCCCACGCCATGGCGCCGCCCTTGGGCCAGGGCGTGGCGCAGGCGATCGAGGACGCCTGCAGCGCCGCCGAGCTGATTGCCACCTCGCTGGCCGGGGGCGAGACCAGCCCGCGCGCGTGGCTGGCAACGTTTGAAGCCGCCCGGCTTGAACGCCTGCGCTTTGTGATGTCGGTCGCCCCGCACGCCGCGGGCCTGATGCTGGGCGGCGCCACGGAGCAAGAACGGGCGTCGGCGCTGGCCGCGCTGCGCCAGCTCTACTGCCAGGTCGCGCTGCCCCGCCATGGCGTCGGTCCTGGCGCCGGGACCGGGCTGCCCGCGTAGCCTCGGCGTGCGCACGATCCTTGCTAGTGAGAGCGGATCGTTCTCACTAGCGCCCGAGCGCACGCCGCCATGCTCCACCCGCCTCGCCTCTATCTCTATCTTGACGCCGTGGCCCGCCATGGGTCGATCCGCAAGGCCGCCGAGCAACTCCACGTCGCCTCCACCGCGCTCAACCGAAAGATCCTGGAGGTGGAGCAGGATATCGGCACGGCGTTGTTCGAGCGCCTGCCTCGCGGCGTGCGGCTGACCGCCGCCGGCGAGGTGCTGATCGCTACCGTGCGCCGCAGCTTGGCCGATCTCGACTCGGCCGCCGCGCAAATGGAGCAGTTGCGCGGGCTGGTGCGGGGCACCGTGCGCATGGCGACCGTGGAATCGGTCGCTACCGATTTCCTGCCAGAAGTCATCGGCCGTTACCAGTCCACCCATCGCGGCGTGCAGTTTCGTGTGACGGTGGGCAACTCCGGCGACCTGCTGGCCGCGCTCAAGGAGGACGAGGCCGACCTGCTGCTGGCGCACGACCCGCCGCCCACGGCCTTCCTGCACGAACTGGCAGTGTCCGCGCAGCCCTTCTGCGCGATGATGCGCCCGGACCATCCGCTGGCCGGCCGGCACACGCTGCGCTTATCCGACTGCCAGCCTTATCCCGTCGCCCTCGGGCCGGAGAGTTTTGGCAGCAGGCGGCTGATCGAGGCGATCTGCGCGCGCAATCGCTTGTCGTTGCGGGTCATGCTGGAGGCCACCACGGTGGAGATGCTGAAGAGCTTTGCGCGCCAGACCGGGGCGATCTGCTTCCAGTTCCAGGCCGGCACGCTGCGCGAGACGCGCCAGGGCACGCTGATTGCCGTGCCCCTGTCCGACCCCGAGCTGTGCGGCGGCCGGCTGGTGCTGGGCGCCCGCAAGGGCCGCAGCCTGCCACCGGCGGCGGCGGCATTTGCCGAGCATCTGAAGGCCGCGCTGACCGGCCTGCACCAGCCGTTGGCCCAGGCCGCCTGATGCGTGGCGAGTGCACACAATTTGCGCGCGCCATGAGAAGAAATAAGTGCTGGTTGTATGCAATCGAATTGCCGCAAACTGCATCCATCGCAGTCATGCCAAGCAATTTCACCGCGCAGTTCCGGATACCCACGAAAGCAAGATGAGAATCAACGATCCCGCCATCCTCGCCCAGGTTGAAGCCGCCTTCTGGCAGGTGGTGGCCGCGCATGTGCGCTGCGCAGCAAGCATGAGCCAGCGGCGCTAGGGTACCGGCGCATCCCTGCGCCAGGCATTTCAAGAGCAAGCGTTTTTAATTAACCGGGGCTTGTCCCCGGAGGGGCGTTGTCGTGCCCCACGAATGCGACAGAGCCAGCAACGATAGAAAACGGGGTCAACCATGGAGGTCTTTATGCAACAAACGTTCAAGCCGGTCGTGAAACTGGCAGTCATGGCCGCAGCCTTGATCTGCGGCAATGCCATGGCGCAATCCAGCGTCACGCTTTACGGGATGGTCGACGCCTATGTCGGCGCCACCAAGGCCGGCGGCGCTGACCGCGCCTATGGCGTCAACAGCGGCGGCATGCAAACCTCGTACTTCGGCATCAAGGGGAGCGAGGATCTGGGCACCGGCCTGAAGGCCATCTTCGACCTGAACGGCTTCCTGCGCCCGGATACCGGCAAGCAGGGCCGCTTCGACGGCGACGCGCTGTTCACCCGCAACGCCTACGTCGGCCTGCAGAGCGCGACGCTCGGCACGGTGAAGCTCGGCCGCAACACCACGCCCTACTTCATCTCGACCATCCTGTTCAACCCGCTGGTCGACTCCTATGTGTTCTCGCCGGCGATCTTCCACACCTACTTCTCGGCCAGCAATGGCCGCGTGTACGACCCGGGCATCATCGGCGACTCGGGCTGGAGCAATTCGGTGGTCTATTCCACGCCGAACTTTAGCGGCCTGACCGCCAATGCAATCTACTCGTTCGGCGAGCAGGCAGGCAGCGTGGGCAAGAACAAGTGGGGCGGCAACGTGCTCTACTTCAACGGCAACTTCGGCGCCACCGTCGCCTTCCAGCAGGTCAAGTTCAACAGCACCCCGGGCGACGTGACCTCGCCCACGGCGCTGGCTGGCTTCGACAAGCAGAACGCCGTGCAGGTCGGTGTGAGCTACGACTTCAAGGTGGTCAAGCTGTTCGCGCAGGGCCAGTACATCAAGAGCGACGTCAACAGCGCCACGGGCGACATCAAGCACACCAACGGCCAGGTCGGCGCCTCGATCCCGGTGGGTAACGGCAACGTGCTGGTCTCTTATGCCTACGACAAGACCAAGAACAGTGTCGCGGACTTCAAGCGCAACACGGCCGGCCTCGCCTATGACTACAACCTGTCCAAGCGCACCGACGTGTATGCCGCGTACTTCTACGACAAGCTGAGCGCCCAGTCGCACGGCGACAGCTTTGGCGTGGGCGTGCGTCACCGCTTCTGATTGGAAGTGGTACGCGGGTGGGCTGTGCTTCGGTGCGGCCCACTTGCGCGATCTGGAAGAGCTTCATAGCCGCCCCCCACCCTTTGTCGTCAGCGTGCCCGCCCTTTGCGCACCTGCCTCGTTTGGCAAACCTCGCCGAACTGCATACACTGGGCGCCATGGGCACGACTACGATCCACATTTCCCTTCCGGACGCGTTATCTCGCCCGCAAACGCAATTTCCTGAAATCCGCAGGGTAGTGCAAACACAACATCCCATTCACGTTTGCCGGGCATGAAGCGCCTCCTTCCCGTAACCCCCGTAACTCCCGTAGCTGTCTCCGCCTCGGGCGATGAGAGCAAGGCCGACCTCGACACCCTGCTGACCCAGGTACGCGCCTGTCGTCTCTGCGAAGCGCATCTCCCGCTTGGTCCCCGCCCGGTAGTACAAGCTGCCACAAGCGCCCGCATCCTGATTGTCGGCCAGGCGCCGGGCACGCGCGTACATGCCAGCGGCATTCCCTGGGACGATCCCAGCGGTGACCGGCTGCGTGAATGGATGGGGATTGACAAGACGGTGTTCTACGACGCCGAGCGCATCGCCATCATCCCGATGGGACTGTGCTATCCGGGCCGTGGCGCCAGCGGCGACCTGCCGCCGCGCAAGGAGTGCGCGCCGTTGTGGATGGATGCCTTGCTGGCACGTCTGCCGGAGATCGAGCTGACCTTGCTGGTCGGACAGTATGCGCAGCGGCGTTTCCTGGGCGCGGCGGCGCGCGGTGGCGTGACGCCTACCGTGGCCGGCTTTGCCGCGCATGGGCCGCGCTTTATTCCGCTGCCGCACCCGTCGCCGCGCAACCAGGGTTGGTTCAAGCACAACGACTGGTTTGCGCGGGACTTGCTGCCGGTGCTGCGCCAGCGCGTAGAGGCCGTTCTGCGGGCACCACGCGCTGGCTGACGCGGGCTTGGCTCACGGGCAGCGCCTGCGCCGCAAAAAAAAAACTGCGCCACACGGGCGCAGTTTTTTTGATACCGGCTTTTGCTTTGCAGCGGCCAGCGGTGCCGCCTTACTTGGCAGCCATGGCGGGCATGACCTTCTCGATGGCGTCGCGCATCGGCTTCATGGCCGTTTCATAGGCGGCGACCCAGCTCGGGGCATTGGTGCCGGCGGCGGGGAACGCACCGCCCGCGTTCGACATCAGGTTCTGGCCGAACGAAGCCATGGCTTCCTGCGTCTGCGCGGCGTAGGTGCTCATCTGGCGCTGGGCTTCCTGCGCGAACTCGGCGCCGGTGCTGGTGAAGATTTCGTTCATGTGGCCGGCGTAGGCATTCACCTTCTGGGCAAACCCATTCGCCAGTTCCGGCTTGAGGCCGGACATGCCGGCGCCAACCGGCTGCTGGCTGGCTTCGCGTACGTAGTTCGTGGTATCCGCCAGGCTTGCCTTGACGGCCTGCAGGTTCAGCGCGCTGATCTTTTCCGCGCCGCGGGCCAGGGGGCCGACGAGTGCGAGAAACAGGTCCAGGTTAGCTTGCTGAACGCCGAAAAACTGGGCTTGGGTGGGATGTGCCATGAAGTAGTCTCCTGGGGATGATCCAACGCTGCGAAGAGGGTTCCGTGAGCGGCATCATCGTTTTGCTGCAACGCAGCAATTGAGCACATCATAAGCTTATTTCCTGCGGAGTCAAGGGAATCAAGTAAAGAGTTTTCGGCGGCAATATGCCCGCCAAGCCCCTCCTGATGCCCTTGAGGCGCTTTGGCCTGTTTCACCCTGGCTCCACCGCGGGTGTGATGCAAAGCAGCAACCGGTGCCTGCCGTCATCGATCGGCACGCGCGTCCCGCCTCCCGCGCAAGGCACCGCCAGCCCATCGAGCATGGCATGCGCGCTGACTGCGCCCGGCGCCAGCGTCTCCACCCGGATGTCGTAATGGCACGCGCCCAGGTGTACCGTTGCGTCGAACCCAGGCCACGCCGCTGGAATACTCGGCGCGACGATCAGCCAGGCCCCTTCCCGGCGCAGGCCAAGGATGCCTTCCACCCCGGCGCGATACATCCAGCCGGCCGCGCCGGTGTACCAGGTCCACCCGCCACGCCCGATGTGGGGCGCCACCGAGTACACGTCGGCCGCGACCACGTAGGGCTCGACCTTGTAGCGCTGGACGCCCGCGGCCGTGCTGGCGTGGTGGATCGGGTTGAGCATCGAGAACAGGTCAACGGCCTTTGCACCTGCGCCGAGCCGGGCAAAGGCAAGGACCGACCACATCGCGGCGTGGCTATATTGCCCGCCGTTCTCGCGCACGCCCGGGGGATAGCCTTCGATGTAGCCGGGATCCAGCGACGCGCCATCGAAGGGCGGCGCGAACAGCAGCGCCAGGCCATCGTCGCGACGCACCAGGTGCTCGGCCATCGATGCCATGGCGGTGGCCGCGCGCACTGGGTCCCCTGCGCCCGACAGCACTGCCCAGGACTGGGCAATGGCATCGATCCGGCAGGCCGGGCTGCTCTTAGAACCCAGCCAGCTGCCGTCATCGAAGGTGGCCCGGCGATACCACTCGCCGTCCCACCCGTCGCGCTCCAATGCCTCGCCCAGCATTGCCGCATGGGCACGCCAGTGCGCTGCCCGGGCGGCATCGCGCACCTCGGCAAGCGGTGCGAAGAGCGCGATCGTGCGCATCAGCAACCAGCCAAGCCACACGCTCTCACCCTTGCCTCCGGCGCCGACCCGGCTCATGCCGTCGTTCCAGTCGCCGCCGCCGATCAGTGGCAACCCGTGCTCACCGGTCAATGTGAGGCATCGCTCGATGCCGCGCGCGCAATGCTCGAACAGCGAGCCCGAGGCCTCCCCGGCCATCGGCTGGAAGAAGGCATCATGCTCGTCGGCGCCGAGTAGCGGCCCTTCGAGGAAGGACACTGTCTCATCCAGTACCGCCGCATCGCCCGAGCCGGCAATGTAGGTCGCGGTGGCAAAGGCCAGCCAGACGCAATCGTCGGAGATGCGCGTGCGCACGCCCTGCCCGGTATGCGGCAGCCACCAATGCTGGACGTCGCCTTCGGCAAACTGCCTGGCGGCGGCGCGCAGCAGGTGCTGGCGCGTAGCAGCGGGCCTGGCGAAGGTGAGCGCCATGGTGTCCTGCAACTGATCGCGAAAGCCATAAGCGCCGCTCGCCTGGTAAAAGGCGGAGCGCGCCCAGATGCGGCAGGCCAGGGTCTGGTACAGCAGCCAGCCATTGAGCATGATGTCCATCGCCCGGTCTGGCGTCCTGACCTGCACGGCGCCAAGCAGGCTATCCCAGTGCCCGGTCACGGCATCGAGCACGGCGTCGAGATCGGCGGCACGATAGCGGGCAATCAGCGCCCTCGCCGCCTCGGCCGAGCCGCACTCGCCGAGAAATGCGACGATGTCGAGCGTCTCGCCCGCGGCAAGTTCCACGAAGCACTGCACCGCGGCGCACGGATCCAGGCCCGCGCCCACCGCGCCGGACAACGGCGTCGTGCCAAGCAAGGCCGCCGGCGCCTCGACGCCGCCGCTGTAGCCGAGGAATTCGGTGCGGTCGGCGGTCCAGGCCGTTTGCCTGCCGTTGAGATCGGCAAAGGCAACGCGGCCGGGGAAGGCGGTGCTCCACGGATTGCGCGCCAGCACCGCCCCGGTGGCGTCGTCGCGCTCGGTCACGATGAACGGTGCCGATGCGCCCCGCGATGTGCCGAGTACCCACTCCACGTAAGCGGTGACGGAAAGCCGGCGGCGCACGGCAGACAGGTTGCTCAACGTCAGCCGTGAAATCTTGATCGGGTCTTCCAGCGGGACGAACTGCAGCAACTCAACCGCGATGCCATTTGCCTGGTGGGCAAAGCGGCTGTAGCCATGGCCGTGACGGGCCGTGTACGTGCCTGTGTCGCGGATAGGCTGCGCGGTCGGACACCAGACTTCGAGGCTGTCTTCGTCACGGATATAGAACGCTTCGCCGGCCGGATCCAGCACCGGGTCGTTGGACCAGGGCGTGAGCTGGTTTTCGCGGCTGCTCTCGGCCCAAGTGTAGCCGCTGCCCTGTGCCGAGGCGTGGAAGCCAAAGTTGGGATTGGCGATCACGTTGATCCATGGAGCGGGCGTGGTGGCGGCGCCCTCGAGCACGATCACATACTCCCGCCCGTCCTTGTCGAAGCCACCGAGGCCGTTGAAAAATTCGAGCGCCGGCTTGGCCGGCCCTTGCATTGGCACCGGCCGTGGTGACGCGCGGCGGCGTACGGGCGCGGCGCGCTGCGGCGCCCGGGGCAGCCGGCCGAGTTGTTCGGCGAGGCCCCCCCGGCGCGCGGACAGCACGACGCGGGCCACCGACAAGAGCAAGGCGCGGGCCTCTACGTGCATCAGATCGGCCCGCAGCGTATAGACCGTGCCTTGGGCGAGCTCATCGCCAAGGCGAGGCCGCGACTGGCTGCTGCGCACAGCGGTCTCGATGGCGATCTGCAGGTCCTGCGTATAAGACGCCGTGCGCTCGTTGACGATGACCAGGTCCACGCCAAGCCGCTTCATGCGCCAGTACTCATGCGCGCGCAGCAACTGGCGCACTTGCGCCATATCCTCGATCTCGTCGATGCTCAGCAGCACGATGGGCAAGTCGCCGGAGATGGCGTGCGGCCAGAGCCCTGACTGCGAGCCCGCGCCGCGGGCAATGGCCTCCGGGGTAGCCCATGATGCTTGTCGATCAGATCCAGCAGCGCGGCGCGCGAGGGCGCCACCAGTGTCCAGAATGCGATGCGCGCGACACCGCCCGGCGCGACCCGCACGCGCTGCCTGAGCGAGAAGATGGCGTCGAGCACCGTGCCCGTGGTGTTGGAGAGCGGAGTTCCATACCGCACGCCGTTCGATATCCTTCCCGTTTTCCCCTGCGCCAGGAAGCGCGCCCGGTCGGTCTCGTATTGCGGATCCGCCACCGCTTCGCCTTCGACGACCGCGAAGTGGGCGGCCCATATCGTGGGCTCCGTGGGCGAGCGCGGGCGGCGCGTGGCAACCAGCGCGCCGAACTCGGCCAGGTATTCGGTTTCGACAAACAGCTTGGAGAAGGCCGGATGCGCGACGTCGGCCGCCGGCACGGTCAGCACCAGCTCCGCATACGAGGTCAGTTCGATCTCGCGCGCGCGCCGTCCGCTGTTGGCCAGCGAGACTCGCCGCACTTCCCCGTCGTCCTCGCCGGAGACCAGGATGGAGAGCGTGGTGACCAGGCTGCCATCGCGGCGGATGAACTCCGCGTGGTCTTCGGCGAAGACCACTTCGCTGCCCTGCTCGCCATCGTCCGTGTCGCCGCCGGCAAACTGCGCGCCGGCCGGCCAGACGGCGCGGCTCTGCGTATCGCGCAGGAAGATAAAGCTGCCAGCGTCATCGCGGGTTGCATCCTCGCGCCACCGCGTCACGGCCAGATCGCGCCAGCGGCTGTAGCCCGCGCCGGCCGCGGTCAGCATCACCGCGTAGCGCCCATTCGACAGCAGATGCGTGACGGGTGCACCAGGCGCATAGCCCGCAAGCCTGCGTACCGTGGAATCCTCGCTGCCGGACTCCATCGAGGAAGCTTTCACCTCTTCGGCGCGGGGATGTGCAATGGCGACGTTGCGCGGCATGCGCTCCTGCAGCAAGAGCTCGGTGGCCTGGATCATCGGCTCGCGGTGAAAGCGCTCCCGCATCTGGCCGCCGTGCAGGGTATTGGCAATCGCCACGATGGTCATGCCCTGGTGGTGGGCCATGTAGCTGCGGATGATGGCGAATTCCTCATCCTCGGGCAGCCGGGACCGGGTGAAATCGATGGCCTCGTAGAAACCGAAGCGCCCCTTTGCCCCCATCTGCGCGAGACGCGCGAAGTTTTGCTGCGCGCCCTGCGGATCTACCATGGTGGCAAGGCCGCTCGCATAGGGTGCGATCACGACATTGTCGGAGAGCCCGCGTTTCAGGCCCAGGCCTGGCACGCCGAAGTTGGAGTACTGGTAGGTGAACTCCATGTCGCGCGCGTTGTAGGCCGACTCGGATACGCCCCATGGCACGCCCAGCGCGCGGCCGTAGCCTTGCTGGCGCTCCACCACCAGCCGGTTCGTCTGCTCGAGCAGGCTACCCGCCGGCGCGCGCATGATCAGCGACGGCATCAGGTACTCGAACATCGACCCGGACCATGAAATCAGCGCAGACCCATTGCCCAGCGGCGTGGCCGTGCGCCCAAGGCGGAACCAGTGGCGTGTCGACACATCGCCCTTGGCGATGGCAAACAGGCTGGCAAGACGGGCCTCCGACGCGAGCAGGTCATAGCAACTGACATCGAGCCGGTTGTCGTCCAGCGAGTAGCCGATCGAAAGCAGCTTGCGCTCTTCGTCAAAGAGAAACGCGAAGTCCATCGACAGCGCCATGTCGCGCGCAACGGCAGCCAGCGCTTGCAGGCGCGCGCCGAGCAGGTCCGGCGCTTCGATGCGTTCGACCCGGTCTTGCTCATGCTCGGCCACGGCCTTGCGTAGCGCTTGCACCCAGAACGCCAGGTCGCCAAGGCCGTCGTCGTCGCTGGCGGGCAGGATGTCTCGGGCAATCGCGCCGGCTTTCTCCGTCAACCGCTTGAGCGCGGGCATCAGCATGGCCATGGCCTGCGTGCCGTTGAGCTGGGTTTCGACCTGTTCCAGCAATTCGCCGAGCTTACCGGCACGCTCGCCGCCCGCCAGCGCCAGCCCGGCAATGGCCTCGCGCGCCAGCGTGACGGTATCCATCATGCCGAGCCGGAAATCCGGCGTCACCTCGGCATGGGTCCATTCTTCACAGGCATTGGCCAGCGCTATCAGGTGGCCGGCCAGGTTGCCGCTGTCGACCGATGAGACGTAGGCAGGCGTCAGGGCGCGCAGATCCTGCGTGCCATACCAGTTGTAGAAGTGGCCATGGCAGCGCTGCAGCTTTTGCATGGCGGCGAAGGCCGCTTCCAGCCGTTCTGCCGTCGCCGCCGTGCCGCTCCAGCCAAAGTCGCGTGCGGCAATGGTGGAGAGCAGGTACAGGCCGATGTTGGTGGGCGAGGTCCGGTGCGCAATGACCGGCCTCGGGCGCTCCTGGAAATTGTCGGGCGGCAGCATGTTGTCCGCCGGCGTGACCATGGTTTCGAAAAAGCGCCAGGTGCGGCGCGCGGTCAAGCGCAACTCGCGCGTGTCCGCGTCCGACACCACCAGCCGCCTTGCCACCTTAGGCGCCCGGCTTGCCCACAGCGCGAGCACGGGCGCGGCGAGCCAGAGTAATCCAAGGGGCAGCACGAGTGGCCAGGACGCAGGCGCGACTGCCAGCGTGCCCGCCAGCAGCGCCAGCGTCAGCAACAGGCCGCCCGCCATCTGCCGGTAAGAGCCCGCCAGGTCGAGCCGGGGGCTGGTCATGGACTGGGCGGCCGTGGTCCACTCCAGCAGGTGGCGACGCGAAAAACGCAGCCGCACCAGCGTGCGCGCGATGGCGTCGCTCATGCGCCAGGCCACGTCGGGCAGGAACGCCAGCGTCAGCAGCACCTGCGCCACGGCGGCACGCAGGTCGCCCCACAGCATCCCCACGTGGTTGCGCAGCCGGATGCCGGCACGATGGGGAATGACGGAAAACACACCGGGCAGGAAGCCGGGAATCGCCATGGCCGCCAGCAACAGCAGCGTGCCGCGCAAAGCAGCGCCCGGTGGCAGCAGCCAGCACGCGCCAAAGCACAGCAGCAGCGATGGCGCGAGCACCGAGCGCCGCAGGTTGTCCAGCATCTTCCAGCGGCCGAGCATCGGCACCGCCTCGCTGCCTTTTCGGCCGCGCAAGATCCAGTCAAGGAGCTGCCAGTCGCCGCGCGTCCAGCGATGCTGGCGCTTGGCCGCAACGTCATAGCGAGCGGGAAAATCCTCGACGACTTCGATGTCCGAGGCCAGCCCGGCGCGGGCAAACGTGCCCTCGAACAAATCATGGCTGAGCACCGCATTCTCCGGCACGCGGCCGTGCAGCGCGGCCTCGAAGGCATCCACGTCATAGATACCCTTGCCGGTATAGGAACCCTCACCAAAGATATCCTGGTACACGTCCGACGCGGCCGCCGCATAGGGATCGATGCCGCCGGGCGCCGAGAAGATGCGCTGATAGAACGAACCCTCGCTCCCCACCGGCAGGGATGGCGTGACGCGCGGCTGCAGGATCGCGTAGCCGCCAATGACACGCTGCTGCTTGTTGTCGAACCTTGGCCGGTTCAGCGGGTGAGCCATCTTGCCGATCAGCCGCAGTGCCGCATCGCGCGGCAAGCGCGTGTCGGCATCGAGCGTGATCACGTAGCGCACATCGGGCGGTACCTGGGGCGGGCGGCCGCCGACAGGAGCAAAGCTGGTGTCCGTGGCCCCGCGCAGCAAGCGGTTGAGTTCCTGGAGCTTGCCGCGCTTGCGCTCCCATCCCATCCATTTGCCTTCCCCTGCGTTGAATACGCGGTGCCGGTGCAGCAACAGGAAGCGGTCGCCGGCGGGACCTGGGCCGTAGCGGCGATTGAGCTCGCCGATGGCTTCGGCAGCCACCGCCAGCAGGGCCGCGTCGTCCGGCATGACTTCCTGGTCGGCGTCGGTGCCATCGGTGAGCAGCGCGAAGGTCAGGTCGCCACCCGCGCCGGCGAGGTGGTGCACCTCCAGGCGCTCGATCTGCTCGCGCAGGCTGGATTCGCCCGATAGCAGCGTGGGCACGGCCACCAGCGTGCGCAGCGCTGGCGGCACGCCCGCCGTGAGCTCAAGTCCCGGCAGGATGGTGGCGCCAAAGAGCCAGGCGATGCCGCGATTGACCACCGCCGTTGCCACCTCGCTGGCCGGCACGAAGCCCAGCAATCCGACCAGCGCAAGCCAGCCGCCGGAGAGCGCCGGCGTGGCCGCCGCCGCAAGCAACCAGAGCGATCCGCCGAGCAGCGCGAGGGTGACCAGCAGGATGGCGCCCACATAGCCGCCAATACCTAGCGCGATATTGAGGCGGGAAAGCCGCAGCCGCGCCGGGGCGCGGAAGCCGATCACGCGCTCGAACGCGCGCCGGCCCTCCGCGATCAGGTGATATCCCGGGTCCCCGACGCGCTCCGCCTGCGCCGCATCGGCGGTGCCGGCCGCCAATGCGCGCGCCGTGGCCAGCGCGAGATCGGCGATCTCCAGTTCCGAGGCCGGCGAGCCCCTGGCAAGTTGCTCGATGGCGCTACGGTAGAGATTGCGGGTGGGGAAATCCATTTGGGCATAGCCGCAGCCATCGCGCAAACGCGCGTCAACCAGGCTCACGCTCTCGAACAATTCGGCCCAGTCGATATCGGAAATCAAGCGCATGCTGGTGATGACATTGCGCACGGTCACGTTGGACGCGCCCTGGCGCTGCTGAGCGTGCCGCACCACGCCCTCGATGGACGCACCCTGCCGCCCGAGCCGCTCTTCCAGCCAGCCAAGGGTTGGCGTGGTCCGTGGGTCCTGGTCCCGCAGGCGCTTGGCCAGCTGCGCGGCGAACAGCTCCGACAAGGGCGAGGCCGCGCGCGAGGCGATATCCGTGTCGAGCGCCGACCTGGCGCAGCCCGACTTGAGCAACTGCTGCGAGAGGTTGTCAGCGTCGGCGCGGGCGCTGCGCCCGGCGGTCATCTGCTCGGCCAGGCGGCGCAGGTTCTCGATCAGCACGATGCGCAGCGTAATGGCCACCGCCCACAATTCGCCGATGGTCAGCGGCTGCACACGCTGGTATGCAGCAATGAAGCGCCGCAGGGTGTCCGGGTCGATATGGCTATCGGTATGCGCAACAAAGGCCCAGGCAAGGCCAAATACGCGGGGATAGCCGGCGAATGGCCCCTCGCTGAGCTTGGGCAACTGGCGATAGTAGCCGGGCGGCAGGTCATCGCGGATCTCGCGGATCTGCGCTTCCACCAGATGGTAGTTGTCCAGCAGCCACTCGGCCGCGGGCACCACGGCCCTGCCGCTTTCCAGCTCCGCCGCGCTGGCGCGATAGGCCGCAAGCAATACCTCGGCGTTGTCGTTGAGGCGGCTGCGCAGCGTGCGCACGCGCGGCGGCTTGGAGGTCACGGGCTGTGCCGCGGCAAGGCTTTGCGCATGCTGCTCCAGCCGCTCGATGCCGAACAGTTCCTCCCGGACTGGCGCCTTGCTGTCCCACGGCGACGGGGTGGATGTGTACTCGAACGTACGGCCTAGCACTGAATACATGGGCGCCTTGATTGCCAACGGGGATCGGGAGACGGGTTCGCCTCCTTAAAAACGGCTGGCCGGCAAGCCTGAAGCTTGCCGGCCATCACGCGCTCGCTGCGCGGACTGTCGCGCCAAGGCGAGCTCTCTCGCCCAAAAGCGGCCCATCAGTACCAGCACAAGCACCACGATCCGCAGCAGGCCCAGCCCGCCGCTGGGCACATAGCCCCAGGAACGGCTATGCGGCCAGGCCGGCATGCACCGCGAAGTTCGCCGCGCCGTTTGGCATGGACCCGACCGCTACCGGCACGTTGGCATGGATGGCGTGCGGTGTCGGTACGACGATGGACAATTGGCGCCCATTCCTGGCATTGAACGGCACAGGGGTGGAAGGAAGCAGGAAGCGTGGGGAGCATGACAGCCATGGTGGCCTTGAGGCCAGCGGGAAGGCAGCATGCTTGGGGGAAGAACTGAACCAGGGGCAGGGCCGCAGGCGGAAAGTCGTGGGTGCGACTGAGGGTCAGGTCCAGACAGCCGGCCGCGCGTATTCGCAGCGCCGCTGTGGGCGCATCTTCGCATACTCCCGCCCTGAACCCTTCTTATATTTCCAGCGGCAACAATTCCCCGTGCGGAGATGGCGGCAAATTGTGACTCATAGAGCATAATGAGACCAATAAGGCATATATAGAATGTTTGCTGGCCTCCAGACCCAGCAATTTTTGCGCGCCACCAAGCAGTACGCCGCGCCCTGTTTCCGA
>NZ_AHJE01000046.1 GCF_000243095.1 Cupriavidus basilensis OR16 | reverse complement strand
GCGTTCACACTTATCGGTTTGTTTGCTGTTACAGCCAAGGGTCTGTAGCTCAGGTGGTTAGAGCACCGTCTTGATAAGGCGGGGGTCGTAGGTTCAAGTCCTACCAGACCCACCAAGTTACGGACGGTGGTTCGAAGCTGAACCTCCGGACAGAAGTAAATGGGGGATTAGCTCAGCTGGGAGAGCACCTGCTTTGCAAGCAGGGGGTCGTCGGTTCGATCCCGTCATCCTCCACCACTTACCACGCACTGCGAAGTGCACCTTGGATTGGTCGTCAAAGGCAAGCGCTTAGGATTGAGCGTTTGCCTTTGGCCTTGGCCAAGACGTTGCGAGACGAAGTTTCGCACGGCTGTTCTTTAACAATATGGGATGTAGTAAAGGTGT
>NZ_AHJE01000047.1 GCF_000243095.1 Cupriavidus basilensis OR16 | reverse complement strand
CACACCCACGTGCGAGCTGTCTTCGCCGCCCTCCACGAGTTGCAGGTAGTTGCAGGCAACGTTGACTCGCAAGACGACACGATGTTCTGGCTCGGTATCCATGAAGGCATAGCGCGAGAACGCGGGCTCCAGTTCCTTGGGACCGACATAGGCCCAGACGATGCCACCTTCCTCCCGCACGGGAAATGCCGGCGCCTTCATGCGGGCGGTGTACTTTGGATCCGCGTGGTTTGGCGTCTCCATCACAGCGCCGGCCGCGCTGAACTTCCATCCATGATAGAGGCAGCGGATACCGCCTTCCTCGACGCGTCCGAGTGCAAGCGACGCACCCCGGTGCATGCACAGCTCTTCGAGGAATCCGACCTGGCCATGCGAGTCGCGAAAGGCGACGTAGTCCTCGCCAAGCAGTCGAACGCGCAGCGGAGCGCTATCGGGCTCTGGCAATTGCGCGGATGTGCATACCGGATGCCAGAAGCGTCTCATCATTCTATCGGCTGTATTACGGGCGTGCACGGGACGAGGAGGTGATTTGGTGGTGTGGGACCAGCCCGCGCCAGTCCTCATCCAGGCCGATTTCGGAGGACACGCCAATCGCTCGACCTGCCTCCGCACGCAACGCCGGAATCTCCTGTTGGTCGCGACCTGCCCGGGCGGCCGTCAACAGGCATCGTTGCAGACGGCTGATCGCCATGTCCGCACTGCATAGCAGCTCCTGTGACCTGTCGCGAATCGTGCCGCTTGAGATGCTGCATGCGGCGTCTTCTTGCGTGATGCTGTCAAGGCCGGTGAAGTGGCCGTTGCGCTGCTGGGCCCGATCTTGGCCGAATCCGTTGGCCAAGGACATCGCGCTCGGTGAGTCACAAGTGTCCTGCGTCATCCCATACTTACGGAGTGTTGGATCATCAAGCCCAACGAATGCAAGCTGCTGCGTGCGCAACGGCTCGTCTCCTATACGTTTCTCTGCGTCCCACCAGACGTGAAAGAAGTTGCAACGTTCGTCGTTGACCGGAACTACCGCCAGCAATAGATCACCGTTTGCATTGGCGATAAAGCACGGGGCAATGAACGATGTCACGCGGGCAATTCGCTTCTCATCGCTTTGCCGGATCGCCACATAGTGAAAACCGAAGTCCGTTTCATCCGCTTCGATGATGGGCGCCGCGTCGAACTGCATGTGCGTCGTCTTCTTCGCGTAGTCGAGATCGGAGTCATTGGTCTTGGACAGCGCCGATCCGTGAAGTACGGTCAGGTGGGACGAGTCGACAAGTCCCTCAATGACCTGGACATAGTTGCAGTTGACGATCGCGCGAACATTGATCCGATTGGAATCCGGCAGATCCATGAACGGCCAGTGAGGGAACGGCGGCTCTTCGCCCCGAGGACCCAGGTAAGCCCACACGATGCCGCCAGTCTCGCGAACGGGATAAGTTCGGCCTTTGACGCGATCCTTGAACTTGGGGTCGACAACGTTGGGCGTCTCCAGCACTGTTCCATCAACCGCAAACTTCCAGCCGTGGTAAATGCAGCGCAGTCCATCGCCTTCCGATCTGGCCAACTGCATTGACGCGCCCCGATGCAAACACCCCTCAGCGTAGAGGCCGGGACGTCCTTGCTGGTCACGCCATACGACAAATCTCTCGCCAAGGACCTCGATGGTCTGAGGCTCCCCGTTTGGCGTGGGCATATCGGATGATTGCGCGATCGGCAACCAGAATCGGCGCATGGTGTTGCCCATGGCAGTGTTCGGGCCGGTGCGGCAAATCAGTTCGTTATCCTGCCTGGTCAGCATGTTGATCCCCTTTCTTCAGTAATGACGACTGGTAGATTCAAAGATCGACTAGCAGTCGTGTCGTCTTTGCGCGGGAACAGCACGGCATGAAGCAGTCATTGCGCTCGTGTTCCTCGCTCGTGAGATAGAGATCCCGATGGTCCGGCGTGCCCGACAACACCTTTGTCATACAGGTCCCGCAAACACCTTGCTCGCAGGAAAGAGGCAAGTCGAAGCCAGCGTCCAAAAGTGCATGGGCGGCGCTTTGGTCTGCGGCGACTCTGATGACCTTTCCGCTGCTCTTGATCTCGATCTCGAATGGAGAGTCGCCCGTGTGGTCGATCGGTCCCGCGGCGAAATACTCGCGATGCAGGTGCTCCTCGTTCCAGCCAAGCTCGGCCGCAGCCTGAAGGATGTGGTTCATGAAACCCGCAGGCCCACACACGTACAGGTGCTTGTCGGGGGAGGGGGCGCCGATTGCAGAGCGCGCGTCAAGTTGTTGCTCAGGGGCTGCATCGTCGATGTGCACCTGTACCTGATCGCGAAAGCTCTCGGTTTGTAGGCGCTCGACAAAGGCCATCCGCGATAACGTGCGGCCGCAATAGTGCATCTCGAAGGCGCGGCCATCGCGCGCGAGCTGCTGCGCCATGCAGAGGATGGGCGTAATGCCGATGCCGCCTGCGAAGAGAACAGAGCTGGCCTTCGCGCCATGCAGGGCGAAGTGATTGCGCGGGGGACTGATTTCGAGCACGTCTCCTTCGCCAATCGTATCCACGAGTGTCGCGGAGCCTCCACGTGATTCTGGTTCACGCAGTACGGCAATCCGATAACACGAATGTTCCGTGGGCAATTCGTACAGGGAATACTGCCGTACCAGCCCTCCGGGCAAATGCACGTCAATGTGCGAACCGGCCTCGAATGCCGGCAGGGATGCTCCCGCTACCGGTGTGAGTTCGTAGCCAGCAATGCCTTCGGCTAGTAACGTCTTCGCCGTGACCTTCACTTGCAGAAAACTATCCATCACGATTCCAATATCTTCCATGGAAGATCAATAAGCAAAAAAAATCAGCCGATGACAGCGCGTCGACGCTGTATGACTACTGGGGAACCGCCCAGTTGACGCTGGACTAGCCAGCGGGCGAGACCCTGGTCCATCACGCGCACATGTGCCGGAAACCAATTCACCAGGGCTTGCGCAAAGGAGCGTACTACTTGGGTTCGCCCTTCAACCAGCATCGCGCGCACTTCGTATGCCGATTTGAGAACTGCCGCGTGCTCGTCGATATGGCATCCCGCTGATCCGTAGACCGTCTCACGCATCGCGACATCCTCTTCGCCGAAGTGGCGATGCGCGTGCTCAGTAAAGCTGTTTAGTGCTTGCTCAAGCTGATCGTCTTCTACCGTCAGCAACGCATGCACACATTCGACAAACTCCCGATGCGTTTCGTCCATCGTTCGATGGTCGATCGAAAAGTCGTCCTGCCAAGTAAAGCCGGGGGATTCCGTCATAAGCCTCCTCGATCGCAATTGCACAATTGCATGCAGACAGGCCAACCGACCATTTGCAAACGATCGGTGCTCTGCCATCCGCAAAAAGGAAAGCTGGGTGCTCCGCACGGCATTTATCTCGTGAGACTGACTTTGCTTGCCTCTCCGCTGAGCACAAAGCCCTCCGTGCCGCGGATGCGATCTGACAATTAGTGCTCTATCCGTCAGCCTTTCGTGAGCAGCATCGATGATGAGTCCATCGGTGGAGTGTTCACAAAAGACTTCCATGGAAGAATACGAAGCAAAGCGAGATGTGTCGAGGTAGGGAAAACACCGACGAACACGCGATGCGGCGAATCACAGCCGAAGAACCCTGTATTTCCAAGGAAGACTGGCGAGCGAAGAGTGTGACTCAGGGAAAATCTGTAAGCGAGCCTCATTGACTTTGAATCGTCCCTCTATCAATCTTCCGTGGAAGATAACATTTCCCGCAAATGGAGGAGAGAAGGCGATGAAACTACGGTCAACTCGGCTCAGCCGCCAACTCCGGCGGCCGTTGGCGCGCTGCGGGCTGGCTCTTGCTGCCATGGTCGTCAGCAGTGGCACGCATGCCTACGATGGGGGCGCGCTTGCGCCCGGTCTCACGTTGTACGGTCTTATCGACACGGGCATTGAGTACGTGAGCAATGTGGGCGTTCAGAAGTCGAGCGCGATACGCATGCCGTCGCTGACATCGTCGTACCCATCGCGATGGGGCCTGCGGGGCATCGAGGACCTGGGGGGCAGCTACAAGTCGATTGTTGTTCTGGAATCAGGTTTCTCGCCGAGCCAAGGCACCGCGAACCAGAACGGCCGCCTGTTCGGGAGACAGGCATACGTAGGGCTGGTCGGGCCGTGGGGAGCGGTTTCCGTAGGCCGTTTGTATTCGCAAATCTACTACTCCTTGATCGGCGACACACTGGGCCCCAATATTTTTGCGGCAGGCCTGCTCGATACCTATCTGTCGACCGCACGCGTCGACAATGCAATTGACTATAACGTCACGTTCTCCGGATTCACGGTAGGTGCTACCTATTCGTTTGGACGTGATGCAGTGGCACCGGCGGCAGCCGGAGGATGCGCTGGGGAGTCGCCTTCAGACTATCGGGCCTGCAAGGCGATATCGATATTGGTGAAGTATGAAGCACCGACCTGGGGTGTGGCCGGGGCCTTCGATCGAAACTATGGCGGCGGTGGTGCCGGTTCCCCACTGCCCAAGAGTTCGCAAACCGATACGCGTCGTCTCATCAACGGCTATGTGAAATTTGGAACCGCAACAGTCGGTGCAGGCTTCCTTCGCCGCAATAACCAGGGCTCTGTTTCGGCAGGTATTTCAGATGCAACCAGCGACTACTGGTGGATCGGCGCGAACTATCTTCCAATTCCGCAAGTTTCGCTTGATTTGCAATATGGGCACCTGACGGTGAAGGCCAGTTCTACCGGTGCATCCGTGATTGCAGCACGTGCGACCTACCTCTTGTCCAAGAGGTCGGCGGTGTATGTGACTGCCGGGCGCGCATTCAATCAACGCGACGGAAGCTTCACGATTGATGGTGGTGCCGCGGGAACGGTTTCGACTCCTTTGCCCGGTGTCGACCAGACCGGTTTCCTGGTCGGTATTCGGCATAAGTTCTGAGGGCCTTCTGAGAACCGCACTCGTACAGCACGGCAATCGGCGGATTCATTGCCGCACTGGCAACCGGTACCTTAGCCATTCTGAGGATTGGGCCGTATGCCTTCCCGCCGCATCAAGAGGAAGCCCGGGCGACAATGGTCGGTGCCGAAGGCGTCATCGCTCTAGAAGACGCTTCAGCCTGACGTGATCGGGACCGGGGGAAGCACTTCGGACGGGGCAGGGCGCTTGCATTTTTCAACGAACCTCACTGGCCGGTATAAGGCCGGCGACAGGAAGCTCCTATGGAAACCAAGACAAGTTCTTCGGTCATTGCTATCGTGGACAATGGCATAGGCATTGTGACGCTGAATCGGCCTGATACGCTCAATGCCATCAATCATGAGCTCGCGGCTGCGTGGGCAAGCGCGATTGACCGGGTGGTGCGCGATACGGGGGTACGCGCGATCCTTCTGCGCGCTGAGGGAAAGGCCTTTAGCGTTGGTGGTGATCTCGCCTTCTTCAGCGCGAATCTTGGTCCTGGCTTGGCTCCGCTGCTCGGCGACGTCATTGGCTTGCTCAATGCATCGGTGCAGCAGTTGCGCAACTCGAACAAGCCCGTTGTCAGTGCTGTTCAGGGTGCGCTCGGCGGCGGTGGCATAGGCCTGGCACTCAGCGCCGACGTGGTCATCTGCGACGCGGGTCTCAAGATGCGTTCTGGCTATGCCGCCATAGGCCTTTCGCCAGACGCGGGGGCGTCCTGTTTTCTCGCGGAGCGCATCGGTGGGGCGCGGGCGCGCGCACTATTCATGACCAATCGCACGCTAAGCGCGGACGACTGTTCCGCACTCGGTATCGTTGATCGAATCGTCCCAACCGAATCCCTGCAGGACGAAGCGCTTGACATGGCGCGTCAGCTAGCTGACAAGTCGGAGACCTCAATGGAGGTTATCAAATCGCTTTGCAATACCCTGCGCGGCGACGCGCTTGCCGCACGACTATCCGCTGAGCGCGACGGCATGATGCGCTGTGCTGCAAGCATGGATGCAACGGAAGGCATCAGCGCCTTCGTGGCGAAGCGGAAGCCACTGTTCAGGAAATCCGCTTAACTGAAGTGTAGGATCGCTGGGCTCCACACCCGAGCGCCGGCGTTTCATCGATGTCGATCATCCGGCATCGACGAGAACGAATTCGGAATCCTTGATGGCAAGAATCTCGATCGTCTCCTCCGCCGAGATGGCGATCCCGTCGCGTTCCTCGACTGGCAGGCCGTTTACTGTGACGGCTCCTTTCGCGACAACAAGATACGCGTACCGTGTCTGCGATATCGTGTAGGCGATGGTTTGACCCGCCTGGACCAGTGCGCCTAGCACGCGAGCGTTGGCATTGATGTGCACCGCTTCGCGATCGTCAGGAAAGCCACTTGCCAATGGCACGAGTTGGCCGGCCCGATCAGCCCTCGGAAATGGCTTGGCTGCCCACCGAGGCTCGATCCCCCGTTGGGTCGACCGTAGCCAGATCTGGAAGACGCGTAGCGGTGTGCTGCCAGGGTTATATTCCGAATGGCGTATCCCTCGACCAGCGCTGAATGCTTGGACGCTACCTGCGGTGATCTGTCCACGGCTGCCCAATGTGTCTTGATGCTCAAGTAGCCCCTCCCTGACATAGGTGACGATCTCCATGTCGCGGTGGCCGTGCATCGGGAAGCCGGTTCCCGGAGCGATCTCATCGTCGTTCCACACGATCAGGTCTCCAAGCGCGGTATGTTGGGGATTCCCTTCAGCGTTAACGGCGAAGTGGTACTTTGCCTTCAGCCAATCGAGATTCATTTTGTCAAGGGATGCCCACGGGCGGAGCTGCAGCATGATTGTCTCCTGTACGCTGGTTGCAAGGTCGAACACATCGGTTCACGAATACGTCGAGGCCTGTCGATTTTGTCGAATCCGAACATCGACAGGCAATCGAGGTCATCAGGTTATCCGTGGAGGCAACAGCGGGAACAGGTGGCAAAGCAGAACGGATCCTTGTCTACAATAGAACAATCAACTAGTTGCCAATGAGGCACGCCGTGTCCCCAGTCAGTGACCTGAACAACTTGTATTTCTTTGCGAAGGTTGTCGAATGCGGTAGCTATACCGCTGCGGCTGAGGCATTAGGGCTTCAAACTTCCAAGCTGAGCCGACGTATCGGGGCGCTGGAGGCGGAATTGGGGGTGCGCTTACTGAACCGGACAACGCGCAAGTTGTCGCTGACCGAGGCCGGCAGGACGTTCCATCGGCACTGCGTCGCGCTAATCGCGGAGGCGCAGGCGGCGAAGGACTCGATCACCCAGACCTTGGCCTCTCCTCGTGGATTGGTGCGGGTAAGCTGCCCGACGGGTCTGCTACAGAGCGGGGTCGCAGAGATGCTGAGCCGGTACCTGGAGGCCTGGCCACAAGTCCAGCTTGCATTGGATGCAACCAATCGCCGGGTGGATGTCGTTGAGGAGGGGGTGGACATTGCAATCCGGGTACGAGTTCCACCGCTGAAGGACTCCGATCTCGCAATGCGGACACTCTGTCCTACTGGTATGGTTTTGGTGGCTAGCCCAAGCCTTGTGCGGGCTCTAGGGGAGCCTCAATCGCCGGATGACATTGGACGAATGCCAACAGTCTCGATGACCAGTGCCGGGGACAGGCATGTATGGCAATTCCGTAATGCGGCCGGGAGGCTATCTGAGTTGGCGCATGAACCCCGGCTGAAGACCGACGATCTCTACACCCTCCGCCAGGCGGCCCTGATTGGGGTGGGCATTGCGTTCCTGCCAGAGATGCTGATTTCCCAGGATATTGCGGATGGCGGGCTTGTCAGGTTACTGCCCGATTGGGGAGGACCGGACGGCATCGTCCATGCCGTATTCCCGTCGAGACGAGGAATGGTGCCGGCGATCAGGGAGTTGCTCGATTTCCTCGTTGTCTGCTTTAGTGAGCAGCAGCCATCACAAAGCACTTAAGGTCTACGAGGATTCTGTCCCCCTTCTGCCGTACGGTGTCGCCTGGTGCCGTGCATAGCGTGGACGAGTCGAGGGTTTACGTGAGTTTTTCTATTTGAAAATTCAAGTAAACTCAAACGAAATATGGTTGAAAAATCAAATAAACGGCCGCCATAGGGCGCAATTCGATATGCCCGGCTTTGCTCTCAGGTGAATGAGAGAAGTAGGACTCGCGTTCAGTTCCGGCACCAAGAGCCCTGTCCTCAAAACGAGGCGTGAACCCAAGTCACGGCAGTTGCGGCTCGATGCCCAACACCCCAGCCCATAGAGGACAAAGCAATGGACAAGCAAGCTCACAATATCGCCACCGTCGGCCGTATCCTCATTGCAGCTATCTTCATCATGAGCGGCCTGGGCAAGATCGGCGCGCCTGCCGGGACCCAAGCCCATATTGCCGCCGTGGGACTGCCGTTCCCGGTGTTGGGCTACGTCGTCGCAGTGGCGACCGAAGTCGGCGGTGGTCTTCTGCTTCTTGTGGGATTCCGGACCAGGATCGTCGCTATCTGGCTGGCAGCCTTCACGATTGCTGCCGCGGTCTTTTTCCACAATCACTTCGCGGACCAGAACACGATGATCCATTTCCTGAAGAACCTCATGATCACAGGAGGTCTTCTTCAGATCGCGGCTTTCGGAGCAACGCGGTTCAGCCTTGACGCCCTTCGTCGCGCACGGATCGCGTAGCCTACCCCAAGCGCAGGAGCAGCGCTGCGCCGCGGGTCGATTGCGTAAAGCCCGCGACTTCAAGGCAGGTCATCAAGGGCGTCAGCGTTCTCGTACAGCTTTAGCAGCATGGAGCGCAGCGCCTTTACGTCGTTCGCGGTGAAACCGGAGAGGACCACCGCCTCGTGTCGCTTTGCGACCGGGACGATGCGCTGAGCAAGCTCTTCGCCTTTTTTGGTCAGGATTGCCCTGATCGACCGTCCGTCAGTTGTACTCCTCTCCCGGCTTACCAATTCCTGACTCTCGAGACGGTCAATGATCCTCGAAAGCGCGGAGATATCTGACGACGCATGTAGAGATAGCTCGGACAAGGTCTGGCGAGGAACGTACAGGAGCGAGGCGCAGACCCGCCACTCGCTCAGGTTCAGGCCAAACGGCTTGAGTGCCTTTGAGAACGCGTTTCCCATCCGGTTCGTGGCACGTGCCATCAGGAAGGGAATCGCCTTTTCCAATTCTTCAGGTCTCTTGGGTGTGTTCACGGTCGTTTGATGATGTGAGGGTTTACGTTGGTATTTATGCTTGATTTTTCAAGTATACTCCACCGTAACATAGTTGAAAAATCAAATAAAAATTGTTCAAGACGAACCTGCATACCACTTCTCTGACCCCTTGCGGGAGTGAGGTGGTACGCGCTGAACCGGAGCAGATCGATGAGAAACAAAATTGCGCTTGAAGAGCACTTTGCGACTGACCTGACTATCGACCAGTCGAGAATTTACGCGCCTCCCGCGGTGTGGGAAACGCTGAAGTCCAATTTGATGGACATTGAACAACAGCGGCTCGAGCGTATGGAGCAGGGCGGAACCGAGTACTCGATCCTGTCGCTGAACTCGCCAGGGATCCAGGGCATTCCGAATGCGAAGGAAGCGGTCGATGTCGCGAGGCCAACGATGTTCTTGCTGAACATGTTTCCCGGCACCCATCCCGTCTAGGGGGATTCGCCGCGCTGCCGATGCAGGATCCCGATGCTGCGGCAAGGGAACTGGAGCGTAGCGTCAAGGAGCTTGGCTTTCACGGCTTTATGGTGAATGGATTCTCACAGGTGGGTGATGCCGAGACGGTCGTGTACTACGATGCGCCGCAGTACACGGACTTCTGGGTCAGCGCGGCGGCCCTCGGCAAGCCGTTCTACATGCACCCCCGGGATCCGCTACCGTCCCGCGAGCCGATCTACGACGGCTTTCCGTGGCTTACCGCCGCGACCTGGGCGTTCGCGGTTGAGACAAGTATTCACGCATTGCGGCTGATGACGTCAGGCCTCTTTGACCGCAATCCGGGGCTGCAGATGATTCTCGGCCATCTGGGCGAAGGAATCCCGTTCAACGTCTGGCGCGTCGACCACATCCTGCGCAAGGCGCCGCGAGGACTGCCATGCAAGCGGACTGTGGGCGAATACCTTAGAGAGAACGTCTACGTGACCACCAGCGGAAATTTCAGGACTCAGACACTCCTGTCCACGATGCTGGAAGTTGGCAGCGACAGGATCATGTACTCGGTCGACTACCCGTTCGAGGCGCATGATGAAGCTGCGCAGTGGTTCGACTCGTGTTCGATCAGCGAAACTGACCGCGTGAAGATCGGCCGGGACAATGCACGGCAATTGTTTGGACTGGCGTGAGAGAGCGACCTCATGCTTCAACGGAACGAGGTGCAATCTTGATCCCAGGTACCCCTCAGAAGGCCCCGGAGGCTAGCTCAACTGCCATCGACATTACCGCCCTGATCGATAGCCAGCCATTGAGCTCCTTCCAGAAATGGATCATGGTGCTGATCGGCTGCACTGTGGTGATGGACGGATTCGACGTGCAGGCGTTGGGTTTTGTTGCGCCCGCGATCGTTCAGGCCTGGCACATCAGCCCTGCTAGCCTGGGCCCTGTATTCGGCGCGGGCTTGATCGGGATGCTTGCGGGTTCAATCGTACTTGGCGCTATGGCGGATCGAGTGGGACGCCGGCCGGTGTTGGTCTGGGCGACCGTTTTCTACGGCCTATGCATGCTCGGTACCACCCTTGCCCAGACGATTCCACAGTTCCTTGCGATCCGCCTTTTGACTGGCTTCGGCATTGGCGGAGTGATGGGTAACGCCATCGCGCTGGTCAGCGAGTACAGTCCGCTGAAGCAGCGGGCGTCATTGATGACTTGGGTTTCATGTGGGTTCACGGGTGGTGCAATCGCCGGAGGTCTTCTCAGTGCCGTTCTGGTGCCTACTGCAGGCTGGAAGTCGGTATTTCTGGTTGGTGGCGTTTTGCCACTGCTAATCGCTGTAGCGATGTGGAAGTATCTGCCGGAATCCCTGCAACTACTCGTCATTAAACGACGCAATCCAGAGAAGATAGCCCTGTGGCTTGGCCGAATCGCACCAAATGTGGATGTCGGCGCATCAGCTAGCTTCGTTGTGCATGGGAAGCCACATGCGAAGGCTTCCGTTGGCGAGCTTTTTCGAGAAGGTCGCGGCACGACTACGTTGTTGCTATGGGGCATTAACTTCGCAAACCTGCTCGATCTCTTCTTCCTGTCAAACTGGCTCCCAATGCTCTCTTTGCGTATCGGAGACGGCACCGCGACGGCAGTGCTTATCGGAACCTCGTTGCAGATCGGAGGCACCGCGGGCGCGTTGCTGATGGGCCCGCTGATGGATCGCTTTGGCTTCTATCGTGTACTGACGCTCGGCTTCCTGATCGCGACATTTTCTGTCGCGGCCGTCGGTATTCCTGACTTGTCGCTCGGTTTGCGCTACGCGGTCGTGCTGATCAGCGGGGTCTGCATTGTCGGCGGACAGCCGGCGATCAATGCGCTCACGGCCACGCTGTACCCAACTTCGCTTCGCGCAACCGGAGTTGGCTGGAGTCTGGGTGTTGGACGAGCCGGTTCGATCGTGGGGCCAGTACTGGCGGGACGATTCATCGAGCTGCACTGGTCAAATACCGCGTTGTTCGTTGCCGCAGCGGTGCCGGCACTAGTTGCGTGTCTCTTGCTGATGGTTCTCGCCGGCGTTACGAGCGGAAATCGGCCCGATGACGGCTCGCTACCGGTATTGAGCCACTGATTGATAGACAAGCCTGGCATAAGGTTTGTCCAGGTGCCGGACGTCGCAGGAGCCAAGAATGAGCGTTTCGATTTCGATTTCGGTGAACGGCAAGCGTCACCATCTGTCAGTACCAGCAGATACGCCACTGCTATACGTGCTGCGCAACGACCTCCAGCTGAATGGTCCGAAGTTCGGGTGTGGTGAGGCACAGTGTGGAGCCTGCACCGTGATGATCGGCAAGGAGGCGGCGCGCTCCTGCGTTGTTCCCGTTGGTGCTGTCGGTGCGGCTCAAGTGATCACAATCGAAGGCTTGGTCAAGGGCAAGCGACTTCATGCACTGCAGAACGCTTTCCTCGCTGAGCAGGCTGCACAGTGCGGCTACTGCTCGAGCGGGATGTTAATGGCCGCGAAGGCGCTGCTCGACCGGAATCCGGATCCGGACGAGGCGACCATACGGCGGGAAATGACTGGTCAGAAATGCCGGTGTGGCGTACACAATCGAATCGTCCGTGCAATCCAGCGCGCCGCGAAGGAGTTGCGCGGATGAATACCGTCAAACTCTCCCGCCGCACCTTTGGCAAACTGGCTGGAGCGGTAATCGCAACGTTCTCGCTTGGGCCATTCTCCGAGCTCGCGCTGGCCGAGACCGACCTTCCTGTCGATCTTCGCACCAATCGCAGGCTCGACGGTTGGATCCGAGTCGATATCGAAGGCACGGTCACTATCTTTACCGGAAAGGCTGAACTAGGCCAGGGCATTCTTACGGCGCTCTCACAAATTGCCGCAGACGAACTCGATGTGGATTTTGCTAGCATTCGCATGATCTCGGCGGATACAACCCGCAGCCCGAACGAGGGGTACACCTTCGGCAGCCAATCAGTCGAGCGGAGTGGGGCCGCATTGCGGGTTGCCGCAGCGGATGCGCGGGCCGTACTGTTAGGTGCGGCTTGCCGGCGCCTCAAGGTGCCGCTGTCGGATCTTCGGGTCGAGAACGGTGTGATTCTGGTTGCCGATGGCCGTCGCACCACCTACGCCGACATCGTCAGGGACGAACGAGCATTGCTTTCACGTGAGGTGACTGCCGCAGGCGCCACAAAACATCCGTCGGAGTACAAGCTGGTTGGCAAGTCGATTCCTCGCATTGATCTGCCGGCGAAGTTCACTGGTGGCGCCGCGTTCGTTCAGGACATGCGTCTTCCCGGCATGCTGTTTGGTCGCATAGTGCGGCCACCGAGATATGGCGCAACGCTGATTTCGGTGGACGACTCGTCGATAGGGCGGCTCCCGGGCGTAGTCAGCGTGGTGCGCAATGGCAACTTTCTCGGTGTGATAGCGGAGCGGGAAGAGCAAGCGATCCATGCGCGCCATGCATTGATGGAGATAGCGCATTGGAGCAAAGATTACGTGCCGCTGCCAGACGTGGATCATCTCCAACAGGCATTGCCTCGCTGGAAGAGCGAAGATTCGGTGGTTGGCGTAGCGGGGCAGGATACCCCCGCAGCGGATATCGGGGCGCAACTGGAAGCAACCTACTCGCGCCCCTACCTTTCGCACGCTTCACTTGGCCCCTCATGCTCCGTTGCGCTGCTCAGGGACGGGCGCATGACTGTGTGGTCTCACACGCAGGGAGCGTTTCCCCTGCGCGGCGACCTCGCAACGGTGCTAGAAATGCCCACGAGCGCGGTCGATGTGGTGCATGTTCCCGGTGCAGGCTGTTACGGCCATAACGGCGCTGACGACGTTGCCCTCGATGCAGCGCTGCTTGCTCGCGATGTGGCGGGACGGCCGGTAAAGGTGCAATGGATGCGCGATGATGAATTCGCGTGGGCGCCGATCGGGCCGGCAATGGTCATGCAGGTGAAGGCGGCCCTGTCCAAAGACGGCCGAATTGCCGACTGGAACTATGACGTATGGAGCAATTCGCACGCAATGCGGCCCGGCCAACCCGGTGGCGTGAATCTGCTTGCCGCATGGCACCTCGCTAAACCTTTGCCACCGTCGTCACCGGCGCGGATTCCACAGCCATACGGTAACGGTGACCGCAATGCCGTGCCTGTCTACGAGCTACCGCGCCGGAAAGTGACCAACCATCAGTTGCTGGACGCGCCCGTGCGCAACAGTTCGCTGCGCACGTTGGGAGCCCACGGAAACGTGTTCGCGATCGAGTCCTTCATGGACGAACTTGCGCTCGCAGCTAACGCTGACCCGGTCGCGTTCCGCCTGGCGCATCTCGATGATCCTCGTGCGATAGCCGTGGTGCGCGAGGCAGCAAATCGGTCCAAATGGCAATCTGCGGTGAAGGGCGATGGGCAGCGTGGGCGTGGCTTCGCGTACTCGCGATATGAAAGCATCCAGGCCTATGTAGCGATCGTCATCGATGTGAACGTTGTCCGCTCAACGGGGGTCATCAGCGTGACAAACGTGATCGCTGCAGTCGATGTGGGCCGTGTCATCAATCGTGATGGTGTGAAGAACCAGATCGAGGGTGGCATCGTCCAGGCGCTGAGTTGGGCGCTCAGGGAGCGCGTCACGTTCAATCGTTCGCAAATTACCTCACGCGGCTGGCAAGATTATCCGATCCTGACCTTTGCCGAGGTGCCGCCGATCGACGTGGTACTGCTGGACCGTCCCGACGAGCCTGCGCTTGGCGCTGGCGAATGTTCACTACCCCCGACTGCCGCCGCGCTGGCGAATGCGGTGGCGAACGCGATCGGCACACGTTTGCGCGATTTACCTTTTCTGCCGAGCAAGGTTCTGGAGCGTCTTGCCTGACCAACACAAATCGAGACAGAGCCCCAGCTGCATCCGGCAGGCAAGGGCAGGAGACGGAGGTCATTCGTGGAAACTCAAGTCATCATCGTTGGAGCCGGGCCTGTCGGTCTGACGCTCGCGATCGATCTCGGCCGACGCGGCATTGAATGTGTCCTCATCGAGCAAAAGGCAGAGCCCCAATTTCTGCCCAAGATGGAGCGGTGCAACGCGCGGACCATGGAGATCTTTCGCCGTCTTGGCCTCGCGGACCGGATCAGGGCAGCCGGCATGCCCGAAGACATCCCCATGGATATTCAGATCGTTCGCTCCATGGTGGAGCCGCCGCTTCTGCGTTTGGCCTATCCATCCGTGGCGCAGGCTCGGGTACGCACACGCCAGAGCACGGATGGTAGTCTGCCGCTAGAACCTTACCAGCTTATCTCTCAGTACACGCTGGAGCCGCTCCTTCTGGAGGAAGCTGAGCGCCTGCCAGCGGTCACCGTGATGCGGAGCACGACATTTCTGGAATTCACCGAGCAGCCTGCCGGCGTTCTGGCGACTGTCAGTCACGCCGACGGTGTGCGAAGCACGTTGAGCGCGGCGTATCTTGTCGGCTGCGACGGTGGCGCGAGTCGCGTACGCAAGCAACTCGGTATCCGCCTGCACGGCGAGGGCGACATTGCACGGCTGCGCCAGGGCCTGTTCCTGTGCGAGCAACTCTATGAGCGGCTGCCGATGGGTAATGGGCCGGGACGGGGGCGGCATTATCTGGTGGCGGGTGGACCGCCTACCTTCATGATCATGCAGGACTCGACGCGGCACTGGACGATCCACTCCGCTGTCGAGAGCGACGAAGAGATGCGGCAGATGTTCGAGCGGATCATCGGCGCTCCGCTTCCCTACGAGATGCTGTATTGCGCGGAATGGCGGCAGAATCTGCTGCTGGCTGAACGCTACGGAGAGGGAAGGGTGTTCCTTGCGGGCGATGCGGTGCACCTGGTAATCCCGACTGGCGGCCTAGGCATGAACACCGGCGTTGGCGATGCCGTGGACCTTGCCTGGAAGCTGGCTGCCACCCTGGACGGGTGGGGCGGCCCTGGACTGCTGGCGTCCTATGAAGCTGAACGGCGGCAGATCGGTGAACGCGTCGTTGGCGCATCGCGCTACGCCTCGTTAGGCTACCGTGCCTGGTTGGCAGAGGTGCGCCCGGAGATCGGGGACGATACCGCCGAGGGCGCATCTGCACGCGCTCATGTTGCCGAAGTCGCAAACGTGGAGCAGCGCAAGTCCAACGAGATGATTGGCGCGGAGCTCGGCTACCGCTACGTAGACTCGCCCATCATCGACAATGTGCCAGGGGGGCCGCAGCATGACGTGCGAGTCTATCAGGCGACTGCCTGGCCTGGGGCCCGGCTTCCCCACATGTGGCTCGCTGACGGAAGCGCCATCCAGGACCGGCTACGGTCGGACCGCTACACGCTGGTCGACGTGAAGGGCGAGCAGGATCCGGGTCAGCTTGTTGCCGCCTTCGAGGTATTTGGCGCACTGCTCGATGTGCTCGTGGTCCCGGACTCCGCGCTTCGCAGCGTCTATGAGCGCGATCTCATTCTCGTTCGGCCAGACATGCATGTCGCGTGGCGCGGCGACCGGCTCCCGGAGGCCGTTGACGATCTTGCTGCACTGGCGACCGGCCGCCGTGGCGGCCGGAACAGCCAGATACCGAGCAGCGGGGGCCCAGTTGACTCTGGCCGCTGCCCGCCGTAGTTCGGGGTTGAATGCCCACGCGGCGTCTTGTAGCGCCGCGCCCAGTACTCGTCGATGATCTGTACTAGCTTTCTTCCAGTCACCGCATTGTGCGGAAGCTATGCAACTCTCGTCGTGAGGCAGTGCGGCCATCGACCGCTTTGCAGCTCACATCGGCATGTTTGACCTCCAAGGAAGGCTACTGTCAGCGTGCGTGTGCCGTGGAAAGGGAGATATAGAGAGCGACGCAGCGTAGTGACCAAATTCTGGAATTGAAGGGATCCAATGCCATGCGGCATAGGATCTCCTATCCAATGAATATTTGATTTTTCAATTAAATGAAACGATAAGGTGCTTCATGTTGGCCAGGAGGGTGCGGTATTTGATCTTCCTTGGAAAATTAAAATCAAACAAGGGAGATCAAAAGCATGGATTCCACATCCGCTCAACCCAATCGCCAGTTCCGCGCGCGCACCGTTCGGTGCGGCCTGACTGCGTTTGCTGCACTAGCGTCCGGCCTCGCGCAAGCGCAAATCGCAAGCATAAGCGCTGCGCAGGCACCTGGCATGACCCTCTACGGCCTCATCGACACCGGGGTCGAGTATGTGAGCAACGTCGGCTCTCGGAAGGACAGCGTGGTCCGCATGCCGTCGCTTACAGGATCGTTGCCGTCAAGGTGGGGTCTGCGTGGCATCGAGAATCTGGGTGGCGGCTTGAACTCGATCTTTGTACTGGAATCGGGGTTTGCTCCGTCCCAAGGCACGCTGAACCAAGGCGGTCGTTTGTTCGGGAGGCAAGCGTACGTAGGGCTTTTCGGGCCTTGGGGAGTCGTGACAGTCGGCCGTCTGTATTCGCAGATCTATTGGTCTCTGATTGGCGACACGCTAGCCCCCAATATCTTTGGGGCCGGCTTGCTCGATACTTATTTGACGGCTGCACGCGTTGACAACGCCATTGACTACACCTTCATGCTTTCCGGGTTCACATTTGGCGCCACCTATTCGTTTGGGCGTGACGCTGTCGCGCCGGCGGTTGCCGGGGGATGCGCGGGCGAATCGCCTGCAGATTGGAGGGCCTGCAAATCGATGTCGGCGATGTTGAAGTACGAAGCGGCGAGCTGGGGTGTGGCGACTGCAATCGACCGCAACTATGGCGGGGGTGGTGCTGGTTCCGCGCTGCCTCAGAGCGCTCAAACCGATACCCGTGGTGTCATCAACGGCTATGTGAAGTTCGGCACTTCAACCGTCGGCGGGGGATTCCTTCACCGGAATAATCAGGGCTCCGCCAATCCAAGCAGCAACTACTGGTGGCTCGGAGCCACCTACCTTCCTCAACCGCAAATTGCACTTGATGTGCAGTACGGGCGTTTGACCGTGAAAGGCAGCTCCACTGGTGCATCCGTCATCGCGGCACGCGCGATGTACATGCTGTCCAAGCGCTCGTCCGTGTACATCACGGCGGGACGCATGTTCAACCAGCGCGACGCATCGTTCACGATCGACGGAGGCGCTATTGGCACGGTGTCGCTTCCGTCGGCAGGAGTGAATCAGACGGGGGCTTTGATCGGCATTCGTCACAAATTCTGAGCCGGGGCAATGCGTTATTGATGAGGTGCTTCCTGCGCGACTTCTTGGGCGGTCAAGCAACCTTGGCCATGTTCAGGAAGCATCGAACACGCCAGCAACTGACCCCCCAGCTCCCGGCCTTGCAGTGGGACCGTGCCTCCGCTTGCAGAAATCACTAAATTATACTATTGTAAAACTTAGTAAGAGATGCTCATGGAAGATGAGCGTCAACTCAGGCGCACGACTTCCGTTGCGCAATGGGATCAGATAGGAGACAGATCGATGATTGAAGAGCGCGACCTTATTGTGACAATGCGTGACGGCACCCGTCTGGCCGTCGATGTCTACCGGCCTGACGCGCCCGGTCAGTACCCGGTCCTGTACGCATGTGCCCTGCACAATAAGGATATCCAAGGCCCGGACGTGGCCGATGTCTTGCCCCCTCAGCCGGCCCACGCGCCGCTATGGTTCGGGCCGATCGAGGCAGGCGATACGCGCCGATTCGTTGCCAACGGCTACGTCCACGTCATCGCGCAACCGCGTGGCTCTGCCAAGTCGGAAGGCCACTACGGGCATGAAGACACGGACCACTACGACATCATCGAATGGATCACGCAGCAACCGTGGTCCAGCGGCAAAGTCGGCATGGTCGGGATTTCTGGCTACGCCGGGGAGCAATGGCGTGCCGCGGCACAGGGGCACCCCGCGCTAAAGGCCATCTTTCCCTACGACGCTTGCAGTGCCTACGGCGGAATGTTTGGCTTCCGCGATTTCACTCCTGGCGGCGTGGCTCACACTTTCCCGTACCTGCTGGACGTCTTTAGTACTGTTCACGAGTCCCGCGACATTCCGACCGCACTGCCCGATGAGCAGGAAGAGTTGTGGCGCATGGCGATGCGTAACCCGGACTACAAGCAGTACGTCAACCTGTACAACATTCTCACCCAAAAAGGTCAGCGTACCTTCGTTATGTACCTGATGTTGACGCAACCTTGGGAGGCCGACGGCGTTCTTGAGAAAGCCGAGGAGAACTTCAAGAAGATCAAGATTCCCTTCTACACCGGCTCAGGCGCCTACGCGTATACCTACAAGCTCCACTGGCTTGGTGCGCAGAACTACTTCCAGAACGTCGACCAGCCAAAGAAGTTGCTCTTCACGGGTCCTGCGCATCTTGAGCGGCCTTTCCACCAACACCACGACGAAATCCTTCGCTGGTACGACTATTGGCTCAAAGGAAAGGATACCGGCATCATGGACGAGCCGCCGGTCCGCTACTGGCTCATGGGAGCGAACGAATGGCGTACCGGCCAAGACTGGCCGCTGCCCGAGACGCAGTGGAAGAAGTACTACCTATCGCACTGGGAATCCCTGACCACGGAGGCCCCGCGCCCCACGGCGGAGCTTGGCAAGTCGGCTCTCGAGCCCGATGTGTTCACGCAGATGCCGGTGACCAGAACCACGAAAGTCGAGCGGCTGCGGTACATGACTGAACCGCTGGCGCATGATGTGACCGTAGCCGGTCCCATCTCGCTGACACTCTACGCAGCGATCGACCACGAGGATACAAACTGGATCGTCGTGCTCAAGGACGTGGGGCCGGACGTCTCCGTGCGGACAGCGCGCGAGGGCGAGCGCGATGTGCCCTCGGATTTGCCGGAGCGTGAGCTGACGCGCGGCTGGCTCAAGGCGTCGTACCGCGCGACCGACGAGAAGAGATCCAAGCCATGGAAACCATTCCACAAGCTCACCAGGGACGCGATCGAGCCGGTCTCGCCTGGCGAGGTCGTCGAATACAAGATCGAGATCCTGGCAACGGCCAATCAGTTCAAAGCTGGTCACCGAATCTGCCTTGATATCACCAGCATGGACGTCCCGACCGGTACCGGCGCCATGACTAACGTGGAATACATCCCCTATCACGTTTGCAGCAGTACGACCGTGACACACCGGATCTATCGCGATGCAGATAGGCCATCACATCTTCTGTTGCCGATTATTCCGAAGTAATTCAACCACCTCCCCAGCCGCAGTCCCCCAGTGCAGAGGAATCACACTATGAACTCCATTCATTTTGAACGTCATGAGGATATTGGCACCATCGTACTTGCCAAGCCCCCGTTCAACCGCGTCGACCTGCAGTACACATCTTCTCTTCGCGAAGCGGTTCACGCGGCAAGCGAGAGCGATATTCGGGTGCTGGTGGTGCGCGCGGAAGGACCGAATTTCAGCCTGGGCGGTGACGTGCGCGAGTGGCCCGGCAAAGATATCAACTGGTTCCGTACCTTTGTTGCCGAGGTAAATGCCTCCTATCGCGCCATTGAGGCGCTCCAAGTGCCCACTGTAGCCATAGTGCGGGGCCTCGCATTCGGTGGTGGATTCGAACTCGCGCTCGCCTGTGACTTCCTTGTTGCCGCCGAGGACGCTGTGTTCCGCTGTGTCGAGGTGACGACCGGGATGCTGCCGATTGCGGGTGCCTTGCAGCGCCTTGCCGAGCGTGTTGGGCGCGCTCGCGCTTCTCGGTTTTCGATGCTGGGCGATCCCATCCCGGGTACGATGGCGGGTACGCTTGGTATCGCCACTCATGTCGTGTCTGACCTGCAGCTTGACGCTGAGGCTGACGCACTGGCCCGTCACCTCGCGTCCGGTCCGACTCGCTCCTACGCGGCTACGCGAACCCTGCTGAAGGCTTGGTCCGGTGGCGGCATCGCAACCGCTGATGCCATGATGCTCGGCGTCACCATGGATCTCTTCCACACCCAGGATGTGCAGCGCGGATTCATCAGTACCGCAAAGGCATTCGATGCAGATATCGAACCGCCAGAACTGGTGTTCGAAGGCAAGTAAGGCAATCGTATTTGCCTATGTGGCGCGCATTACGCGCGATGCCATGGCCTCAGAGCTGGCTCTTTTGGCAGATGGAGAACTGCAGTAGGTGAGCGGGATGGAAATTGGTATTGATAGTTTTGCGGTTGACCTTCCCGATCCGGAATCAGGCCGCCGGACCTTGCCCGAGGACCGCATGTCAGCGCTTCTCGATGAGGTTGAGATCGCTGATCGCGCCGGGCTGGATATCTTTGGTATTGGCGAGCATCATCGAAGGGAATTTCTGGATGCCGCCCCGGCAGTCATACTCGCTGCGGCGGCTGCGCGGACCAAGAACATCCGATTGACGAGCGCGGTATCGGTATTGAGTGCAGGCCCGCGTGGCAAAACGCCCTTCAAGACTCAGCTCGAAGGGCGTGATGTGATGCGCTTTGTTGTGCTTAGTTCTTCGAATTAGCGGCCTGCTCGATGAGGGCCGCCACGGCAGCCGGCTTCGACTCATACACGGCGTGGCTGCCCCGAGTTTCTACCACCGTGGCGCCGGCGCGCTTGGACATCGCGCGCTGGGCATCCGGCGGAATCATCTTGTCGTCCTTGGTGACGAGGTACCAGCTCGGCTTCGCACGCCAGGCAGCCAAGGTGACTTCACCCGCCAGCGCGTCCACGCCCCATGGCACTTGGGCGTTCGCCAGGAAGGAGGCACGTTCGGCTTTCACGTCGCCAGCGAAGGCCGCGGCGAACTTCGTCTTGTCCAGCATCAGGAAGCCATTGACCGGCGGCAGGATGGGGGGCGCCGAAGCGCCAGGAGGAGGATTGGCGATCAGCTTTTGAACGGATTCGCCCTGGTCCGGGGCGAACGCCGCAATGTAGACCAGGCGCGAGACCTTGGGGTCGTTGCCGGCCTCCGTGATGACCACCCCCCCGTACGAATGGCCCACCAGGGTGACGGGGCCGTCCTGGGCGTCGACCACCGCCTTGGTGGCAGCCACGTCTGCGGCGAGCGACGTCGTGGGGTTTTGCACGATGCTGACGTTGAAGCCCTTGGCCTTCAGCAGCTTGTACACCGATTCCCAGCCGCCACCGTCGACGAAGCCGCCGTGGACGAGTACCACGTTGTTGACACGGTCGGCGGCAGCGGCCGTGCTTGGCGACGTGGCACCGATAGCCAGGGAGGCGAAGCCCAGCACGCCAAGAACGGTGCGCCAGGAGGAGACAGGTTTGGGTTGCATCTGGTACCTCATCGATAGGATGTAATGGAAGGGTGTGCTCGTCAGGCGTGACAGCCGTCCGAGGTCAATCGCACGGCGGCATTTAGATCGTGGAAGCCGTGACCGCTTCGGCGGCCGCCTCGATCAGTTCGGCCACACCACCGGGCTGAGACACATAGATTGCGTGGCTTCCGTCGAGCTCGACGGCGGTGGAGCCCGCACGCATCGCCATGGCGCGCTGCGCGTCGGGCGGGATCATCCGGTCGTCCCTGGCGACCAGATACCAGCTCGGCTTCGTCTTCCAGGCGGGAGCGACCGACGGCGCGGCCAATGGTAGGATTGTCATTTCGTCTGCCCCTCCTTTCTGTGTGGCGGTACTTTGCGCGGCGACCAGGTGGACCAGGGGGCTGCAGCGTGTAACAGTATCGCGAGGGCAAGCGCTGGCGTATTGAAGGGCTGCCGAATAATGTCCGAATAGTTTCCAAGAATTTCCAAGAATTTCCAAGAATTCCCAAATTGTTGCAGCGCGGAGTCATATGCAAGGACAGCGTTTCACCTTCGGCCCGTTCTTACTCAATCTCGACAACGGGACGCTGCAGCGGAAGGGGGCGCGCGTGGCGCTTGGGCGCCGGGGCATCCTGCTTCTGGCCACGCTGCTCAGACGGCAGGGAGAGATCGTCACCAAAGCGGAGCTCATGGATGCGGCCTGGCCGGGGACCCCTGTCGAGGAAAGCAATCTTTCGGTCCAGATCGGGCTGCTGCGAAAGGCGGTGGGCCTCGCGCCCGATGGCGAGGCGTGGGTCACCACCATTCCACGCATTGGATACTGTTTTAAGGATTTCATTACTACCGCCGAAGACACTGTCGACCTGCCTTCGCCCAAGCCGTCACTGGCGATCCTCCCGTTCGCCAACCTCAGCAACGACAGCGATCAGGAATTCTTCGCCGACGGGCTGGCTGATGAGATCATCACGACGTTATCGAAGATCCCGGGCCTGACGGTGATCGCCCGCAGCTCCAGCTTTGCCTACAAGGGCGTGCCCACGGACGTGCGACGCATCGCAAGCGAGCTGGGCGCCCGCTACATCGTCGACGGCAGCATCCGGAAGAGCGGCGAGCGCATCCGCGTGGTCGCGCAATTGAGCGATGGGGTCAGCGGCTGCCATCTGTGGGCCGAACGATACGACGGGGAACTCCATGACATGTTCGCGGTGCAGGACGAGGTGGCCCGAAAGATCGTTGTCGAACTTAGCGCCGCGTTGAGCCCGCTCGAGGTCACTTTGTTTCCGGGCGTCGCATCCAGCGGAACAACCCAGATGGAAGCCTACCAGTGCTTCCTGCGAGGCCGGGCAATGCAGCGCGGCGCGACGCAGAACGTGGCTGTCTTCGAGCGAACGAGCGAACTGTTTCGGCAGGCGATCGCATTCGATCCGGGCTATCCAGCGCCCTATGCGGCGCTAGGCATGGCTCTCGCCCAAGCCTATTACAACCGCTGGACCGAAGACCCCGAACGCTCGCTCACCGAAGCCGAAGCGTTGGTCGACAAAGCGATCGAGCGCGATCCGGGCGAGCCGTTCGCGCACGGCGTGGCCGCCTTGGTTGCGATGTACCGGAAAGACTTCAGCCGCTGGGCTCGCGAAGTCGACGAAGCGCTCTCGCTCAACCCGAACTTTGCCCCAGCGCTGTCTCTGCGCGCAACGCTGAACATCTATTCGGGGCAACCCCGGGTGGCGATTCGCGATCTGGAGCGGGCCATGCGGCTCGATCCTTACTTCACCCAGGGCTATCTCCACCATCTCGGCGTGGCCCATATCGTTGCCGGCGACTATGAAACGGCCGTAGCGATCCTGCGGGAGCGTATCCTCCTTGTCCCCCAGACCGACATGAGCCGGGCTTATCTCGCTTCGGCGCTCGGCAACCTTGGCTATCTTGAAGAAGCGCGCAGCGTCTGGGGCGAGCTCATCGCCATCAACCCGTCCTACTCGTTCGCCGTCGGCATCGCGCGCATGCCATTCAGGAATCCGGGGGATCTGGCGCGCATCGCGAAGGGTCTCGACAGAGCTGGATTGCTTGCATGGTCCAAGACAGGTCCCTGAGCATGCGCGATGCCGTGATCGCGCCAGCCGAGAACGCCGCCCCTCGCCAAGCGCAAGGCAGTCGTCGGCAGGCCATCAAACTTGGGCGAGCCGAGCCAGAAATGCGTCGATCTGGTGTTCTGGTGTGGCCCAGGACGTCACCAGCCGAATCACGGAATGATCATCATCCGATTTTCTCCAAGTGTAGAAAGCGAAGTGTTGCTTCAAGGCGGACACGACGGCATCCGGCAAGATTGGAAATACCTGGTTGGTAGCCGTTTCTGCCTCAAAGGCATAGCCGCCAGACGCAATCCCAGATGCGAGCTTCGCCGCCATGGCATTGGCCTGCCTTGCATTCTCGAAGAAGAGGTTCCTGGCGCCAAAGAGCTCCTGAAACTGGATACCCAGCAACCGTCCCTTGGCCAACATGCCGCCGCGTTGCTTGATATGAAAGGCAAAATCCTCCGCCAACGCCGGATTGCAGACAACGATCGCCTCACCCAGTAACGCGCCTGCCTTGGTTCCGCCGATCCAGAAAATATCAACGAGCGAAGCAATATCGGCCATCGTCGCGTCGTTCTTGCTTGACGCCAGTGCCGCTCCCAACCGCGCACCATCGAGAAACAGGATCAGGCCCCGTTGCCTTGCGAGCGTCGATATCTCCTTCAGTTCCGTGAGTGAATAGACGGTGCCTGTTTCGGTAGCATTCGACAGATAGACCAGTCGCGGCTTTGCCATGTGCGGAAAATGCGCATTGCTGGCAAGCGCAGCCTCGATATTGGCGGGCGTCAGCTTCCCGTCGACAGGAGGGGCGACGATGATCTTGTGGCCAGTTGCCTCGATGGCACCGGCCTCCCTTACCACGATATGCCCCGATTCCACGGCGATGACGGCCTCATGCGGGCGCAGGCAGCTCGATATCGAAACGATGTTGGCCATGGTCCCGCTCGCGACGTAGTGGATCGCTCCGTCGAACGTGTCCCCCAGGCGGGCCTTGATTCGAGCCGTCGCCTCGGCAGAGTAGGAATCTTCCCCGTAGGGTGCCTGCTGGATGTAGTTGGATTCCGTCAGGGCGCGGAGGATGTCGGGATGGGCGCCTTCGCTGTAGTCGTCGAGAAAGCTGAAAGTAGTCATACGGTGCTCCCGCCTTGGATGGAGGCCGCCCGGAATGGGCACGAGGCCAGAACCCCAGGCTACCGATTTGTTACCAGCATAACGCACCTCCGGTTTGCCGCCGACGCCATGGAGACCAGCCTTGAGAGTCGCGCCACAATGGCGGGAAACGGCGTCTCGCAGGCGCCCCCTTTCTTTCCTAGTCTCGACGCTTCTGGGTGTCGCTCGGCCGTTCACTGAAGCGTGCCGCGTAGTAGGCTGCGAAGCGACCTAGATGCCCGAACCCATACGCCAGCGCGGTCTCGGTGATGCTGGCGCCGGGATCGAGTAGCAGGCGCGTGCGTACGGCGTCCAGGCGCGCGTTGCGCAACAGCTCCATCGGTGCGATGCCGGTGTGGCGATGGCATAGGGTATTCAACGTGCGGCAACTCACTCTGGCAATGCTGGCCAGATCCTCGAGCGAAACCGGCGCGCAGAGGTGGGACTCGATGTATGCGATGACAGCATCCATCTGGCGCGTACCCCGGCTCGCGTGGGCATCGACGGTCTCGCTTGGCAGCCTGGTGTGGTCACGAGTGGCCGTCAGAGGGGCAACTTCCGCAGGCTGGTGCAGTAGCAGGAACAACGCCAGGTGCCTCTCGAAGTGGTCTACCCACTTGGCATGCGCGGCTGCGTCGCCGGCGGGCGGGAGCAGGTTCAGCATCGAATGCGCGAGCAGTTCCCAGTGCGCTTCGAGCGCGCGCGGCAGCAGGAAGCCCGGCACCAGGTCAATGCGTTCGTCTTCTTCGCACGCCATGGCCTCGCGCAGCAGGCTGTGCGGAACCCGCACGATCATCTGCTGGTTGCCGGGGCTCCAGCGCAGGCGAATGCGTTCCTTCGGTGCGAGCACGGCAGTGCGTCCTTCCGCAACCCAGAGGCGATGCCCATCGCATTCGATCTCGGCGCCGCCGCGCAGGGAGGTATGGACCAGCGCAAAATTATCGAACGGGCGTGCCGAGACTTCGACCTCGGCGCCGTAGCGTAGCGCGTAGGCTCTCAAGCGGTTGAGTTCCCCCTTGAACATCGCGGCGTCCGGCGCGCCAGGTTTCCAGCGCAGGATATGGTCGGCGAGTTCGCGGGCGACCTGCTCGTGCGCCTCGACGTGCACATCCGAGCGGAAGAGCGGATTCCGGTACAAGGCCGACAGGGCGGGGGTCCGCGGCGAGAGTGGCATCTTTTGTCCCCATTCCAACTATATGGCAGCTTCCATGCGACGCTTAAGACGTCTAGCGCCGCTGCGCTGCCTTGTCGCATTCGCTGTAGCGCCAAGTAGCGTACGCGAGGACCGGAGCGCCTTTCATCCTGGAGCCGTTACATAAGACCCAGATTTTTTGACCAGGGCTCGGTCGTCCCTCTTATGCGCCTTATCTTGCCACAGCGCCCGCGGCAGAAGTAGTGCCCTTGCAAGGCTGCAACGCAGCCTTGCCGGAATCGGATAGACGCCGGCAGCATCGCTGCCGCTTTCGGATAGCCCTACCGCGAATCGCAAGAAGCGGACTTGCCCGCGCCACAAGTTAGCCATTTCCGGATAGTCCGCGGCACCGCGGATTTCTACACTGTCTCCATCCGATAACACACATAACTTCACGGAGACAGCGATGTCAGATTCTCCACAGATCGCCGAGAGCGCCGCCAGCCGGCAGGTGTTCTTCCCCCAGACGGACGGCTCTTGCGTCCCCTACAGGGTCTTCAGCTCGCAGGAGGTCTACGACCGAGAGCAGGAACGCATCTATCGCGGGCCGTACTGGAGCTTCGTTGCCCTGGCCTGCGAGATTCCCGCCCTCAATGACTTCAAGAGTACCTTTGTCGGCGATACACCGGTGGTGGTAACGCGCACCGCCAACGGGTTCGCTTGCTGGGTCAATCGCTGCGCGCATCGCGGCGCCATGGTCTGTCGCGAGAAATATGGGAATGCGGAATCGCATACCTGCGTTTATCACCAGTGGAACTACTCGTGCGAGGGCGACCTGCAAGGGGTGCCGTTCCGTCGCGGCCAGAAGCAAGGCGCGGTCACGCTCGTCGGCATGGCAAAGGCCTTCGACCCCAAGGCACACGGCCTGCAGAAGCTGCGCGTCGAAGAGTACAAGGGCCTGCTCTTCGCCACCTTCAGCGACGAGACGCCGCCGCTGCCCGAATACCTGGGCGCGGAGATGCGTCCCTGGGTGGATCGCGTCTTCCACAAGCCCATCGTGTACCTGGGTTGCACGCGCCAGTACTCGAAGTCGAACTGGAAGAGGACCCGTATCACGCGAGCTTGCTGCATCTCTTCCACACCACGTTCAACATTTTCCGTGTCGGCATGAGCGCGCGCTCGATTCCGGATGCGACGCACGGCCTGCACAGCCTGATCACGGTGACCAAGCCGAAGGTCGACACCAATACTGCGGCGGCGTACACCGACCAGAAGATCCGCTCCATGCAGGACGGCTTCGCGCTCGAGGATCCCTACGTGCTGGGGCAGATCTCCGAATTCGAAGAAGACTGTACCAACCATATCCAGCCGATCTTCCCGCAACTCGTCATCCAGCAGATCCACAACACGCTGGTTGCGCGCCAGTTGTTACCGAAGGGCCCGGGCAACTTCGAGCTGGTGTTTCACTTCTTCGGCTACGAGGACGACACCCCGGAGCTGCGCGAGCTGCGGCTACTGCAGGCCAACCTCGTCGGGCCGGCCGGCTTTATCTCGATGGAGGATACCGAAGCCACCGAACTGGTGCAGCGCGGCACCGTCCGGGATGGCGACAAGACTTCCTATATGGGCATGGGCCTGGATGCGCCCGAGCAGACCAACAGCAATATCACCGAAAACCTGATTCGCCGCTTGAGGCTTGGCCGGGCTTCTTCACGGAGGATGGCACGTACACGATCATCTCGCGCGAGAACGCCGACCGCGGCCTGCCGGCGCCGGTGATCCACTGCCGCAACCAGATGATGATGCGCGACCGCATCGTCGCGCTGCGCCACGCAAACATCTTCGAAGCGCATTCCTATCGCCACGCACTAGGCGGCCTGGTGATCGAGTCGATGAGCGACGAGGAAGTGCGCACGCTGTCGAGCTATATCGTCGTCAATACCGGCGCGGCGGGCGAGAGCGCCGTGTACCAGGCGGGCTGCTATCGCGACACCGTCGTCAAGCAGGACGGCGAGTGGCGCTACAAGGAAAAACGGGTCATCTATGACACCTCGCGTGTTCAGACCCTTCTCGCTACGCCAATCTAGGAGCGGTTCCCATGAGTACATGGCATGACGTCGGCGCGGCCGACGAATTCATCGAGGACGAGCCGCGCGCGGTCGAGGCCGCTGGCTTGCCGGTTGCGGTGTTCCGAGTGGGCGAGGCGCTCTTCGCACTGCACGACCTGTGCACGCACGAGCGCGTGCCATTGTCGGAAGGCTTTGTCGAAGACGGCTGCGTCGAGTGCCCGCTTCATCAGGGCTTGTTCGACCTCCGTACCGGCGAAGCGCGCAAGGCGCCGTGCGTGAAGCCGGTCCAGACCTATCCCCTGCGTGTGGCGGACGGCCGGGTGCAGATCCAGGTCCTGCCGCAAGTCGTAGCGACCACCTGAGCGCCTGGAGTGCCATGAATACGAACCTCACCACAATCGTCGTCATTGGTGCCGGCCAGGCCGGAAGCTGGGCGGCGCGCACGCTGCGCGACGAAGGCTTCATGGGCCGGATCGTGCTGATCGGTGACGAGGCGCATCCTCCCTATGAGCGCCCGCCGCTGTCCAAGGCGGTACTTTCGGGCGAGGCAACGCCGGATAGCGTGCACCTGCTGGGCGCCGAGATGATGGCTACGCTATCGATCGAGTGGCTGGGCAGCACACGCGTCGTCCGGCTGGACCGTGCGGCAAAGCAGGTTGTGCTCACTGACGGGCAGACCATTGGCTACAGCAGACTTGTGCTATGTACAGGCGGCCGTGCCCGCGCACTTGACGTTCCCGGCGCGAGCCTGCCGGGCGTGCATGTGTTGCGCACGATTGACGACGCCCTGCGCCTGGCACCCGCGCTGCGCCCCGGTACCCGCGTTGCCGTCGTTGGCGGTGGCTGGATCGGGCTGGAGGTGGCTGCTACCGCGCGTCAGCGCGGCGCGCAAGCGACCGTGATCGAGGCGATGCGCCGGCTATGCGAGCGTAGCGTACCGGCTGCGCTGTCGGAGCGGCTGCTTGACCTGCACACGGCACATGGCACCCAGGTGCTGCTGGAGGCCAATGTCGCCAGCTTCGCAGGCATGGCGGACGGCGCGCTCTTGGTCAAGTTGACCGATGGCCGCGAGATCGTCTGCGACGTCGCTGTGGTGGGCATCGGCCTGGTTCCCAACGACGAACTGGCCCGCGCGGCTGGACTGCAATGCGACGGCGGCGTGCTGGTCGACGCACAGTGCCGGACCAGCGATCCCGATGTGTTCGCCGCCGGAGACCTCGCGGTCGCGCGCAACGGCTGGGCCGGGCGCAACATGCGGCTCGAGTCGTGGCAGAACGCGCAGGAGCAGGGGATCGCGGCGGCAAAGTCGGTGCTCGGCGTTGCCGTGCACTACGACCCCTTGCCGTGGTTCTGGTCTGACCAATACGGCGTGAACCTGCAGATCTACGGCGTGCCGTCGGCATCCCATCAACTGGTCATACGCAGCCTGCCAGCGGCGGGTAGTTTCATCTTCTTCTACCTGGAAGACGAACGGGTGGTGGCCGCGCTGGGCGGCAATGCCGCCCGCGACCTGCGTTTTGCGCGCCGCCTGATCGAGAGACGCACTCTTGTCAGTCCGAAAAGCCTGGCTGATGAAAGCGTGCCGCTGGCCAAGCTTTGACGGCCATAGAAAGACAGAAAGACAGAAAGACAGACAGATAAACAGATAAACAGATAAACAGATAAACAGATAAACAGATAAACAGATAAACAGAGAGGAGACTATGCGGCAAATCGATATGCAAAAACTGGCGAATGACGCCAGACTTAATACCTTCCATTACAGCGTGCTGATCTGGTGCGCATTGATCATCGTTTTCGACGGCTATGATCTGGCCGTGGTCGGCATCGCTTTGCCGTCGATCATGAAGCAGATGGCGATCGATCCCACGCAGGCCGGCCTGCTGGTCAGCTCGGCGCTATTCGGCATGATGTTCGGCAACATCTTCCTCGGCACCATCGCCGACAAGATCGGCAGACGTTGGGCGATCACGATCTGCATCGCGCTGTTCAGCGTCTTCACCGCGGTCGCGGGGCTATGTACAGACCCGCTCTCGTTCGGCGCGGCGCGCTTCCTGGCCGGTCTCGGCATCGGCGGCGTGATGCCAAACGTGATCGCGCAGATGACTGAGTATGCGCCGCAGCGCGTGCGCAGCACGATGGTGACGTTGATGTTCAGCGGCTACTCGATCGGGGGCATGCTTGCGGCCCTGCTAGGCAAGGGGCTGATCGAGACCTACGGATGGCAATCCGTGTTCATCGCCGCGGGACTCCCCGTGCTGCTGATCCCGCTGATCCTCAAGTCGATGCCGGAATCGGTGGCGTTCCAGATCCGGCGCGGCCGCAGTGACGAGTTGAAGCGGCTGGCCGAAAGGATCGACCCTGGCTACGCCCCGCGCACCGACGACCGCTTCGTGATTACCGGCACGGACGTAGCCGCAGGCACGCCCATCCGCCAGCTCTTCAGGGAGGGACGCGCCTTGAGCACGCTGATGTTCTGGCTGTCGTGCTTCATGTGCCTGTTCATGGTCTACGCGCTCAGTTCGTGGCTGGCCAAGCTGATGGCGAGCGCGGGCTACAGCCTTGGTTCCGCCTTGACGTTCGTGCTGGTGCTCAACCTCGGCGGCATGATCGGTGCGATTGGCGGCGGATGGCTGGCCGACAGGTTCCACATCAAGTACGTCCTGATAGGCATGTACCTGTCGGCCGCCGTATCGATCACCATGCTGGGCCACCAGGTACCACTTGGCTTGCTGTACGTACTCGTCGGACTTGCAGGCGCGTCGACCATTGGTACGCAGATCGTCGGCTGCGCCTATGCGGGGCAGTTCTACCCGATTGCCATCCGTGCCACCGGAATCGGCTGGACCCTGGGCGTCGGCCGTGGCGGCGCCATCCTGGCACCGATCGTGATTGGCATGCTGGTCGGCTTCGGGCTGCCGCTGGAGCAGAATTTCATGTCCATCGCAGTGCCCGGCGTCGTCGCGGCGGCTGCCGTGCTGATCATCAATCACGCACGCTCGGCGTCGGCGGCCACGGAGCAAGGCAACGCGGCCGGCACTGACGCGATTCTCAATATTTCCACTCCCCCCAGCAAACTCTAAGATCTAAGGAGACCATCCATCATGGCCGAGTACACCACTTCCCAACTTCTGGCGCTGGTCAATGGCAGCCAGGTCAGCGCTGGCGACGAGCGCGTCCGCACTGTTACTGCGCGTATCGTCACCGACCTGTTCCATACCATTGAGGAATTCAAGGTCACGCCCAACGAATTCTGGTCGGCCATGAAATGGCTGAACCGCCTGGGCGAAGCCAATATGGTCGGGCTGATCACCGCGGGCCTGGGTTTCGACCGGCTGCTGGATATCCTGGCAGAAGAAGCAGACCAGGCCGAAGCGCCTGAGAAGGGCACGCCGCGCGCCATCGAAGGGCCGTTGTACGTGGCCGGCGCGCCGCTGGCCATGCGCGAAGTCCGCCTGGATGAAGGCAACGAAGGAAAAGGCGAAGTGCTGGTGATGGAAGGCCGCGTGCTGGGCCTCGACGGCAAGCCGGTGCCGCACGCGAGTGTCGACGTGTGGCACTGCAACGAACTCGGACGCTACTCGCATTTCGATCCAGACCAGCCAGGCTACAATCTGCGCCGCCGGATCGAGACCGACGCCGAGGGCAATTATCGCTTCCGCAGCTTCCTGCCCCCAGGCTACGCGATTCCGCCGGGCAGCCCGGTTTCCGAGTTGTTCGACCTGCTTGGACGGCACGGCAACCGGCCGGCCCACATTCACTTCCTGGTCTCGGGTGGCGGCAAGCGCGCGCTGACCACGCAGGTCAACATCCCGGGAGACACCTTCCTGGATGACGACTTCGCCTTCGCCACCCGCGACGGCCTGGTGGTGGCGCTCACGAAGGTGGAAAGCTCGACGGAGTTTGCGTCGCTTGGCGTCACAGGCCCGTTCACGCACGTCCGTTTCGACTTCGTGCTCCAGGACGCGCTGCGCGAAGACGAAATGATTGCGGCGAGCCGCTACGATACGGCAGCGCTCTGATCGCGCGGATCGCCGAGGTAGGGCGGGGTCATCACGATGCCGTGGGCGCAGCCCATCGGCTCGCCCCGCTTCGGCATTCAGCCCGTCCCCGGACGGAGGCTACGCCGCCAGGGACCGCAGGCGAGCGCATCGGGCTGACGGCGCAACAGGCGCTCAACGCGCCACCGCACGATCATGCGGGCCGCGCGAAAAATCACACACGAGCTTGCTGACCTCGGCAATGACATCCAGCGCCGCGCTGTAGGCATCGTCACGGTACACGGCCGAATAAACCAGCGGCGGTGGCATGGGGTCGCTCTTCACCACGCGCAAAAGCCCTTGCTCGATATCCGCGGCGAAGTAATCCAGCGCAAGCTGGCTGATGCCGAGTCCTTCGATTGTCAGCGCCCTCAATACGGTCAGGCTGTTGGTCGCAAATACCTTCTTGAACTTGAATCCGTGCTCCCGGCGCCAGGCGCCGTAGAAGGTGTTCTTCGCGGATCCGACGGATTGCTCCAGCACCGGATACTGGGCGAACTCTTCAGGCCGCAAGGCCCGGTCGGGCAGGGCAAGCGCGGGGCTTGCCATCCACAGGTCTTCCACACGGCCCACCTCCACTGTCTTGTAGGCGTCGCCCCAGAACGTGCCTGGCAGTATCGCCAGGTCGATCTTGTTGGCCTCCAGGCCTTCGAAGAGGTTCATGCCCGCATCGACCACGGGCTCCAGTTGAAGCTCTGGGTGCCGGCTCTTTAGTTCCTTGAGCAGCTTGGTCAGCCACGTCAAGGCGATGAGTTCGGTGACACCGATCCGGTAGGTCCCGGTGAGCTTGTCGGCCTGTCCAACCTCCGCGCCGATCCGCTCGCGCAGCCGCATGGCCTGTTCGGCGAGGACCAGGAGCCGGCTTCCGGCATGCGTGGGCACGAGGCCCTTTGGCGTTCTGTGGACAAGTTGCACGCCCAGGACCGCTTCCAGCTCGCCGACACGCTTGGACATGGCCGATTGCGTGGCATGGAGCTTGGTGGCTGCCGAGCTGAAGGACGCATGCGTCACACAGAAGTAGAAAGCCTCGAGTTGCTTGAACGTGACAGACATTTGACTTCCGATGATTCTGTGCAGCGACATATTCTCGCATCAATGAGCGCCTCTCCACGAAAAAATGGAATACCTGTGTAATCCGATTTCTCGTTTTGCCGGGGCGGCGCGGTGGCGGATACTTTTCTCCCAAGATCCTTTCCATGGCGACGCTTCATGCTGCAGCTCACCGACAGACTCAACAGAATCAAGCCCTCTCCCAGTTCCATGGCCGGGCAACGCGTGCGGGAGCTCCGCGCCGCGGGGCGCGATGTAATCGGCCTCACCGCCGGGGAGCCGGACTTCGAGACACCGGTCCACATCCGGGAAGCCGCCTGGGCCGCGATGCATGCCGGCAAGACGCGCTACACCGATGTGGGCGGCGCCGCCGAGCTGCGCCACGCGGTCGCGCAAAAATTCAAGCGGGAGAACGGGCTCGATTATTCGGCTGGCGAGATCATCGTCAGCACCGGCGCCAAGCAGGTTATCTTCAATGCGCTCATGTGCACGGTGCAACAGGGCGACGAGGTCATCGTGCCCGCGCCATACTGGGTCTCGTACCCCGATATCACGTTGTTCGCGGGTGGCGTGCCCGTATTCGTGGCGTGCCAGGCGGAGCACGGGTTCAAGCTCACGCCGGAGGACCTCGAGCGGGCCATTTCCGCGCGAACCCGCTGGCTGATCCTCAACTCGCCGAACAACCCAAGCGGTGCCACCTATACCCGCGCGGAGCTGGTTGCCCTGGCCGAGGTCCTGGAGCGTCATCCGCACGTCTGGGTGATGACCGACGACATCTACGAGCACCTCACCTACGATAACGCCGCCTTTGTCACGCTGGCGCAAGCGGCGCCGTCATTGAAGGCGCGCACGCTGACGATCAACGGCGTCTCGAAGGCCTATGCGATGACGGGCTGGCGCATCGGCTACGCCGGCGCGCCGGCGGCGCTGATCAAGGCGATGGTGAAACTGCAATCGCAAAGCACCTCCGGGGCTAATTCGGTCGCGCAAGCCGCAGCGATCGTGGCGCTGGATGGCCCGCAGGATTTCATCGCGGCCAACAAGGCGGTTTTCCAGGCGCGCCGGGACAGGGTTGTTGCCGCGCTCGGGAAGATCGACGGCATTCGGTGCCAGGCGCCAGCGGGCGCATTCTATGTCTTTGCGTCGTGCGAAGCGCTGATCGGCGCGCGCGCGCCGGACGGCCGGGTTATCCGGTCCAGCGACGACTGGGTCAATTGGTTGCTGGACTCGCAGGACCTCGCGGTACTGCAGGGTTCCGCCTATGGCGTCGATTCTCACTTCCGGCTTTCGTTTGCCGCTAGCATGGCGCAACTGGACGAGGGCTGCCGCCGGATCGAAGCCGCAGCCGCGGCATTGATGCGCTAGGCATCGCACGGCATTCCTTCAATCCATCCACCAGGGCGCACCATGAATTTTCTGCTGAAGTGTCTTCGCCTGATCGCGGCGGGCTTGCCGCTCTTTGCCACGGCCGCGCATGGCGAGCCCACTTATCCTTCGAGGCCGATCCGCATCCTTGTGGGCTTTTCCCCTGGTGGCTCGAACGATATCGTCGCGCGTCTGTTGGCGCCCAAGCTGTCAGAGGCCCTGGGCCAGCAGGTGCTCATCGACAACCGCCCCGGCGCTGGCGGCAACATCGCTGCCGACACCATGCTGAAAGCGCCTGCCGATGGCCACACCCTGATGATCTGCACCACGGGGATGCTGTCCATCCAGCCGTCCTTGCAGAAGGTCAGCTACGACCCGCAGACCGACATCATTCCGGTGTCCCTGATCGCCAACACGCCGTACATTGCGCTGGTCAACGCGGCGCTGCCCATCCACAACGTCAAGGAGCTGATTGCCTACGCCAAGGCCAATCCGGGCAAGCTGAATTTTGCTTCGTCCGGCAATGGCACGGCGGGTCACCTGGCGGGCGAAATGCTCAAGCTGCGCGCCGGCATCAATATCGTCCATGTGCCTTACAAGGGCACGGGCCAGGCCATGACGGACCTGCTCGGCGGCCAGGTCTCCTTGATCTTCGACCAGCCTATCAGCTCCCTGCCTTACGCGAAATCGGGAAAACTGCGCGTGCTGGGCGTGGCGTCGCTGCAGCGCCTCCAGTCGCTGCCCGACGTGCCGACATTCGCGGAGTCGGGCGTGCCCGGGTTCGACCCCGTGGCGTGGACCGGGCTTTGCGCGGCCAGGGGTACCCCCGCCAGCGTGGTCGCGCGCCTGCAGCACGACGTGGCGCAGGTACTGCGCCAGCCGGAGATCGCGCAGCGCCTGAGCCAGGACGGCATGGAAGTGGTTGGCAGCACGTCGGACAAATTCCGCGAGTTCCTGGTCTCGGACAAGCGTAAATGGCTCAGCGTGATCAAAGAAGCCAACGTCACGCTGAATTAAGGGAAACAGGATATGGACAACGAGAGCAACCCGCCGGATATGGTGCGGGACTTCGAACGCGTTCGCCCGGACCTGGTCGAGCAAGCGTCCCGGTTCGCTGCCTCGATCTTCGCGGATGTGGCGGGACGCCGGGGCGGCATGCACGGGCGCATCGCACCGCTCGATCGCGCTAGCCGCTTCTGCGGGCCCGCGCTCACGGTCGAAGTCCGGCCGGGCGACAACCTCATGATTCACGCCGCCATGGCGCTCGCAAAGCCTGGCGACGTGATCGTGGTGGACGGGAAGGGCGACCAGTCGTGCGCGTTGATGGGCAGCATCATGACGAACCAGTGCAAGGCACTTGGCGTGGCAGCGGTGGTGCTGGACGCGGCATCGCGCGACGCCGACGAGATTCGCGAGCTGGGTTTTCCCATGTATTGCGTTGGGACGAATCCGAACGGTCCCACCAAGCTGGTGCCCGGCCGCGTGAATCATCCTATCCAATGCGGCGGCGTCACCGTCAGGCCTGGTGATCTCGTCATCGGCGACGCCGACGGCGTGGTGGTGGTCGAGCGCGAAAACGTGGCTCGGCTGATCGGGCAGGCGGCCGAGAAGGTGGCGGCGGAGCGAAAGCGGATCGACGGCATCCGGTCCGGCGAGGCGTTGCGCCCTGCCTGGCTCGACGCGTCCTTGCAGGCGGCGGGCGTGCTCAAGGCGGGCGAGGCGCTCTGAGCGCAGATGCCGTCAGGGCCGCCCCGCGGCCCTGACCCTTCCGATATAAACAGAATTAACAAGAATTGTTATCAATATCTTTCTTGTCCAATTTGCCTACCCCACGTTGTCCCTACGCCATCAGCGATCTTCCTAGTGGACGAATCTACTTCCCTGCGTCATATTTCCCCTTAATACTTCCTTAAGTATTCACGCTATACCGTACGGCTTTAGTCCACACCCAAAACGAGGGCTGGCATAAATGACGTTGGGTGCACTTGCTGGTCCGGCAGTGGCATGGCTCTCGGCAGGATATGCCGTGGCGGCGGCATGGATGAGCCGACGGGCCTCGCCCGGACCGGAACCCGCCTGCGTGGTCCCGCATGACGAGAGCGTTCACCCGGTGAGCGTGCTCAAGCCGCTCTGCGGCGCCGAGCCTCGTCTCTACGAGAATCTCGCCACTCTGTGCCGGCAGCAGCACCCCGCCTATCAGGTCGTGTTTGGTGTCCGTGCTGCAGACGATCCCGCCATCGGCGTCGTGGAGCGCTTGCGCGCCGATTTCCCCGCCTGCCGGATTGACCTGGTCATCGATTCCCGGGTGCATGGCAGCAATCTCAAGGCCAGCAACCTGATCAATCTCTGCGCCAGCGCGCGCCACGCGTGGCTGGTGGTCGCCGATAGCGACATCGCCGTGGCGCCGGACTATCTCGCCCGCGTTACCGCCCCGCTGGCCAATGCCCAGGTCGGTGTGGTGACTTGCCTGTATCGCGGCCATGCGGTCGGCGGCTTCTGGTCGCGCCTGGGGGTGGGATTCATTGACCACTGGTTTGCGCCTTCGGTGCGGATCGCCCACGCGGGCGGCTCCCGCAGCTTCTCCTTCGGCGCCACCATCGCCGTGCGGCGTGACGCGCTGGCCGCAATCGGCGGGTTCGAGGCGCTCTCGAACCGGCTGGCCGATGATTTCTGGCTGGGCGAGCTGGTTCGGCGCGAGGGGCTGGAGACGGTGCTGTCGGACGAGATGGTCAGTACCGATGTGACGGAATCCAATCTTGCCGATCTATGGACGCATGAATTGCGGTGGATGCGCACGATCCGCTCGCTGAATCCGGTGGGCTTCGCCTTCACCTTCATCACGTTCACCTGGCCAATGCTGGCGCTGGCGGCCTGGCTATCACCGCATCCGCTTGTGCTGGCCGCAGTGGTGGTGGGCGGGCTGGCGCGCAGTGTCCTGGCTGGCGGCCTCGGCGCCGCGCTGACAGCGCCGCTGCGCGATACGCTGCTGCTTGTCGAGTGGGCCGTTGCCTTGGCCGGCTCGCGGGTGCGCTGGCGCGACCGGATGTTGCCGGTGCGCGATCCTCCCGCATCCGAGGCGCCGCCGCAGCCGCGCTCGCCGGCGATGCGGGCGGGCATGGAATCTTACCAGGGCGCTGGCGCCACGCTTCGCCCTCTTCCCTTGATGACGGACGCGGCGGACAATGGCGTGCCAGAACGCCAGTCGTCCCGGTCGACAAATGGCTTGAATCCCCCGAGGCTGCTATGAAAACCTTGTTCCTCCAGGTGCCTTCCTTCGATGGCTTTGATGGCGGCGCCGGCTCGCGCTACCAGGCCAAGCGCGAGATCAAATCGTTCTGGTACCCGACGTGGCTGGCGCAGCCCGCCGCCCTGGTGCCGGGCAGCCGCGTGCTCGACGCGCCCGCGGACGGTCTGGGCGTGCAGGAAACGCTGGATATTGCCGCTGCCTACGAGCTGGTCATCATCCACACCAGCACGCCGTCCTTTCCCACCGACGCCAAGTTCGCGGAGGAACTGAAGGCTCGCAACCCCGGCGTGATGATCGGCATGGTAGGCGCCAAGCCCGCGGTCGATCCCGGCGGCACGCTCGGCGCCAGCCCGGCCATCGATTTCGTGTGCCGCGAGGAGTTCGACTACACCTGCCAGGAGGTGGCCGCTGGCAAGCCCCTCAAGGATGTGCTCGGCCTGAGCTACAAGCTGCCGGACGGCTCCCAGGAGCACAATGGCCCGCGCCCCATGATCGAGAACATGGATGAGCTGCCCTTCGTGGCACCCGTCTACCAGCGCGACCTGAAGATCGACAACTACTTCATCGGCTACCTGAAGCACCCCTACGTCTCGATCTATACCGGGCGCGGCTGCCGCTCCAAATGCACCTTCTGCCTATGGCCGCAGACCGTGGGCGGGCACCGCTATCGCACAAGGTCACCGGCAAACGTGGTCGCCGAGGTCAAATGGATCAAGGAGAACATGCCCGAGGTCAAGGAGATCATGTTCGACGACGACACCTTCACGGATTTCAAGCCGCGCGTGGAGGAGATCGCGCGCGAGCTGGGCAAGCTGGGCGTGACGTGGTCCTGCAATGCCAAGGCCAACGTGCCTTACAGCACGCTCAAGATCATGAAGGAAAACGGCCTGCGGCTGCTGCTGGTGGGCTACGAATCCGGCGACGACCAGATCCTGCTCAATATCAAGAAGGGCTTGCGCACGGATATCGCGCGCCGCTTCACCGAGGACTGCCGCAAGCTTGGCATCATGATCCACGGCACCTTCATCCTCGGGCTGCCGGGCGAGACGCGCGAGACCATCGAGAAGACCATCGCCTACGCCAAGGACATCAATCCGCACACGATCCAGGTCTCGCTGGCAGCGCCCTATCCGGGCACCACGCTATACCGGCAAGCGGTGGAAAAAGACAACAAGGTAATCAACCTGGTCAACGACAAGGGCGTGCAGCTGGCGGCGATCAGCTATCCGCACCTGAGCAAGGAAGCAGGCGCGAGATGCTGGGCAGCTGGGACATGATGAAGCGCCGCCTGCGCGAGGGTGTGGGATCATCACCGCCGACGATTTCGGTCTGCACGGCGGTGTCAATGAGGCGGTGGAACTGGCGCACCGGCATGGCGTGCTGAACGCCGCCAGCCTGATGGTGGGCGCGAGCGCGGCCGCGGACGCGGTGGCGCGTGCCAGGCGCCTGCCTCGCTTGCGGGTGGGTTTGCATGTGGTGCTGGCCGATGGGCCGGCCATGCTCGCCGCGGCAGCCATCCCGGCGCTGGTGGACGCGCACGGGCGCTTCGGCTCGGCCATGGCGCGCGACGGCTTCCGCTTTTTCTTCCTGCCGCATGTGCGGCGCCAGCTGGCTGCGGAAATCCGTGCCCAGTTCGAGGCGTTCGCCGCTACCGGGCTGACACTGGATCACGTGAACACGCACAAGCATTTCCACCTGCATCCCACCGTGCTGTCCCTGATCCTGGAGATCGGGCGGGAGTTCGGCATGCAGGCCATGCGCCTGCCCAGCGAGCCCGCGGCGCCGGTGCTGCTGAGGCCCTGGCTCGCTTTGCTGCGCAGGCGGCTGGACCTGGCTGGCATCGCCCACAACGACTACGTGCTAGGCATCGCCAATAGCGGCGGCATGGACGAGGCCGCCTTGCTGGCCGCGCTGGCGACGCTGCCAGCGGGCGTGGGCGAAATCTATCTGCATCCCGGCGTGGTCTCCGGTGCCGAGGTGGCGCCCAGCATGCGTGGCTATCGCCATGCCGACGAACTGGCCGCGTTGCTGTCGCCGCGCGTGCGCGAGGCGCTCGAGCGCGCCGGCTTGCGTCGCGGCGGCTTCACGGACATTTTTGGCGGGCCCGGTGCCCTGGCCTCCGCATGAAGCGCCTGATCTACCTGGCCGGCCTGCTCGGCATGCTGGCCCTGACCGCGCTGGTGCTGCACGAGGGCGCGGCCGACATTGGCCGCATCGTCGGGCAGGCTGGCTGGCCGCTGCTGCTGCTGGTGCCCTTTCACGCCCTGCCGCTGCTGCTGGACGCGCAAGGCTGGCGGGTGCTGCTGACGTCTGCCGATCCCGACGAGTTCGCCAGTCTCGCCTTCCTATGGTGGGTTGCCACCGTGCGCGAGGCACCGCTTGCGCATCGCGGATACCACCGCAGTGACCGCCAGCATCGTGGTGGAGGTCATGGTGACGCTGTTCGCGCAGTATCTGTTCTCCGCGCTCGGCGTGGTGCTGTTGCTGCTGGCACTCGGCAGTGGCGGCGGCCAAGCGTGGGCGGTGCTGGCCGGCTTGCTGCTGTCCTTGCCGGTGCCCGTGCTGTTTGCGCTCTCGCTGCGGCACAGCGCATTGTTCGAGCGGCTCGAGGGCGCCGCGCGGCGCTTGTTCGGCACCGACCACCGCCTGGTCGCGATGATCGACGGCGCGCGCCTGGACGCGCAGATCCGGGCCCTGAATGCGCGCCATCGCGAATTGCTCGCCGCACTGTGCTGGCAGTTTGCCGGCATGGCGGTGGGCGCGGCGGAGGTCTGGTTCGCGCTATGGCTGCTGGGCCATCCCGTTCCCTTCTGGCAGGCGCTGGCGATCGAGTCGCTGACCCAGGCCGTGCGCCACGTGGCCTTCTTCGTGCCGGCGGGCCTGGGCGTGCAAGAGGCCGTGGTGATGCTGCTGGGCCACCTGCTTGGCGTCGACCCGCAGGTGGCGTTGTCGCTGGCGCTGGTCAAGCGCGCGCGCGAGGTGCTGTTCGGCATCCCGGCGCTGTTGTCGTGGCAGTGGGTGGAGGTGCGGCGCTGGCGGCGCGCAGCCGCATAGCGCCGTGCAGCGTCCACGCCCACGGCGACAGGAAGAACGCGGGCCGGCCAGGGGGCGCGGCATCAGGCAGTGCCGCAGCCGCCTACTTCAGGTCGCCAAACTTCCTGCCCTGCGCAACCAGGTCCTCGAGCAGCCTGGCCGGCTTGAAGTCCGCGCCAAGGGTGGCCTCGAAGTTCTTCATGGCAGCCAGCACCTTGTCCAGCCCGATCGTGTCCGCATAGAACATCGGGCCGCCGCGGTACACCGGCCAGCCGTAGCCATTTACCCACACCACGTCGATGTCGGACGCACGGATGGCCTTGCCCTCCTCGAGGATCTTCGCGCCTTCATTGATCATCGTGTAGACGCAGCGCTCCAGGATCTCCTGCTCGGAGACCACGCGGCTGGTCATGCCCTTCCTGGCGGCAAAGTCGCGGATGATCTGTTCGACCACGGGCGAGGGGATGGCATTGCGCTTGTCGTCGTAGTCGTAGTAGCCCGCGCCGGTCTTCTGGCCGCGGCGGTCCATCTCGCACAGGATCTCGCGCAGTGTGGCGCTGCTGGATTTTTCGCGGATCCAGCCCAGGTCCAGGCCGGCCAGGTCGCTCATGGCGAACGGGCCCATCGGGAAGCCGAAGTTGTACAGCACGCGGTCGATGTCCCACGGCAGCGCGCCTTCGAGCACGAGCTTCTGCGCTTCGCGCTGGCGCTGGGCGAGCATGCGGTTACCGACAAAGCCTGGGCACACACCCACCAGCGCGGCAATCTTGCCGATCTTGCGGGCCAGTTCCATCGACGTGCGGATGACAGGCTTGGAGGTCTTGTCGCCGCGCACCACTTCCAGCAGCTTCATGACGTTGGCCGGCGAGAAGAAGTGCAGGCCGATCACGGATTCGGGCCGGGACGTGGCGGCGGCGATCTCATTGACGTCGAGCGCGGAGGTGTTGGTGGCCAGGATGGCACCGCGCTTCACGATCTTGTCGAGCTTGCCGAAGATGTCCTTCTTCACATCCATGTTTTCATAGACGGCTTCGATCACCAGGTCGGCATCGGCCAGTTGGCCGAGCTCCAGCGTGGGGGTCAGAAGCGCCATGCGCTTGTCGACATCGGCGGCGGTGATGCGGCCCTTGCTGGCGGTGTTGTCGTAGTTGGCGCGGATGGTGCGCATGCCCCGGTCCAGTGCCTCCTGCGCGGTTTCCACGATGACAACGGGCACGCCGGCGTTCAGCAGGTTCATGGCGATGCCGCCGCCCATGGTGCCCGCACCGATGATGCCCACCTTCTTCACGTCGATGGTCGGCGTGTCCGCCGGCACATCGGGCAGGTTCCAGACCTGGCGCGACGCGAAGAAGTAATAGCGCTGCGCAGCCGATTGCGTGCCGTTCATCAGCGCCAGGAAGAGCTTGCGCTCGACCTTCATGCCTTCGTCGAACGGCAGGTTGACCGCCGCCTCGATGCAGCGGATGTTGTACTCGGGCGCATCGAAGCCACGGAACTTGCGGGCGTTGGCGCGGCGGAAGTCGGCAAACAGCTCCGGCTTGCCGCGCGCGGCTTCCACCTTCTCGTTGAGATCGCGCACCTTGCGCAGCGGGCGCTGCTCGGCGTTGACCTGCTTGACGAAGGCGATCGCGTCGGCGCGCAGCGCGGCGTCATCGGTCACCAGGTCGAACAGGCCCATCTCCGCGGCGGCGGCCGCGCCGATATGGGCGCCGGAGGTCACCATGTCGAGCGCCTTGGCCGGGCCGACGATGCGGGGCAGGCGTTGCGTGCCGCCGGCGCCGGGGAGCAGGCCCAGGTTGACTTCGGGCAGGCCGCATTTAGCGGACCTGGCTGCCACGCGATAGTGGCAGACCAGCGCGACTTCCAGCCCGCCGCCCAGCGCGGTGCCGTGGATGGCGGCAACCACGGGCTTGGGCGAGCCTTCGATTGCGGCTTGCACGTCGGCCAGCGCCGGGCCAACCGGCGGCTTGCCGAACTCGGTGATGTCGGCGCCGGCGATAAAGGTCTTGCCCGCGCAGATCAGGACGATGCCCTTGACGTTGCTGTCGGCGATGGCGAGTTCGACGCCATCGAGGATGCCGGTGCGGACCGCCGCCGACAAGGCGTTGACCGGCGGAGAGTTGAGCGTAAGGATGGCAATATCGCCTTCGATGGCGAGATCGGCGACTGCGTTGATGGCGGTCATGGGTGCGGATTCCAGGGTGTCGATGTGTCGATGTGTCGATGTGTCGGTACGTCGGTACGTCGGTGTGTCAGTTCAGGTGGCTTGATGCGAGGGCCGCCGCCGGTCTCAGTAAATCTCGAACAGCCCGGCCGCGCCCATGCCGCCGCCAATGCACATCGTCACCACGCCAAATTTGGCGCCACGGCGCTTGCCCTCCAGGAGCAGGTGGCCGCTCATGCGCGCGCCGGACATGCCGTAAGGATGGCCAATGGAGATGGCCCCGCCGGAGACGTTCAGCCGCTCGTTCGGAATGCCGAGCGTATCGCGGATATGCAGGACCTGGCTGGCGAACGCTTCGTTCAGCTCCCAGATGCCGATGTCGCTCATCGACAGGCCGTGCTGCTTGAGCAGCTTGGGAATGGCAAACACCGGGCCGATGCCCATCTCGTCCGGGTCGCAACCGGCAACGGCCATGCCGCGATATGCGCCCAGCGGCTGCAGGCCGCGGCGTTCCGCCTCCTTCGCCTCCATCAGCACCATGGCGGACGCGCCATCGGACAGCTGCGAGGCATTGCCGGCGGTGATGAAGCTGCCCTCGGCCACGCATTGCCCGTTCTTGAAGACCGGCTTGAGCGCCTGCAGGTCGGCCAGCGTGGTGCTGGGGCGGTTGCCCTCGTCCCTGGCGAGCGTGACCTGCTGCTCGCTGACTGCGCCGCTGGCTTTGTCGGTGACCAGCATCGTCGTGGTGAGCGGCACGATCTCCGCGTCGAAGCGGCCGGCTTCCTGCGCGGCGGCGGTGCGCTGCTGCGATTGCAGCGAGTACGCGTCCTGGGCTTCGCGGCTCACGCCATAGCGCTGCGCCACGATTTCCGCGGTCTCCAGCATCGTCATGTAGATCTGCGGCAGCGTGCGCACCAGCTGTGGATCCTGCGCGCGGTAGCGGTTGATCTTGTCGTTCTGGACCAGCGAGATTGACTCCAGGCCGCCGCCGACCGCGACCTGCATGCCGTCGACGATGATCTGCTTGGCGGCCGTGGCGATCGCCATCAGGCCGGAGGCGCACTGGCGGTCCATCGACATGCCCGGCACCGTGACGGGCAGCCCGGCGCGCAGCAGCGCCTGGCGCGCGACGTTGCCACCCGTCGAGCCTTGCTGCACCGCGCAGCCCAGGATCACGTCGGCAATCTCCGCCGGGTCGATGCCGGCGCGCTGTACGGCGTGCGAGATGGCGTGGGCGCCTAGCTCCTGCGCCTGCGTGTTGTTGAAGGCGCCGCGATGGGCCTTGCCGATCGGCGTACGTGCGGTGGATACGATGACTGCTTCACGCATGGGAAGTCTCCTGTTGTGTTTTGAATGAATGCCTAACCGTGGCGATGCGAAACGTCCTTGGCGATGGCCAGGAATGTCTCCAGGTCATCGCGGATCTGTTTTTTGTTGTACTTGCCCACGCTGGTCTTGGGGATGTCCCGCGTGATGGCGACGAGCTTGGGCAGCATCCACCGGGTGATCTTGCCGGTATCGACGCCGTGTACCTTCAGGAAATCGACGACACTGTCCTCGTCGGCCACAAAGCCGCTGCGCACGCTGACCAGCGCCAAGGGCTTCTCGCCCCATACCGGGTCGGGCACCCCGACCACCGTCGCCTCGTGCACGAAATCGGCCATCGCGATCAGGTTCTCCAGCAGCACGGTGGGTACCATCTCGGCGCCGCTGCGGATCACGTCCTTCATGCGGTCGGCGATGGTGATATAGCCCTGATATAGCCCTCGGCATCCACCTTGGCGATATCGCCGGTGTGCAGCCAGCCATCCTGCCAAAGCTCCGCGCTTTTCTCGGGATCGCGGTAGTACTGCCCGGTTGTCCACGGCGCGCGCACGACGATCTCGCCGACCGCGTGGTCGTCCTGCGCCACGGCCTTGCCTTCGCCGTCCACGACCTCGACCTCCACGCCCAGGATCGGCAGCCCGGATTTGACCAGCACGGCGTCGGTCTCGTCCCGGTCCAGGTGGACCATGGTCTTCTTGATGAACGAGCCGACGATGGTGGGCGCGGTTTCCGTCATGCCATAACCCGAGCTCATGCGGAAGGTGGGGATCAGGGCCTCCAGCTTGCGCTTGAGCCCGAGCGGCAGCGCGCCGCCGCCCACGCTGACGCGCACCAGGCTGCTGAGGTCGTACTTCTTCAGGTCCGGGTATTCGAGCAACATGGCCGCGATGGTTGCCACGATGCCCACCGACGTCACCTTCTCGCGCTCCACCAGTTCGCAGAAGCCCTGCACGGTAAAGGTGCCGTGCAGCACGATCTTCTGCGCGCTATAGACCGCGACGAAAGGCTGCCCCCAGCCGTGGATGTGGAACATCGGCGTGTTCAGCAGCGGCACCGCGCCTTCGCCCAGCCGCGTGCCGAGGCCATCGGCGATATCGTGGTCCGGCGTGTTGCCGATGGCGAGCTGCGCCATCATGTGGATCGTCAGCAGGTAGAGCTGGCGATGCGTGAAGGTGGCGCCCTTCGGCTGGCCCGTGGTGCCGGTGGTGTAGCACAGCGTGGCGTTGACGTCCTCGTGCAGGGTCGGCCACTCGATGGTCTCGGCCTGGCGGGCGATCAGCGTTTCATACTCGACGATGTTGGGGATGCGGGTCTGCGGCAGCCCCGGCTTGTCCGACATATAGACCACCAGCTCGACCACATCCTTGATCTGGTCGTAGATGCCTTCCAGCAAGGGCATCAAGGTGTCGTCGACAAAAAGGATCTTGTCCTGCGCGTGCCGGATGGTGTAGACGATGTGCTGCGCGGAGAGCCGGACATTGATCGGGTGGAGCGTCGCGCCGATGCCCGTCACGCCGTAGTACAGCTCCAGGTGGCGGTGCGTGTTGAGCGCCATCGTGGCAATGCGCGCGCCAGGCTCACCGGGCACGCCCGCTTGCACCTTGAGCTCGCCGCGCAGGCCGTTGGCCAGTTGCGCCACGCGCCGGTACCACTGCATCCAGGTAAAGCGGAAGTACTCCCCGGTGGCGTGGTTGCGGTAGACGACGCCGATCTCGTTGGGGTACATCCGCACCGGGCGCTTCATGATCGTGGTGAGCACGAGCGGGTAGTGCGTGCTGAATTCCGGATAGGTCCTGAATGTCATCTTGTCTCCTGATGATCGTGATGGTCCTGGTGATCCTGATATTGGCGCTACGCGTTGCCCTCGCGCTGGGGCCGTGGATGGCGGCGTGGCTCCTGCACCCGCAGGGCGAGCCCAAAGGCGATGCCCATGACCACGATAGCCGCGACGAACACCAGCGAGAAACGCACCCCCTGAGCCAGCATGCCGCCGAGGATTGGCCCGCACGCCATCATGGCGTAGGTGGCCGTGTCGGAGACGGCCAGCAACATGGGGCGGTCGCGGCGGTTGCCGAACTCCAGCGCAAAGTTGTCCGCGGACAGGAAGTAGCCGCCAAAGCTGGCGCCCAGTCCGCAAAAGACCAGCAGGAAGGCGCCCAGGCCATCGCACAGCAGCAGCGCGGCGGTGGACAAGACCCACAGCCCGATGCTGCACAGGAACACCAGCCGATAACCGTGGCGGTCGGCCAGGCGGCCCCACAGCAGGTTGCTGGTGGTCTGCGCCAGCAGGTAGGCAATGCTCAGGTAGCCCAGCGTGGCGCCCGAGAGCGGCAGGTGGCTGCCGACGTAGATGGCATAGAACGGCACCGCCATCATGCTGAACGCCACCAGCGCGCGGGCCATGAAGAAGCGCACGTAGTGCCTGTCCGCACGCAGCAGCGCCGGGACTTCGCGCAGGCGCTGGCGAAAGCCCGATTGCACGCGCACATCGTGGAGCATCGGCTCGCGCATGCGGGTCAGCGCGGAGATGCCCAGGCTGGTGAGGACGAAGGCGGCGAGGAAGGTGGTGGCGTAGCCATTGCCGAACACATTGCCGCCAACCAGGAAGCGGCCGCCCAGATAGGCCACCGCCGCCGCGATCAGCCCGCCGAGGAAATTGCGCAACGCGCTGAGCGCGCCCCTTCGCTCCAGCGGAATGATCTTGGACGTGAGGTAGTTGAAGGTGACGTTCTGCACGCCGTTGAACAAGCCGAACAGCAGCAGGAACACGGCGGCGGCGGCCAGCGCGCCGCCGCCCGAGAGCAGGAAGGCCGACAAGCCGAGGCCCAGGATCTGCAGGCGCACCAGCCAGCCCACCAGGTAGATCAGCGGCATCACGCGCTGGCGATGCTCGATCTGCGTGGCGCCCCAGATGGAGGACATCGCCATGCCGGCGTACTGCGCGGAAAGCACGCACCCCACCACCAGCTTGGAGCCAGAGAGCAGGTAGATATAGGCGGGCACGAAGGTGGGAGCGGTCACCAGCCGGAAGCCGGTCATGCCCAGCATGCCGTGGACCAGGTAGGCGCGCGAGTTGCGCGGCAGGTGCTGCTGCACGTGGGCGCGGAAGCTGTCCTCCGCCAGTGCGTGCGCATCGCCATGTCCGGCATTGGTGCCAAGCGCGGCCCGTGCGGCGAGTTCGGCTTTCATGCCGCCGAGCCTGCGCGCAGGCTTGCCTGCGATGCGTAGTGTTGCAGCGCCTGGTCCAGCTCCACCTTCTCCAGCGAGAGCAGCTCTGTCACCGCCTTCAGCCAGTCCGGGCGTTCGCGGGTACAGACGGCGATCGGCTGCGGCGTGTCCGAGTGCTGCGCGGCCAGCATTGCATAGTTGGCGGCGTAGCTTGGCGGGCGCACATCGGTCGCCAGGTCGGCGATGGCGTACGGGTCGGGCGGCCCGGTTCGTGTGGTGTCGACCACCGGGATATATGGATTGCGCGCGGCCGTGCCGCCGCCGGCCAGGCCGGGGCCGTCGCGCAGGATGGCGCCGCGCACCTGTTCCGGGCGCGCGCCAGCCAGCAGCAAGGCGATATAACCGCCCAGCCCGCGCCCCGCCACGGTCGACGGGCCCAGGTGCGCCAGCGCGATATCCGCGTCGGCCATCAGGAACTCGCAGCTGTAGCCACCGCCCCGGGGAATGTCCGAGAGCCCGTGCCCGGTGAAATCCAGCGCGTGCACCGTGCCGGGCCAGCTGGCGTACTCCGCCGGCAGCGTGTCCGGTGCGCGCTCGCCCAGTCCGTGCAGCAACAGCAGCGCGGGCCCGCCGCCCGGCTTGAGCGGGTGCAGGGCAAGGCGCAGGCGATTGTGGCGCAGGTAGATGGTCATGTATGGAGAAAGCGCAGGATGAGCTCCGCGGTTTCCCGCGGCCGCTCGATATGGATGAAGTGCCCGGTGTCGGCCACCACCTGCACCTGGGTCGAGGGCGGGAAGTACGGCGCCAGGTCGGCCGCGGTGGCATCCCACCCCATGGGCTCGCGCTCGGTGCCGAAGATGGCCAGCATGGGAATGGGAAAGCCCGGCAGGCGGTCGGTCATCCAGCGCGCGCGCATGGGGCCAAAGCCGGAAGAGCCGATCACCGGGTCGAGCTTCCAGCGCCAGCCATCCGCATCCTGGCGCGCGCCGAGCGCGGCGAGGTAGCACAGCCACTCATGGGCGAGCCGCGGGTTCATCCGGGCGCGCCGCAGGGCGAGTTCCTCAAGGGTGCCGGGCTTGCGTGTCCGGCCCGGGCTTTGTCTGCGCGTATCGAGCCAGCGCGTGATGATGGGCGCGGTCATCGATTTCTTGTCGCGCACGGCGCTGTCCGCGTGTGGATTGCGAAAGGGCAGGCCATCGATGGCGACAAAGCGGGTGAACCGGTGCGGCAGCGCCTGGATGGCGTGCACCAGCAGCGAGCCGCCCTTGCTATGGCCGATCGCGATCAACGGCTCGCGCGTGATCGAGTCGGCCACGGCCAGCAGGTCGCGTTCGTCAGCGACCGCCGTGGCCGCGCTGGTCGTAGGACACCACGCGGTAGCCGCCATCGGCCAGCAGCGGCGCGAAGACATCGAAGGTCCGCGCGAAATCCATGGCGCCGTGCACCAGCAGGACCGGTGTGGCGTCGATCGGGCCCCATTCATGGACGGCGATGCGGATGCCGTCTGCGCTGACGGTGCGCGAGCGGTCCGGCGCCTGGGCGCCGGCGAAGGCAGGGATGGCACAGCGCGGCGCGCTGCTGGCGTCAGCCTCCACATTGTCTCCTGGTTGCGTCCCACGGGCGCCGGCCAGCTTGGTGTTCTTGCCGGTGGTTACAGTATGTTTTCGGGAATCCTATCACATTGGCAGTGAATGCATGAGAGACCGCGCCATTGCGGCGCACGGCCATGTCTTGCGCCAGTTTTAGGAAATGGAGTATTGACGTTGGCGGGTTCGGCTTATATAACGAAACCAAATCAAAACAAGACGTGCCAAAAACAGGAGGCAAGCGTGGATGACCTGGAAACCTTCCGGCAGGAGGTGCGTGCCTGGCTGGAAGCGCAATGCCCGCTGGAAATGCGGCAGCCCGTGCGCAATGAAAGCGACGTCTGCTGGGGCGGGCGCAAGTTCCGCTACCAGTCCGAGGCACAGCGCCTTTGGCTGAAGCGCATGGGGGAGAAGGGCTGGACGGTGCCGGAATGGCCGCGCGAGTATGGCGGCGGCGGCCTGTCCCGCGAGCAGGCCAAGGTGCTGCGCCAGGAAATGCAAGCGCTTGGCTGCCGCGTGCCGTTGCAGAGCTTTGGCATCTGGATGCTTGGCCCAGCCTTGCTCAAGTTTGGCTCGGAGGCGCAAAAGCGCGAGCATCTGCCCAAGATCGCCCGCGGCGAGATCCGCTGGTGCCAGGGGTATTCGGAACCCAATGCCGGGTCGGACCTGGCCTCGCTGCAGACGCGCGCGGACGAGCGCGGCGATCACTTCGTCGTCAACGGCCAGAAGGTGTGGACCTCATACGCCGACAAGGCGGACTGGATCTTCTGCCTGGTGCGCACCGACTTCTCGGCGCAGAAGCACACCGGCATCAGCTTCCTGCTGTTCGACATGGAAACGCCGGGCGTGACGGCGCGCCCCATCGTGCTGATCTCCGGCAAGTCGCCGTTCTGCGAGACCTTCTTTGACGATGTGGTGGTGCCGCGCGCCAACCTCGTGGGCGAGCAAAACGGCGGCTGGGCCATCGCCAAGTACCTGCTGACCTTTGAGCGCGAGATGATCAGCGGCATTGGCGGGCGCGGCCAGCGCCCGCCAATGGGCAAGCTGGCGCGCGAAACGCTCGGCCAGAACGAGCGCGGCGAAGTCGACGCACCCATGCTGCGCGCGCAGATAGCCACCTTCGAGATCGATGAGGCCGCATTCGCCCTGGCGGGTGAGCGCGCGATGGACCTGGCCCGGCAGGGCGAGGGCATTGCCGCGTTCTCGTCGGTGCTGAAGTACTACGGGTCGGAGCTGAACAAGCGGCGCTATGAGCTGCTGATGTCGATCGGGGGCAGCGAGGCCCTGGAGTGGGAGAGCGAGCGCAGCAACGACGGCGCCACCGCGCGCGGCTGGCTGCGCAGCAAGGCCAACTCGATTGAGGGCGGCACCAGCGAAGTGCAGCTCAACATCATCGCCAAGCGCTTGCTCGGTCTGCCCGGCGCCTGACATTCCATCCCGATCGCGCGCCTCCACTCCACTTCACGCTCCAACGCATCGAGAACGACCATGGCAATCGTATTGAATCAGACCCAGGAGATGCTGCGGGATAGCGCCCTGGCCTTCCTGCGCGAAAGCGCGCCGGTTTCGATGCTGCGCAAGCTGCGCGACACGCGGGACGACACGGGGTTCTCGCCCGCTCTCTGGAGCGCGTTTGCCGAGCTGGGCTTTGCCGGCGTGCTGATCCCTGAGCAGTACGGCGGCAGCGGGCTCGGCGTGGTGGAGGCGGGCGTGCTCATGGAGGCGCTAGGCCGCACGCTGGCCCCTACGCCGTTCTTCTCCACCGCCTTGCTGGGCGCCTCGCTGATTTCCCGGGGCGGCAGCGCAGCGCAGAAGGCGCAATTCCTGCCAGCCATTGCCGCGGGCAAGCACCTCACCGCGCTGGCGATCGACGAAGGCGCGGCGCACCGTCCGGAGCGCCAGGCGCTCGCCGCGGTGCGGCAGGGCGACGGCTATGTGCTCAATGGCGCCAAGGTCTTCGTGATCGACGGGCATATCGCCGATACGCTGATCGTGGTGGGGCGCACCAGCGGCAACGCTAGCGACCGCGATGGCGTCACGCTATTCCTGGTGCCGCGTGGCGCCGCAGGCATCGCCGTGGAGCGCACCGTGCTGGCGGACGCTCGCAATGCTGCGCGCGTGCGGTTCCGGGATGTGCGCGTTGCGGCAGACGCGGTGCTGGGCGAGGCCGGCGGCGGTGCGCCCATGCTTGAGCACGCGCTCGATATCGCCCGCGCGGCGCTGGCATCCGAGCTGGTCGGCATCGCCGACGAAGCCTTCGAGCGCACGCTGCAATACCTGAAGGAGCGCAAGCAGTTCGGCAAGATCATCGGTGAGTTCCAGGCGCTGCAGCATCGCGCCGCGCATCTGTTCAGCGAGATCGAGATCACGCGCGCGGCGGTGCTGCGCAGCCAGCAGCTGCTCGACGACGGCCCGGCGCAGCCAGTCGCGCTGGTGTCCGCCGCCAAGGCGCGCGCCGGCTCCACGGCGATGCTGGCGGTGCAGGAGGGCGTACAGATGCACGGCGGCATCGGCATGACCGACGAGTTCGAGATCGGGTTCTACATGAAGCGCGCATGCGCCGCGCAAATCCTGCTCGGCGATACCAACTTCCACGCTCAGCGCTGGGCCACCCTGCGCGGCTATTGAGCGGCTGCGCCCCTCACGCGCCGCAACGCCGCAGCGCACCATCCTCGCCCCCTAATCGCAGGCCTTGCACGCGCAGGCGTGGGGCCTGCGCTCACCCTCGCGATTCCGGTCGTGCGTTTGCGCTGCACAAGCGGTCCGCTACGCCGGCGCTGACCTAGGTAAATCCATTAGACATTCAAGGTCCAGTTCGGTTGTCATGATTTAGAACTATGGGTATGCTGAATGGGCTATCTGTACAAACAGCAGCTCGGTGGAAAACTCCCAGGGAAACAGTCCTGATTCGCATCGGATATCGCTTCATTTACGCGTTAAGTGATTCCCGTTCGGTGCGTTTGGCGGCCACACGAAGCACCGGACAGGAGACGGCATGGTCGGATCTGCACTCGCTATCGTATCTACGGTATCTTTTTCATGGGCGCGCGGCATGACCTTGCCGGGCGTCACCGAAGCGGGCGCACCATGAGTGCCTACATCCTGCGCCGCCTGCTGGCGCTTCTGCCCACACTGCTGTTCGCGAGCCTGATCGTCTTTGTGATCGTGCGCATGGTGCCGGGCGATGTGGTGGACCTGATGCTGAGCCAGAACGACATCAGCGCCGACACCAAGAGCCGCGAGGACCTGATCCGCGCGCTGGGCCTGGACCAGCCGATGTGGTTCCAGTACGTCCACTGGATCGGCAACATCGTGCTGCGCGGGGATCTGGGCCAGTCGCTGTGGCAGGGCGAGCCGGTGCTCAAGATGGTGCTGGCGCGCATGCCTGCCACCCTCTCGCTGGGTGTGCTGGCCCTGTTCGTGGCGCTCTCGGTGGCACTGCCCGTTGGCGTGTTGTCGGCGATCCGGCAGGACACCGCCGCCGACTACGTGGCGCGCTCCTTTTCCATCCTGATGCTGGCGGTGCCAAGCTTCTGGATGGGGACGATGATCATGGTGTTTCCATCGGTGTGGTGGGGCTGGTCGCCCGAGGTGCGCTACGTTCCCTTCCTGGAAGACCCGCTCCAGCACATCAGCAATATGCTGGTGCCCGCCATCATCCTTGGCATGGCGCTGTCCGCCATCACCATGCGCATGACGCGCACGATGATGCTGGAGGTGCTGCGCCAGGACTACATCCGCACGGCATGGGCCAAGGGCTTGAATGAGCGCCTGGTGATCCTGCGCCATGCGCTGCGCAACGCGCTGATCCCGGTGGTGACGCTGATCGGCCTGCAGGCGCCGCTGCTGATCGGCGGGGCCGTGGTGATCGAGCAGATCTTTGCGCTGCCGGGCATGGGCCTGCTCCTGCTGGACGCCGTGAACCAGCGGGACTATCCCGTGATCACCGGCGTGTTCCTGGTGGTCGGGGTGGCCGTCATGCTCATCAACCTGCTCGTGGATTTGAGCTACGGGCTGTTCGACCCGAAAGTGAGGCATCGCTGATGGCACGTCCAATCGCAAACGCCCCGGCACGCAAGGCGGGCCAACCCGCGCGGTCCCCCACCGGTCCTGGCCGGTTCGGGGCGGCCTTCGCGCTGGTAATGCGCCTGTTCCGCGAGAAGCCGCTGGGCGCCGCCGGCGCGGTGATCTGCATGATCTTCCTGTTCTGCGGCGTCTTTGCCGACTGGCTGGCGCCATATGGCGTCAACGAGATCAGCATGATGAAGCGGTTGCAGCCGCCTTCGTGGGCGCACCCGTTCGGTACCGACAACCTCGGGCGCGACATGCTCTCGCGTTGCCTGTACGGCGCGCAGCTCTCGGTCATCATCGGGCTGTCGGCCGCCACGCTGGCTACCGCCATCTCGGTGCTGATCGGCATCCTGACCGGCTACCTCGGCGGCAAGTTCGACCTGATCGTGCAGCGCATGGTGGATGCGTGGATGAGCTTTCCCGACCTGGTGATCCTGATCGTGGTGGTGTCCGTGCTCGGCCCGGGCAGCTGGCAGATCGTCGGCACGCTTGGCTTGCTGTTGGGTGTGGGCGGGTCGCGGATCATCCGCAGCGCGGTGGTCTCGGTGCGCGAGAACATGTATGTGCATGCCGCGCAATCCATGGGCGCATCGACCGGGCGCATCCTCTGGCGCCACATCCTGCCCAACGTGCTGCCGCCCATCATCGTGCTGTTCACCACGCGCGTGGGCACCGCGATCCTGGCCGAATCCGGCCTGTCCTTCCTCGGGCTGGGCGTGCCGCCGCCCGCGCCGACCTGGGGCGGCATGCTCTCGGGCAACGGGCGCACCTTCATGTTCCAGGGGCCTTGGCTGGCATTGGCCCCCGGCATCTGCCTCACCGTTGTCGTCTATGCCATCAACGTCTACGGCGACGCGCTACGTGACCTGCTCGACCCGCGCATGCGCGGACCGCGATAACTCGCGGTAAACATTGACGAAAGACAACGATGGAGGGACGCGGCTTGAACCGGACAATATCTTCAGTAGTGGCGGGCATGGCGCTGGCGCTTGCCGCCGGCGCGGCCTGCGCGCAGGCCGAGACGCCAAAGTACGGCGGCAATCTCGAGATCGGCTCGATGTATCCCACCATCTCCGCCCTGTCCTGGGACCTGGCGGACTGGAACTGGAAGCAGAACTACGATACCGGCCAGGTCTACGAGCAGCTCTTCGCCGCCGATCTCGCCAAGGCCAAGCGCAATGGCGGCAAGTACGCGTTCCAGGCCGATGCGTGGCTCCCCGAAGATGCGATTCGCGGCGAGCTGGCCGAGAGCTGGAAATGGCTCGATCCGCTGACGCTCGAAGTCAAGCTGCGCAAGGGCGTGAAGTTTCCCGCCAAGGCGGGCGTGATGGAGGAGCGCGAGCTGGTGGCCGACGACGTGGTCTTCAGCTATAGCCGCCAGAATGCCAGCGCCAAGAAGATCCCCACGTACTACGATCATCTTGCCAAGGTGGAGGCAACGGACAAGTACACGGTGGTCTTCCGCTTCAAGGAGTTCAACGCCGAATGGGACTACCGTTTCGGCTGGGGCTACTACTCCGGCATCATGCCCAAGGAAGTGGCGGCTGCTGGCGCCGGCAACTGGAAGAACGTGAACGGCAGCGGGCCCTTCCTGCTGAGCAATTTCGTGCAGGGCACGTCCAGCACCTATACCAGGAACGGGCAGTACTGGGATAGCGACAGGATCGGCGGCAAGGACTACAAGCTGCCCTTCGTCGACAAGGTCGTGCTGCGCACGGTCAAGGACGAGTCCACGCGCAACACCATGCTGCGCACCGGCAAGCTGGATGTGCTCGAGTACGTGCGCTGGACCGCGGTCGACGAGCTCAAGAAGAACGCGCCCGCGCTCAAGTGGTCGCGCTGGCTGTCGACCAATGGCCAGTACGTGGCGCTGCGCGTTGACACCAAGCCGTTCAACGACCTGCGCGTGCGGCGCGCGCTGAACATGGCAGTCAACAAGCAGGAGATCGTCAAGCAGTTCTACGGCGGCAATGCCGAGCTGTTCGCCTATCCGCAGCATCCGGACTACACCGGCTACTTCGAGCCGCTGAGCGCCATGCCCGAGTCGGTGAAGGAGCTGTTCAGCTACAACCCGGACAAGGCACGCAAGCTGCTGGCCGAGGCCGGTTACGCGAAGGGCTTCACCTTCAAGGTGCAGGTCTGCGCCTGCCAGCCCGAGCACCTGGAACTGCTGCCGCTGATCGGTGCCTACCTGGAGCAGGTTGGCGTGCGCATCGAGATCCAGCCAATGGAGTACGGCGCGTTCCTGTCGGCCATGACCACCAAGACCAACGCGCCCGGCTACCTGATGAGCAACGGCCATACCAACCCGACCACCACGATCCGCAAGAGCTTTGTGAAGGGCCAGGTCTGGAACGCCGCGCAGTGGGGCGACCCCAAGTACGAGCAGCGTGTCAATGAAGCCTTCCAGATGCGCGACCTTGGCCGCCGGCAGGAAGCCTTGCGCTCGCTCACGCGCGATGTGCTTGCGGATGCGCCGTATATCTGGTTGCCGACGCCTTACCAGTACACCGCATGGTGGCCCTGGGTGAAGAACTACAACGCCGAGCTGCGCGCGGGCGCGGTACGGCCCGGCCCGATCTACGCGCGGATGTGGGTCGACCAGGACATGAAGAAGAAAATGGGTTTTTGATTCCCTTGCTCCATGAAAGGAGGCCCGCATGACGCAGCCGATCCTGCAGGTGAACCAGCTGACCACGCGCTTTCGCACCGACCGCGGCGTGGTCACGGCAGTGGACCAGGTCTCGTTCGACGTCGCCCCCGGCGAGACGCTGGCCATCGTTGGCGAATCCGGCTCCGGGAAAAGCGTGACCGCGCTGTCGATCCTGGGCCTGATCCCGAGCCCGGCCGGCCGTATCGAATCGGGCGAGATCCTCTTCGACGGGCAGGACCTGCTCAAGCTCAGCCCGGCAAAAATGCGCGCGATTCGCGGCAACCGGATCGCAATGATCTTCCAGGAGCCGATGTCCTCGATGAACCCGGCGCTCACGGTGGGCAAGCAGATCGCCGAGCCGATCAACCTGCACCAGGGCATGCCGTGGAAGACGGCCCTCGGCATCGCCGGCGAGCTGCTTGGCAAGGTGCAGATCCCCGAGCCGCAGAGCCGGCTGGGCGCTTATCCACACCAGTTCTCCGGGGGCATGCGCCAGCGCGCCATGATTGCCATGGCGCTGGCCTGCAAGCCGCAACTGATCATTGCGGACGAACCCACCACCGCGCTTGACGTCACGGTGCAAGCGCAGATCCTCGACCTGCTCAAGGACCTCGCCAGCCAGTCGGATACGGCGCTGGTCCTCATCACGCACGACCTGGGCGTGGTGGCGCGCTACGCCGATCGCGTGGCCGTGATGTACGGCGGACGCGTGGTCGAGACCGCGACCGCGCGCGAGCTCTATGGCCATCCCGCGCACCCCTACACGCGCGGCCTGATGGCCTCGGTGCCGCGCATCGATGGCGATACGCGGCAGCCGCTGGTGCCGATCGACGGCCAGCCGCCCGACCTTACGGCGCTGCCCCCCGGATGCGCCTTCATGCCGCGATGCAAGCTGGCCACCGAACCATGTGGCTTGTCGCGCCCCGCGCTGCGTCCCGTGCGCACGAACCACTTCAAGGCATGCTTCCTCCATGACCATGACCATGACCATGACCGCAACTGAGGCGCTGGCGATGCCTGCCGCTCGCCAGCACGGCAAGATCGGTGACGAGATCCTGCGCGTCGAGAACCTCAAGGTCCATTTCCCGGTGACCAAGGGCGTCTTCATCAAGCGGCAGGTGGGCTCGGTCAGGGCCGTAGATGGCGTGTCGTTCACGCTCAGGCGCGGCGAGACGCTGGGCCTGGTCGGCGAGAGCGGCTGCGGGAAGTCCACGACCGGCCTCGCCATCATCAAGATGCTGGCCGCCAGCGGCGGGCGCATCGCCTTTGACGGCGACGATTTCTCCACCTTCAGCAAGGCGCAGGAAAGACACTTCCGGCGCAGTGTGCAGATGGTCTACCAGGACCCGTTCGGCTCCCTGAACCCGCGCATGAAGGTCTGCGACATCATCGGCGAGCCGCTGGAAGTGCACGGCATGGCCAACGACCGCGAGCGCTATCGCGACCGCATTGCGGAGCTGCTGCAGATGGTCGGGCTGCTGCCCTATATGGCGGACCGCTACCCGCACGAGTTCTCGGGCGGCCAGCGCCAGCGCATCGGCATTGCCCGCGCGCTGGCTGTCGAGCCGAGCCTGATCGTTTGCGACGAACCCGTCTCCGCGCTGGACGTATCGATCCAGACGTATCGATCCAGGCGCAGGTGGTCAACGTGTTCATGGAATTGCAGCGCCGCCTCGGCCTGACCTACGTCTTCATTGCCCACGACCTGGCCGTGGTCCGCCACATCAGCGACCGCATCGCCGTGATGTACCTCGGCCGCATTGTCGAGATCGCCAGCCGGGACACGCTATATGCGAATCCCCGGGGGGGGACGGGCAGATGGTCGCCTGCCATCTGGAGGGCTGATGCCGATGCCGGAGCCAGCGCGGAGCCGGCCGCCGCTGGATCAGGCCACGTGCTGGCGCTCACGCCTCTGAAAATATCCCCAGAAACAACGGCCGGATAAACAGATCCGCCGCGTTCTCCGCGCAAGCATCCGGCACCCACCGCCGCAACTCCACCGCGGCATTGATCATGCCATTGACCTGCAGCGAAGCGATCGACTGGTCCAGCGCCCGGATCGACCCATCCTGCATCCCCTGCACCAGGAACCGCGCAAAGCGCGCCGACAGACGGTTCATCGTCAGCATCTTCTCCTTGCGCATCTCCTCGGGCAGCGCACCATAGATGGTCAGCCGCAACAACGGCCCCTGGCTGGAAAACTGATAGCCGACCAGCGCGCGGGAGATCGCGCACAGCTTGTCCCAGCCGGTGCCCGGGCCGTCCTCCACCTTCGACTGCGCATCCCGGATCACCGCGAACATGTGGTCGAAGCAGGCGGAGATCAGGTCGTCCTTGTTCTCGTT
>NZ_AHJE01000048.1 GCF_000243095.1 Cupriavidus basilensis OR16 | reverse complement strand
CTGCCGCCGCTGCGCGAGCGGCGCGAGGACATCGTTGCGCTGTTCGAGCATTTCATGCTGGTGGCGGCGGTGCGCTACCAGCGCCCCGCGCCCATCCTCTCCGAGCTGCAGCGCCAGGCGCTGATGCAGCGCGCCTGGCCCGGCAACGTGCGCGAGCTGCGCAACGCCGCCGATCGCCTGGTGCTGGGCGTGCCCGAAGGCGGCACGCGCGCCGATGCGCTCGATGACTCCACGCCGCTCAAGGAGCGCATGGAGCACTACGAGCGCGCCGTCATCGCCGATACGCTGGCGCGCACCGGCGGCGCGGTCAGCCAGGCGGCGGACCTGTTGCAGGTGGGCAAGGCCACGCTGTACGACAAGATCAAGCGCTACGGACTGTAGCGCCTCCTGCGCCTCCTGCGCCTCCCGCGTCTCCGGGCGGACCGACCGCCGCGCGCCTTGCGTCAACATCTCTTGATACACTCGCGTGCCCGAACAGCTCACCCGGAACACGCAATGAACGAGGTATCCCGCCAGTACGCATCCAGCCGCCAGCACGGCGCGGCCGTCGAGGTCGATGGCCAGCAACTCACCGCCGCCGCGCTGGCGCTGGTGGCGCAGGGCCTGCGCCCGGCCAGCCTGGACGAGGCGGCACGCGCCCATGTGGCGGATGCGCGTGCGCGCTTCGAGGCGTCCAATATCCCCATCTACGGCGTGTCCACCGGCTTTGGCGAGCTGGTGCACAACTGGGTGGATATCTGCGCAGCCACTGCGCCGGCGTGGGCCCTGTTCGGGCGCGAGGAAGTGCGCGCCATGATGGTCGCGCGCGCCAATGCGCTGGCACGCGGCTACTCGGCGGTGCGCCCGCTGGTGATCGAGCAACTGTTGCGCTACCTGGATGCCGGTATCACGCCGGCCGTGCCGCAGGTGGGCTCGCTCGGCGCCAGCGGCGACCTCGCGCCGCTATCGCATATCGCCATCACGCTGATCGGCGAAGGCAAGGTGCTGCTGGCCGACGGCACCACCGCGCCCACCGCGCAGGTGTTGCGCGAGCACGGGATCGAGCCGATCAAGCTGTCCCACAAGGAGGGGCTGGCCCTGATCAACGGCACCTCGGCCATGACCGGCGTGGCGTGCCTGCTGCTGGAAACCATGCGCGCGCAGGTAACGCAGGCGGAGATCATCGCGGCGCTGGCGCTGGAAGGGCTCAATGCCTCGGCCGACGCCTTCATGACCCACGGCCACGACATCGCCAAGCCGCATCCGGGCCAGGTGCAATCGGCGGCCAACCTGCGCGCGCTGCTGGCGGGTTCCACGCGCCTGTCCGGGCATGGCCAGCTGGCGGGAGAAATGAAGACGCGCGCCGGCGATGAAAAGAACACCGGCACCGGCGTGTTCATCCAGAAGGCCTACACGCTGCGCTGCATTCCGCAGGTGCTCGGGGCGGTGCGCGACACGCTCGGCCATTGCGCCACGGTGGTGGAGCGCGAGCTGAATTCCTCCAACGACAACCCGCTGTTCTTCGACGACGGCGAGTTGTTCCACGGCGGCAACTTCCACGGCCAGCAAGTGGCGTTCGCCATGGACTTCCTCGCCATCGCGGCCACGCAGCTTGGGGTGGTGTCGGAGCGCCGCCTCAACCGCCTGCTCAGCCCGCACCTGAACAATGGCTTGCCGGCGTTCCTGGCGGCCGCCAACGAGGGCTTGAGCTGCGGGTTTGCCGGCGCGCAATATCCGGCCACCGCGCTGATCGCCGAGAACCGCACGATCTGCAGCCCGGCCAGTATCCAGAGCGTGCCGTCCAACGGCGACAACCAGGATGTGGTGAGCATGGGCCTGATCGGCGCGCGCAATGCACGCCGCATCATCGACAACAACCAGTACATCCTTGCCGTGGAATTGCTCGCGGCCTGCCAGGCCGCCGAGCTGGCCGGCGCGGTGGACAGCCTGTCGTCGGCAGGCCGCGCGGTCTTCGCTTTCGTGCGCGAGCGCGTGCCGTTCCTGGCGATGGATCGCTATATGACGGACGACATCGAAGCCATTGCCGCGCAGCTGCGCGCCGGTGCGCTGGTGGCGGTGGCGCGTGCGGCGGGCGCGGCCGTCAGCTGAGGCACTGCCGCCTCATTCGCGCTGCCTTATTTCCACATATCGCGCATGCGGCCGGCCAGGTCCAGCTTGGGCAGCGGCGCCTTGGCCGGCGCATCCGCCACCGGCGGGGGCGGGGGCCAGGACCGGCTGTGGAACAGCGGCATTACGCGGTTAGGCAGGAAGCGCGTGCGTGAGGCGTAGACGTGGCGATCGCCGTAGGCGGTCTGCTGGTGCACGTAGAAGCGCTGCGGCACCACGATGTCGAGGTGGTCGCGGGCCCGGGTCATGGCCACGTAGAGCAAGCGGCGCTCTTCCTCGATTTCCTCGGTGGTGCCGGTGGCCAGGTCCGAAGGCAGGCAGCCGTCGACCGCGTTGAGCACGTAGACGGCCTTCCATTCCTGGCCCTTGGCCGAGTGGATGGTGGACAGGATCAGGTAGTCCTCGTCGCGCAGCGGCACGCCGGACTCGTCGCTCGATGCGTCCGGCGGGTCGAGCGTGAGCTCGGTCAGGAAGCGCTCGCGCGATGCGTAGGTGGCGGCGATGCGCTCCAGTTGCTGCAGGTCGGCGGCGCGTGCGGGAGCGTCGTCGTGCAGGCGTTCAAGGTGCGGCTGGTACCACGTCACCACTTGCTCAAAGGCAGAGGGCCACGGCGCGGCCGGGGCCATCAGGCTGCGCGCCAGCGTCAGCAGGTCGGGCCAGGCTTCGGCCGCGGCTGGAGGCGCCTCAAAGGAATCCAGGGCAAAGAGCGGCTCGGTGGCGATTTCCACCGCGTCGAGCACGCGCGCGGCAGTCTTGGGCCCGACGCCCGGCAACAGCTGCAGGCTGCGAAAGCCGGCCATGCGGTCACGCGGATTCTCCAGCCAGCGCACTACCGCCAGCACATCCTTCACGTGCGTGGATTCCAGGAATTTCAGGCCACCGAACTTCACGAACGGGATGTTGCGCCGGACCAGTTCGATCTCCAGCTGCGCGCTGTGGTCGGCGGCGCGGAACAGCACCGCCTGCGACAGGAGTGCCAGCCCGGCCTCGCGCCGCGCCAGGATCTGCTCGACCACATAGCGCGCCTGGTCCGCCTCGTCGTTGACCACGACGATCTCCGGCTTCTCGGCCGAGCCGCGCGCGGACCACAGGTCCTTGGTATAGCGCTCTGCCGCCAGGCCGATCACCGCGTTGGCGGCGGCCAGGATGGGCTGGGTGGAGCGGTAGTTTTGCGACAGCGTGACCATGTCCGCGGCCGGCGTGAACCGGGCGGGGAAATCGAGGATATTGCGCACCGTGGCGCCACGGAAGGCATAGATCGACTGGGCGTCGTCGCCTACCACCGTCAGGCCGCGCCCGTCGGGCTTGAGCGCGAGCAGGATGGCGGCTTGCAGCGCATTGGTGTCCTGGTATTCGTCCACCAGGTGTCCTGGTATTCGTCCACCAGCACGTGGTCGAAGCGCGCGCCCATGTCCTGCGCCAGCGCGGGCTCGGCCAGTGCCTGCGCCCAGTAGAGCAGCAGGTCGTCGTAGTCGAGCACCTGCTGCTTTTGCTTGGCTTGCACATAGCCGGCAAATAGTCCGCGCAGCGCATCGGTCCACATGGCGTAGCGCGGGAACCATTGCTTGAGCACATCTTCGAGCGGCGCCTGCGTGTTGACCACGCGCGAGTAGATCGACAAGCAGGTTTCTTTGCGCGGGAACCGCGAGGCCTGCGCGGACAGGCCCAGGTCGTGCCGCACCACGTTCATCAGGTCGGCCGCGTCGCCACGATCGCAGATGGTGAAGCTGGGCGACAGGCCCAGCGTCTCGGCGTATTCGCGTAGCAGGCGTGCACCGATAGCGTGGAAGGTGCCCGACCACGTGAGCGCTGCGCGCCCCGCGCCGTTGGCAAAGCACGGCGCTGGGATCGGGATCGAGTAACACTGGGCAGGGGCCTTTGGGGATGCACGGCGCGCAAGTGCGCTGGCCGGCATGGGCGGGGAAAGCTGCCGGTAACTGTATATCCATACAGCCGGGCTGCGCAAGCCGGGCATTGCCCGACGGCGCCCGGTAATAAAAAAAGGTGCCATGGAAGGCACCTTTCTAGGCGGGGGAGGTGGGCCGGGCGGCGGCTCAGGCCGCCTTGGCGAGCGCGCCGTCGAGCAGCTTGTGCAGTGCGTCCCACTCGGGCTCGCCCACATAGCGCTTGAGGATGTGGCCGTCCTTGTCGATCACGAAGGTGGTCGGGGTCAGTTGCACCTCGCCGAAGGCCTTGGCCGCAGCGCCGTCGGAATCCATCGCCACCTTGAACGGCAGCTTGCGCGTTTGCGCATAATTCATCACGTACATGGGCGGGTCATAGCTCATTGCCACGGCCACGAATTCCAGGCCCTTGCCCTTGAACTTGTCATAGGTGCGGACCATGTCCGGCATTTCCTTGACGCAGGTGACGCAGCTGGTCGCCCAGAAGTTGACCAGGTAGACCTTGCCCTTGAGATCGGCGGTGCTGACCTTTTCACCCGACAGCAGCGTGAACGTGGCGGGCGGCGCCGCATTGGCGGGCGCGATGGCGCGGTATCCGAACCAGCCCAGCACGGCAACCAGCAGCACGGCGGCGACGGCCGGCCAGAGCTTGCGCGAGGCGGGGCTTGCCGGGGTGGGGGGAGAAACGGAGGTCGTCATGATGCTCGCCGACAGGTCAGACAAGCCACCATTCTACTGCCGCTGCCGGGATGCTGCCGGACGCATTCGCCGAGCCGCCGCGGATGCGGCGATTGGCCGCAGCGGGGTGCGCCTTCGTGCGCCTTAATGCGTCTTGCTTGCCAAGGCCGAGCGGGCCTGGTCCAGCGCCTGCTCCAGGTAGGCGCCATAGAAGTCGGGCTGCATGCCGCGCAGCGGCGTGGCCAGGGAGCGGCCGCGCGCGTCGAGGAAGAGCACCGTGGGCGCTACAGCCACATTGCGGCTGCGGGCCCATTCCCGCGCCGTGGTCATGCTGCCATCGGCGTTGCGCAGCGGCGTGTCGGCGGTCATGTCGAGCTCGCGCGCCACGATTTCGCCCGCCGCGGCCTGCGGGCCGAGATAGTTGCGGCGCACCGTTTCGCAGTAGACGCAGCCGGGCAGCGTCACCAGCACGACCAAGGGCTCGCCCTGGCTTGCCGCCGCCGCGGCCTGGGTGGCCAGGTCGTTGGCTGGGGGCAGGTGGGCCGTGGCGGCCATGGCGCTCGTGCTTGCTGCAACCAGCATGGCGCCAAGCATCGCCGCGCCATGACGGCGTGCGGTGCCAAAGACACCCCGGAAGGATGACTGCATTAGCCGGATGGATGGCTGGGTTTGCATTGGCAGGCAATGTGGATGAGCGCTGGCACGCGGGTTCCACGATAATAGCGGCTTATTTCCGCATTCGCCGCCCTGATGCCCTACGTCTGGTTTCCCCGGTATTTCCGTTTGTCGCGGTCCCCGCTTGCCAAAGCCATCGTCCTGGGGGCGCTCGGCGCCGGGCTGATCGCCTGTTCGCCTCGCTATGACTGGCGCACCATCCAGTCTAACGAAGGCGCCTACGCGGCGCTTTATCCCGGCAAGCCGTCCGGCGCCGCGCGCGAGGTGGCGATTGCCGGGCGCAAGCTGCCCATGACGATGGACGCGGCCCGGGTCGACGAGACCTTGTTCGCCGTGGGCGTGGTGACCTTGCCCGCCGATGACGCCGAGTTGCGGCAGGCGGCGCTGGATTCCATGCAGAATGGCCTGCTCGGCAACCTCGGGCCGCATCCCGCCGACGCGGTCAAGACCCGCAAGGTGACGGTGATGTCGGCCGCATCGCCGGCAGTGGCACTAGAGGGCGTGGAGCTGCAGGTGGCCGCGGTATCGCCCCAGGACCAGTCGCCACGCAGGCTGACCGCGCGGCTGGTGGCGTCGGGCGTGCACGTCTACCAGGCGGTCGTGCTGGAGGCGGGAGAGGCTGCGCGCGACCAGCGCCAGGCGGAACAGATCGACCAGTTCCTGACCGGTTTCCATCCGTTCTGAGCTGACTGAGCCGACTGAGCCGAGCGCTCCAAGCTTAAACACAGATTTCAAGACAGATTATTTCCAGGGAGTAACGCAATGCGTTGGGATGTTTGGCTGGCCTATTTCGCGGCCTGTTGGGTGATTGCCGTGTCGCCGGGTTCCGGCGCGGTGCTGTCGATGAGCCATGGCCTGTCCTATGGGCTGCGCAAGACCACCACCACGATCTTTGGCTTGCAGACCGGGCTGGTCATCATCCTGCTGGTGGCCGGCGGCGGCCTGGGCGCGCTGCTGGTGGCCTCCGAGCATGCCTTCGCTGTGGTCAAGACGATCGGTGCGCTCTACCTGATCTACATCGGCGTGCAGCAATGGCGCGCACGGGTGGACGGCGGCCAGGACGATGCCGCGCAGGGCACGGAAGCGCCGCGCGTTGCCGCGCTGAGCCCGCGCCGCCGTTTTGCCACGGGCCTGCTGACCAATGTGACCAACCCCAAGGGCATCATCTTCATGGTGGCGGTGTTGCCGCAGTTCATCGATCCCGCCCACGCGCTCGGGCCCCAGCTTGCCATCCTGGCCGCGACCATGTGCGGTGTGGACCTGGTGGTGATCCACGGATACGCGCTGATGGCTAGCGACATGCGCGGCCTGTTCCGCAATGCGCGCGCGGTGCGCTGGCAGAACCGGATCTTCGGCAGCGTGCTGGTGGCCGTTGGCGCGGCGCTGTTCTTCGTCAGGCGCCATCCGGCGTGAAGTGCCAGGGCCGGTTCCCCGCTGGCCCGATTCATCGATCCATTGCTCACGATATCTATCGCTGGCTTCCAACGGATGCGTTTGCTTCAATAGGGTAAGACGAAGACAACCCGATTGGAGGCCAGCAATGCGAAGCTCTTCCCCCCAGCAGGCTCCATTGCACGCGCGGCCGGTCCACACCGTGCCACCGGCCGAGGATCCGCTGCCCCCGGGCGTGCCGCCCGACCTCCCTCCGATCGAAGAGCCGCCACCCCCAACGGAACCCCCGGTAGCCGTGCCGCCGCGCCGGGCATGATGGCTACGGCGTGCGCAGCGCGCGCCGGTACTGGATAGCCTCACCGACATGGCTTGGCTGCAACAGCTCGGCGGCCTCTAGATCGGCAATCGTGCGGGCGATCTTCAGCGCCCGGAAATAGGCGCGCGCCGACCACGCCAGCTTGGTCATGGCGCTGCGCAGCAATGCCTGTGCCTCGGGCGCGAGCGGGCAGTGCTCGTCGATTTCGCGCCCGGAGAGGGCCGCGTTGGGTTTGCCCTGGCGCGCCTGCTGCAGCGCGCGGGCGGCCAGTACACGCTGGCGCACCTGGGCGCTGGGCTCACCGGCCGGGCCATCAAGCATTTCCTGCTGGTCCTGGGCCGGCACCTCGACTTGCAGGTCGATGCGGTCGAGCAGGGGCCCGGACAGCCTGGACTGGTAGCGCAGCACTTGGTCCGGCGTGCACCGGCACGGGCGCGACGGGTGCCCCAGGTAGCCGCAGGGGCAGGGATTCATGGCGGCGACAAACTGGAAACGGGCAGGGAAATCGGCCTGGCGCGTGGCGCGCGAGATGGTGACGCGGCCCGACTCGAGCGGTTCGCGCAGGACCTCCAGTACCCGGCGGTCGAATTCCGGTAGTTCATCCAGAAACAACACGCCCTGGTGCGCCAGTGAAATTTCGCCCGGACGAGGATTGCTGCCGCCGCCCACCAGCGCTGCCGCCGACGCGGTGTGGTGTGGCGAGCGGAAAGGCCGCTCGCGCCAGCGGGCCGCATGGAAGCCGGCGGTGGTCAGGCTCTGCACCGCGGCGGCTTCCAGTGCTTCGTCCAGTGTCATGGGCGGCAGCAGGCCGGGAAAGCGCTGAGCCAGCATGGACTTGCCGGAGCCTGGCGGCCCGACCAGCAAGGCCGAGTGCTGCCCCGCGGCCGCGATCTCCATGGCGCGGCGCGCTTGCGCCTGTCCGCGGACGTCCCGGATGTCCGGCCCGGCCGGGTCTCCCGCGGCGATCTCCACCAGCGGCTCCGCGCGCGCAAGCCGGTTTTCAGGCAGTGGCCCAAGGTGAGCACAGACTTCCAGCAGGGAGCGCGCCGCATAGACCGCTATGTCGTCGATCAGGGCCGCTTCGGGTGCGTTTTCCGCCGCCACCACGAAGCTGCGCGCAGGGCCTTCGCCCGCGGCTTGCCGCGCCGCGTTGTCGCGCCCCAGGCCCATGGCCATGGCCAGCGCCCCGCGTACCGGACGCAGCTCGCCGGACAGGGACAGCTCGCCGGCGAACTCGCTGGCGCCCAGGCCGTCCAGCGGGACCTGGCCGCTCGCGGCCAGGATGCCAAGCGCGATCGGCAGGTCGAAGCGCCCGGATTCCTTGGGCAGGTCGGCGGGTGCCAGGTTGACCGTGATCCGCCGGCTGGGGAATTCGAGGCCGCTGTTGAGGATCGCCGCGCGCACCCGCTCGCGGCTTTCACGCACCTCGGTATCGGCCAGCCCCACGATATTGAATGCGGGCAGGCCGTTGGCCAGGTGCACCTCGACCGATACCAGCGGTGCCTCGAGGCCGGTCAGCGCCCGGCTGCGCAGGAGGGCGAGGCTCATCTCACTCCGAAAAGCATCAAGGAAGTGTTAACGAAAATGGCCGCCGGATTACGGCGGCCATTCTGGCGTTCGGGGACGTTGCCCTGGGTCACAGGACCCGTCGGGCATGCACGGTACGCGGCAAGGGTCTCAGCCCGAAACGGGGGTGTCAGACCCGCCAGCCGAGCGGCTTTCCAGTGCCAGCACGCGGGCTTCGAGTTCTTCGAGGCGCGCGCGGGTGCGCGCCAGCACCTGCGATTGCACGTCGAATTCCTCGCGGGTGACCAGGTCGAGCTTGGAAAACCCCTGGGTCATCATGCTGCGGACGTTTTTCTCGATGTCCTTGGCGGGCGAATTGCGCAGGGCTTCGCTGATCTTGGCCTGGAAATCATTGAACAGATCGGTCGGTTTCATCGTGGATCTCCTTTTGCACCGGCTTGGTGCGAATAACTGTGTGGGCGGACTCCGGGTGCTGCATCGCGGTGCACCGCAACGGTGTGCGGACAAACGCGGTGCGCGCACGGCACTTGCCGCCGGCATGGGCCGATTATCACGCTTCAAGCGTCCCCGGGAAAGCGCCAGCGCGGGCTGGTAACACCTTTTAACGCCAGTATGTTCGCTAGGAGACGGTCGGCCTCGTCTATTTTGGTGCTTTTTTGAGCACAAAATGACGGCCTCATGTCTCGGTTTCGACCTGGCACGGCAGTTGCAGTAATGGTGACAGGAGCCTCGTTCTACAAATTACTTTCAAACACACGAGTACCGAGCCAGAGGAAAAGGAGAACTAATCCATGAAGAAGTTGGCCCTTGCAGTCAGCGCCAGTGCAGTTGTGCTTTGCGGGCTCGCCCCCGCCGCTTTCGCCCAGAGCAGTGCGCAGGAGGGCGGTGCGCCTACCGACGCCGCCGCCGCCGCCGCCGCCGAGGTCTCGCCGCACACCTTCACCGCCAACGTGACGCTCGCCAGCGAGTATCGCTATCGCGGCTTGATGCAGAGCAACCGCCGCCCGGCCATCCAGGGTGGGTTCGACTACGCGCATTCGAGCGGCTTCTACGTGGGTAACTGGAACTCGAGCATCAGCTGGCTCGGCGACAGCAATCCGAAAGTCTCGGCGCCGATCGAGATGGACTTCTACGGCGGCTTCAAGAACACGGTGACGCTGGCCGGCCTGGAGTGGAACTATGACGCGGGCGTGCTGCAGTACTACTACCCGGGCGATTACCCGACCGGCTTCACGCGCCCGTACACCACGGAACTGTATGTCGGCGCCGGCGCTGGCCCGGTGTTCTTCAAGTACTCGCAGGCGTTGACCAACCTGTTCGGCTTCGCGGACAGCAAGTACAGCTACTACGCCGACCTGTCGGCCAACGTGCCGCTGAACTTCTGGGACCTGACGCTCAATGCCCACGTCGGCTACCAGAACGTGAAGCACGTGAACAGCGCCTCGTACACGGACTGGAAGCTTGGGCTGACCAAGGACCTGGGCAAGGGCTTCGCGCTGGCGATCGCTTACATCGACACCAATGCGCACAAGTCGGCCTACACCAACTCGTATGGCCGCTACGTCGGCAAGGCTACCGCCTGGGCTTCGATCACCAAGACTTTCTAAACACGCATCAGGTTGAGCGGACGCCGGACGAGAGGCCGGGCCGTCCCGCTCAGAGGAGAAATCGGATGAAACTGATCATCGCCGTCATCAAGCCGTTCAAGCTCGACGAGGTGCGCGAAGCGCTCTCGGACGTGGGTGTGTCCGGCATCACCGTGACTGAAGTCAAGGGCTTCGGTCGCCAGAAGGGCCATACCGAGCTGTACCGGGGCGCGGAATACATCGTCGATTTCCTGCCCAAGGTGAAGATCGAAGTGGCCGTCCCGGACGACGTGGTCGACCGGGCCATCGAGGCGATCGAGAAATCGGCGCGCACCGGCAAGATTGGCGACGGCAAGATCTTTGTCGCACCGATCGAGCAGGTCATCCGCATTCGTACCGGCGAGACCGGCGGCGACGCGCTGTGACGCACAGCCCAACGACAAGAGGTTAATCACAATGAAATCCTGGTTCAAGCGCATCCTGACAACCGGCGCCATGGCGCTGGCCCTGGGCACGGCCGGCATCGGCCTGTCCACCCACGCCGTGGCGCAGGACAAGCCCGCGGCTGAAGCCTCCGCGCCGGCCGCCGCTACCGCCGCACCTGCAGCTGCCCCCGCTGCCGCCGCATCTGCAACTGCTCCCGCGGCAGCTGCAACTGCGCCTGCAGGGGCTGCCGCCCCCGCGCAGCGCCGGCACCGGTGCCCAACAAGGGCGATACCGCCTGGCTGCTGGTCTCCACGGCCTTCGTGATCCTGATGACGCTGCCTGGCCTGGCACTGTTCTACGGCGGCCTGGTCCGCTCGAAGAACATGCTGTCGGTGCTGATGCAGTGCCTGGTGATCTTCTCGCTGGTGTCGCTGCTGTGGGCCATCTATGGCTACAGCTTCGCCTTCACCGAGGGTAACGCCTTCTTTGGCGGCACCGACCGGCTCTTCATGAAGGGGCTCAATGTCGATGCCGTGGCAGCCACGTTCTCCAAGGGCGTGGTGGTCCCGGAACTGGCTTACTTCGCATTCCAGTGTGCCTTCGCAGCCATTACCTGCGGCCTGATCATCGGCGCTTTCGCGGAACGTGCCAAGTTCTCGGCGGTGCTGGTCTTCGTGGTGCTGTGGTTCACCTTCTCGTACATCCCGATGGCCCATATGGTCTGGTTCTGGCCTGGTCCTGACCTGTACACCGACGCGGCAGCCGGCGCGGCTGCCACGGCCAAGGGCGGCTGGCTGTTCCAGAAGGGCGCGCTCGACTTCGCTGGTGGCACGGTGGTGCACATCAATGCAGCCGTGGCCGGCCTGGTGGGTGCCTTCATGTTCGGCAAGCGCATTGGTTTCGGCCGCGAAGCCCTGCGTCCGCACAGCCTGACCTTCACCATGGTGGGCGCCTCGCTGCTGTGGTTCGGCTGGTTCGGCTTCAACGCCGGCTCGGCGCTGGAAGCCAACGGCTCGGCTGCGCTGGCCTTCGTCAACACCCTGCTGGCGACCTGCGCCGCAGTGCTGTCCTGGACCTTCGGCGAATGGGTCAGCAAGGGCAAGCCCTCGATGCTGGGCGGCGCTTCGGGCGCAGTGGCTGGCCTGGTGGCCATCACCCCGGCGGCCGGCTTCGTCGGCCCGATGGGCTCGATCGTGATCGGCATCGCTGCCGGCCTGCTGTGCCTGTGGGGCGTGACCGGCCTGAAGAAGCTGCTGGGCATGGATGACTCCCTGGACGTCTTCGGCGTGCACGGCGTGGGCGGCATCCTGGGTGCGCTCCTGACCGGCGTGTTCGCCGCGCCGAGCCTGGGCGGCACGGGTATCTATGACTACGTGGCCAACAAGGTCTCGGACGACTATTCGATCATGGGCCAGGTGTGGATCCAGCTCCAAGGCGTGCTCACCACCATCGTGTGGTCGGGGGTGGTCGCCTTCGTGGCCTTCAAGCTGGTGGATATGCTGATCGGCCTGCGGGTGCCGGAAGAAGAAGAGCGCGAGGGTCTGGACATCACCTCGCACGGCGAGACCGCGTATGAGGCCTGATCGTAAAGGTGTTGTGCTGGAGAGCTGATTGGGAATCTTCTCTCAGGAGTTTCGCCCGGCCTTGTGCCGGGCTTTTTTCATTCCTGGCGTCCGCCGTGGGCGGATGGCCGAGGTGGAAAGCGGAGCCGGCGGCGTTTTCGTAAAGTGCTTAAATCCGATCTTAAAAAGCTTCAATTGTCTTTGCGGGGGAGCGCACATACAGTGCCACTGAGGCAGTTTCCTCCACCTGCAGAACGCTCCCCGTATCTGTCAGGCCATTTGAAAGCGCGGCTCCGGTCGCGCTTTTTTTTTCCCTCCAGGCCCTGCTGGCAGGCCTCCCGGAGGCGCTTCGGATTCCTCCTGGGGCCTCCCCCTTTTATTCCGGGCCTCCATCCCCATATCCGTATCCCTTATCCCTTGTGCCGGCGCTCGCATATGCTTATTCAGGTAGCGCCAGCAGCCAATTGGCCGTTCCTCTACAATCTGGGCGAACGATAAAGACGATCAATAGGATGTTTATGGTCCCGCATCTCATCACCGCGCTGAACGGTCCGCTGCTCGAGCTGGAAAAAAAGATCCTGGACGCGACGCCGTCCATTGAGCGCTGGTTCAGGCTGGAATGGCAGGAACATACGCCTCCGTTCTACTGTTCGGTCGACCTGCGCAATGCCGGCTTCAAGCTGGCCCCCGGTCGACACCAACCTGTTCCCGGGCGGGTTCAACAACCTGGCACCTGAAATGCTGCCGCTGGCAGTCCAGGCGGCCATGGCGGCGATCGAGAAGATCTGCCCCGACGCCAAGAACCTGCTGCTGATCCCCGAGCGCCACACCCGTAACATGTTCTACCTGCAGAATGTGGCGCGGCTGTCGCTGATCATGCGCCAGGCGGGCCTCAACGTGCGCCTGGGCTCGCTGTCCGAAGACATCACTGAACCCACCCCGATCGAGCTGCCCGACGGCCAGACGCTGGTGGTGGAGCCGCTGGCCCGCCTGGGCGCGCGCGGCCGCCGGCTGGGCCTGAAGGACTTCGATCCCTGCTCGATCCTGCTCAACAACGATCTCTCCGCCGGCATTCCCCCGATCCTGGAGAACATCAACGAGCAATACCTGCTGCCGCCGCTGCACGCGGGCTGGTCGACGCGCCGCAAATCGAGCCATTTCTCGGCCTACGATGAAGTGGCAAAGAAGTTCGCCAAGCTGATCGACGTCGATCCGTGGATGGTCAACCCGTACTTCGCCAAGTGCGGTGGCATCGATTTCCATGAGCGCATTGGCGAGGAGGCGCTGGCCGACTCGGTCGAAGGCGTGCTCAAGAAGATCGCCAAGAAGTACCGCGAGTACGGCATCAAGGAAACGCCGTATGTGGTGGTCAAGGCCGATGCCGGCACCTATGGCATGGGCATCATGACCATCAAGGATGCGTCCGAGATCAAGGGGCTGAACCGAAAGGAACGCAACAAGATGAGCGTCGTCAAGGAAGGCCTCGAGGTCAACGACGTCATCATCCAGGAAGGCGTGCACACCTTCGAGAAGGTCAACGAGGCGGTGGCCGAGCCAGTGGTGTACATGATCGACCGCTATGTGGTCGGTGGTTTCTACCGCGTCCATACCGGCCGCGGCAACGACGAGAACCTGAATGCGCCGGGCGCGCATTTCGTGCCGCTGGCGTTCGCGCCCAACGGCATTCCGGACAGCCATGCCAAGCCGGGCGCGGCCGTGCCGAACCGTTTCTATATGTATGGTGTGGTGGCGCGGCTGGCATTGCTGGCGGCGTCGCTGGAACTCGAGAAGACCGACCCCAATCCGATTCTCTGAGACAAACGCTGCGACCGGGACGAGCCAACATGCGCATTCTGTTTATTACCGACCCGCTGGACACCTTCAAGACCTACAAGGACTCGACCTACGCCATGATGGTGGAGGCGGTCGAGCGCGGCCATGAGCTGTTTGCCTGCCTGCAGTCGCAACTGTCGCTCTCGGCCCACCAGGTCGAGGCGGTGGTGCGCCCGCTGCAACTAACAGGCGACGCCCATGACTGGTACCGCGCGGGCGAGCCCAGCCTGCAGCCGCTGACCGGCTTTGATGCGATCTTGATGCGCAAGGATCCGCCCTTCGACATGGAATATGTGACCAGCACCTGGCTGCTGGAACTGGCCGAGTCACAGGGCGCCAACGTGTTCAACAAGCCACGGGCAATCCGCGACCATTCCGAGAAACTGGCGATTGCCCAGTATCCCGAATACATCACGCCGACTCTCGTTACCCGGGATGCAGACCGCATCCGCGCATTCCACGCGGAGCATCGAGATGTGATCCTAAAGCCACTGGATGGCATGGGCGGGATGGGTATCTTCCGGGTTGGCGCGGACGGCCTGAATCTTGGCGCCATCATCGAGACGCTAGGGGAAGATGGCGCGCGGACCCTGATGGTGCAGCGCTACATTGCCGAGATCAAGGACGGCGACAAGCGCATCCTGCTGATCGGCGGCGTACCCGTGCCGTATTCGCTGGCGCGCATTCCCAAGGACGGCGAAGTACGCGGCAACCTGGCCGCGGGCGGCACTGGCCGGGCGCAGGAGCTCTCCGCGCGCGATCGCGAGATCGCCGAGGCGCTGGCGCCGGGCCTCTGGGAACAAGGTCTGCTGCTGGTCGGGTTGGACGTGATCGGCGAGTACCTGACCGAGGTCAATGTGACGAGCCCGACGTGCTTCCAGGAGATCACGCAGCAGACCGGGTTCCAGGTGGCCGCCATGTTCATCGACGCGCTCGAGCACGCGGTACAGGCGCGTTCGCGCTGAGTCACGGGCAGAGTGCCTGCTACAATCGTGTCAATCCAACGGATTCACCACCATGGCAGGCATCCTGATCATCGCGCACGCCCCCCTGGCATCGGCATTGCGCGACTGCGCCGCCCATGTCTACTGCGGCCAGCCTCAACGGCTCGAGGCGATTGATGTCATGCCGGATGCCGAGCCCGCAGCCGTGCTGGCCGAGGCCAGGTGCCGCCTGGCCGAAGTCAGCGAAGACAACGGCGCGCTGGTGTTGACCGATATCTTTGGGGCCACGCCGGCCAACATTGCCGCCCGTCTCGCCGAGCCGGGCCGCGTCAAGGTGCTTGCCGGCGTCAACCTTCCCATGCTGGTGCGCGCCATTTGCTACCGTGCCGAGAAACTCGACCAGCTCGCTCTCAAGGCACTGGCGGGTGGCTCGCAGGGTGTGCTGCAGATAGGCTCCACCACCGTCCAGAACCAGATCGCAAATCATCCCGACAAATATGCTGCAGAGGGGACACCAACATAATCAATAAGCTTGGGCTGCATGCCCGGGCTTCCGCCAAGCTGACGCAACTGGCGGGCAACTTCGTCAGTCAGGTCAAGATGTCGCGCAATGGTCGGCAGGTCGACGCCAAAAGCATCATGGGCGTGATGATGCTGGCCGCCGGCATCGGCTCTACCGTGACCATCGAGATCGACGGACCCGATGAGCAAGAGGCCATGGACGCGTTGCTGGCGCTCATTGCCAATCGCTTCGGCGAAGGGGAGTAGGAGGCCGATTCGGGATGAAATGCGGCGGCGCTGAACGCCGCGGCGCACCTGGCCGGGGCCGCTTGCCGCATCCTGAAACCGTTTCCATGGTGGCTGGCCCTGGCCAGACTTTTTAAACGTTCCTGACGGAGCGGTACATGCCATTTGCCCTGCACGGCATCCCGGTCTCGCGCGGCGTCGCCATCGGGCGCGCGCATTTGCTGGCGCCTGCTGCGCTCGATGTATCCCATTACCTGGTCGACGAGGACCGGCTTGACGCCGAGGTCGAGCGCCTGCGCTCGGCGCGCGCGGCGGTGCGGGCCGAGCTGGTCACGCTCAAGCGGGATCTGCCGCGCGAGGCGCCGGAAGAACTGGGCGCTTTCCTCGATGTGCATGCCATGATCCTCGATGACGAGGCGCTGGCGCGCGAGCCAGAGGCACTGATCCGCAACCGGCGCTACAACGCCGAATGGGCGCTGACCACGCGGCTGGAAGAGCTGATGCGCCAGTTCGACGAAATCGAGGACGAGTACCTGCGCGAGCGCAAGGCGGACATCCGCCAAGTGGTCGAGCGCATCCTCAAGGTGCTGGCCGGTGCGGCTGTGCTGGCCCCGGCCCCGGCGCCGCCGTCCTCGCTGGCCCCGGATGGCGAGCCGGCGCCCGGTGTGATCGTGGTCGCTCACGACATCTCGCCCGCCGACATGCTGCAGTTCCGCCACACCGTGTTCCACGGCTTCGTGACCGATCTTGGCGGACGCACTTCCCATACCGCCATCGTGGCGCGCAGCCTCGATATCCCCGCCGCCGTGGGCGTGCAGAGCGCGAGCGAGCTGATCCGCCAGGACGACTGGGTCATCATCGATGGCGACGCGGGCCTGGTCATCGTGGATCCGTCCGCCATCATCCTCGAGGAGTACCGCCATCGGCAGAGCGAGCGAGCGCTGGAAAAGAAGCGCCTGCAGCGCCTGCGCCATACACCGGCCGTGACCCTGGACGGGCTCGAGATCGACCTGCTGGCCAACATCGAAATGGCGGAGGATGCCACCGCGGCGCTGACCGCGGGCGCGGTTGGCGTGGGCCTGTTCCGGTCCGAGTTCCTGTTCATGAACCGGCGTGGCGAACTGCCCAACGAGGAAGAGCAATTCGAGGCGTACCGCGGCGCCGTGGACGCCATGCACGGGCTGCCGGTCACGATCCGCACCATCGATATCGGCGCCGACAAGCCACTGGATGGGCGGGACGGCCGGGACGGGCGTGGCGACGATTTTGAGACCGCGCTCAATCCGGCGCTGGGCTTGCGCGCGATCCGTTGGTCTCTGTCCGAGCCGGCCATGTTCCTGACCCAGTTGCGCGCGCTGCTGCGTGCCTCGGCCTTTGGTCCGGTGCGGCTGCTGATCCCGATGCTGGCCCATGCCCGCGAGATTGACCAGACCCTGGACCTGATCGCGCAGGCCAAGCGCCAGCTCGACGCGCGCGGCCAGGCGTTCGACCCCAATCTCAAGGTCGGGGCGATGATCGAGATCCCGGCCGCCGTGCTGATGCTGCCGCTGTTCCTGCGGCGCATGGATTTCCTCTCCATCGGCACCAACGACCTGATCCAGTACACGCTGGCCATCGACCGCGCCGACAACGCCGTGGCGCATCTCTACGATCCGCTGCACCCGGCGGTGTTGCAATTGATCGCGCGTACCATCCGCGAGGCCAATCGGGCCGGCGTGCCGGTGGCGGTGTGCGGCGAGATGGCCGGGGATCCCGCCATGACGCGCCTGCTGCTTGGCATGGGGCTGCGCGAGTTCTCGATGCATCCCTCGCAGTTGCTCCGGGTCAAGCAGGAAATCCTGCATGCCGACTGCGAGCGCCTGGAGCGGCAGGTGGAGCAAGTGCTGAGCGCCTACGAGCCGGAGGAGCTCGCCTGCGCGCTGAAACTGCTCTGACAACCCTGATTGCATCAAGGTTTTTGCGAAAATCCAACGCAAAAAAGGTGGCTTTCACTCACTTTTTTGGCGCTTGTTTTTTGGCGCTTGTGACGCCTCCTTTGTCCGCGATTGCCAGATTAAGTGCTGCGTTCTTGGCATGTACATTTTGCGGTTTAATGGGAATTGTTATCATTTTCGATCTCTGATATTCTGACGTACATCGCGGGTGACATGCCGGTGTCACCCCTCTCCCAAGGAGGGATTTGTGTACGTTTGCATCTGCAATCAGGTTACCGACCGAGAAATTCATGGTGCTGCGCATCTAGGCGTATCCACGCTCGACGAGCTGGCCGAAACCCTGGGCGTTGGCACTTGCTGTGGCCGCTGCCGCGAATGCGCCCAACAGGTGCTCTGCGAGGGTGTCGCGGCGGTACGTAACGTCAAGGTCTCTACCATCCAGGTCGTGGCCATTTCCTCCTGTTCGTCGTCGGGCCCACGTGCCATAATGGACACTCGGGACCCGGCAGTCGCGAACGACCAGCGCACCGAGTTGGTTGCCTGAACTCGCCCGCAACTATCAGGTTGCGGCGCGTATTCGCTTGTTTTGACTGCCTGCGGCGCGCCTTGCGCCGCTTCGCGTTTTTGCGGGGGCCCGTTGCAACAAGGAGCTTCCAATGAAAGGTGACAAGAAGGTCATCCAGCATTTGAACGCGCAGCTGAAGAACGAGCTGACCGCGATCAACCAGTACTTCCTGCACGCTCGCATGTACCGCCACTGGGGCCTGAAGAAGCTCGGCGACATCGAGTACAAGGAATCCATCGGCGAAATGAAGCATGCCGACCGCCTGATCGATCGCATCCTGATGCTTGATGGCCTGCCCAATCTTCAGGACCTCAACAAGTTGCTGCTGGGCGAAGACACCCCGGAAATGCTCAAGTGCGATCTGAAGCTGGAGCAAGGCGCGCATGCCACCGTCAAGGAAGGCATCACGTATTGCGAATCGGTGGGCGACTACGTCAGCCGCGAGATCCTGGTCGAGATCCTGACCGATACCGAAGAGCACATCGAATTCCTCGAGACGCAGCTCGACCTGATCGATAAGGTTGGCTTGCCGAACTATCTGCAATCGCAGATGGAGCCGGGCGAACAATAATCCGCCCGACAGCCGGCCGCAGGTTCGCAAGAACCCAGTGGCCGCAACCGCGCGGCGCCACTCGGTGCTGCCGGCTCCGCCCGCATCCAGGCGGTAACCCTTATCATTCAGATTCCCATTCTTCCCCCAGCCTCACTGCCCTTGCCGGGGCCGGTGTTCGTGCCAGTTTGAGCGCCATCCGCCTATGCTGCGGTAAAGGGCGCCGAATCGGCATTGCACGACACCACATCACACCACGCCACACCACACCACATCAAATGACAGGAGCCAGCATCATGGGAGACACGATTCGCCTGACGCAGTACAGCCATGGCGCCGGCTGTGGGTGCAAGATTTCGCCGCAGGTGCTCGACGTGATCCTTGCCGGCAGCGGAAACCAGCATCTGGATCCGCGCCTGTGGGTGGCCGCTGCTGGCCATCGCCATCCTCGGCTGGCCGGTCAAGCTGCTGCCGCCCGAGGTGGCGCGCGAGGTAGTGGCGGGTGGTCGCCGTGCCTGCGAGGACGCGGGCATTCCGCTTGCCGGCGGGCATTCCATTGATGCGCCCGAGCCCATCTTCGGGCTTGCGGTGACTGGCGTGGTCGACCGCGCGCACCTGAAACGCAACGACACGGCGACCGCCGGCTGCCGGCTGTACCTGACCAAGCCGCTGGGCATCGGCGTGCTCACCACCGCCGAGAAGCAGGGCAAGCTGCGCGCCGAGGATGTCCACCTTGCGCGCGACTGGATGTGCGTGCTCAATCGTCCCGGCAGCCGCTTCGGCAAGCTGGCCGGCGTGCGGGCCATGACGGATGTGACTGGCTTCGGCCTGCTCGGGCACCTTGTCGAGATGGCAGACGGCAGTCGCCTCACGGCGCGTCTTGACCACGCCGCCGTGCCGTTGCTGCCGGAAGTGCTGCGCTACGTCGAGGCCGGTTGCGTGCCCGGCGGCACCCAGCGCAACTTCGATAGCTATGGCGCACGGATTGGCGCCGGGATCGACAACCAGGGCGGCGCGTTGAGCGAAGTGCAGCGCGCCTTGCTGTGTGATCCGCAGACCAGCGGAGGCTTGCTGGTGGCGGTCGAGCCTGAGGGCGAGGCCGGTTTCCATGCCGCCTGCGCGGAGTTTGGCCTGGCACTGGCGCCGGTCGGCGAGTTCGTCGCGCAGGGCCGGTATGCCGTCGAGGTGATCTGATGCGCGAGGACACGGCCGACTTTCGCCAGCTCTTTCTTTCCGGCGTGCCGCTGCTCGATGCGCGCGCGCCGGTGGAGTTCGCTCGCGGCGCGTTTCCGGGCGCGGTCAACCTGCCGCTGATGGACGATGCCGAACGGCATCAGGTGGGCTTGTGCTACGAGGAGCAAGGGCCGCAGGCCGCGATCGCGCTGGGCCACCAGCTGGTGACCGGCGACATCCGCGCCGCGCGCACCGCGGGCTGGGCGGCCTTTGCGCGGGCCCATCCCGACGGCTACCTGTATTGCTTCCGCGGCGGCTTGCGCTCGCAGATCGTGCAGCAGTGGCTGCGCGAAGATGCCGGCATCGCTTATCCGCGCGTGACGGGCGGCTACAAGGCGATGCGCGGTTTCCTGATCGAAACCCTCGATGCGGCCGCCGCCGAATGCAGCCTGCTGGTGCTGGGCGGCATGACCGGGAGCGGCAAGACCGAGCTGCTCGCCGACCTGATGGCGGGCCCGAGCGGCAGCCCGGACGCGGCCATCGACCTGGAGGGCCAGGCCCGCCATCGCGGGTCCAGCTTTGGCCGGCGCGTGGTGGCGCAGCCCACGCAGATCGATTTCGAGAACGGCCTGGCGATTTCGCTGCTGCGCCATCGCGCGGCCGGGCGGCCGGCACTGGTGGTTGAGGACGAGGGACGTTTCATCGGCGCACGCAACTTGCCGCAGTCCTTCTACCAGGCCATCCAGGCGGCACCGCTGGTCTGGCTGGAGGAATCCTTCGAGGCTCGCATGCATCGCGTGCTGGAGGACTACGTGCTTGGCCTGTCGGCGGAATTCATGGCCGCGCTGGGCGAGCAGGCTGGTTTTGCCGCCTACGCGGCACGCCTGCGCGATGCCATGGCGGCCATTGCCAAGCGGCTCGGCGGCACGCGCTACGAGCGTCTTTCGGCGCTGCTGGAGCAAGCGCTGGCGCGCCAGGCTGAAACGGGCGATACCGACCCGCATCTGGGCTGGATCGCCTTGCTGCTGCAGCAATACTACGATCCGATGTATGCCTACCAGCGCGAACAGCGCGAGGCGAGGATCGTGTTCCGCGGCGAGCGTGCCGCGGTGCTGGTTTTCCTGCGCGAGCGCACCCGCGCCTGAACGCGCGCGCGGGCCGCCTAGCAGGCGGATTCCGCGTGCGCGCCGCCGCAGACTTCGCAATCGGCCACGCGCGCGAGGCGCATCGTGGTCCATTCCATGCCAAGCGCATCGACCATCAGCAGGCGGCCGGCCAGTGTCTTGCCGACGCCCATCAACAGCTTGAGCGCCTCGGCCGCCTGCACCGTGCCGACCATCCCCACCAGCGGCGCGAACACGCCCATGGTGGCGCAAGCCACTTCCTGCGCCGGTTGCGAGGGCGGGAACAGGCAGGCATAGCAGGGGGCGTCCGGCTGGCGGTGGTCGAACACACTGATCTGCCCGTCAAAGCGGAGGGCCGCGCCGGACACCAGTGGCACGCGCTGCTGCACGCAGGCGCGGTTGACCGCCTGGCGCGTGTCGAAGTTGTCGCAGCAATCGAGCACCACGTCGGCATCGGCCACCAGCCGCGCCAGCTCGGTGGCGCCCACGCGTGCTCGTACCAGGCGCACGTCGATGCCCGGATTGATGCGCAGCATGCCCTCGCGCGCCGACTCCACCTTGGGGCGGCCAACGTTGGCCGTGGTGTGGATCACCTGGCGTTGCAGGTTGGTCAGGTCGACCACATCGTCGTCGACCACCGTGATGGTGCCGACGCCGGCCGAGGCCACCGGCCGAGGCCAGGTAGGGCAGGGCGGCAGCGCCCAGGCCGCCCGCACCGATCACAAGCGCGTGGCTTGCGAGCAGCCGGCTCTGGCCCTCGATGCCGAGTTCGTCGAGCAGGATATGCCGCGAATAGCGCAGCAGTTGATCGTCGTTCATGGCGTGCAATGCAAAAGCGGCCCCGCAGGGCCGCTGTTATTCATCAGGATTTCAGGGAGCCTTGCCGGTCGGCGTGCCCAGCGGCGTTCCGATCGGGGCGCTGGCCGGCGGCGGGCCGGCAGGTGCCTTGCTGGCCGGCTTGGCCGGGCTAGCCGCCTTGGTTGCCGCAGGCTTGGCCGGCTTGTCCGACGTGGCCACGGCTTCGAGCTTGGACTTGGAGCGCTTGACCGGCTGGCCTTCAAGTTGGGCGATGGCTTGCTGCAGCATGAAGTCTTCGGCCGAGCCGAACTCGATCGGCTTCTTCTTGCGTTCCTTGTCGCGCTCGTCCGGCGTCTTCTTGGCGTTTTCTTCCTCGAGGCGGCGCAGCTCCTCGACGCGGCGCTGTTCGCGCTCGTTCATCTCGGGCTCTTCCGATTCCTGCTTGTTGTGCAGGTGGCGCTCAGTGTCGATCTCGCGGGTGATCAGCGCGTCGTCGGGATCGCCATCCGGGTTCTGGTCGACCGGGATGTCCGGGCGGATGCCCTTGGCCTGGATCGACTTGCCCGTCGGCGTGTAGTAGTACGCGATGGTCAGCTTGATGCCGGTGTCGTTGGTGAGCGGACGCACGGTCTGCACCGAACCCTTGCCGAACGTGGTCTTGCCCATGATCAGCGCGCGCTTGTGGTCTTGCAGTGCGCCGGCAACGATTTCGGAGGCCGACGCCGAGTAGGCGTTGGTCAGCACCACCATCGGGATCTTCTTGTACAGCGCCGGCAAGTCCTTGAGCGGATCGTCCTCGAGCGAGGACAGCCGGTAGTTGTTGAACGTGGTCTTGTAGACGCGCTTGGCATCCGGTACCTGGCCGTTGGTCGAGACCACGGTCACGTCGTCGGGCAGGAAGGCCGCAGCCACGCCGACCGCGCCTTGCAGCACGCCGCCACCGTTGTTGCGCAGGTCCAGGATCACGCCCTTCAGGTTGGGGTTCTTCTGGGCCAGTTCGTCCAGCTTCTTGCCCAGGTCGGCCACCGTGCGCTCCTGGAAGCTGGTCAGGCGCACCCAGGCGAGGCGGTCATTGTCGATCAGCTTGGCCTTGACCGACTGCACGCGGATCTCCGCGCGCGTGATCGACACCGGGAAGGTGCGTTCGTCGCTCTTGCGATAGATGGTCAGCGTGACCTTGGTGCCCGGCTCGCCGCGCATGCGCTTGACCGCTTGCTCCAGCGGCAGGCCGCGCACGGGCTTGTCGTCGATGCGGGTGATCAGGTCGCCGGGCTGGATGCCGGCGCGGAAGGCGGGGGTGTCTTCGATCGGGTTGATCACCTTGACCAGCCCTTCTTCCTGCGAGATTTCGATCCCCAGGCCGGCGAAGCGTCCGCGCGTGCCTTCCTGCAGTTCCTTGAAGTCCTTCTCGTCCAGGTAGGCCGAATGCGGATCCAGGCTGGCGACCATGCCCTTGATGGCTTCGGTCAGCAGCTTCTTGTCGTCCACCGGTTCGACGTACTCGCGCTTGATCTGGCCGAAGATGTCGGCCATCAAGCGCAACTGCTCCAGCGGCAACGGCCCCGGAGAGTTCTGCGCGGTGGCCGATAGTTGCAGCGTGGCGAGCACGCCGGCGACGAGTCCGGCAGTAACAAGACTGATGTTCTTGAGCGTCTTACGCATGAGGGCTGCCTGAACGTGTGAGGATTGTGCTGTGTCGGAGACGGCCTGGCGCATCGCGCCGACCGGATTTTTCCGACAGTATAAGAGGGAGCAGCAAAAAAGGCCTGGTCCACTGCATGAGGCGGCCGGGCGAGCCTTGCGGCGTTCGCCCGGCCCGCGCCTCAGTTTGCCTTGCCTTGGTTCGCCACGGCGGCCAGGGAGGCTGCGATCGCTTCCTGGTCGCCCAGGTAGTAATGACGCAGCGGGCGCAAGTCGGCATCCAGCTCGTACACGAGCGGGGTGCCATTGGGGATGTTGATGCCAACGATGTCGTCATCCGAGATCTGGTCCAGGTATTTCACCAGCGCGCGGATGCTGTTGCCATGGGCCGCGATTACCACGCGCTTCCCCGCTTTGATGTCGGGTGCGATGGATTCGTTCCATAGCGGCAGCACGCGCTCGACCGTGTCCTTCAGGCATTCGGTCAGCGGAATCTGCTCGCGCGGCACTTGAGCGTAGCGTGGATCGTCGTAAGCCGCACGCGGATCGTCCGATTCGAGCGCCGGCGGCGGGGTGTCGTAGCTGCGGCGCCATACCAGCACTTGCTCGTTGCCGAACTTGGCGGCGGTCTCGGCCTTGTTCAGGCCGGACAGCGAGCCATAGTGGCGTTCGTTCAGGCGCCATTCGTTCCGGACCGGGATCCACATCAGGTCCATTTCGTCCTGCACGTGCCACAGCGTGCGGATGGCACGCTTCAACACCGACGTGTACGCTACGTCGAAGGCAAGCCCTGCCTCGCGCAGTAGCTTGCCGCCCAGCTTGGCCTGGGCCACGCCGGTGTCGGTGAGGTCAACGTCGACCCAGCCCGTGAAGCGGTTTTCGAGATTCCACGTGGATTCGCCGTGGCGGATGAGAACGAGTTTGTACATGCTGCTTCCAAAGCGTGAGAAACCTGTGTGCGCCCTGCCACATATCGCCGCAGATGTGTCAACTAGGAGACAATAGCGGTTCGCGGGCGCCAAACCGCCTATTTTATAATGCCGCCGACTCAACCCACCGGAATGCCAACGTGAATTTCTTCGCCGACTACAACAACCTTGCCTTGATCGCCCTCGCCGTGGTGTCGGGCGGCCTGCTGGCGTGGCCCGCCATTTCGCGCGGGACCTCCGGCAAGACCGTCAACCCGGCCGCCGCGACCCAGCTGATCAACAAGCGCAATGCGGTGGTCGTGGATATCCGGGAAGCCACGGAATACGCCAAGGGCCACCTGCCGCAAGCCAAGAGCGCGCCACTTGCCGACCTGGCAAGCCGTGCCGCCAGCCTTGCAAAGGACAAGTCCGTCCCCATCATCGTCGTGTGCCAGACCGGCCAGCGCTCGGGCAAGGGTCAAGCAGCCCTGAAGGAAGCAGGTTACAGTGAGATCTATTCGCTCGAAGGCGGCCTGGCCGCGTGGCAGCAAGCCGGCCTGCCCGTGGTCAAGTAAGCTGCGATAGCCAAGCGGTGCCGGCGGCATGCCATTTGCCGCCGCGCCTGTCCGCCTTGCGAGTGCCCGACCAACGTCCAGAATCCCGTTTCAAAGGAGATGCGCATGGCCCGCGTTGTGATGTACAGCACGGTAGTTTGTCCGTATTGCCAGATGGCCGAGCGCCTTCTGAAGGCCAAAGGCGTGGAGTCGATCGAGAAAGTCCTGATCGACCGCGAGCCCGGCAAGCGTGAGGAAATGATGAGCCGCACCGGTCGCCGCACCGTGCCGCAGATCTACATCGACGAGACCCACGTGGGTGGCTTCGACGATCTCTCGGCGCTCGATCGCCAGGGCGGCCTGGTGCCGCTGCTGGCCGCCTGAAGCGCCGCCAGTCTCGCCGCGGGTGAATTCGCCACCCGCGTCATGTACCATATGCGTTTTCCAACCGGGTGCCGACCCGGGCCGTGACCCTGGGCCAACCCCGCCCGCGGTGCAAAGGTCCCGTACGCCTGGCCCCCAACGCCCATTTTTCCGGAAGCCTTTCATGAGCGACCAGCAGAACAATCAGCAGGAAGACCAGCCGTTCTTCAACATCCAGCGTGTGTACCTGAAGGACATGTCGCTCGAGCAGCCGAATTCGCCCGGCATCTTCCTCGAGACCGAAGCGCCGGCCGTGGAAGTGCAGGTGAACGTGGGTGCCTCGCAACTGCAGGAAGGCATCTTCGAGGTCGTGGTAACGGGTACCGTGACCACCAAGGTGCAGGACAAGGTTGCCTTCCTGGTGGAAGCCCACCAGGCCGGCATCTTCGATATCCGCAACGTGCCGGTGGAGCAGCTCGACCCGCTGCTGGGCATTGCCTGCCCGACCATTCTTTACCCGTACCTGCGCGGCAATATCGCCGACGTGATCACCCGCGCCGGCTTCCAGGCCATCCATCTGTCGGAAATCAACTTCCAGGCCCTGTACGAACAGCGCCTGCAGGCCGCGATGGAAGAGGCTGAAGCCGCGCCGGGTGGCAACAGTGGCATCGTGATGCCCGACGGCAGCCAGGCTCGTCACTGATCCTGCTGCAGGATGTCGTAAAGACGGGGCTTCGGCCCCGTTTTGTCTTTCCGGCCCGCGTCATTCGTGGCGCGCAAGGCTTAAGGCTTCGAGGCCGAACAAGCGAGGCAAACCGCCATGAAAATCACCGTCTTCGGTGCAGGTGCCTGGGGCACCGCGCTCGCCAGCCATGCCGCCGCGGCCCACGATGTGGTGCTGTGGGGGCGTGATGCCGCCCAACTGGCCGCCATCGGCGCCGAGCGCGTCAATGCCACCTACCTGCCCGGCGTGCCGCTGTCCGGGCGGCTCGCGGTGCAAGTCGATTTCGATCTGGCCGCGGCGCATGCGGATGTCGACCCCAATGGCCTGGTGATCGTTGCCACGCCGGTCTCGGGCCTGCGCGAAATGACCCGCCGGCTGGCCGCGCGCCAGGCCTCTGGCTTGCGCATGCTCTGGCTGTGCAAGGGCTTCGAGGCGGGCACCAATGCCTTGCCGCACCAGATGGTGCGCGACGAGCTCAGCGCGCTTGGTCGTCTCGGCGACACCAGCTACGGCGTGCTGACCGGCCCCAGTTTCGCCCGTGAAGTGGCGCTGGGCTTGCCCTGCGCGCTGACCGTGGCGGGCACCTCGCCCGCGCTCGCCGAACTCGCGCAGCAGGCGTTCCATCACCATGCCATGCGCATCTACGGCAGCGACGACCTGGTCGGCGCCGAGGTGGGGGGTGCGGTCAAGAACGTGCTGGCCATCGCCACCGGCGCCAGCGATGGCCTGGGCCTTGGCCTGAACGCGCGCGCTGCGCTGGTGACGCGCGGGCTGGCCGAGATGACCCGGCTCGGCATGGCGCTGGGCGGACGTATCGAAACCTTCATGGGCCTGGCGGGCATGGGCGACCTGATCCTGACCGCCACGGGCGACCTCTCGCGCAATCGCAAGGTCGGCCAGCAACTGGCCGAGGGCAAGACGCTGGCGCAGGTCCTGGCCGAGTTGGGCCATGTTGCCGAAGGCGTGCGTTGCGCGCAGGCCGTGGCGGCGCTGGCCGCGGCCAAGGGCGTCGAGATGCCGATCACGCGCGCGGTATGCGCCGTGCTGTTCGAGGGGCTGCCTGCCGCCGACGCGGTGGCGCGGCTGCTCCAGCGCGATGCGCGCGATGAGTGAGCGCAGGATGGAAGATCGTCGCCGCGTCCTGAAAGCCCTTGCCGCCTGCGCCATGCCCGGCGTGGTTGGCACCGCGCTGGCTGCGCCCGCATCCGCCCCCCAGCCCTGGCCGGTAAAGCCGGTCCGCATGGTAGTGCCGTTCCCGGCCGGGTCTTCGCCCGACCTGATCGCGCGCCTGCTGACCGAGAGGCTGTCCGTGGCGCTCGGGCAACCCGTGGTGGTGGAAAACCGCCCGGGTGCCGGGGGCAACATCGGCACCGGCATGGTGGCCAGGGCCGCCCCGGACGGCTATACCCTGCTGCTGACCATCAATGGCCCGCTGGTCACCGCGCCCACCCTGTCGCGCCATCTTGGCTACGACCCGGTGCGCCAGCTCAGCCCCATATCGCTGGTGGCCACTTCGCCCAACGTGCTGGTGGTGGATGCTCGCCTGCCCGTGCACGACGTGCGGGAATTCGTGGCCCTGGCCCGTTCCCGGCCGGGCGTGCTGAACTACGGCTCGGTGGGCAACGGCAGTGCCGCCCACCTGGCCATGGAGCAGCTCAAGGCGGCGGCCGGCATCGACCTCCAGCACATCCCCTATCCGGGGTTCGCGCAGATCACCACCGCCATGGTCGGCGGCCAGGTGCAGGCCGGCTTCATGGTGCCGGCCATCGCCATGCCGCTGGTGACCGCCGGCAAGCTGCGCATCATCGCGGTCACCACCAGCGGACGTACCAGCCTGCTGCCCGCGGTGCCAACGGTAGCGGAATCCGGCTATCCCGGCTTCGAGGCGATCTCGTGGCAAGCAGTGCTGGCCCCGGCGGGAACGCCCGCCCCGGTGATCGACCGGCTCTATCGCGAGCTGGTGGCCATCATCGGCAGCGAGGACGTGCGCGCCAAGATGCGCGCCCAGTATTTCGTGCCGGCCGGCACCGCGCCGCAATCGTTGCGCCAGACCATGGCGAGCGAGAAGGTGCGCTGGGACAAGGTGATCCGCGTGGCGGGCGTGCAGCCGGAATAGGCAAGCGCACTGGCGGCGGCTTCAGGCGCCGCCGGCAAAGCCATTCTGGCGCCAGGCCTCGAACACCACGACCGCGACGGTATTGGAGAGGTTGAGGCTGCGGTTGTCCGGCCGCATCGGCAGCCGGATGCGCTGCGCGGAGGGAAACCACTCGCGCCGCTCCGGCGCCAGTCCGCGCGTTTCCGAGCCGAACACAAACCAGTCCCCAGGCTGGAAACTGACCTGGCCGAAGGGCGTGGAGCCGTGCGTGGTGAGCGCGAACATGCGAGCCGGGTCGGGCTGCTCGCTTGCCATCAGCGCGTCCCAGTTCTCGTGCACCCGCATGCTGGCGTACTCGTGATAATCCAGGCCGGCGCGGCGCATGCGCGCATCTTCCAGCGGAAAGCCGAGCGGCTTGACGAGGTGCAGGCGCGCACCGGTGTTGGCGCACAGCCGTATCACGTTGCCGGTATTCGGCGGTATCTCGGGTTCGACCAGGACGACATTGAACATGGGGGAGGGGCGGGCCAGGGGCGCCGCAGCCGTGAAACGCTGGGCAGCTTACCCTGCCGGGGGGGCGCCTGTCACGTCTGTCACGTCTGTCACGCCAGGCTCCCGGGCACGCTACGCGGTGCGCAAGGCGACCACCACCGTCACGCGTGCCGCGCCGTGGGCTTTCAGGAGCCGCGCCGCTTCGCCCAGGGTGGCGCCGCTGGTCATCACATCGTCGACCAGGCCGATATGCCGGCCCGCCACGTCGTTGCCGGGCGCGAGGCCAAAGGCATCCTGCAGGTTGGCCTGCCGCGCGTGCAGGTCCAGCGTGGTTTGGGCCGGGGTATCGCGCAGGCGCGCCAGCAGCGTCGGCGCGGCGCGCACGCCGAGGCGGCGTGCCAGCGGGCGGGCGATCTCCCAGGATTGATTGAAGCCGCGCTCCGCAAGGCGTTGCGAGGATAGTGGTATCGGCGCCAGTACATCGGGCGGGGCCGCACCGGGCGTGCCGAATTCGACCTGCCAGCGGCGGGCCAGTTCGCCTGCAAGCCAGTCCGCCAGCGGCAGCACGCCGCCGAACTTCAGGGCCAGCACCAGGCCGTCCTGCGGGCTGGCATAGTCGGCCAGCACCAGCGCAGCGTCGAAAGGCGGCATCTCGTAGCGGCACTGGGCGCAGAGCGAGGCCGCGCCTGGCCCCGCTGCGCGCCCGAGCGGCCGGGCGCAGCAGCGGCAACGCGGCAGCGGCGTCAGCAACTCTTCCGCGCAGCCTGCGCAGACGGTTTCATCCTGCACCGTGCCGCAAAGTGCGCAGGCCGCCGGCAGGAGCGTGCGCAGCCAGCGCCGCGCCTGCTGACGCAGGGCGCCATCGCCGGGGCGCGCCAGGCGGTGCTGCACCGGGGCGGTTGCCGCATGGAGCACACCGGGGCCGCCGGCGGCAGGCGTGGCGGTGGGCGCGTATACTTGCGATCCTGCTGCTGCGTCCGCTGGGGCGCGCACCGTATGCCCGACGGACGCTTCACGCTGGCCGTCATCCTCATTCTTAGTTTCTTGCCGCCTGGTTTGACCGTGTCCCTGCATGACGCCGACTCCCCCGATGCCTATTTGCCGCCCACGCGGCTGACCCGCCTCGCCTTCGACCGGCGCAGCGCCGGATTCGGCCAGCTGGACTTCCTGCTGGGCGAGATCGGCCAGCGCATGCAGGAGCGCATGCAGATGATCCGGCTGGCACCCGTGCGTGCGCTCGATATCGGCTGCGGCCACGGGCGCGGCCTGGCCGCGCTGCGCGCCCAATACCCGGATGCGCAGATCGCCGGGATGGATATCTCCGAGGCCATGCTGCACGAGGCCGCCCAGCGCGATCCCCAGCGCCAGTCCGGGTGGCTGGGCCGCCTGCTTGGCAAGCGCCCAACCTTCGACCTGGTGCAGGGCGATCTTGCCACATTGCCCTTCGCGCCGGCCAGTTTCGACCTGTTGTGGTCCAACCTGGCGCTGCACTGGCACCCCGAGCCGCACCGGGTCTTCCCGGAATGGCACCGGGTTACCCGCGACGAAGGCCTGGTGCTGTTCTCGCTGTTCGGGCCCGATACGCTGGAGCAGCTGCGCGCCGCCTTCGCGCAAGTCGATGGCGACACCCACACGCTGCGCTTCGTCGACATGCACGATATCGGGGACATGCTGGTGCACAGCGGCTGGTCCACGCCTGTGATGGACATGGAGACCCTGACGATCACCTATGAATCGCCGCACACCCTGCTACGCGAAGTGCAGGCCTTTGGCGGGCTGCGCCTGCCGGCTGGCCTGGGCAAGGGCGCAGGCCTGCGCGGGCGCCGCTGGCACGCGGCGCTGCTGGCCGCACTGGAGCGCCAGCGCAATGCCGAGGGCCTGATCCCGCTGACGTTCGAGATCGTCTACGGTCACGCCTGGAAGCTGGCGCCGCGCGGCAAGCAGGCCGTCGATGCGCTCGGCCACGCCGTGGTTCCGCTCGACAAGATCGGGCGCGCGCGGCAGCGCAAGTAACGTCCGCGCCGCTGCTGCACGCATCGGCGGCGCAGTCAAGCGGGTTATCACCGGCACCGTCCCGATGCACAAAAACTTGTCGCGCGCCAGCCCCTTGGTCAAGTAGCGGCCTTGTCCGAGTAGGCGAAGCGCCCTATAATGCGCCAGTTTGTCGCAGTGGTCTCCCTGGCACAATTTGCCCGAAATCGCACTTCAATGGTGCGTCCCAGGCGCAATCGTCCAGGCGTGCATCCAGCGCAGAGTGGTTGGCGATGCAAGGTTGGCGATGCAAGACTTGGGTATCGCACTCCAGACGGCGCAAGACAGATCCGGCGGCAGTTCCGACGGATTGGTCCCGCCGGACAAAGACTGGCTGATGAAGCGGAATTGTTCGCTGTCTCCGCGCCAGGTTGGCTGGTTTTACCTCTCGATCGTCAGTGTTTCGCTTGCCATCGCCTTGTTTTTCGCGTGGCGAGGGTCGTGGCTCGTGCTTCCCTTTGCCGGGATGGAACTGCTGGGGCTGGGTATTGCCCTGCTGGTGCATGGGCGGCATGCGTCGGACTACGAGCGCGTCAGCCTCTCCGACGGCAGGCTGGTAGTGGTTTCGGTCAGTGCAGGGCAGCTGACACGGCATGAATTCAACCCGCTGTGGGTGCGGGTGGAACCGGGTGAATCATTACGAGCGCTGGTGTTGCTGCGCTCGGGCAAGAGCGCTGTGCGGGTGGGGTGTTTTCTGGACCCGTACCAGCGGCGAAAGTTCGCGCAGGAGCTCGCATCGGCTTTACGTTATCTCTGAGAGGCAGCGAAGGTCCGGCGAGTGACAGATTTGAATCTGTAAATTGGGTAGATAACAAATGAAAATGTGGAAGAAGGCATCCGCAGCGTGTCTGGTGGGGGCGTCCCTGCTCACCAGCCATGCAGCCCTGGCAGTGGAAGACATGCCAGGTGGCCCCGCCGTGCGACAGCTCAATCTGACCGAGCCGGTCACCAAGATCGCCGAGCAGATTCACTGGCTGAACTGGATGATGCTGATCATGTGCACCGTGATCTTCATCGGCGTGTTCGGGGTGATGTTCTACTCCGTGTTCAAGCACCGCAAGTCCAAGGGCGCGAAGTCAGCTTCCTTCCACGAAAGCATCACCGTCGAGGTGATCTGGACCATCATCCCCTTCCTGATCGTCATCGGCATGGCCCTGCCCGCCACCAAGACGGTCGTGGCGATGAAGGACACCACCAACGCCGACATCACCATCAAGGCCACCGGCTACCAGTGGAAGTGGGGCTACGACTACCTGAAGGGCGACGGCGAAGGCATCTCCTTCGTGTCCACCCTGACCACCCCGCGCGAACAGATCAACAACGAGGCCCCCAAGTCGAACACCTACCTGATGGAGGTGGACAACGAGATGGTGGTGCCCGTGAACAAGAAGGTCCGCATGGTGCTGACGGCCAATGACGTCATCCATGCCTGGATGATCCCGGCCTTCGGCGTCAAGCAGGATGCCATCCCCGGCTTCGTGCGCGACACCTGGTTCAAGGCCGAGAAGGTGGGCGTGTACCGTGGCCAGTGCGCCGAGCTGTGCGGCAAGGAACACGCCTTCATGCCGATCGTCGTGCGCGTCGTCTCTGACGCCGACTACGCCAAGTGGGTCGACGGCAAGAAGAAGGAGCTCGCCGCCAAGGCGGACGACCCCAACAAGACCTGGACCCTGGACGAGCTCAAGGCCCGTGGCGAGAAGGTCTACACCGCCAACTGCGCGGTCTGCCACCAGCCTAACGGCAAGGGCGGCGGCGCCTTCCCGGCCCTCGACGGCTCCAAGATCGTCAACGGCCCGGATGCCGGCCAGATGCATATCCTGCTGGAAGGCAAGGGCGCCATGCCGGTGTGGAAGCACCTCTCCGATACCGAACTCGCTGCCGTCATGACCTACACCCGCAACAACTGGGGTAACAAGACGGGTGAAGTGATTCAACCGAGCGATTTCGTGAACGCGCGTGCCGGCAAGTTCCGCGAAGGCGGCGGCGCACCTGGCGCAAGCGGCGACGCCGCGCCCAAGACGGAAGACAAGCCCGCTGCCAAGCAGGCCAGCGCCGCGGGTGACCGCGCCGCAGGTTGAACAGGATTTCAGGAGTTTTCGCGATGAGTACTGCTACCCCGGACGCGCTCGCCCACCCGCACGACCACGCGCATGACGATCACCACGATCAACCGCATGGCTGGCGCCGTTGGCTGTTTGCCACCAACCACAAGGACATCGGTACGCTGTACCTGCTGTTCTCGTTCACCATGCTGCTGTCTGGCGGCGCGCTGGCACTGCTGATCCGTCTCGAGCTGTTCGAGCCGGGCCTGCAGTTCTTCCGCCCGGAACTGTTCAACCAGTTCACTACCATGCACGGCCTGATCATGGTGTTCGGCGCGATCATGCCGGCGTTCGTCGGCTTCGCCAACTGGATGATCCCGCTGCAGATCGGCGCATCCGACATGGCCTTCGCGCGGATGAACAACTTCAGCTTCTGGCTGATGCCCCCGGCAGCGCTCTTGCTGGTCCTGTCGTTCTTCGCACCGGGCGGCGCCACTGCCGCCGGCTGGACCCTGTACGCGCCGCTGTCGGTGCAGATGGGCCCCGGCATGGACATGGCGATTTTCGCCATGCACATCATGGGAGCGTCGTCGATCATGGGCTCGATCAACATCATCGTCACGGTGCTCAATATGCGCGCACCGGGCATGACGCTGATGAAGATGCCGATGTTCTGCTGGACCTGGTTGATCACCGCCTACCTGCTGATCGCCGTGATGCCGGTGCTGGCTGGTGCCATCACCATGGTGCTGACCGACCGTCACTTCGGCACGAGCTTCTTCTCGGCTGCCGGCGGCGGCGACCCGGTGATGTACCAGCACATCTTCTGGTTCTTCGGCCACCCCGAGGTCTACATCATGATCTTGCCGGCGTTCGGGATCGTCTCGCACGTCGTGCCGACCTTCGCCCGCAAGCGCCTGTTCGGCTATAGCTCGATGGTCTACGCGACCGCCTCGATCGCCATCCTGTCGTTCATCGTGTGGGCTCACCACATGTTCACGACCGGTATGCCCGTGACCGGCCAGCTGTTCTTCATGTACGCCACCATGCTGATCGCGGTGCCGACGGCCGTGAAGATCTTCAACTGGATCGCTACCATGTGGCGCGGCTCGATGACCTTCGAGACCCCGATGCTGTTCGCGATCGGCTTCATCTTCGTGTTTACCATCGGCGGCTTCACCGGCCTGATGCCGGCCGTGGCCCCGATCGATATCCAGTTGCAGGACACCTACTTCATCGTGGCCCACTTCCACTACGTGCTGGTGGCCGGCTCGCTGTTCGCGATGTTCTCGGGCTTCTACTACTGGGGTCCGAAGTGGAGCGGTTTCATGTACAACGAAACCCGCGGCCAGATCCACTTCTGGGGCTCGATGATTTTCTTCAACGTCACCTTCTTCCCGATGCACTTCCTGGGTCTGGCAGGCATGCCGCGCCGCTATGCCGACTACCCGACCCAGTTCGCGGATTTCAACGCGATCGCATCGATCGGCGCACTGGGCTTTGGCCTGATGCAGGTGTATTTCTTCTTCTTCGTGGTGCTCCCGTCCTACCGTGGCGGCAAGGCAGCCGGGGACAAGCCTTGGGATGGCGCCGAGGGCCTGGAATGGACCGTGCCGTCGCCGGCCCCGTTCCACACCTTTGAAGTGCCGCCGCAAGTCAAGTAAGCCGCAAGTCAAGTAAGCCGCAGTCAGGCAAGCCGCAATGGACACGGAAGGATGGGCAGGGCCCGCCCTTCCGTGTCACGCAAGCAACAAGGTGTTATGCAGGATCCAAACAAAAGTCCATCGCAGGCAGACCGCAAGGCCTCCAATCGTCGTCTCGGCCTGATCCTTTTCTCGATCGTGATGGTTTTCTTTTTGGGTTTCTTCGCCAAGATGATCTTTCTCGGCTGAAGCTGCAGGGTATTGAGATGAGCGCGAACCAGCAGTCGAACCAAGCCACCGACAAGAAGTTCAACCGCGGGATGATGCTGCGGCTGTTGGTGGTGGTGGCGTTGATGTTCTCGTTTGGCTATGCGCTGGTGCCGCTGTACAAGAAGATCTGCGAGATCACCGGCCTGAATGTGGTGACCACGCGCGACCTATATGGTGGCCAGGTCAAGAACACGCAGGTGGACAAGACCCGCACGATCACGGTCGAGTTCGACTCCAACGCGCGCGGGCCTTTTGCCTTCCGTCCGGTCAAGAGCAGCATGGAAGTGCACCCGGGCGAAATGACCACCATCGTCTATGAAGTGGCCAACGGCCAGGCACGCGATATCTCGGCGCAGGCCATTCCGAGCTACCTGCCCAAGCTGGCCACGCAGTATTTCAAGAAGATCGAGTGCTTCTGCTTCAAGGAGCAGACGCTGAAGGCGAAGGAAGCACGCGAGATGCCGGTTGTGTTCGTGATCGATCCGGACCTGCCGAAAGACGTGAAGAACATTACGCTGTCCTATACCTTCTTCGAGATCGGGACACCGGTGGCGCAAGCGCCGCAAGGTCCGCTCGACGCGCAGCCAGCTGGCGCGGGCAAGGGCATTTGAGTTTGCAGGCCAGGCAGGTTGCAGGGGAAAAGCCGTGGATGAGATGAAGGACGCGGTCAAGCGTAAGCTGTCATTTGTGCAGACGCTGCGCGCGGTGTTCTGGTCGTTTATCGGCCTGCGCAAGGGCAGCGAGCATGAGCGCGACATGGCACAGCTCAACCCGGTCCATGTGATCATCGCCGGCCTGATCGGGGTAGCCATCCTGATCGGGGTGCTGATCACCGTGGTGCGTGTGGTGGTAGGGTGAAGCTGCGGAGCGCACAGTACAGGGCAGGGTAGGAACAAGTAAAAAAAGCAGGGCAAAAGCATGCCGCTGGCCTCGTCAGGGCCGGATGTGCGGATAACGATTACTGAATCAGAGACTCTGAGCTGGAGAAAAAAGAATGAGTGCGAACCGCGCAAACGCTCCGTACTACTTCGTACCGGGCCCCTCGCGCCATCCGATCACGGCTAGCTTTGGCTTGCTGCTGACGGCTGGGGGTGCTGCTGGCTGGGTAAACGGGCAGACCTGGGGGCCGTACCTCTGCGGCCTGGGCCTGTTGTGGTTCCTGTTCGTGCTCAAGAGCTGGTTCGGCGAGGCGATCAACGAATCCGAGACGGGCAAGTACGGCAAGAACATCGACCTGTCCTTCCGCTGGTCGATGGGCTGGTTCATCTTCTCCGAAGTGATGTTCTTCGCGGCGTTCTTCGGTGCGCTGTTTTACGCCCGCAACATCGCCATGCCATGGCTGGGCGACCTGAACAACAAGATCCTGTGGCCCGACTTCGCCGCCGTTTGGCCGAACCTCGGACCGGCCGGTGTCGTGGAGAGCTTCCAGACCATGGGTCCGTGGCCGATCCCCACGATCAACACCGCCTTGCTGCTGATGTCCGGCGTGACGCTGACCTGGGCGCACCATGCGCTGCTGGCCAACAAGCGCAGCCAGTTGATCCAGGGCCTGGTGCTGACCATTCTGCTGGGCGCGGTCTTCATGTGCTTCCAGGTGTACGAATACCACCACGCGTATTCGGAGCTGAACCTCAAGCTGACCTCGGGCATCTACGGTTCCACCTTCTTCCTGCTGACCGGCTTCCACGGTTTCCACGTGACGCTCGGCGCGATCATGCTGACAGTGGTGCTGGTGCGCGTGCTCAAGGGCCAACTGACGCCCGACCATCACTTCGCATTCGAAGGCGCCGCCTGGTACTGGCACTTCGTCGACGTGGTGTGGCTGTTCCTCTACATCGTGGTGTACTGGCTGTAAGACACCCGGTTGCAGTGCCCGCCGTTTTTTTGTGGTTTGAACCTGACGCAACCAAGGGGCGCCGGAAGCGCCACGGCTTCAGGGCGCCATGCGGATGCCCGTGCTCTGTATCCATCCCATCCAGTGCGAAAACAGGATGAAGACGAACAGGGCCACCGAGAAGCCGACCCGGAACATCAGCGAACGCATCATGTTTGGCGTCCTGCCGCGGTCGCGCATCATGAAGAACAGGGCGGAGGCCAGGCTACCGATGATGAGGAAGAACGCGATGAGGATGACGATGCGCATGGCGGGCCCGCAAGCGCGGGGTCTGCTAGGAATAAAGTGCCATTATCGCATCGGCGCGCCTGGCAACGCCCTCGGGAGAAGCCAGGGAGATCACTCGTGAAGCTCTGGCGCGCACTTAGCCCGCTGCCTACCATCGCCGCCCTAGTGGTGATCGCCGGTACTTGCGCCCTAGGCAACTGGCAGCTCAACCGGGCCCATGAAAAAGTGGCGCGGGCCGCGCGCCTCGAGGCACTGGCGTCCCAGCCGGCGCTGGAGATCGGGCTCGGCCTTGTGGATGGTGTGGTGGCGGAGCGGCGCGTGCACGTGCGTGGCCGCTTCGATGCGGCGCATACGGTTTTGCTGGACAATCGCCCCCACGGCAACGGGACCGATAGCCGTGCCGGATTCATGGTGCTCACGGCGTTGCGGGTGGCCGGGGGCGAGCCTTCCACCCCGGCGGTGCTGGTGCTGCGCGGCTGGCTGACAGGATCGCACGCATATCGCGCCGTTCCCGACCCCGGCAGGCGAGGTGGACGTGGACGGTACCGCGCTGGCGACCGTGCCCAGGGTCTTCAGCCTGGGCCAGGGCGCCAACGCCGAGGCCGGCCAGAAGATCCGCCAGAATGTGGACCTCGCCGCCTACGCCAGGGAACTCGGCGTGCCCTTGCAGCCCTTTGTGCTGGAGCAGCGCAACGACAACGGCGACGGGCTGGCGCGCGACTGGGCGCCAGCGGACATCGGTGCCGATCGCCACTATGGCTATGCCTTCCAGTGGTTCGGGCTGGCGGCGCTGACCCTGGTGCTGCTGGTGGCGCTGAGCTGGCGGCGCGCCGCCCGCATGGCGGCCTGAGTTACCTGGCCGCCCTGGCAGGCGGCACTTGCACCACCCGCGAACCACAGCGGCGCGTTGCAGTCAGATGAGCGCAGCCGCCCCTAACGACAGACAGACGAAACGCTATGCAACAACCAGATCCCGCTTCGGCCCAGGCCGCCCGCGCCGCGCCGCAAGACTCGCGCATCGACGCCCGCACCCGTCGCGGCCGCATCCAGATGCTGCTGCTCCTGCTGGTGTGCGCTTCGCCTGTGATCGCTTCCTACCTGACGTACTACGTATTCAAGCCGGCGGGCGGCTCCACCAACTACGGCACGCTGATCGAGCCGCAGCGCCCCATGCCCGCGATACAGGTCGGCAACGAGCGCGCCGAGTCCGTGCCGCTGGATAGTTTCAAGGGCAAGTGGCTGCTGGTGACCGCGGATGGCGCGGCGTGCGACGAAGCCTGCGCCAAGAAGCTGTTCACCATCCGCCAGATCCGCGCGGGGCAGGGCCAGGACCGCGAGCGCATCGTGCCGGTGTGGCTGATCAGCGATGAAGGCCAGATCGATTCCCGACTGTCGGCCGCCTACAACGAGCCCTATGCCGGCGTGCGCTTCCTGCGCGCCAACCGCGAGGCCATGCAGAAATGGCTGCCGGCGGAGCCGAGTGCCCGGATCGAGGACAGCCTGTTCCTGATCGACCCGCTGGGCAACCTGATGATGCGCTTCCCCAAGGAGCCGGACCCCAAGAAGATGAGTTCCGACCTGAAGAAGCTGCTCAAGTACTCCCACATCGGGTAAGGCGCGCATGCTGCTCCAACTCGCCATCATCGGCGTCCTGATCGCGCTGTTCCCCCTGAGCTACGTGCTGGTCAAAGGGGACCGCAACAAGTACCGCAAGCTGGTCTGGATCACCGCCTTCCTGACGCTGGACCTGATCATGTTCGGCAGCTTCACGCGGCTGACGGATTCCGGCCTGGGCTGCCCCGACTGGCCGGGCTGCTATGGCCACTCCAACCCGCACGCGGCGCAGGAGCCTATCCGTGCCGCCGAGACCGCCTTGCCCAGCGGGCCCGTGACCATCACCAAGGCGTGGATCGAGATGGTGCACCGCTACTTCGCCATGGCGGTCGGCGTGCTGATCATCACGCTGATGGTGCTGGCCTGGGTCAAGCGGCGCGAACTCAGGCAGTCGCCCTGGTTCGCCACCGGGGTGCTGCTGCTGGTGTGCGTGCAGGGCGCGTTCGGGGCCTTTACGGTCACGCTCAAGCTGCAGCCCATCATCGTGGTCACGCACCTGATGCTCGGCATGAGCCTGCTGGCAGCGTTGATCTGGCTGGGCTCGCGCAACGATCCACCGTTGCGGGTGGCGCCGCAGGCGGCCGGGCTGCGCTGGCCGGCGCGCTTCGCGCTGGCCTTGCTGGTACTGCAGATATTCCTTGGCGGCTGGGTGAGCACTAACTATGCGGTACTGGCTTGCACCGACTTCCCGCTGTGCAACGGCCAACTCGTGCCGGACATGGACTTCCACCATGGCTTCACGCTGTGGCGCCAGCTCGGCATGACCGCCGATGGCGATTACATCCCGCACTCCGCCCTGGTGGCGATCCATTGGGTGCATCGCGGCTTCGCCTTCGTCGTGCTGGCCTTCCTGGCCTGGTTCGGGCTGCGGGCGCGCCGCCTTGGCGGCCTTGCGCGCAGCGCCGGCTGGCTGCTGGGCTTCCTCGCGCTGCAACTGGCCACCGGCCTGTCGAACATCGTGTTCGACTGGCCGCTGGGCGCCGCGGTGGCGCATAACGGTGGGGCGGCGGTCTTGCTGCTGCTCCTGGTTCGCCTCAATTACAATATAGGGCTCGCGGCCCGGTCCGCTGACATTGCTACCGACGTGCCGGCCGCCGCGCGCGCCACATGAAAGACAAGAACTCCCCAGTGGTTACCGCTACCCACACACATCCCCTCGGACGGGTTCGCCACCTGGTCCGCCAATACGCCGCCCTGACCAAGCCGCGGGTGACGCAGCTTGCCGTCTTCTGCGCCATCATCGGCATGTTCCTGGCCACCCCCGGCATGGTCCCGTGGCCCGTGCTGATCGGGGGCGCCGCCGGCATCTGGCTGCTGGCAGGCGCCGCGTTCGCCATTAACTGCCTGGTCGAGCAGAAGGTCGATGCGCTGATGCGCCGCACCGCGTGGCGCCCGTCGGCCACCGGCGAGATCACCACCATCCAGACGCTGGTGTTTTCCGCGGTGCTGGGCGGGGCGGGGATGTGGCTGCTGCACGTCTACACCAACGACCTGACCATGTGGCTGACCGTGGCCACCTTCGTCGGCTACGCCGTTGTGTACACCATCCTGCTCAAGCCGGCCACGCCGCAGAACATCGTGATCGGCGGCCTGTCCGGCGCGATGCCGCCGGCGCTTGGCTGGGCCGCGGTCGCGGGCGACCTGCCGGCGGAAGCCTGGTTTCTGGTGCTGATCATCTTCACGTGGACTCCACCGCACTTCTGGGCCCTGGCCCTGTATCGCCGCGCCGACTACGCCAAGTCGGGCCTGCCGATGCTGCCGGTGACCCATGGCGAGCGTTTCACGCTGCTGCACATCCTGCTGTACACGCTGATCATGATCGCGGCGACGCTGCTGCCGTTTGTCTACGGCATGTGCGGTTACATCTACCTGGCGGCCGCGCTGATCCTGGGTGGCGGTTTCCTCGCCTACTCGTGGAAGATGTATCGCAACTACTCGGACGCATTGGCCCAACGCACCTTCCGCTTCTCGATCCTGTACCTGTCGCTGCTGTTCGCCGCGCTGCTGGTCGATCACTATTTCAAGTTCTTGCCGCAGGCCTGAACGGGCCTTGCGACATCTTGTCGCGGCGTGCGCGCATGGCCGCCCCGATCGGCGATACTGCGACTCATCTGCCAATGTGACCTTGCCGCGCCTGGCTCATCCTGGATCGCTGGATCGCTGGGTGGCGCCGGCCGGCCAACAACACCCGAACTCGCATGCCAAACCACTTTCCTTCAGGCCTCCTCCCCACCTTCGCGACCTTCCGCCGGTTTTGCCTGCTGGCCCTGTGCGCGCTGCTGCTGGCGGCATGCGGCCAGCAGAAGGCGTCCTTCAAGAATGTCGACATCACCGGCGGCAGTGAATTCGGCAAGGACTTCGTCCTCACCGACCACAACGGCAAGGTGCGCTCGATCGGCGACTTCAAGGGCAAGGCGGTGGTGATGTTCTTCGGCTATACGCATTGCCCGGATGTCTGCCCGACCACCATGGCCGAGCTCAAGGCGGTGATGGAGCAATTGGGGCCGGATGCCGACAAGGTGCAGGTGCTGTTTGTCACGGTCGACCCGGAGCGCGATACCCAGGCGCTGCTGGCGCAATACGTGCCGGCCTTTGATCCGCGCTTCCTGGGCATGCGCCCGGCCGACGATGCCGCGCTGCAGAAGGTCGCCAAGGACTTCAAGGTGTTCTACGCCAAAGTGCCGGGCACTTCGCCGAACAACTACACCATGGACCACTCGGCGGGCAGCTATGTGTTCGATCCGAGCGGCAAGCTGCGGCTGTTCATCCGCCATGGGCAGGGGCCGGAGCCGATCGTGCACGACCTCAAGCAGCTGTTGTCCTGATTTCGCGTTGAGATGCCGGTGCACAGCCGGCGGACAAAACAAAACAGGGCCGGTCGCGAGACCGGCCCTGTTCATTTCTGGCGCGCTTTATAGCGCATAGCTTCAGGCAAAGGCCTGCAGCGCACCCTTCATCTTCTTCATCGCCGCGGTTTCGATCTGGCGGATGCGTTCGGCGGAAACGCCGAATTCGTCAGCCAGTTCATGCAGCGTGGAGCCACCCGAGCCGTCGTCGTTGACCTGCAGCCAGCGCGCTTCGATGATGCGGCGGCTACGGTCGTCGAGCTTGGACAGCGCTTCTTCCAGGCCTTGCACCTGCAGGCGGTCGTGGCGCTGGGCCTCGATCACGCGGGTGGGCTCGTTGTGGTTGTCGGCCAGGTAGGCGATGGGCGCGAAATCCTCCTCGCCATCGTCGATCTGCCCTTCGAGTGCCAGGTCGCCGCCCGACAGGCGGGTTTCCATCTCCATCACTTCTTCCGGCTTGACGTTCAGCTCGCGCGCAACCGCGTCGATCTGTTCCGGCGTGAAGGTGTGGGCACCCTGCTTGTGGCTGCGCAGGTTGAAGAACAGCTTGCGCTGGGCCTTGGTGGTCGCCACCTTGACCATGCGCCAGTTCTTCAGCACGTATTCGTGGATCTCAGCCTTGATCCAGTGCATCGCATACGACACCAGGCGCACGCCCTGGTCCGGGTCGAAACGCTTCACGGCCTTCATCAGGCCGATATTGCCTTCCTGGATCAGGTCCGCGTGGGGCAGGCCGTAGCCGAGATACTGGCGGGCGATCGACACCACCAGGCGCAGGTGCGACAGCACCATGCGGCGCGCGGCGTCCACGGAGTCGTGCTCGCGCAGCTCGCGCGCGAGCCGCTGCTCTTCCTCGGGGGTGAGCAGGGGAATACGGTGGACAGCCTGGATATAGCTGTCGATATTTCCCAGCGTTCCGGGAAAGGTCAGCGCAAATGTACCGGCGCCTTGCGGCACCGTGGGCAGACGGTTGGTCATTTGGGTTTGGTCAGCAGATAGGACCGCGTTCACTCGATTGCTCCTTTCGCATCCGGCGGGTGGGTTGCCCGCGTGCGTGGCCCCTTTTTGGGGTCTCGCACTGCATTGCAACACATATTAGCACTCAAGCCGGGGGACTGCTAAGTTGGAGTGGCAATAGGGTTGATAGTTCCTGATAATCGAGTGGTGCTTCTACATAGTGTTTTAATCCGACATCTTGCCGGATGTGGCGATGCCACTATCTCACACGGGGGCGCGAGTGATCCGACAAGGATTAGAGGGCACGCACCCCTACCGGTTCTATCGCCAAATGAGATGCTGTGTTTCGCTAGCAGCTACACTCTTCTCATTTGCGCTGGCTGCCAGCATCGACCGAACCGAGGAATATTCATGTCTGCAATCGAACACTTGCTCAAGCCGCATACACGGGACCTCGGCGACTTTGCCGTGAGCCGCCTGCTGCCCGCCGCAGCCACCCAGACAGTCGGCCCGTTCATCTTCTTCGACCATATGGGACCGGTGGCCATGCTGCCGGGTGAAGGCGCCGATGTGCGTCCGCATCCCCACATCGGCCTGGCCACGGTCACCTACCTGTTCGAGGGCGAGATCCTTCACCACGACAGCCTGGGCAGCAAGCAGGTCATCAGGCCGGGCGACGTGAACTGGATGACGGCTGGCAGCGGCATTGCACACTCGGAGCGCTCGCCCCAGGCTGCCCGCGATGCCGGGCCGCGCCTGCACGGGATCCAGACCTGGGTGGCGCTGCCCAAGGAGCACGAGAACGTCGAGCCATCCTTCCATCACCATCCCGCCGCGACGTTGCCCAAGCTGGAGCGCCCCGGGGTACGGATGACGGTGATCGCGGGCGATGCGTTTGGCGCTGAGGCGCCGGTGAAGGTGTTTAGCCGTACGCTCTACGTGGCGATCGAGCTCGAGGCGGGTGCCAGCCTCGAGATACCTGCGGAGCATGCCGAACGCGGCATCTACCCGGTCGATGGCAGCATCGCGCTGGATGGCGAAGTGTTGCCTGTTTCGTGGCCAGCACGAAGGAAGCGATCGAAACGGCTGCCCAGCGCTGGGAGGATGACCAGTTCCCACGCGTGCCGGACGAGAGCGACCGCATTCCGCTGCCACAGCGCAAGCGCTAAGGGCGCCTGCTTGCTGCCGGGCCACGCTCAGACCGGGCTGGCCCAAGCCACGCGCGTGCCTTGCTGCAGGCAGTCGCGGATGGCGTCGATCTGTACGGCAATCGGCGCAGGCACAGGCGCCTTGCCGTCCAGCACGAGGCGGATCCAGGCCGCGGTCTGGTCCACATCGCTGCCGGGCGGCAATTCCGGCACTTCAACGATGGAGCCCGATGTCGGGTCGACTAACGTGCGTTGATGCCCGTCGTGCAGCCAGTCGATGCGTCCGTTGCGCCGCGCGTCCGCCACCACCTCGCCTTCGGTGCCACGCGCAAGCAGCACATTGGCGGGCTCGCGCGAGAAGTAATCGGTCAGGGTTTCGCGGTACTCGGGGTGGGTGTAGCTATACAGCCGCAGCGCCTCGGCCGGGGAATGCGCACCCACCGGCTGCAGCATCTTGACCACCGTATGCGCGGAATTGCGCAAGCCGATCTGCATGCGCCTGTCCAGCATCCGGGCCAGCGCCGGCGATAGCACGTCGATCGGCAGCACGGCCAGCGGGCCGGGCTGGCCGTCCTTGCTGCGCAACTGCGTTTCGGCCTGCGCCACGGAGCCACAAGGTGCGATGCCCAGCGCCTCGAACAGCGAAATGCTGGTGACGCGCCCGTTGAACTGGCGGGAGCCGTGCACCAGCACCGGAATGCCCTCGCGCGCCAGCAGCAGCGCCAGCAGCGGCACCAGGTTGGGCTGCTTGCGCGCGCCGTTGTAGCTGGGGATGGACACCACGATGCCTTCCGCCGGGCCGGCCAGCGGCAGGCAATGCGCGTGCGCTGCATCGAGCATGCCGGCCAGTTCATGCGGGGCCTCGCCCTTGATGCGATAGGCCATCAGTACCGCGCCCAACTCGATATCGGCCACGCGGCCCGCCAGCATGGCGTCGAACAGCGCCTGGGCGTCCTCGCGCGGCAGGGCGCGGGCACCATTGACGCCCCGGCCGATTTCCTTGATGTACTTCGCGGCAGCGAAAGCAGGGGCGGCGGGGGCGGCCGGGGAGGTGGGCGTGGTGGTCATGGCGGGTTGGGGCTGTGTGGTTTGAAGTCCATGATAGCGGAGCGGGCTGGCCATGCCCATGACTGCCGCCTGAGCGGGGGCGCGCCGGCCCGTCATCCCACCCGCTCAGGCGGCTTCCTTCAGCGCTGGATTGCGCTGCTTGCGGTACAGGAAGTCCAGCACCGCCGTGCGGCATGCGTGGTAGTCCTTATCCTCGGCCAGCGCCATGCGCTCGCGCGGCCGGGGCAGGTCCACCTTCAGCACTTCGCCGATGGTGGCTGCGGGGCCGTTGGTCATCATGACGATGCGGTCGGCCAGCAGCACCGCCTCATCGACGTCGTGGGTCACCATCACCACCGTGCTGCGGGTCTTCGCCACGATCTTGATCAGCTCGTCCTGCAGGTGCGCGCGGGTGAGCGCATCCAGCGCGCCGAAGGGCTCGTCCATCAGCAGCACCTTGGGCTCCATGGCCAGCGCCCGGGCGATGCCCACGCGCTGCTTCATGCCGCCCGAGATTTCCTGCGGATACTTGGCTTCGGCGTGGGTCAGTCCAACCATGGCCAGCGTGTCGTGCGTGCGGGCCTTCAGCCGCGCCTTGCTCTCGCTGCCGCCGAACACGCGCTCCACGCCAAGATAGACGTTCTCGAAACAGGTCAGCCAGGGCAGCAGCGAATGGTTCTGGAACACCACCGCCCGATCCGGGCCGGGGCCGGCGATCTCGCGCTCGGCGCAGATCAGCGCGCCGGCGCTGGGCCGGTCCAGCCCGGCCAACAGGTTGAGCAAGGTGGACTTGCCGCAGCCAGAGTGGCCGATCAGCGTAATGAACTCGCCGCTGGCGATGGTCAGGTTGACATCGCGCAGGGCCACGAACGGGCCTTTCTTGGTCTTGAAGGTCTGCCCGACATGCTCGATACGGACGAACTTTTCCATGAGGTTCTCCTTGGGCGGCGCCAGGGCGCGGTAGCCGTTTTAGCGTCTCAAAACGTCGTAACGTCGTAACGATCTCAGCGTATCAGTTGCCGTAGCTGAAGCGCTTGGCCAGGCTGAGCAGCGCGTATTCGAGCAGCAGCCCGACCACGCCGATGATGAAGATCGCGATGACGATGTGTTCCACCTTCAGGTTGTTCCACTCGTCCCACAGCCAGAAGCCGATGCCGGTGCCGCCAGTGAGCATTTCAGCGGCCACGATCACCAGCCACGCGGTGCCGATCGACAGCCGCACGCCGGTGAGCATGTACGGCAGCACGGCCGGCAGCAGCACGCGGGTGAACACCTTCCGCTCTTGGGCAGCGGCACCTGCGCGGCGGCGGCGCCCTGCTTGTAGATGTCGATGCGGTTGACCTTCTTCGCCACTTCCAGGTAGTCCGGATGCTCCTTGAGCAAGCCCCAGCGCTTTTGCTGCGTGAGGAACCACATGCCGTCGGAGAGGAAGGGGTAGTTGGCGCTGCCGTCCTGGTAGAACTTCATCGAGTCCGGGTCGTCCCAGGTCTTGCCCAGGCCGTTGCTATAGCGGCCCAGCATGCGGTCCAGGATGATATCCATGTCGGTGTTGACGTAGGACTTGGCGGCAATGGTCTCGGCGGTCTTGCGGCGGTTGGAGGCCGATGCGTCGATGTACTTCGAGGCGTCGAGCACGGCGGCCACCATCGCGCGTGCGGTATTTGGGTACTTCTGCACGAACTCAGCCGTGGTGCCCAGGGTCTTTTCCGGGTGGTCCTTCCAGATCGCCTGCGTGGTCTCCGCGGTAAAGCCGATCTTGTCGGCGATGGCGCGCGCGCCCCAGGGCTCGCCCACGCAGAAGCCGTCCATGTTGCCCACGCGCATGTTGGCCACCATCTGCGGCGGCGGCACGGTGATGGCCTTGGCGTCCTGCATCGGGTTGATACCGTTGGCGGCCAGCCAGTAGTACAGCCACATCGCATGGGTGCCGGTGGGGAAGGTCTGGGCGAAGGTGTACTCGCGCTTTTCCTTCATCATCAGCGCCTTCAGGCTGGCGCCGTCCTTGACGCCTTTCTCGGCCAGCTTGGACGACAGCGTGATGGCCTGGCCGTTGTGGTTCAGGTTCATCAGCACGGCCATGTCCTTCTTGGGGCCGCCGATGCCCAGCTGCACGCCGTAGATCAGGCCGTACAGCACGTGCGCCGCGTCGAGCTCGCCATTGACGAGCTTGTCGCGCACGCCGGCCCAGGAGGCTTCCTTGGTGGGCGTGATCTTGATGCCGTACTTCTTGTCGAAACCGAGCGTGCCGGCCATCACCACCGAGGCGCAGTCCGTCAGCGGGATGAAGCCGATCCGCACCTCCGCTTTTTCCGGCGCGTCCGAGCCGGCTGCCCAGGCCCCGGCGCGCACGAGCGGATCGACCAGCGTGATCACGCTGGCCCCGGCGATGGTGGCCAGCGCCCGGCGCCGTCCGCTGCTGGCGGGTACCGCATCGGCTCCCGTGGTGCTGGCGTCGGTGGCAACTGCTGCGTGCAGCGACTTGGCAATCTTCAGGCGAGAGGGCATTGACACGGCTCCAAATAAAAAGCGTCCTGAACTGCTCCGCTTTCGCCAGAAATGCGGGGGGCAGGTCAGGACGCCGTTGTCCCGTGATGCAGCGCGGCCGTCGTTGGCGGCGCACATCGGTATGTGATCGGCCGTCGTTGGCCGATGCGTTGGTTACGCAAGCCGCGTGCCAAGAGCTGGACAGCCGGTTGTCGGGGTTGCAGGGCTGGAGCGGAGGGGAAGGGGCCCGAAGCGGGCGCGCGCAAGCCGCGGCCGTGCGGTGCCGGTGCGTGGAAGCTGATCCGGTCGCGCCATCCTTGTGCATTGCACCAAGCGCGTGCGGGGCGCATCCCAGTGCCAAAGGGGCCGCTTTGGGGGCTACTCCGGGGCTGCTTCCGGGCTTAACTCATCACATCGATGACGCGCCGCGCCGCCTCGACCAGCTTGATGCCGCGCTCCATGGCCATGCTGCGCAGCCGCTTGTAGGCCTCGTCCTCGGTCATGCCGCGCTCTTTCATCAGCAGGCCCTTGGCACGCTCCACTTCCTTGCGCTCGGCCAGTTGCAGGCGCGTGGCATCGAGCTCGGCGCGCAGCTCCTGGTCAAGTTCAAAGCGCGCATACGCCACGTCCAGCACGGTCTTCACGCGCTCGGCGCGCAGGCCGTCGACGATGTAGGCGGTGATCCCCGCGGTCAGCGCGGCCTTGATGCGCTGGGCGTCGTCGTTGTCGGTGAAGAGCACGATGGGGCGCGGCGCATGCTGGGTCGACACGCACACGTGCTCGACCGTATCGCGCGCCGCGGACTCGGAAGCGATGATGATCAGGTCCGGCTGCCGCGCGGCAATGGCGTCGGGCAGCCGCAGGTCGGCATCCACCGTCTGGATGTCGGTGAAGCCCGCCGACACAAGCCCGGCACGGATCGTCTCGATATTGAGCGGGTCCTCGTCGTGCGGATCGCGCACCAGCAAAATGCGCAGCGCGCGTGAACCCGCCGCGGCCGGCGCGGGGCTGGCGGGACTCGTCGGGCTGGAAGGGGCTGGAGGGCGTCTGTTCATGGCGTCACTTGGAATGTCTCTTGCCATGCAAGATTCGCGCCGGGATGCTTTTCATTGTATTGCGGGGTTTCCCGGATTCAATGGCCGATGGCGTACGCGGCCCGAACCGCCGGTGTATGCTATTGCCCTGCTGCGCGGCAGGGCGTCTACTGGCGATGCCAGCATGCTGGCGCGTAGCCTGAAAAACAGCATAAGCCTGGAGAGATGGATGACCGAATTCGTATTTGCCCCGCCGGCGCCCAATGGCGTGCCCGTGCGTGGCAGCAGCGCTCAGTTCCCGGTACGCCGGGTCTACTGCGTGGGCCGTAACTACGCCGCCCATGCCCGTGAAATGGGTTCGGATCCCGACCGCGAGCCGCCGTTCTTCTTCTGCAAGCCTGCCGACGCCGTGAGCTATGTCGCCGACGGCACCGAAGGCGCCTTCCCCTATCCGCAGGGCACCAGCAACTGCCACTATGAAGTGGAACTGGTCGTTGCCATCGGCAAGGGCGGCAAGGACATCGCCGAGGCGGATGCCGCCAGCCACGTGTTTGGCTATGCGCTCGGGCTCGACATGACGCGCCGCGACCTGCAGAACGAATCGAAGAAGACCGGCCGCCCCTGGGAGACCGGCAAGGCCTTCGACAAGTCCGCCCCGATCGGCCCGATCGTGCCGGTGTCCGCCATCGGCCATCCGGAGAAGGGCGCGGTCACATTGTCCGTCAACGGCGTGGAGAAGCAGCGCGGCGACCTGTCTGACCTGATCTGGTCGGTGCCTGAGATGGTGGGTGCGCATTGCCCTGCAGCTGAAGGGCCTGCCTTACGAGTACATGCCGGTGCATCTGTTGCGCGAAGGCGGCCAGCAGCTGCTGCCGGCCTACCGGGCGCTGAACCCCGATGCCCTGGTGCCGACGCTGCTGGATGACGATCACGTATTGATCCAGTCCGATCCATCCGCTGAACAACCTGCGCGTGCTGAAGTACATCAAGCACACGCTGGGCGTGGCGGAGGAGGCCAAGGACGCGTGGTATCGCCACTGGGTCGAGCTGGGTTTCGAGTCGGTCAATACCAACCTCGTGCGCTCGGGCAAGGCAGGGCGCTTCTGCTTCGGCGATACGCCGACCCTGGCCGATATCTGCCTGGTGCCGCAGGTGTTCAACGCGCAGCGCTTCAATATCGACGTGGCGCGCTACCCGGCCATCGCCAAGGTATTCGATTCCTGCATGGCGCTGCCCGCGTTCCAGCAGGCCGAGCCCAAGGCGCAGCCGGACGCCGAATAGGCTGCCACGCTGGCTTCGGCAGGCCGCAAAAAAAAATCCCGCAAGCGATTGCGGGGATTTTTTTTCTGGCGATCCGGGTATGCCGCTCAACTGCTCAACTGCTCAACTGCTCAACTGCTCAACCGCTCAACCAAGCAGTGCGTCGGCGAATTCTTCGGCCTTGAAGGGCTGCAGGTCTTCGACCGTCTCGCCCACGCCGATGAAATAGACCGGCACCGGGCGCTGGCGCGCGATCGCGGCCAGGATGCCGCCCTTGGCGGTGCCGTCGAGCTTGGTCACGATCAGCCCGGTCAGGCCCAGCGCATCGTCGAACGCCTTGACCTGGGACAGCGCGTTCTGGCCGGTGTTGTTCGGCATCGCCTTGGCAATGACGCGCTTGACCTTTTTCAACTCCTCCATCAGGTGCAGCTGCGTGGGCAGGCGGCCGGCCATCACGATATCGATGCCACGCGCGCGCGCCGCGTTGACCGCGTCGAAGATCACCGCGGCTGGGTCGCCGCTTTCCTGCGAGACCACGGTAACGTTGTTGCGCTCGCCCCAGATGGTCAGCTGCTCGCGCGCCGCGGCGCGGAAGGTGTCGCCCGCGGCCAGCAGCACGGACTGATCATAGCTCTGGAAGTGCTTGCACAGCTTGCCGATGCTGGTGGTCTTGCCGGCGCCGTTGACGCCCGAGATCATCATCACCAGCGGCTGCTCGCGGCCCAGCGACATGGTCTTCTCCAGTGGGCGCAGCAGGTCGGTCAGCAGTTCGCGCAGCGCGGCCTTGACGCCTTCGGAGGTATCGATGCGCTCGTTCTTGACGCGGCGGCGCAGCGCGCCCAGCAGGTGCTCGGTGGCCTCGACGCCGGCATCCGCCATGATCAGGGCCGTTTCAAGGTCCTCGAACAGGTCCTCGTCAACCTTGACGCCAACAAACAACGTGCCGAGGTTGCGGCTGGTCTTGGACAGGCCGGTGCGCAGGCGTTGCATCCAGCCGCGCTTGGTCTCGGCCGTCGCGGCCGGCGGCGGGGTCAGGACCAGTTCCTCGGCCGGGGCCGAGACGGGCTGGATGGCGATTGGCGCGACGGGAACGACAGCGGCCGGGGCAGGCCCGGCCGCTGGAATGGGGGCTGGCGCGCTGGCGGGCGCCGCGGCCGGTGTGGCGGCGGGCACCGGGCTTTGCACCTCGGGCGGCGCACTGGCCGGTTCGGCCTTGCGCTTCTTCCAGAAACTAAACATTGGGAAAGGGGTCAATACCCCGGTAGAATCAATCGCCAAAATTCTAGCAGACGGGGTCGCATGAACCATTGTGCTGTCAGGTCCAGGTCGGGCGCCGCCCGTACCGCTTCGCTTCTTGCCGGCGCCGGCGCTGTTCGCCCGGCCGCTTTCTCCCGGCGCCTTATTCCCACCCTTATGTTGGTCGCCATGCCCTGGTTCGGCGCAGCCTACGCGCAGACCGCCGTGGCGCCGCCGTTGCCGGCCGGCCAGGCAGCCGCCGCGCGAAGTGCCGAGGCGCAGGCCGATACCACCGAGTTCAAACTGTCCAACGGCATGCGGGTCATCGTGAAGGAAGACCATCGCGCGCCCACCGTGGCCCACCAGATCTGGTATCGCGTGGGTGGCATTGACGAGGTCAGCGGCACCACGGGCGTGGCGCACATGCTTGAACACATGATGTTCAAGGGTACACCAAAGGTCGGCCCGGGGGAGTTTTCCAAGCAGATAGCGGCGTTGGGCGGGCGTGAGAACGCCATGACCAACCGCGACTTCACGCTCTACTACCAGCAGATCAGCAAGCAGTACCTGCCGAAGATGATGGAGCTTGAAGCCGACCGTATGGCCAATCTCATCATCAAGAAGGATGAGTTCGACCGGGAAATGAAGGTCGTGACCGAAGAGCGGCGCCTGCGCACGGACGACTCCGCGCGCGGCACCGTCTACGAGCAGTTGCTGGCTACCGTCTACACCGCCGCGCCCTACCGGCATCCCGTGATCGGCTGGCCGGACGACCTGGTCAACATGCGCGTGGAAGACGTGCAGGCCTGGTACAAGAACTGGTACGTGCCCGACAACGCGCTGCTGGTGGTGACGGGCGACGTCAAGGCGGCCGAGGTAAAGGCGCTAGCAGAGCGCACCTACGGCAAGCTCAAGGCCCGCCCGCTGCCGCTGCGCAAGGACCAGCAAGAGCCGGCCCAGAAGGGCATCAAGCGGATCTGGGTCAAGGCCCCGGCCGAAAACCCCTACGTGGTGATGGCATACAAGGTGCCGCGCTTGCGCGACGTCGAGAAGGATGTCGATCCCTACGCGCTGGAAGTCCTGTCGGCCGTGCTCAACGGCTACGACAACGCGCGCCTGACGCGCGACCTGGTGCGCGAGCGCCGCATCGCCGACGACGTCAACGTGGGCTACGACAGCATCAACCGCGGCGAGTCCCTGATGGTGCTCGACGGCACGCCGGCCACCGGCCACACCACCGAGGAGATCGAGCGCGCGCTGCGCGACGAGATCGCCCGCATTGCGCGCGAAGGCGTTTCGCCCGAAGAGCTCAAGCGCGTCAAGACGCAGGTGGTGGCGGCGCAGATCTACAAGCGCGACTCTGTGTTCGGGCAAGGCATGGAGATCGGCGTGGCCGAGATCGCCGGCCTATCCTGGCGCCAGCTTGACCGCATGCTCGACAAGATCAAGGCTGTCACGCCGGAGCAGGTGCAGGCCGTGGCGGGCAAGTACTTCAACGACGATAACCTGACCGTGGCGACCCTGCTGCCGCAGCCGATCGACCCGAACAAGGCGAAGGCTCCGGCCGCCGCCGACTCGCTCCGCTGAGCTCTCTAGAGGACAGGACCCAAGATGCCTCTCTTTGCCCCGACGATCCCGTCGCCACGCTTGTTGCGTCGCCTGGCAGGCGCGGCTTGCGGTGCGCTTGCGCTGATTTCCTCGCAGGCCGCGCTTTCCTCGCAGGCCGCGCTGGCTGCGATCCCGATCGAGCAGTGGACCACCTCCACCGGCGCCCGCGTGTATTTCGTGCGCAGCCCGTCCATCCCCATGCTCGACGTCAATATGGACTTCGACGCCGGCAGCCGCTACGACCCAGCCGGCAAGGCCGGCCTGGCCACGCTCGCGTCGGCCTTGCTCGACAAGGGCGCTGCCGCGCAGGACGGCCAGCCGGCCCGCAATGAAGCGCAGGTGGCCGACGCGTTTGCCGACACCGGCGCCGACTTCGGCGGTGCGGCCAGCAGCGATCGCGGCGGCATCGGCCTGCGCTCGCTGACCTCGGAGCCGGAACTCAGCCAGTCGCTCGCGCTGGCCGGGCAGCTGATCAAGGCGCCGGCCTATCCGGACGCCGTGGTAGCGCGCGAGAAGCAGCGCCTGATCACCGCCATCCGCGAGGCTGACACCAAGCCCGGCGTGATCGCCGACAAGATGGTGTCACGCGCGATCTATCCGGCGCATCCGTATGGTGTGTCGCCGACCGAGGCCAGCGTCGAGTCGATCACGCGGGCGGATATCGCGCGCTTCTGGCGGGATAATTTCGCGGCGTCGCGCGCTGTCGTGACGCTGATCGGCGCCATCGACCGCAAGCAGGCCGAGACCATTGCCGAGCAACTGACGCGCGGCCTGCCAGCAGGCGCCACGCCGCCAACGATGCCGCCCGTGCAGCCCAAGATCCCGGCCAGCGAGCAGCGTGTGCCACATCCGGCGCAGCAGGCCACCGTGGCGATCGGCCAGCCCGCCATTGCGCGCGGCGACCCCGATTACTTCGCGCTGCTGGTGGGCAACTATGTGCTCGGCGGCGGCGGTTTCAGCTCGCGCCTGACCGACGAGGTGCGGGAGAAGCGCGGCTTGACCTACGGTGTCGACAGCTACTTCGCGCCGGCCAAGCAGGCAGGGCCCTTCGGCATCGGCCTGCAGACCAAGAAGGCGCAGACCAACGAAGCGCTGGCGCTGGTGCGCAAGGTGCTGGCGCAATACGTGGCCGAAGGCCCTACCGACACCGAGCTGAAGGCCGCCAAGGACAACCTCGTCAATGGCTTCCCGCTGCGCATCGATAGCAACCGCAAGCTGCTGACCAATGTGGCCAATATCGGCTGGTACGGCCTGCCGCTGGACTACCTCGACACCTGGACCGCGCAGATCGGCAAGGTCACCCGTACCCAGGTCCGGGAAGCCTTCCAGCGCCACGTGTTCCCGGACGCCATGGCGACCGTCATCGTGGGTGGACCGGAATAACGGCGTGGCAGGCACGGGCACCGGGGGCTGATCTCCGGTGCTTGCGCGCTTGCGCCCCGCAGGCTCTACAATCACGGCATGAATTCGCGCACCCGATCTCCCTCGCCCGCCGCTAGCGGGCGACCCCCGTCCCCCTCGCCGCGGCAGTCTCCTGCCCAGGTCCGTATCATTGGCGGTAAGTGGAAGCGCACGCCGCTGCCCGTGCTGGATGCCGAAGGCCTGCGTCCCACCCCTGACCGTGTGCGGGAAACCCTGTTCAACTGGCTCGGGCAGGACATGTCCGGGCTGGCTTGCCTTGATCTATTTGCTGGCTCTGGCGCACTCGGTTTCGAGGCCGCCTCCCGCGGTGCGCAGCAGGTCACCATGGTGGAAGCCAACCCGCGTGTGGCCAAGCAGTTGCGCGACAACCAGTACCGGCTCGACGCCCAGCAGATTCGCGTCGTGCAAGGTGATGCATTCGCTACGGCGGCGCAGATGCCTGCCTCCAGCTTCGACGTGGTCTTCCTCGATCCGCCCTTTGCCGAAGACTGGCTTGGCCCCGCGCTGGAGCATGCGGCGCGGCTGTCACGTCCGGGCGGCGCGGTGTATGTGGAAACGGATCGCGCGCTGACCGGTCCGGACGCGCCGGTACCTGCCGCGCTGGAGATCGTGCGCCATGCGCGGGCCGGCGCAGTGCACTTCCATTTGCTGCAGCACAGGAACCATTGAACAAGGGATGGCCGCGAGCGTTGTGACCGGCCATCGCACGCAACATGCGGCAGCGCGGCGAAACCGCAATGTGGTGGCTTGCAAGTGCCGCGTTTAGAGTTACACTACGCCGCTGTCGCCAACGCTCGTCACGCAGCCTTGGCTCCAGCCCTCACCATAGTGGGCGGGGTCGATCGGTCCATCCAGGACCGGCAGCGGGCAGAACAAGGAGGAAGCATGGTCGTCGCGGTCTACCCCGGCACTTTCGATCCAATGACCCGGGGCCACGAGGATCTGGTGCGCAGAGCATCCAATATCTTCGATGAGCTCGTGGTCGGCGTGGCGCATAGCCCCAACAAGCGCCCGTTCTTTTCGCTGGAAGAGCGCATCGGCATTGCCCGTGAAGTCCTGGGCCACTATCCCAATGTGCGCGTCGAAGGTTTCTCCGGCCTGCTCAAGGATTTTGTCCGCAAGAACAACGCACGCGTGATCGTGCGGGGTTTGCGTGCCGTCTCCGACTTCGAGTACGAGTTCCAGATGGCGGGCATGAACCGCTACCTGCTGCCGGACGTGGAAACCATGTTCCTGACGCCATCCGACCAGTACCAGTTCATCTCCGGCACGTTCGTGCGCGAGATCGCTGTGCTTGGCGGCGATGTCAGCAAATTTGTGTTCCCCTCGGTCGAACGCTGGCTCGCCGAGAAGATCGCCAGCAAAACGGAATAAAATAGAGTCTTGCAACATGTCTGCCGCGGCCAGTCGGGCGCGGGGCATGTTGGATTCAAAGGAAGCACCATGGCACTATTGATCACCGACGACTGCATCAATTGCGACGTTTGTGAGCCGGAGTGCCCAAACGAAGCCATTTCGATGGGGCCCGAGATCTATGAGATCGACCCCAACAAATGTACCGAATGCGTCGGGCACTTCGACGAGCCGCAATGCCAGCAGGTTTGCCCTGTGGCTTGCATCCCCCACGATCCCAACCGGATCGAGACCCGCGAGGTCCTGATGGATCGTTACCGGCTGCTGACCGCCGCGAAGCGGGTGGCCTGAAGCTATTGCCCGGGCTCAGTTTCAGGGTGGTAATACGGCAAACCGGCAAACCGGCAAACCGGCAAACCGGCAATGTGGCAATGTGGCAATGAAAAACCCCGGCACTGAAAGGTGGCGGGGTTTTTTTATTGGTGTGCGGCTGTCTTAGCGTCCCGTGTGCAGTTCCATCATCGCGCGCTCGGACTCGCCCTTCGCCAGCAATCCCAGCGGCGCGATGCTGCGGTCGATGGCCTCGTCGATAGCCTGCTGCTCCTCGCGGCGCGGTGGCTTCAGCACAAAATTGATCACGTCATCGCGCTCGCCACCGCCTCCCGCCGAGTTGCGCGGATGGCCGACGCCAAGGCGCAGGCGCCAGTAGTCCTGGGTGGTCAGGTGCGCTGAAATGTCCTTGAGACCATTGTGGCCGCCCGCGCCACCGCCCCGCTTGAGCTTGACCGTGCCCGACGGCAGGTCCATCTCGTCGTGGGCCACCCCTCGTCCGGCAGGATCTTGTAGAAGCGCGCGAGCGACACCACGGACAGCCCGGAGCGGTTCATGAAAGTCGATGGCTTGAGCAGCCAGATCTCCTGGTCCCATAGCCTGGCGCGCGCTGCCAGTCCGTGGAAGCGGCCTTCCACGCGCAGGGTGGCACCGCCCATGCGGGCCAGCTGGTCGACCAGCCAGAAGCCGGCATTGTGGCGTGTGGCTTCGTATTCCGCCCCGGGGTTGCCGAGGCCGACGATGAGTTTGATCATGCGTTGCACTACTTGGTTGAGAGGGGCGCGAAAGTGCTGCCAGAAGCCAAGCATACGCGAACCTCGGGACGAAAAAAAACCGCCGGACGCGCCGGCGGTTTTTTCTTGCGGCTGCGAGAGCCGTCCTGTTGCACGGCCCGAGGGCCGCGCTCAGGGTACTCAGGCTGCAGGCGCTTCTTCGGCTGCCGCAACGCCGCCGGCCGGCAGCGAGATGCTGGCGATAGCGGGGTTTTCGTCACCGTGGGTGATGGCGCTCACGCCCTTCGGCAGCTTCACGTCGGACAGGTGCAGGGTCTGGCCCAGTTCTGCATTGCCCAGGTCCACTTCGATGAACTCAGGCAGGTCGGCCGGCAGGCACGACACTTCCAGTTCGTTCATGATGTGGTTGACGATGCCATGGCCCAGCTTCACGCCCGGGGCGTTTTCCTGGTTCATGAAGTGCAGCGGCACCTTGACGTGGATCTTGTCGGTGGCCGACACGCGTTGGAAGTCAACGTGCAGGACCAGCGGCTTGAACGGGTGCATCTGGAAAGCGCGCAGCAGGGCCTTTTCAGCCTTGCCTTCCACTTCGATGTCGAGAATCGACGAGTGGAATGCTTCTTTCTTCAGCGCGTGGAACAGTGCGTTGTGATCGAGTTCGATCATCTTGGGCTCGGCTGCGCCGCCATAGATGATGCCGGGGGTCTTGCCGGCGTTGCGCAGGCGGCGGCTCGCACCCGTTCCCTGTACGCTGCGCTCGAAGGCTACTACTTTCATGATGACTCCAAATGTAAGAGGGCTGTCCGCGACCAGACAGCCCGATGAATCGCGCCGCGTGCCGTAATCGGGGTCTTCCCCTGAAAAGCAGCCGCAAACGCGGTAAAGCCTTGAATTCTATCAGGAATCGGCAAACAGCGACATGATCGAGTCGCCCTTGACGATCCGGGTAAAGGTCTCTGCCAGCAGCGATGCGGTCGACAGCTGGCGAATCTTGCCGGACTGGATGGCATCGTCGCGCAGCGGAATGGTGTCGCACACCACCACTTCATCCAGCTCGGAGTCAGCGATGCGGGTAGCCGCGCCGCCGGACAGGACCGGATGGGTACAGTAGGCGAACACCTTCAGCGCGCCGCGTTCCTTGAGCACCTGGGCCGCCTTGCACAGGGTGCCGCCGGTGTCGATCATGTCATCCATGATCACGCAGTTGCGGCCGTCGACTTCACCGATGATGTTCATCACTTCGGCCACATTGGCCTTGGGACGACGCTTGTCGATGATGGCCAGGTCGCAGTTCAGCTGCTTGGCCAGCGCACGGGCGCGCACCACGCCGCCGACGTCGGGAGAGACCACCAGCAGATTGCCGTAGTTCTTCTCGCGCAGGTCGCCCAGCAGGACCGGGGAGGCGTAGATGTTATCAACCGGGATATCGAAGAAGCCCTGGATCTGGTCGGCGTGGAGGTCCATGGTCAGGACCCGCTCGACGCCGGCGACTTCCAGCATGTTGGCTACCACCTTGGCCGAGATCGCGACGCGCGCCGAACGCGGGCGGCGGTCCTGGCGGGCATAGCCGAAGTACGGCATGGCGGCGGTGATGCTGCGTGCCGAGGCGCGCTTGAGCGCATCGACCATCACCATCAGTTCCATCAGGTTATCGTTGGTCGGCGCGCAGGTGGACTGCAGCACGATGACGTGCTTGCCGCGAACATTTTCCTGGATTTCAACTTGGACTTCGCCGTCGGAGAACCGGCCGACCTGGGCTTTCCCGAGCGGGATGCCGAGGTGCTGCACGACAGCCTCCGCGAGTTTGGGGTTGGCGTTGCCGGTAAAAACCATCAAGCCTTCGCTGCTCATTCGGTGCACCTGTCTTGCTTCTTGCTGCTGGAGGGGGAACGATTGCTGCCGGCTAGTGCCGGCAGCTTTTCGTGCAGGTCCGTTAGGACACTGTAGGATGTAATGGCAGGGGAAGAAGGATTCGAACCTTCGAATGCCGGAATCAAAATCCGGTGCCTTGACCAACTTGGCGACTCCCCTACACAACCGGGTACGTCCATCGTCACATTCAACTGCCTGCGACGCCGAACGAAAAAACTTTTATGCGAGCGTTGCGAGTGGGTGTTGCGATAAACTCTTCGCACACCTGCCATCCCATTCGGGAGGCAACCGGTCTAGTACCTGCTGCGCAGTTTGTGCGTCGTTAAATCGCGCAAACACGCAGGCTCCGGAACCGGTCATCCTTGCATGTGGACTGTACTGTCTCAACCATTCAAGGGCTCGGGCAACTTCGCCGAACTTCACTGTTGCTATCGCTTCCAGGTCGTTGCGACCGAAACCGAACTTGTTTGTGCATCCAGTGAAGTCCGCTATTATGCTGATCGGCGTATCCCTTGTCAAGCGCTTGTCCGAAAAAATTGCTACGGTCGGAACATGCTGGCGCGGATGGATGACAACAAACCAACTCTCGGGCAATTCTACCGTCGTCAGCTCCTCGCCAACACCTTGCGCGAAGGCGTTTTCCCCATGCACGAAGAACGGCACGTCGGCGCCCAGCGCCAGGCCGATGCGCTTGAGCTCGTCGCGTCCCAGGCCCAGGCCCCACAGATGGTTCAGCGCTAGCAGCGTGGTCGCTGCGTCCGAAGATCCGCCGCCAATGCCGCCGCCCATCGGCAGCCGCTTGGCAATGGCGATGTCCGCGCCGAAGCCGGTGCCGCTCGCTTGCTGCAACGCCCGCGCGGCCCGCACGATCAGGTCGCTCTCCACGGGTACGCCCGGCACGTCGGTGAGGCGTTCGATGCGGCCATCGTCGCGGCGGCGGAAGTCCAGCGTATCGCTCCAGTCCACCAGTTGAAATACGGTTTGCAGCGTGTGGTAGCCGTCCGCGCGGCGTCCCGTCACATGCAGGAAAAGATTCAGCTTGGCGGGCGCCGGGCAGTCGCGCAGCTCCGGCGGCGGCAGGGTGCGGGCGGTGCTCATTGTGCTTGCTCCGGGTCGATCACCAGGCGCACCGAGAGCGGGTTGGCTGCGCCGTCGCGCGCCAGGTCGATGCGGCGTGGGCGCGCCGCGGCAGGCGCGGATGTGGTTGCGGCAGGGGCTTCCTGCCACGCCACGTAGCGCACGGTCCAGCCGTTCTGCGCCAGGGTTGCCAGCCGTCCGCTGTCGTCGCGCGTGGTGCGCGCCGGGCTGCCGGGCGCGGGGCGGGCGTACAGCCAGTCGCGCAGGCCGGCCACCGGCAGCGAAAAGCCGAGCGCCTCTTCCAGCAAGGTGTCGACCTCGGGCGCGTTGCGCGGTGCCTGGTTGGGCAGGTCGAGCGTGGCGCCCGAGGGCGTGGAGGTGACCACGGCCAGCGTCTGGCCCAGCGGCGAGATCAGGTCCAGCCGCACATTGCGGCCTTGCTCATGCCATTGGAAGCTGCCCTGCACACCTTCATCGCGGCCGTAGCGCACATAGTTGGCGGCGAAGCGGCCGCTGAGGTCGCGTGCCTGCGCGGTCTCGCCGGCGTCGAACTGCCGCGTGGGCGTGATGCTGGCGCAGGCGGCGAGCCATAAGGGGGCGCTCAGGCAGAGCAGGGCAAGGCGTCGGGATGTGGGCATGGCGTTTGGCGTGCGCGCCGGCGCCGCCGGGCGCCGGGCTGCCGGCCCGGCGCGAGGGCCGGGCGGCGGATGATTGCGGGCGATCTGACTGCTGCAGGTGGCAGGGTGCTTACTTGGACAGCGCGGAGAGCGGGACGTTATAGCGGCGCAGGGTGTCGATCAGGGTGACGTTATCCGGCTCGATCTTGGCGGCTTCGGTCCAGGTCTTGCGGGCCTCGTCCTGCTGGCCGAGTTGCCACAGCACCTCGCCGAGGTGGGCGCCGATTTCGGCCTCGCCGGCTGCATGGCGATCACGCGGCGCAGCAGCGTTTCCATGCTGTCATAACGCTTCTCGCGCTCGTCGAGCATGGCGAGCTCATAGACCCAGTCCGAATTGTCCGGCTCCGCCGCGGCGCGTTCCTCCAGCACCTTGCGGGCGCGGTCGTAGGACTTGGCGTCGATCAGCATGCCAACTTCTGCCTGGCGGATCGCGGTCATGCGCTGCGCGCGCTGGTCGGGCTCGGCAATATCCTCGGCATCGGCCAGCATGTCGTTGAATATCGCCTGGGCGTCATCGAGCTTGCCCATGCGGCCCAGCAACTGCGCGCGCTTGACGGCTGCCGCCGGCGCGAGCCGGGCGTCGTCGATGCGGTCCAGCCAGGCCACGGCCGCCGGGTAGTCCTTCTTTTCCTCGGCGATCTGCGCCAGGTACTGGTAGGCGATATCCGGGCTGGCCGCCGGGACTTGCTCGGCGAGCTGCAGGTACTCTTTCAGGTATAGCTCGGCTTCGTCATAGCGCTTGGACTGCAGGCTGGTGAGGCCGAGGGCGAGCGGCACGCGCGGATCCTTCGGCGCGATCTTGCGCAGCGTCTCGAACTCCGCGCGCGCGGTTTGCAGGTCGTTCTGCTGCAGGTAGAGGCGGGCCAGCGTGATGTGCCCGTTGACCGAGGCCGGGGCCCTGCTGACGAACGCCTTCAGCCCAGCAATGGCCTGGTCCGGCGTGCTGTCGGCGCGCAGTTCGGCAGCCATCAGCGCGGCGGCTTCGAAGTCGGGGCGGATCTTCTGGGCCTCGTCGAGCTCGGCCAGGGCGCCGGGAATGTCGTTGGCGGTTTCCTTGGCGCGCGCTAGGGCAAGGTGGGTCTCGGCCGATTTCAGGTCGTTGGCCACCAGGCGCTGCAGCAGGGCGGCAGCGCCTGCAGGATCGCTGGTGCGCGAGAGCTGCTGCTGCATCTGCAGGATGGCCTCCGGCCGGTGGCTCGGCGGCACGCCATTGAGCTGCAGGGCCAGCAGGGGCTCGGCTTCGTCCCATCGGCCGCTCAGGACCAGCAGGGTCGACAGCACCTGCCGCGCACCGGCCGAGGTGGGCGCAAGCTCGGTCCACAGCCGCGCGGCATCAAGCGCTTGCTGGGCGCTGCGGGCATTGAACGCGATCTCGGTGGCGCGCTGGGCAAAGCGCGGGTCGCGCGTGTTGCGGGCCAGCTCCAGGTACGTCTGGTAAGCGGGGCCGACCACGCCGCGCTGGGCGGAGATTTCCGCGGCCAGCACCCGGTAGAGGATGTCCGCGGTCAGCGACACCGTCGGCAGGGGCATCTTCGCCGGCAGCGGGTTCGAGCGGATTGGCGTGGTGGCCTCCGCGGCGATCTTCATCGCGGGCTTGCCCTGCGCGGGAGCGGCATGGCTGGAGAGCGGCGCCAGAGCGCAGGCCGCCAACGCGGCCGCTGCCGTGGCTGCGAGCCTGTGACGCAGCGGCCGCCGGGGAGAAAGAAGTTGAGCGGTGGTCATCGGGGTACGGTCCAGGCGGTCCGACATGTGGGTGGGTGCTCCAGCACTCAAAGGCGATGGGGAAGGTAAAGGCATTGTAGCCTGCCGCTACAATGCTTTGCTTGTCCGCATGGCACCAGCACGGCTGGGGGCTCTGGCGGTTTGAGTGGTACAAAAGGGAGAGGTTCGATGCCTGAGTTGCCGGAGGTCGAAGTGACCCGGCGCGGCTTGCTGCCGCATGTGGTTGGCCGGCGCATCGTAGATGTGGTGGTGCGCCATCGCGGCCTGCGCTGGCCGGTCGAGCCGGACCTGGAGTCGCGGCTGGCTGGGCGGGTGATCGCGCGCATCGAGCGGCGCGGCAAGTACCTGCTGCTGGAGTGCCTGCGCCCGGACGGGGAGGATCCCGGATGGCTGCTGATCCACCTTGGCATGACCGGCACGTTGCGGGTGCTGCCGCAGGCGCCGCCGCCGGGCACGCACGATCACGTTGACCTGGTCCTGGGCGATCCGGACGGCCCGGGTGATGCGCCGTCCGGCACCGGGACCAGCCTGGTGCTGCGCTTTCGTGATCCGCGGCGCTTTGGCGCGGTGCTGTGGAGCCAGCTCGAAGAGTCGCAATTGCCGACCCACCCGCTGCTGAGCAAGCTTGGCGTCGAGCCCTTCGACCCGCGTTTCGACGGGGCCTGGCTCCATCGGTTGGGACGCGGGCGCAGCGCGGCCATCAAGACCGTGCTTCTTGCCGGCGACATCGTGGTGGGCGTGGGCAATATTTATGCGTCGGAAAGCCTGTTTGCCGCCGGCATCCGCCCCACCACGCCGGCCGGGCGCCTGTCCCTGGCGCGTTGCGAGCGCTTGGCGGCGGCGGTACGCGACACACTGGCCCGCGCGATCGAGCGCGGCGGCAGCACCTTGCGCGACTTCGTCGGCAGCGATGGCAGCAGTGGCTATTTCCAGCTGGATTGCGCTGTGTACGACCGCGCCGGCCATCCATGCCGGGTCTGCGGCACCACCATCCGGCAGATCGTCCAGGGGCAGCGCTCGACCTTCTATTGCCCGACCTGCCAACGCTGAGTCCGGCGGCGCATGTCGCCATGTGCCGCACGCCGCGAGAGTGACGATTGCCTATCTTCTCGCCAGTGTTGCGCCAACCCGATGGCCTGGCGCAACAGGGAGGGCCGCAGGCGACTCGAATTTCACAAAAGTCCGCCGTAAACCTGTATCTTGAAGACACGTAAAAAAGTGTTACAAAGACATCATGTCACCGCCCGGGTGTCGGCCATCGGACATCAAGATCCCTGGCCTGCAGCGCCGTCGCGGGGGCTTTTCGCCAAGCCGATCCCAGTGCCAATGACAACCCTCGCCCTTCAATTCGAACAATACGGCGCCTGGAGAACCGGGGTACTCAACTCCCTGGCCGAATTCCGCTCCTGGCTGCAGCAGCACGATCTCTATGATGCCCAGGCCGACGAACGCGTGCAGCGCATCCAGGGCGTGCTCAAGAGCGACCGGCTCAAGGTGGCGTTCATCGCGGAGTTCTCGCGGGGCAAGAGCGAGCTGATCAACGCGATATTCTTTGCTGACTACGGCCGTCGCATCCTGCCGTCTTCCGCCGGGCGCACCACGATGTGCCCGACCGAGTTGCGCTACGACGAAGCCGAGGCACCGTGCATCCGGCTGCTGCCGATCGAGACGCGCTTGCAGGAAGCGTCCACCGCCGATTTCCTTGACGTCGATGCGCACTGGCATACCGTGCCGCTCGATCCCTCGTCGCCTGACGGCATGCTGGACGCGTTCCGGCACGTGGTCGAGACCAACCACGTCACGCGCGAGACGGCCGAGTCGCTCGGCCTGTACAACGAGAACGATCCCGATGCCGCCTACGCACTCGATGCCGACGGCATGGTCGAGATCTCCCGCTGGCGCCACGCCGTCATCAATTTCCCGCATCCGCTGCTGCGCCAGGGCCTGGTCATCCTCGACACGCCGGGCCTCAACGCCATCGGCACCGAGCCCGAGCTGACGCTGCGCCTGATTCCCGATGCGCATGTCGTGGTGTTCGGGCCGACGCCGGCGTGACCAAGAGCGACCTCGACCTGTGGCGCAGCCATGTGAGCGCAGGCCACCGCAAGGGCTGCCTGGCGGTGCTGAACAAGATCGACGGCCTGTGGGACCCGCTCAAGTCGCCGGCCGAGACCGCTGCCGAGATCACGCGCCAGGTCACCACCAGCGCCCAGGTGCTGGGGATCGACGAGTCGCGCGTCTATCCGGTGTCGGCGCAGAAGGGCCTTGTGGCAAAGGTCACGCACGATGACGAGTTGCTGGCGCGCAGCGGCCTGCCGCAATTCGAACACGTCCTGTCGGATCAACTGATCCCGCAACGGCGCGAGATCGTCGCCGACCAGGTACAGCGTTCGGTGGAGGAAATGGCGCGTGGCGCGCAGCAACTGCTGCAGAGCCGCCGCCGCAGCATCGTCGAGCAGTTGTTCGAGCTGCGCGGGCTGCGTGGCAAGAACCACGCGATGGTCAAGCACATGCTGATGCGCGTGCAGTCCGAAAAGGAAGAGTTCGAGCAGAGCATCGCCAAGTTCCAGGCGCTGCGGCTGGTGTTCGGGCGCCATAGCGCCGACATCATCAAGAGCCTGCAGTTGCGCGACGTGCGCCGCACCATGCGCGAGCGCCGCGAGCAGATGAAGGAGCGTTTCTTCTCGCGCGGCATGCGCGAGGACATGGATGCCTTGTTCGCGCGGCTGGGTGAACTGGTCAGCGAGGCGGACCAGAAGATCGTCCAGCTCCACCAGCTCACCGATAGCATGTACCGCCGCTTCAATGCCGAGCATGGCTTTACGCTGCCCGCACCGATCCAGTTCGTCACCGCGCGCTACGTCAGCGAATTGCAGCAGACGCTGGCACTGGCCCACACGCACTTCGGCGCGATGAACATGCTCACGCGCTCGCGTCCGCAACTGGTGCAGAGCGCGTTTTCCACCATTGCGACCCGCGTGCTGGAAACCTTCCGTGATCTGAACCGCGATATCGAGATCTGGCTCAAGTCGGTGATGACGCCGCTGGAGGCACAGGTGCGCGAGCACCAGAAGCAGTTGCGCCGCCGGGTCGATTCGATCGAGCGCATCCATGAGGCCACCGACACGCTTGAGAGCCGCATCGCGCAACTCGAGGAAGTGCTCAACGGGCTGGACGATCGCAGCGGGCGCATCGAATCCTTCTCCAGGCGGATCCTGCAGCCTGACGCCGACGACGGGCAACTGAGGGCGTTCGCGGCCTGAAGCCGCCCCGGCGGGTGCGGACGATATAGCCGTCCGGGATGCTGGCGGCTGCGAGGCGGTATCATGACGCGCCGCCGCTCCCGGCGCTGTCCCGCCTTACCCGTCACGTACCCGATGCCCCGCAAGCCTGCCGCTCCTTCCGCTCCTCTTTCCGCTGATCTTCCCGCCACGGTGGTGCCCGCCGATTTCGCCGCGCGCGTGGTGGCCTGGCAGCGCGTGCATGGGCGCCATGACCTGCCGTGGCAGAACACCCGCGACCCATACCGCATCTGGCTGTCCGAGATCATGCTGCAGCAGAACCGCTGCGCCAAGGCCGTGATGAGCGAGCATGGCGGCGTGTTCCCGACCGACCCCGAGGTGCTGGTGACGCTGCCCGGCATCGGCCGCTCCACCGCGGCAGCCGTGGCCGCGTTCAGCGCCGGCGTGCGCTCGCCGATCCTGGACGGCAACGTCAAGCGCGTCTTTGCCAGGTTCTTTGGCATCCATGGCCATCCCGGCGTCAAGGCGGTGGAGAACCGCATGTGGCAGCTTGCCGATGCGGTCCTGCCCGCCAAGGGGCCGGCGCAAGCCGAGGATATGGTGTCCTACACCCAGGGCGTGATGGACCTCGGCGCCACCATCTGCTCGCGCGGCAAGCCAGCCTGCCTCGCCGCCGCCGCGTCATGCCCGCTGGCGAGCGACTGCGTGGCGCGCCGCGACGCTCTGACCGGCGTGCTGCCCACGCCGAAGCCGCGCGCCGCCATTCCCGAGCGCAGCACCGTGATGCTGATGGTACGGCGTGGCCGCGAAGTCCTGCTCGCCTTGCGTCCTGACAGCGGCATCTGGGGCGGGCTGTGGAGCCTGCCCGAAATGCCCGTCGATACCGTGCCCTTCGATGCGGAGCTGGCAGAAGACGCAGCCCTCGAACGCGCTCGCGAATTCGGCAATCCCAGCGCCGCCAACCTGGTTGGCGAGCTGACCCACGTCTTTACCCACTTCCGCCTGCTGATCCGCGCCATTCGCGTGGACGTCACCGGCATTGCCGTACGCGACACCGCCAACGGCCCCGCGCTGCGCTGGCTCTCGCTGGACGACCTGGATGCGGTGGGCACGCCTGCGCCCGTGCGCAAGCTGCTGGAAGCGCAGGCGCAAGGCGGACTGTTTTAAAGGTCTCCGCAGCGTGCGAGGGCTTATAGGGAGGCTTATAGGATGTGGTGCTGGTGCATGTATCTGTGCACGATCTCGATCCGCATCCCGGCGTCCGGCAGCGCCATCAGCATCTGCTTGGCCTTGAGCGGCACCGGCAGCAATTCGCATAGCCGGTTGGCAACCCAGCTGGGGTCATCCCACAGGAACGGTTCGGTGAACGGCAGCTTGCCCGGATGCTCCGCATGGAGCGAGGCAACGATACGCCGCAACACGGCCAGGCATTCGCCCAGCAGTTCGAGCTTGCAGTCGATGATGTCGGGCGGCAGCAACTCCGCCTGGCCAACCAGCAGGCCATCCGGGCTCACGCTGTGGCCCAGCAGCCGGAAACGCTGGCGGCCGCGCGCGCTGATCAGCAGCACGCCCAGTTGCTCCATATTGCAGTCGACGATGTCGGCCAGGCAGCCGACCGGCTCGGGGAGGGTGGGCTCGTTCGGGCGCGCGACCTCGTTGCCGCTGGCGATCAGGCAGACGCCGAAGGGCGTGCGGTCGCGCATGCAGGCGCGCACCATGTCCACGTAGCGCGCCTCGAACACGCGCAGTGGCAACAGCCCATCGGGAAAGAGCACGGTGTGCAGCGGAAACAGCGGCAGGCTATCCAGCGTAGGCGCCGCCGAGGAGCTGTGCGAGGCGGTGGAAGATGCGGGCGAGCCGGGCGTGGCGGGTGAGGACATGCTGAGCCAGCAAAGGTTTCGGACGAGGATTGCCGAGCCTGACCGCAAAGCCTGGGCGGTGCGGCGTTCAGCCGCCCGGTGCGAGCTCGCGGTGTCTCACCAGCACATTACCATGGGCGCGAAAATAGTTGGCAAGTCTTTCCGCGATGAAGACCGAGCGATGCTGGCCACCCGTGCACCCGATCGCGACGGTCAGGTAACTGCGATTGTCGGCAATGAAGCTTGGCAGCCACTTTTCCACATAGGCACGGATGTCCTCGGCCATGGCCAGCACCATCGGCTGGCTCTGCAGGAAATTGATCACGGGTTCGTCGCGGCCGGTCAGCGGGCGCAGGGCCAGGTCGTAGTAGGGGTTGGGCAGCGAGCGCACGTCGAACACCAGGTCGGCGTCACTGGGCACGCCGTGCTTGAAGCCGAACGACTCGAACAGCAATGTGAGCTTGAGGTCATCGCCGCGCACGAATTCCTTGATCCATGCGCGCAAGGTATTGGTGCGTACGTTGCTGGTGTCGATGCGGTGCGCAGCCTCCGCCAGCGGGCTCAGGAGCTCGCGCTCCATCTCGATGGCCTCGATCAGCGAGGTGTCGTTGAATGCGGCCTCGGCGGCATTGTCAGCGGGATTCTCGTCCTTGGTATTTGCCGACAGGCCAGCCATGGCCGCACGCATCGACAGCGGATGGCGCCGCCTCGTCTCGGAATAGCGCTGCACCAGCGCGTCGGTATTGGCGGTCAGGAAGACCACCCGGACCTGGTGCTCGGAGGCAAGGTCGCGCAGCGTGGCGGGCAGTTCGTCCAGGGATTCGCGGCTACGGATATCGGTGGCGACGCCCAGATGGGTGTAGCCCTGGGCCGCGAGGTACTGGGCCAGCTCCGGGATAAACTGCGCCGGCAGGTTGTCGACGCAGTAATAGCCTGCGTCTTCCAGTACGTTCAGGGCAACGGATTTGCCGGAGCCGGAGATCCCGGTGATAAGTATGATGCGCATAGCACCACAAGCATAACATCAGGCCATGACGCCGTCATGACGGCGGATCGCCATAAAAAAGGCGAACCGGAAGGCTCGCCTTTTTTGTGCTTGCGCGCCGCAGATGACGCGGGGAGCTTACTTCGACAAGCAAGTGCTCATGAAGGACTTGCGCTCGTCGCCCTTCTTGCCAGCGGCCTGCGTGTTGCACGCCTTCATTTTTTCCTGCTGGCTGTTCTTGGCGGGCGCGGCCGCGGGCTTGTTGGACAGGCAAGTGCTCATGAAGGCCTTGCGCTCGTCGCCCTTCTTGCCGGTGGCCTGCGTGTTGCACGCCTTCATCTTGTCCTGCTGGGTGCTCGGCGCAGCCGGTGCCGCTGCTGCAGCCGGTGCCGCTGCCGTGGGTGCCGCGGCGGGTGCTGTCTGGGCGAAGGCGCCGGTGGCAAAAAGCGGGGCTACCAGCGCGCACATCGCGATCAATTTTTTCATGCTTGCTCTCCTGGCTGTGGAAAACTTCATGGCTGCTGGCCTGTCGGCTCGGCAACTCGGGGCTGGGCCCAATGCCCATTACAGCACAAAACGGCCTATGCCCCAATCGCGTTGACCATCGAAGCGCTGCCGGATGTAAGCAATTGAAAACAGCCCCTTCCGCGGGGGCTGCCAAACCTAGAGTAGCCGGCCCTGGCCCCGCGAGGCGACATCGGCCTGCATCGCGGCGCGCTGGCGGTCCATGAAGTCACGCAGCGTGTCGATGCCGCGCAGGCGCAGGATGGTGTTGCGCACGGCGGCCTCGACCAGCACAGCGAGATTTCGGCCGGCCGCGACCTGGATCTTGACCATGTGGATGGGCAGGCCGAGCACATCGAGATACTGGGAATCCAGCGGCAGCCGCTCGAATTCGCCGTCGTTGCGGCGAACCAGCTGTACCACCAGCTTCAGCTTCATCTTGCGCCGCACCGCGGTCTCGCCAAAGATGGTCTTGATATCGAGCAGGCCCAGGCCGCGCACTTCCAGCAGGTTCTGCAGCAGCGGCGGGCACCGGCCTTCGATGAAGTCCGGCCCGAGGCGCACGAAATCGACGGCATCGTCAGCCACCAGCCCATGGCCGCGCGAGATCAGTTCCAGGCCAAGCTCGCTCTTGCCCAGGCCGGATTCGCCCATCACCAGCACGCCCATGCCGAGGATGTCGAGGAACACGCCGTGCATGGTCACGCGCGGCGCGGAAATGCGCGACAGATAGAGGCGCAGGTGATCGATCACCGCGGCGGAAGACACCGGCGTGGTGAACAGCGGGGTGGACGAGCGCGTGCAGCGCAGTTCCAGGTCGGGTGGCGGCTCCATGCCGTCGGCGATCACCAGGAACGGCGGTTCCAGCAGGATCAGCTCGCCCATCTGGCGCTTGCGCATCTCGTCGTCGAGGCGCTGGTAATACGTGATTTCGGGCTTGCCCAGCACCTGGATCCGGTTGGGGTGGATCAGGTTCAAGTGGCCCACGAGATCCGCCGCGGACGTGGCTTCACGTGCAAACTCGACATCGAAGGCCCGGTCCGCGCCCTCCAGTCCTGCTACCCAGGAGAGCTTGATATCGGCTGCGTTGTCGTCGAAGATCGACTGCGAGGTGACGCCAGTGAGTTCCATTCGGGTGCTTTCAGGGACGGGCTTTCAGTGGCGGATCAGGGGTGCCATTGCGTTAGCAACTGGTGTACGTCGTCGGGGGTGGGCAGGGTAGCCAGTCCCTCGCGCATCTCGCGGTCGGACAGCAGCTGGGCGATCTCGGAGAGTATTTCCAGATGCTGCTGGGTGGCCTGCTCAGGCACCAGCAGGAAGATCAGCAACGCTACCGGCTTGCCGTCGGGCGACTCGAAGGGGATCGGCTCGGCCAGGCGCATGAAGGCGGCCAGCGGCTGCTTCAGTCCCTTGATGCGGCCGTGCGGGATCGCCACGCCAGCGCCAAGGCCGGTGGATCCCAGCGACTCGCGGGCGAACAGGTTGTCGGTCACTGTCGCGCGCGCTACGCCATGGTTGTTCTCGAAGAGGAGCCCGGCCTGTTCGAACACGCGCTTCTTGCTGGTGACGCTGACGTCGAGGTTGATGTTGCCGGGTGGCAGCAATTTAGCCAAACGATTCATGTGGAATGCGCAGGGTTTTCTAGTAAGCAGGCCCGGGGCCAGGAGGCGTCCCGCCGGGCGGAAAGAAGATAAAAACCAAGGCCCGATGTTTCCACCGGGTGTCCCCATGCCGGTGTCGGACGTCTGGCCATTATAGAGCAGGCCCGCTGCCGCTTTGTGCATTGCAATAGCCGATGCGCTGAAGCGGTGCCGCATGCACGGTAATGGCCAGGCCAATCAACCATGTATTGCACAGCATACACCGGTACATATGCGTTGCGGAATCCCCTGCGCGGCCCGAACGGGGAGGCCGGAACGAAAAAGCCGCGCTTTGGGCGCGGCTTGATTCCGTTCTCAATGGACTGACACCGACGGCCCGGTATGTGGGCCGCCAGGCACGGTCATTGCTGCATCTGCGATGCGGCCATCTGGTACTTGACCGCCTCGCGGTCGTGGCTCTGCACGCGATCCTTGTGGCGAATCACCTGCCGGTCGAGCTTGTCGACCAGTGCGTCGATAGCGGCATATAGGTCTTCATGATGCGCTTCGACAAAGATGTCCTTGCCCTTGAGATGTAGATTGATTTCCGCGTACTGCCGCCGGTCCTTTTCTTTTGTATTGTCGACAGAGAGCAGCACACTTACGCCAATGACTTGATCGAAATGCCTGACGATACGCTCCAGTTTCGTTTCCACGTACTCACGCAGAGGGGGCGTGATGTCCAAGTGGTGTCCACTGATCTTGAAGTTCATAGCGTTTCTCCTTCTGAAAGAGCTGCATCAGGCAGGCGATGCAGCTCGGCTACAAAGTCTTACGGAGATTGACCGCGGGAATCTTGAGCGCTTCGCGGTATTTGGCAACGGTACGCCGTGCTACCACAAAGCCTTGCTCGCCGAGCAATTCGGCAATCCGGCTGTCGGACAAGGGGTTCCTAGCGTCTTCGGCTCCTATCAATTGCTTGATCAACGCACGGATTGCCGTTGATGAGGCCGCGCCGCCGGTTTCTGTGGATACGTGACTGCCGAAGAAATACTTCAGCTCGAAAGTCCCCATCGGCGTTGCCATGTATTTATTGGTAGTCACCCGAGAGATGGTGGACTCGTGTAAACCCAGTGTATCGGCAATCTCCCGCAAAACCAAGGGGCGCATCGCAATTTCACCGTGGGTGAAGAAGTTCTTTTGACGTTCGACAATAGCTTGTGCGACGCGCAATATCGTATCGAACCGTTGCTGGATATTCTTGATCAACCAGCGTGCTTCTTGCAGTTTTTGCTGCAATCCGGCCGCGCCGGCATCGCCTTTTGCACCGCGCAAAATCTGCGCGTACATGTCGTTGATGCGTAGCCGCGGCATCACATCCGGGTTGAGATGGGCGATCCATCCGCCGCTCAACTTCCGGACAAAAACATCGGGCACCACGAAGTCGGCTTCCGGGCGGCTGTAGGCATGGCCGGGATAGGGCGCGAGCGAGCGGATCAGTTCGTGCGCCGCCTTGAGTTCCGGTTCGTCCACTTGCAGCGCCTTTTTGAGACGCGTGTAATCGCGCACCGCCAGCAGCTCAAGGTGATTGGTAACGATGGTCAGCGCCAGTTCGCGTTGCGGATGCTTGAGCCTGCGCAGTTGCAGTGCCAGGCATTCGGCGGCATTGCGTGCCCCGACTCCCGGCGGATCGAAGCTCTGCAGCAGCGTGAGCACGGCCTGGATCTCGTCGACCTCGAATTCGAGCTCCTCCGGCAGTTCGCTGCAGATTTCCTCGAGCGTGGTGCTCAGGTAGCCGTCATCGTCCAGGGATTCGACCAGGAAGATGGCCAGCCCCTTGTCGCGCAGGGAGATCTTGAGCGGCGCGAGCTGCTCCATGAGGTGTTCACGCAGCGTGGGCTCGGCATCGCGCAGCTGCATCGGGGTCTTTTCGTCGTCTTCGCCTTGCGGGCGGCGTGCGAAGTCGTCGAGGCTCCAGTCGCTGCCGTAATCCTCATTGCTGTCGGAATAGTTGTCCTCGGCTTCGGGGGCGCCATCGGGGCGGTTCTCGCTGGTGCCCTGGCCATCGGCGGGTGCTGGCGCGGGCGCGCTCTGCAGGTTTACCGAGCCGTCCGAAGACACGCGCAACGGGCTGTCGAGCCAGTCGTTCTCGCGCTCGAGCAACGGGTTCTCGGTCAGCGCCTGTTCCACTTCCTGCTGCAGCTCGAGCGTGGACAGTTGCAGCAGCCGGATCGATTGCTGAAGTTGCGGTGTAAGCGCGAGATGCTGCGAGAGGCGGAGCTGTAGCGACGGTTTCATGCGACCTATTTTATGCCCAACTTCCGCAATGGTGGAACGGAAATTGCTATCGCTGATGTCGCTGTGATCGTTTGAAGGATCGGAGGCGACACCGAAGCCGCCCGGGACCAGTGCGCGGCAGGCGCCGCGCGCGCCCTTACATGCGGAAGTTCTCGCCCAGGTAGACCTTGCGCACCGACTCGTTGGCGATGATGTCTTCTGGCTGGCCGGACGCCAGCACCGCGCCCTCGCTGATGATGTAGGCGTGGTCGCAGATGCCCAGCGTCTCGCGCACGTTGTGGTCGGTGATCAGCACGCCGATATTGCGCGCCTTGAGGAAGCTGACGATGCGCTGGATTTCGCCTACCGCGATCGGGTCGACGCCGGCGAAGGGCTCGTCCAGCAGGATGAAGCGCGGCGCGGAGGCCAGCGCGCGGGCGATTTCCACGCGGCGGCGCTCGCCGCCGGACAGCGACAGCGCAGGGTTGTCGCGCAGGTGGGCAATCTGCAGGTCATCCAGCAGGGTGTCCAGCCGGCGCTCGATCTCGGCCTTGCCCAGGGGTTTGCCATCGTTGAGCTGCAGCTCCAGCACCGCGCGGATGTTCTCCTGCACATTGAGCTTGCGGAACACCGAGGCTTCCTGCGGCAGGTAGGACAGGCCCATGGGGGGGGGGTTCTTCGGATGGCCAGGCCGCTGATGTGCTTGTCGTCGAGTGCTCTTCACGTCGAGGGACACGTCCTTGACCACGGTGCGCGAGCCGTAGCGCTTCTTCAGGTGGCGCACGACCAGCGTGCTGCTGTCCTTCAGGGTGGCGGGCTGGGACGGTGCGGTTTGGGTAGCGGTCATGAAGGTGAGGTCAGAATCCGTGGATCAGGGACGCGGCGGCGTCAGGTCAGGGGTTGACGGGGGCAGGTGCCGGCTTGAGCGGCAGCGGGTTGGCTGCCGTTGCGCTGGCGGGCTGCTCCTGGCGCGGCGACAGCACGGCGCGCACGCGGCCGGACGGGCTGCCCGCGGTCGCGTTCTCGGCGCCGCCGTTGGCGGTGTAGAACTCGTTGCGGCTGTCATAGGTGATCACCGCGCCGCGGATTTCATCAACCAGCTTGGCGCCAGCCAGGCGAGCCATGCGGGCGCGCCCGATCAGCTTGGATAACTCCTGCTTGCCGTCATATTCGATGCGGTCGCCCCAGCCGTCGATGTACTCGTCGACGTTGTCGCGCTTCTGGCGGATATAGGCCTGCTTGCCGCCCTTGGAGGTCGCGATCGCGTACTGGTAGCCCTCGGGATCGGTACGGACTTCAGCCGCGTCGGACTTCAGCACCATGGTGCCCTTGGTCAGCACCACGTTGCCGGTCAGGACATAAACCTGCTTGACGTCGTCGTAGCTGGCGTTGTCGGCCTCCAGGACCAGCGGCTTTTCACGGTCGGCCTTCTCGGCGCTGGCCGGCGCGGCCAGCGTGAGGCCTAGGACGGCTGCCAGCGTCAGCAAGGCGGCCGTGCTGCGGCGCAGACAGGACGAAGTCGTCAGGAATGAATTCATGTTGGCGTGATGGCGGTTGACGCGGACAGCTGGCGCCCGCGGGCGGCTTCAGGGCTACTTCGCGGGACTCGCCGGCGGCGGTCCCGTAATGATGGTGCCGCGTACGTTACCCAGCAATTGTACTTCGCGAGTGACATTGTTAAAGATCAGGCCGTTGGCGGTCATCACCGACGGGCCGCGGGTCAGCTTGACGGCCTTGTCGGTCTTGACGATGTCATCGTTGACCAGCACCTGGAAATACGCCGAGGCGGCCGTCATCTGCGGGTCCTTGGCGGCGTCGGGGCCCTGGGCGCGCACGATGAAGGCATTGCCGAACAGGTCGATGACGGAACCTTCCGCGTTCATCGTGCCGCGATCGGAGTGGCCCGTCACGGGCGGGCGGTCGATTTCGTAGGAGCGCATGGCCGGGCGCGTCACTTCGTAGGTCTGGTCGTCCTCGAAGTGGATCATCTTGTCGCCGGTGAAGCGCAGCTTGGTGTTGCCGTCCTCGGCAAGCTCCGTGGCGGAAAAGCGGATCATGTAGTAATCCGGCTCATGCTTCTTGCCCACCGGCCCGGTGGACTCTTCTTTCGGCGAGTTGACCTGCACCAGCCAGAAGGTGCTGCCCGCCACCAGCGCCATCAGCAGCAGGGGCAGGGCTCGCATGGCAAGCCGGCTCAGGGAGGACAGGATTTCCCGCATGGGCATGGGCTGGCCTCAGATGACCTTGGCGCGGGTCAGGTCGTGGATATGGAGCGCGCCGACCAGGCGCCGCTCTGCGTCGACCACCAGTATCTGGTTGACGCGGTTCGCCTCCATCACCTGCACGGCTTCCACCGCCAGCTGGTCTGGCCCGACGGCATGCGGCGTGCGGTGCATGACCTCGCTGATGGGTACGGTCTTCCAGTCGCGCGGGGTTTCGAGCAGGCGGCGCAGGTCGCCATCGGTGAAGACGCCGATCAGCCGGTCGTCCGGGTCGACCACGGCGGTCATGGCCATGCCCTTGCGGGTAATTTCCATCAGTGCCTGTGCCAGCGGCGTGCTTTCGCGCACCTTGGGCACCGCGTTGCCGCTGCGCATGACGTCGCGCACGTGGGTCAGCAGCTTGCGCCCGAGCGCGCCGCCCGGATGCGAGCGGGCGAAGTCTTCCTCGCCAAAGCCGCGGGCATCCAGCACCGCCACCGCGAGCGCGTCACCCATCGCCAGCGCGGCGGTGGTGCTGGCGGTCGGGGCCAGGTTGAGCGGGCAGGCTTCTTTCTCGACGCCGGCATTCAGATGCGCGTCGGCCAGCTTGGCCAGCGTGGAGGCGGGGTTCCCGGTCACGGAGATGAGCTTGGCGCCGATGCGCTTGACGATCGGGACGATCGAAAGCAGCTCGGCCGTCTCTCCGGAGTTGGAAAAGGCGATCAGTACGTCGTCGCGCGTGACCATGCCCAGGTCGCCATGGCTGGCCTCGGCCGGATGCACGAAGAATGCGGGCGTGCCGGTCGAGGCCAGCGTGGCCGCGACCTTGCGGCCAATGTGGCCGGACTTGCCGATGCCGGACACGACGACGCGCCCGCTGCAATTGAGCGTCAGTTGCACGGCCTGCGCAAATTCGTCGTCCAGGCGGCCTGCGAGGGCAGCGACGGCGTCGGCTTCGATCTGGAGGGTCTCGCGAGCGAGCCTAAGTGCTCGATCCGCATTGAAATTAGCTATCATGGCGACGAAGTATACCAACGAATGCGATGGCGCTTGGGCTGTTCCTGGAATCGGGGGCCGGGGCGGCTTCGTGCTTGCCGTAATCCGCCGGCAGGGCCGCCCGCACCGGGCCGGTCCGGTGCCCGGCGCGGCGTACCCTGACCCTGCCGATGCACTCTCCGCTGGACCTTACCCTTGTCCTGCTGGCCGCCGCCGTGTTCGGCGTGGTCGCGTTTCGCATGCTGCAGTTGCCGCCCATGCTGGGGTACCTGGTCGTGGGCATCCTGATCGGGCCGCACGCGCTCGGCCTGGCCAGCGATACCGCGCAAACCAAATACCTGGCCGAGTTCGGCGTGGTCTTCTTGATGTTCTCGATCGGCCTGGAATTCAGCCTGGGCAAGCTCAAGGCAATGAAACGGCAGGTGTTCGGCCTGGGCGGCTCGCAGGTGGTGTTGTCGCTGCTGGCGGTGATACCGGCGAGCTGGGCCTTCAACTGGCTGTTCCCGCTGTCCTGGCAGGCCTCGGTGGCGCTGGGCGGCGCGCTGGCCATGTCGTCCACCGCCATCGTCTCCAAGATGCTGTCGGAGCGGCTGGAGCTGGAAAGCGAGCATGGGCGCAACATCATCAGCATCCTGCTGTTCCAGGACCTGGCCGTGGTGCCGCTGCTGATCGTGATCCCGGCGCTCTCGCGCGATCCCGCAGACCTGATGATGGCGCTGGGCCTGGCGACGGTGAAGATCGTGGTCGCGCCGCTCGCAAGAGCTGTTCATGCTCAACCTGCTGCTGGTCACGCTGGGCATGGCGGCGCTGACCGAGCGCCTTGGCCTGTCGATGGCGCTGGGCGCCTTCATGGCCGGCATGCTGATCTCCGAGACGCCCTATCGCCATCAGGTGGAGGAGGACATCAAGCCCTTCCGCGACGTGCTGCTGGGGCTGTTCTTCGTCACCATCGGCATGCTGCTCAATATCCATGTGGTGCTCGATCACCTGTGGCTGGTGCTGGCGCTGCTGGTGGTGCCCATTGTCTTCAAGCTGGTGCTGATCTCCGGCCTGGCCCGCTTGTTCGGTTCGCGCCCGGGAGTGGCGATCCGTACCGGCCTGGGCCTGGCGCAGGCCGGCGAGTTTGGCTTCGTGCTGCTCAACCAGATCGACGGCCTGAACCTGGTCGATCCGGTGCTGATCCAGGTCATCCTGGCCTCGATGCTGCTGTCGATGCTGGCGGCGCCGTTCCTGATCCAGTACAGCGACGCCATCGTGCTGCGCTTTACCGCCAACGAATGGCTGATGCAGTCGCTCAACATGACGCGCATCGCGGTGCAGAGGCAGAGCCTGCAGACCGAGAAGCACGCCATCATCTGCGGGTTTGGCCGCAGCGGCCAGAACCTGGCGCACATGCTGGAGCGCGAGGGCATTACCTATGTGGCGCTCGACCTCGACCCGGACCGCGTGCGTGAAGCCGCCGGCGCGGGCGATACCGTGGTGTACGGCGATGCGGGCCGGCGCGAAGCGCTGATCGCAGCGGGCCTGCATCGGGCGGCCGCCTTGATCATCACTTACAACAACACGCCGTCGGCGCTGAAGGTGCTGCACCATGTGCAGGAACTGGAGCCGGCGCTGCCCGTGATCGTGCGCACCATGGACGACTCGGAACTCGACATCCTGCAAAAGGCTGGTGCCACCGAGGTGGTGCCAGAGAGCATCGAGGGCAGCCTGATGCTGGCCTCGCATGCGCTGGTGCTGCTGGGCGTGCCGATGCGGCGCGTGGTGCGCGGGGTGCAGGAGGCACGCGATGCGCGCTACAGCCTGCTGCGCGGCTACTTCCACGGCCGCGACGACGAGGAAGACATGGTGGAGCGCGAGTCGGTGCGGCTGCACTCCATCTCGCTTGGCCCGCAGGCCACGTCGGTGGGGCGGCGCCTGGGCGCGCTGGGGCTGGATCGCATCGGGGTGGAAGTGACGGCGGTGCGCCGGCGCGGCATCCGCGCGTTCGATCCGGAGCCCGATACGGTGCTGGAGCCGGGCGACATCGTGGTGCTGCGCGGGCAGCCGGAGGCGCTCGAAGCGGCCGAGGCGCGCATGCTGGCCGGCTGAACTCGCGCCGAGGGCCCGGCGGTTTCGGGTTTAAGCCGCAGCGCGGCTGAGGCGCGCTTCTTCCGCCCACGATGGCGGCAGGCCTTCCAGAACGGAGCGTGGGTCGAGTGAGCCGATCGGGATACGCGGATCGGCGGGAATGCGGCCTTCGGCTTGCAGCATCAGGTAGCGCAGGCAGCACACGCGCAGGAACGACGTGAAGTTTGCCGCCTCGCCCCGGTATGCCACCAGTTCGTCGTGCAGGCGGGTGATGAGCTGGCCCACGCTCATGCCGTCGCGGCGCGCCAGCGTTTCGAGCACTTCCCAGAACAGGCTCTCCAGCCGGATGCTGGTGGCCACGCCATGCAGCCGGAGCGAGCGCGACTGGCCCTGGTACGACTGCGGGGTGGCGCGGATAAAGATTTCACACATAGAAGGACTCCCGTGCGGAACGGCCCGCGATAGGCCTCGATAGGCTCGCGGGCCGCGTTCGGTAGCCTCTAATGTACGATCCTGGTGCCCAGGACGGCAAGGAACTGCGCCAGCCATGCAGGGTGCGCGGGCCAGGCCGGGGCGCTTACCAGGTTGCCGTCGGTGTAGGCCTGGTCGACTGGAATGTCGGCATATTTGCCGCCCGCCAGGCGTACTTCCGGCGCGCAGGCCGGATAGGCCGAGCAGGTCCGGCCTTCCAGCACGCCGGCCGCGGCCAGCAGCTGGGCGCCGTGGCAGACCGCCGCGATCGGCTTGTTGGTGCTGGCAAAGTGCCGCACGATCTCCAGCACCCGCTCGTTCAGGCGCAGGTATTCGGGGGCGCGCCCGCCCGGGATGACCAGCCCGTCGTAGGCCGCCGGATCCACGTCGGCGAAGCTCGCGTTCAGTGCGAAGTTGTGGCCACGCTTTTCGCTATAGGTCTGGTCGCCTTCGAAATCATGGATGGCGGTGGGACAGCTGGCGCCGGCCGCCTTGTCCGGACACACCGCATGGACCGTGTGGCCCACCATCTGGAGTGCCTGGAAGGGCACCATGGTTTCATAGTCTTCGGCGTAGTCGCCGACCAGCATCAAGATCTTTTTCGCCATCGCTGTCTCCTGTATGGTTACGGTTGTCCCGGGCGAGCCGCGCCGCAACGCGTGCGAGCCGTCCAGGCGTTGCCCATTGTGTTGCCGTTTGCGGCAGCCCGGGTGGTAACCCATTACCGCATCCAGCCTGCCAATTTGGCGGGCTGTCCGAACGAGTCCCCATGTCCAACACCACTATCCAGTCGTCCGCCCTTGGCGACGTTTCCCACTACCTGCGCGAACGCATCCGCACCGTGCCGGACTGGCCGCAGCCCGGCGTGATGTTTCGCGACATCACGCCGTTGCTGCAGGATCCCAAGTCCCTGCGCGTGCTGATCGACGTCTTTGTGCATCGCTATATGGATGCCAAGCTCGACGTGGTGGCCGGCATCGACGCGCGCGGCTTCATCCTCGGCGCCATCCTGGCTTACGAGCTGAACCTGGGCTTCGTGCCGATCCGCAAGAAGGGCAAGCTGCCGTTCCAGACCGTGGCCGAGGAATATGAGCTGGAGTACGGCAGCGCCACGGTGGAGATCCACGCCGATGCCTGCAAGCCAGGTGAGCGCGTGTTGCTGGTGGACGACCTGATCGCCACCGGCGGCACCATGATGGCTGGCCGCAAACTGCTTGAGCGCCTGGGCGCCACCGTGGTGGAAGGCGCGGCCATCGTCGACCTGCCCGAGCTCGGCGGCTCGCGCCACCTGCTGGACAGCGGCCTGCCGCTGTTCACGGTTTGCCGCTTTGACGGGCATTGACGGGCACTGACGGCCGATCTCCGTGGCGGCATCGCCATGCCGTCACCACATATGCAACAAAACGCCTCTAATTGTAATAATATGCCAATTACGGCGCGCCCGGCATTGGCCGCCCGGCCTCGCCCCGCGGCACTCGCTGCGTCCGGCGCGAGCGGCTTGCGCATTGGGTTTGCGGCCAATCCCGCAGCGTGGACATAGCGTTGCCCGCGCATGCCGGCAAGCGCATAATGCCCCATTGACAACGATACGATGGCCGGGCGAACGCTTGCTTTTTGTCATGGAGGCACCGGTCACATCAGGGCATAAGGGCGCAGCATGGGCGTACTACTTCATTTGCTTTCCGGCGTGGCGCTGCTCGTGTGGGGCACCAACATCGTCAAGGTCGGCATCCTGCGCGTGTACGGCGCCAACCTGCGCCACGTGCTCTCGTCCAGCATTTCCAACCGGTTCACGGCCTTTGCCGCCGGCCTCGGCGTGACCGGCCTGGTCCAGAGCAGCAACGCGACCGCCGTCATCGTCAGCTCCTTCGTCAGCCAAGGCCTGATTGCCGTGGCCCCGGCACTGGCCATCATGCTGGGCGCCAACGTCGGCACCGCCGTCATGGTGCAGGTGTTCTCGCTGGACCTGTCCTGGCTCTCGCCGCTGCTGATCTTCGTTGGCGTGATCCTGCATCTGTCCTGGAAGGGCAACAAGCCTGGCCATGTGGGCCGCGTGCTGATTGGCCTGGGGCTGATCACGCTGGCGCTGGAGTTGATCTCCGTTGCCACCCGTCCGGTGGTGGAGGCGGCCGGCGTCAAGGTGCTGTTCGGCACGCTCACCGGCGACCCCACGCTGGACATGTTGATTGGCGCCTTCCTGACCATCCTGTGCTATTCCAGCCTGGCGGTGGTGCTGTTCTGCGGCGCGCTGGCTTCGGCCGGGGTGGTGTCGCTGCATGTGGCGATGGCGCTGGTGCTGGGCGCCAACCTGGGCTCGGGCATCTCCGCGCTGCTGACCACCTCGGGCAACAACCAGCCCGGCAAGCGCGTCACCCTGGGCAACCTGCTCTCGCGCCTGCTTGGCTGCGTGATCGCGTTGCCCTTGCTGGGACAGGCCGAGCGCCTGCTGGCGCTGGTCGATGCCGATCCGCAGCGGCTGGTCGTGAATTTCCACCTGCTCTTCAATGTCGCGCTGGCGCTGCTGCTGCTGGGTGCCACCGGTCCGCTGGCGCGCCTGTGCGAGGCGGTGCTGCCCGGGCGCAATACCGGCGACAGCCAGGTCACCCCGCGCCACCTCGATCCCGCCGCGCTGCCCACGCCGGCGCTGGCGCTGTCCAATGCCGCGCGCGAGGTGCTGCGCATTGGCGACCGCATCGAGCAGATGCTGGACAACATGCTGCGCGTGCTGCGCACCAACGATGCCAAGCTCGCCACCGCCACCTGCCGCATCGACGACGAGGTGGATGATCTCTACACCGCGATCAAGCTTTACCTGACCCGGATCAGCCTGGAGGCGCTGGATGAGCGCGACGGCCGGCGCTGGACGGAAATCATCTCGCTTACCATCAATCTCGAGCACGCCGGCGACATCATCGAGCGCATCCTGCAGGACGCGCGCGAGAAAAAGATCGCCCATAACCTGGCCTTCTCGGAAGCGGGCATGCAGGAAATCTCGCAGATGCACGCGCGCGTGGTGGCCAACCTGCGGCTCGGGCTGTCGGTGTTCCTCTCCGGCGACCTGAAAAGCGCGCAGCAACTGATGGCGGAGAAGGCGACCTTCCGCGAGATGGAGCGCCAGTACGCGCGCACCCACCTGCAACGCATCGCCGTGCAGACCACCGAGAGCATCGAGACCAGTTCGCTGCACCTCGATGTGATCAGCGATCTCAAGCGCCTGAACTCTTTGTTCTGCGCCACCGCCTACCCGGTGCTGGAAGACGCTGGCGTGCTTAACCGCAGCCGCATGAAGGAAGACGATGGCGAGCCCCCGGCCAGGGCGGTGCCGTCAGCGCAGGCGCATTAAGGACGGCTACAGCTTGTAGCCGATCTCCCGCAGCAGGTTTCGCCGCCAGGCAATGTCGGCCTCGGTTTCCAGCCCGAGCGGCGACGCGCCATCCACCACGCCAAGCACCGCGCGCCCCTGCGCGGTCTGCGCCACCACCACCTCGGTCGGGTTCGCCGTGGCGCAATAGATCCGGCATACTTCCGGCACCGCGCGCACGGTCGCGAGCACATTGACCGGATAAAAGCCGTCGCCAAGGAACAGCAGGAAGCTGTGGCCGGCGCCGATTGCCAGCGCGTTCTGGCAGGCCAGGTCGATCATCGCCTCGTCCGTGCCGGACCAGCGTACCAGGCGCTTGCCCGAGGCCTCGCAGAACGCCAGCCCAAAGCGGATGCCGGGCACCGCGCTGGCCAGCGCCTCGTGGATGTCGTCCACGGTCTTGATAAAGTGGGATTGCCCGAAAATGAAGTTGGTCGCCTCGGGCTTGGCGATCGGCACTACGGTGAGCTCCATGGCCGTGCTCCTGCGTTGGCCGGTGCCAGCCCCGGGAAGGGCTTCAAGAGGCGCGGCCTTTCGCAGTCTATGGTAGGCCGGGCAAGGTCGAATGCAAGGCGCCGCGCGCGCCTACTTTGAGCCAGGCGGGCGGCGTCTGCGGCGCGCGCGCTGCAGCATCGCGGCGATGGCCACAAGCACGGCCGCGCCGCCCAGCGTCAGCGCCAGATTGCCGGACACGGCGCCACTCGCCTTGGCTGGTACCTGGGTCGCGCTGGCGGCGCTGGCCTCCCGGGCGGCCAGCGCGGGCGGGGCGGATGCCGCCGGCGCGGCAGGTTCATCGATCGCGCGCGCTGCCGGCGCGGCCAGGTCGACCGGCGTGACGGTGGCCTGCGCCGCAGCCGGGCCGGCAACGGCTGCGCTGCCGAGCAGCAGTGCGCATTGCCAGGCGCACAGGATGAGGCGGGCAGGCGTGCGCATCGTGGTCAGCGGCGCTCGAGCAGCGGCGCCAGGTACTTGCCGGTGAAGCTCGCGCGGCTTGCGGCCACCGTTTCGGGCGTGCCCTTGGCGATCACCTGGCCACCGCCCGCACCGCCCTCCGCCCGCACCGCCCTCCGGGCCCATGTCGAGCAGCCAGTCTGCGGTCTTGATCACGTCCAGGTTGTGCTCGATGATCACCACGGTATTGCCCTGGTCGCGCAGCTTGTGGATGACCTTGAGCAGCAGTTCGATATCGTGGAAGTGCAGGCCCGTGGTGGGCTCGTCCAGGATGTAGAGCGTGCGGCCGGTGTCGCGCTTGGACAGCTCCAGCGACAGCTTGACGCGCTGCGCCTCGCCGCCCGAGAGCGTGGTGGCGGACTGCCCCAGCCGGATGTAGCCAAGGCCCACGTCCAGCAGCGTCTTGAGCTTGCGCCGCACGACTGGCACCGCCAGGAAGAACTCGTGCGCGTGCTCCACCGTCATGTCGAGCACTTCGTGGATGTTCTTGCCCTTGTAGAGCACCTCCAGCGTTTCGCGGTTGTAGCGCTTGCCGTGGCAGACGTCGCATGGCACGTACACGTCCGGCAGGAAGTGCATCTCGACCTTGATCACGCCATCGCCCTGGCAGGCCTCGCAGCGCCCGCCCTTGACGTTGAACGAGAAGCGGCCCGGATCGTAGCCACGCTCCTTGGCCGAGGGCACGCCCGCGAACAGCTCGCGGATCGGCGTGAACAGGCCGGTGTACGTGGCGGGATTGGAGCGCGGAGTGCGGCCGATCGGGCTCTGGTCGACGTTGATGACCTTGTCGAAATGCTCCAGCCCGTCGATGCGGTCATGCGCGGCCGGCTCCGCCGTGGAGCCGTACAGGTGGCGCGCCACCGCGTGGTAGAGGGTGTCGTTGATCAGCGTCGACTTGCCCGAGCCGGACACGCCGGTCACGCAGGTGAGCAGGCCCACCGGGATCTCGGCGCTGACGTTGCGCAGGTTGTTGCCGGTGGCGTTGATGATGCGCAGCAGCTTTTCCTGGTCGGGCGCGGCGCGCTCTTTCGGCACCTCGATGCGGCGCGCGCCGGACATGTACTGCCCGGTGAGCGAATTGGCCGACTGCTCGATCTGCTGCGGCGTGCCTTCCGCCACGATCATGCCACCGTGCACGCCGGCGCCCGGGCCGATGTCGACCACGTAGTCGCAGGCACGGATCATGTCTTCATCGTGCTCCACCACCAGCACGGAGTTGCCGATGTCGCGCAGGTGCTTGAGCGTGCCGATCAGGCGGTCATTGTCGCGCTGGTGCAGGCCGATGGAAGGTTCGTCCAGCACGTACATCACGCCCGTCAGGCCGGAGCCGATCTGCGATGCCAGCCGGATGCGCTGCGCCTCGCCGCCCGACAGCGTGTCGGCGCTGCGCTCGAGCGACAGGTAATCCAGCCCCACGTTGTTGAGGAAGTTCAGGCGCGCGCTGATTTCCTTGACGATCTTGTCGGCGATCTCGCGCTTGGCGCCGTGCATGTCCAACGTGAGGAAATAGGTGAGCGCGTCGCGCAGCGGCCAGCCGTTGATCTCGAAGATGGCGCGCGCCTGGTCGTTCTCGCCCAGCTTGACGTGGCGCGCCTCGGTGCGCAGGCGGGTGCCGTGGCAGGCGGGGCAGGCCTGGTTGTTCTGGTACTTGGCGAGCTCCTCGCGCACCGCGATGGAGTCGGTCTCGCGGTAGCGGCGCTCCAGGTTGGGGATGATGCCCTCGAAGGCATGCTCGCGCACCGTGGTGCGGCCGCGCTCGTTCATGTAGGTGAACGGGATCTCCACGTCGCCCGAGCCGTGCAGCACGACTTCCTGCACCTCGGCCGGCAGGTCCTCGAAAGCCGTATCGAGCTCGAAGTCGTAGTAGGCCGCCAGGCTCTGCAGCATCTGGAAGTAAAACTGGTTGCGGCGGTCCCAGCCCTTGATGGCGCCCGAGGCCAGCGACAGGTTGGGGAAGGCCACCACCCGCTTGGGGTCGAAGAAGGTGATCTGGCCCAGGCCGTCGCAGCTCGGGCAGGCACCCATCGGGTTGTTGAACGAGAACAGCCGCGGCTCCAGCTCCTGCAGCGAGTACGAGCAGATCGGGCAGGCAAACTTGGAGCTGAACCCGTGCTCCTGGTTGGAGTCGATCTCCAGCGCGATGGCGCGGCCGTCGGCCAGGCGCAGCGCGGTCTCGAACGATTCCGCCAGCCGTTGCTTGATGTCCGGGCGCACCTTGACGCGATCCACCACCACCTCGATGGAATGCTTCTCGGTCTTCTTCAGCTTGGGCAGCGCGTCCACCTCGTAGACCACCGCCGGCGCCTCATGCGTGGTGCCGCCGCCCGAGCGGATGCGAAAGCGCACGAAACCCTGCGCCTGCATGGTGTCGAACAGGTCGGAGTGTTCGCCCTTGCGGTTGGCCACCACCGGCGCCAGGATCATCAGCTTGGTGTCTTCCGGCAGCGCCAGCGCGGCGTCGACCATCTGCGAGACGCTTTGCGCCTGCAGTGCCAGGTTGTGGTCGGGGCAGTAAGGCGTGCCGGCGCGCGCGAACAGCAGCCGCAGGTAGTCATGGATCTCGGTGACGGTGCCAACCGTCGAGCGCGGGTTGTGGCTGGTTGCCTTCTGTTCGATGGCGATCGCGGGCGATAGCCCTTCGATCAGGTCGACGTCCGGTTTTTCCATCAGTTGCAGGAACTGGCGCGCGTAGGCCGACAGCGACTCCACGTAGCGGCGCTGGCCTTCCGCGTACAGGGTGTCGAAGGCGAGCGAGGACTTGCCCGACCCGGACAGCCCGGTAATCACGATCAGCTTGTTGCGCGGCAGATCGAGATTGATGTTCTTCAGGTTGTGGGTACGGGCACCACGGATTCTAATTTCTTCCATATACCGATTGTCTTCGCCAGGCAGGGCCGCCGGTCGGGTCGACAGGCCGGGTCTCACGGAATTTCAAGAAAAAAGCATGCCAGCAGGGCTGCAGCCGGCTTCAGGCCAGGCTTTGCCAGCCCGCGCCGGGGCTCGCGGTGTCCGATCCGGACCCGAAAGCGCAGCGGAGCAAACCTGTTAATATACCGAACTTCGGTTTCCGGGGGTTGCTTGGGCCAATTGACTGCGCCCTGCAGCAACGGTGGCAGAAGCGCTGCAACTTCCGCTCCGGCCATGGATAGAAGTTGTCGCCGCCCCGTCAGCATTGGGGTGATGCGGTGCGTGCGCGGTGCACGACCCGGCAATCCGTCATAGAAATTCCCCACGATCGCAATGTCGTCGATCCATAGCTCCTCCCAAGATGCGGCCAAGGCCGACGATTCCAAGGCTCAGCCCGCTGCCGGGCGCGACCGCATGACCGGCATGGAAGTGCGGGCCAGCATCTCGCTCGCCAGTATTTTTGCGCTGCGCATGCTGGGCTTGTTCCTGATCCTGCCTGTGTTCGCCGAATACGCGCATGGCCTGCCCGACGGGCACGACGCCCAGCGCGTTGGCCTGGCCATGGGCATCTACGGCCTGATGCAAGCCTTCCTGCACATTCCGCTCGGCTGGCTGTCCGACCGCATCGGGCGCAAGCCGGTGATGGTGGCTGGCCTGCTGCTGTTCGTCGCAGGCGGGCTGGTGGCGGCGAACTCCGACACGCTGTCCGGCATTATCGTCGGCCGCTCGCTGCAGGGCATGGGCGCGATCTCCGCCGCCATCACCGCCTGCATCGCCGACCTGACCCGCGAGCAGCATCGCACCAAGGCCATGGCCATGGTGGGCGGCAGCATCCGCTCGGCGCGGTCGGTCTCATGACCGCGGTGCAGCTGCTGTTTGCCGCCGTGCACGGCCTGTGGGGCATCGTGGGCGTGCTGCTGCTGTTCTTCGTGGCCTTCAACGTGCTGGAAGCCATGCAGCCCTCGCTGGTGTCGCGTTACGCCGCCGCCGCGCGCGGGGCTGCGCTTGGCATCTACAACACGACGCAGGCGATGGGCCTGTTCCTGGGTGGCGCGGTGGGCGGCTGGCTGCTCAAGCACGAAGGCCGCAGCGCGGTCTTCATCGGCTGCGCCGTGGTGCTCCTGCTCTGGCTTATAATCGCCTGGAACATGAAGTCGCCGCCGGCCCGGAAAAGCAGTGCCCCGGCCGTCGCTGCCTGAAGCTGGCAGCCCGCGGTCATTGGTCCTCAAGGGCTGCCCGCATCACTTCGTATAGCTTTTTGCCGTAGTTAGGCACTAGCATGACCGCGCGCCCGACTTCTTGGCCGGGGGCGCGTTATTCGTTTACGCATCAGTCAAGGCATCGCCACGCCGCTTGCAGCAGAGGGCGTGGCCCTGGGAGAACATTCACATGGCATCGATCAACAAAGTCATCCTCGTCGGCAACCTGGGCGCGGATCCGGAAACCCGCTACCTGCCCAGCGGCGACGCCGTGAGCAACATCCGCCTGGCGACCACCGATCGCTACAAGGACAAGACCAGCGGCGAGATGAAGGAAGCCACCGAGTGGCACCGCATCGCCTTCTTCGGCAAGCTGGCCGAGATCGCCGGCCAGTACCTGCGCAAGGGCTCGCAGGTCTATATCGAAGGCCGCATCCGCACCCGCAAGTGGACCGACCAGTCCGGCGCGGAAAAATACAGCACCGAAATCGTGGCTGAGCAAATGCAGATGCTGGGCTCGCGCCAAGGCATGGGCGGCGGTGGTGGTGGCGGTGGCGACGATATGGGCGGTGGCGGTGGCGGTGGCGGCGATTGCTATGGCGCTGGCGGCGAATCGTCGGGCGGTGGTGGCGGTGGTAGCGGCTACGGCGGCGGTGCGCGCAGTGGTGGCGGCCAGGCTGCCGGTGGCCAGCAAGGTGGTGGCGGTGCCCGCCGCCAGCAGCAGGCTCCGTCGAATGGCTTTGAAGACATGGACGACGATATTCCGTTCTGACCGGAACTTAGCCTAAACCTGTAAGGAAAGACCCCGAAATGAAAGGCCCTGAAATTTTTGTCTAATCAATAGGTTAGGCGGGAATTTGCAGGGCCTTTTTTTTTTGCAGGGCCTTTTTTTGTTCGCTCTCCATCGCTGCCGGATCTTGGTGGGCAGTAAAGAATGCCCTTCGCCACAAGATGGGGGATGGAGTGAATGCCTTCTCAGTTCGCGAGGTTCGCCTGGAGCGTGGCGAACGTCTTGCCCGCCTAACTTACTTCGACGGTTCCAGAGTCTTCAGGTCTGTCATGGAAGGCTTGAGCATCGCGCGGTTGCCGGCCGACCTGCTCGGCAAAGTAAGGCAGGCGTTCAACCGGCACGCGCTCGGCACCGCGCTGCAAGCGGGGAGCGAACGTGTCGCAAAGCAGTCGTGCGCCGGTCTTTGCCGCGATTCGTCCTGCGGCCCGCAGGCCTTCTTCGCGCAAGGCATTGCCTCTCAGCAAGATGGCGGTCTTCACGCCGTGCTGGACGAGTGCTGCGATGTGCTCGATCGTGCCGTCGCCGACGCGCGCAGGTACCGGCACAGGCAAAGGTGCCGCCACGGTATCGGCCTTGCCCCACGCTGTGTCCGCAGGCAGGATCAGCGTCGCAATCTGCTCCGGCGCCTCCATTGACGCTTGTACCGCGCGCGCCGCGTCGGCACCGACCGTCAACGCGCTGGTCGACGAGTGAGTCCAGTGCGACACCGGCCGGGCGAAGCCCTTGATATCGGAAGTCAGCGGCGATTCGTACCGGGAATGTGACGTTGCATGGCCGCCAACGATGGTCACGACGGGGCTCGATGCCCGCCGGGCGTTATGCAGGTTGGCCAGGCCGTTGGCCAGCCCGGGGCCCAGATGCAGCAGGGTACAGGCGGGCTTGCCCGCCATTCTCCCGTAGCCGTCGGCTGCGCCGGTTACGACACCTTCGAACAGGCCGAGGACCGGTCGCATTCCTTCAACCGAATCCAGCGCTGCGACGAAATGCATCTCCGACGTGCCGGGATTGCCAAAGCAGACGTCCACGCCGCTTGCAACCAGTGAGCGCAACAGATTTTCCGCACCGTAGAGTGGCGCTCACCGGAAATTGGCGTCTATCTCCTGATGCCATCGAGAAAATTCCTCGAAGCGAAGACGCGGGCGTGGATGGAGCTCTTGAAGGCTGAGCTTCCCGCCGCGCTGGAGCGCGATGCCGGCAAGTGAGATGGTCAGCGTGGCGCGCGGCCGGGGGCCGCGGTCAACTTCGCGACTGCCCCGTCCTGTAACCCTGGGTTCCGACCGGTTTCCTGACTGCCGGCGGCGCTAGCTCCTGGAGCGAGTACCTACTGGACGGTGATTGTCGCCATCATATTCGGGTGGATACCGCAGAAGATCTTGTAAACCCCCGGTTTGTCGAACTTGAATTTGTAGGTGTCGTTCTGATCGAGCGCGCTGGAGCGGAACAGGCCGGCATCGTTGACAATCGTGTGCGGTTCGCCGTCGAGATTTTTCCAGGTCACGGTCGAGCCGGCTTTGATCGTGAGCGACATCGGCGAGAACATGAAATTCTTCACAACGACGACATTGTTCTCCTGCGCTTGCGCGACGGAGAACCCGGAAACCGATGCCGCCATGAGCATCCCGAGCGCGAGGGGGACGACGAGGGCGCGGCGAAGTATTGTCGTTAGCATGATTTGGGTCCTGGTGGGTGAGCCGTGTCTGGCAAGTCAGGCGAGCGTCGTGTCGGCAAGCGTCGCCTGGAGCGGGTGGCGCATGATCTTGATGCTGGTCACGCCGAGCATCCTGGGAAGCTGATCGCCCGGTACCGTCAGCGGCATGGGCCCGGGCCCATCGCCGGCCGTCGGTTGCGGATAGGCGGTCGAGCGCGCTGTGTGGAAGGTGATATTGCCTTCCACCTTCGAGACGATCTGGTGGATATGCCCGTTCAAGACAGTGACCGAACCGAAGCGCTTCAGGTAGCCCATCGCCTCGCCGGCATCGCCGGTGCCCCATCCCCACGGTTGATAGATCGTCCACATCGGCATGTGCGCGAAGACGACGATCGGCGTGCTGGACGAGCGGCCGCTCAGATCGGCTTTCAGCCAGGCGAGCTGGTCGTCGCCCAAGCCCCCCAAGCCGTTCGGCTTGAAATGCATCACGTTGACCAGGCCGATAAAGTGGACGCCGCTGTGGTCGAAGCTGTAGTAGCCCTTGTTGCCGGAGGCCTGACCGAAACGCTTGAAGTATTCCGTCCCAGGCCCATCGGTCACATCATGCTCGCCGGGTACGGTATGCAACTCGGTGATATTCAGCCCCGACATCAATTGGGCCGCGTGGTCGAACTCTTCCGCCTTGGAAAGATGCGTAATGTCGCCCGTGTGGATCGTCAGCGCTGGCTTGACCGGCATGGCATTGACGAAGTCAATGGTCTGCTTGAGCGTCCCCGCGACGTCGGGGTTGGCTTCCTTGTTGAAGCCAATATGCGTGTCGCTGATCTGCAGGAAAAGCGGGATGCCGGCGGCAACCGTCTGCCCCTTCCCTGCGGCGGCAAGGGCCAGTTCCACCGGCGCGAGAACGCCGCCGGCCAGGACAAAGACGGTGCCCGCGCCACCGAAAGCGAGACACTTCAACGCGCCGCGGCGCGACGGATTGGATGGATGATTTGACGACATATTGCCCTCACGAGACAGGTTCGAGAGGCAGGTCGCCGGACCATCCGGCGGGCCTCCCGATTGGGTTCACGGAGAAGACCGCCGGGCCATCCGTTTTATTCCACTGTTTTATTCCACCGTGGGCACCGCGCCGCGCAGGCTAGGAAGCGGGATGCGCGCGCAGGTCCGTGACGAAGCCGTTCAGTTCAGCTTCGCCGGCATCGGTGATCGCCCAGTAATTCATGCCTGCGGCACTCCAGTGGGCGAGGTGATAGCCCTGCTGCGCGTATATGCGAGGCGTGGTGCCCGCGTCGTTGCCCGGCCACACATAAAGATTGATCGGATGCAGCTTGTAGCGATAGATCATCACGGCGACCGGCCGCCCGTTCAGGTAATCCAGCCGCCCGCCGACCAGCGGATACCCCTGCTGCACAAGATCGACCACAGGCGGCGCAAAGTCCACCTTGCCGTCAAACCATGGCTTGACCGTATGCCGGTCGGTTGAAATCACATCGGAGAGGTGATTGACCTGCAACGAGCGAATATGGTTATCCACCAGTTCCTGGGTCAGGCGCGTCTCGCTCGATGGCACCGAGAGGTACAGCCCTACGCTCCAGGTCAGCGCAACCACACTCATCAACATCGCGCCAGCTGGCGCCCAGGGCAGCGACCCACCGCCGCTCCACCGACCGAATCGCTCACCCAGCCGCTGCCAGAGCGGGCGGCGCACCGGCAGCGCTGCCTTGATGCGTTTCACCAGTTCCTGCGGCGCCTCTACACGCAAATCCGCCTGCCGCAGCTGCGCACTCACCTGGCGGTGTTGTGCATAGACCTGCTGGCACTGCCTGCAGTCAGCAAGATGGCGCTCGAATTCGAGCGCTTCAGACAGGCTCAACTCCTGGTCGAGATAGCCCGGCAGTAATTCGAACGCTTGTTGGTGATCCATCACGCCTCCTGATCCGTCGGGGCGAGCAACGCCGCGAGGTGCTGGCGGCCTCGGCCCAGGCGAGACATCACCGTGCCGATCGGGATGCCCACGATGGTGGCGATTTCCTTGTACGACAAGTCTTCCAGCTCCCGCAGCACGACAACCTCCCGGTACTCCAGCCGCAAGCCCTGCAACGCCTTGTGCACCCGCTTCTGGCTCTGGCTGCGTATGAGCATCGCTTCAGGACTGTCGTCATGGTCAGCGGCACTGGTCTCAAGGCTATGCATGTCTTCCTCGAACATCATGGTTTCCGCGGCATGCCCCCGGTTTTGCTGATGCCAGGTGTAGAAGGTGTTGCGCACAATGCTCAATAGCCATGCACGGGCATCCTCTCCGCGGAATCCGCCAAAAAACCGGAACGCGCGCAGGTATGCCTCCTGCACCACGTCCTGGGCATCCTGGTCGTTATGCGTCAGCCATCGCGCAACATTGAAGGCCGAGTTCATATGCGGCAATACAAGCATCTCGAAGCGCTGCGCGGTGTCTGGATCGGCCATTGTGAAGTTTCCGCTGTAACCGCAATCCGTGACCGGCAGTGCGTTAACAACAGGACTGCCGGCTTGCCATTTTTATTCCCGGAATCGTCGCCTGAATCGGATCCCATGTCGATTTGGCATGGCAAGCGCCGCTCGCGTGATCTGTGCGCCGCTTATGTCCATCCTCTTCCCGGGCAGCCGCACCCGCACCACCGGCGATCCGCCCGCGCGTCGCCAGCGGATGACTGCGTGCATGAGCGGGAATATCCGGCGACGCAACGGCGTCTACTCATTGCAGTTCAAGAAGGCGGGCTGCGTCCGATTGCCGGAATTGCGGCTCGGCAGCCGCTGTGCAAGAAGTTCTCTCCACATTGCGTATCAAAGGGGGCGAAAGTGCAACAAACCATGCGCCGCTTGCAGCTCGGATCGGGCGTTGTGCTGCTGATCTACCTCTTTCTCCACCTGGCCAATCATGCGCTCGGGATCTGGTCGCTGGATCTTGCCGGGCGCGGTCTCGTGCTGGCTCTGCGGCTCTGGCATAGCGTGCCCGGAACGATCCTGCTGTACGGGTCGGCCTCCCTGCATTTTGCGCTGGCGCTGCGCACAGTCTACGGGCGCCACCACTGGACGCTGCCGGCCACCGAATGGATCCGCCTTTGGGCGGGACTCAGCCTGCCTTTGCTACTTATCCGCCATGCGGTCGCGACCCGGCTCGCCACCTCTCTCTATGGCTTCGAACCGAACTATGAGCGAGTCGTTATCCTGCTGATCACGAGCGGCACGCAAGGCTTGCAGGTTGCATTGCTCGCTCCGGGCTGGGTACACGGTTGCCTGGGGCTGTGGATCCGCCTGCGCCATCACGCGATGGTGCGCCGCGCGAAGCCTGCACTGCTCGCTTTGCTCGTGCTCCTGCCACTGGCATCGGCGGCCGGCCTTGTCCGGATGACCCGGGCCGTCATGGCGAGCCGAGCTGTCCTCCCGGCGCCCGATCCGAAACTGGCCGCGCATCAGATCGCTCTCGATGCGTGGCGTCACAATCTCGTCATCCTCTACCTGCTGCTGATCACCAGCGCGTTCGTGGCCGGCCAGTTGCGCAATCGGCTTGCGCGTCGAAGGTCGCAAAAAGCATCGCTCAATGCCTGATTTACAGCGTTAAAGATAACGCGCATACAGCCGAAAGACAGGTGCTATTTCCACCCTAAAATTGGCCGCAGCGGACATTAGTTGATCAAGAGGTAGTAAAAGAGAAGGCCGATGGCAATGATGCCAACGGCATTCCAAAATTTGAACTGGTCGCGATTCATGATCCCATCCGCTCTGGATTGGTACGAAAAAAAGCCGTTGATCCCATCCGCTCTGGATTGGTACGAAAAAAAGCCGTTCAATTGCCCTGCCAGCCGTATCCTCTTTCGAGAAACCGTGTGCGACCTGCGCGCGCGATCAAGGCATGGGCTTCGTCCGTGCGGTCTGGTCTTCACCGGTCTGTGCTGCCTGGCTTCCACTCACTAGCGCATTCCTCTGCGCTTGATGTTTGGCTTCCAGCCTTTGTTCCGCCGCTTGAATGTCGGCGGGGTAGTCACCATTGTCGCCTTGGGAAGGGTTGTAACCGACCGACTCCAATTCCTCGAGTTCATGCCGCACTTCTGCGCGAGTGACTGGATGCGTGCCGGGTTCGGGCGACGTTTGTGCGTATACACAAGCCGAGGTTGCCATCAACGCAGCGCTCACGATGAGTGAGCCGCGCATGGGCAGGACGAAAAGCCGATTCAGCGAATGCGATTTCATGTCGATACTCCTTGGTTCTTCGAGCGAGAGAAGCCCGCGATCGACTCGACTGCGCGGCATGACGCTCTGCATGGGTTAACCGCGGAGCCGGTCTCCTTATTCCCCGATTTCTTTGGCAGAAAAAAAGCATGCCAGGGCACTGGAATCTCCCTTGCCCGGCGGCCGCGTCAACAGCTTGAGCGGGAATAAAACGGGTGGCCGCGCGGTTCTACAAATGCACGGCGAACCAGTTCTCGGGATTGATCAATATCCCGGAAACCGGAAGCGAGTTGCGTGCCCAGGCGTAGCCTTCACGGCGATGCGCTTTGGAAGCTATCCCTACTGTATTTGGAGATCGTCATGAAAATCCTGATTTCGGCCGCTGTCGCGGCATTGGCTTCGTTCGCAGCCCTGGCCCATGCATCCAACATCCCCACCGATGCCGCAACCTCAGACAGTAAAACCCATATCAACGGGCCGCGCGATCCCTACACGGATGGCGCGAAAGCAGGCAGGTTCGACGTTTATTCCGACGGCGCGAAAATCACGGATCGGCGCGATCCGTTCACCGACGGCGCGCACGGCTAAGACGCTGCCAGTACCGCAGGCGGCATAAATGAAAATAAAAAGAGAAAGGGCGGGGCTGCGGCCCGCCCGTATCGCGCCAGAGCCCGGGAATTGCCAAGGCCCTCAGGCGCGTGCCCTGCCCATTGGCAGTGATGCTAACCTAGCGTGCGCTCGGCAGTGTCAGCGCTTGGTGGCAAGCGCTGACGCATCGGGATGCGTGGAGGGTAGCGCATGTCACACTTTCCCTATCTTCAAAGGTTGCGGCCGGCGGGTGTGCGGTCGGTTCGCCTGACCACCGGGCTGGTGCTGTTTACCTACGTGGGTACGCACCTCCTGAATCACTCGCTGGGGAATATCTCGCTCGCCTGGCTGGAGCGCGGCCTGCTTGTGCAGAAGTTCATCTGGCAGGGATCGCTTGGAACGGCCGTGCTGTACAGCGCGCTGGTGACGCATTTCTTCCTGGGTCTGTGGGCGCTGTACGAACGGCGCTCGTTGCATTGGACGCCGGGCGAGGTGGCGCAGCTCGTCCTCGGCTTGTGCATACCGCCACTGCTAGCCAACCATGTTGCGAATACGCGGATTGCCTTTGCCGAGTTTGGCCTGAACAAGGGTTACGCGCAGTTGCTGTACTCGTTCTGGATCGCTTCGCCGTTCTTTGGCCGTGTGCAACTGATGCTCCTGGTGGTTGCCTGGCTGCATGGCTGTTACGGCATCTGGTACTGGTTGCGCTTGAAACCATGGTTTGGTGCGTGGCGGAGCGTGCTGCTGAGCGTTGCCGTGCTGCTTCCGGTGCTTGCGCTGCTAGGCTTCTTGCAAGGCGGGCGCGAAGTGATCGCGCTCGCGCAGGATCCCGTCTGGCGCGCCGCGGCGACCCGCCCGGCGATCATCGGAACCGATTTGCAGAATCTCTGGCTGGCCGGACTGCGCAACGATTTCTTGCTCTTCGATGGGGGTGCGCTGCTGCTGGTGCTCGCAGCGCGGCTGGTGCGCACGGTGCGGGAGCGCCGGGTCGGGCGGCTCTGCATCATGTATCCGGACGGGCGAAAGGTACTCGCGCCGCTCGGGTTTTCGGTGCTGGAGGCTAGCCGCATGGCCGGCGTTCCCCATGCCAGCACCTGCGGTGGCCGCGCCCGCTGTACGTTGTGCCGGGTGCGCGTGCTAAGCGCCGTGCCGCTGCCCGCGCCGGCCGAGGCGGAGCGGCGCGTTCTGGAGCGGCTGGGAGCGGATTCGCGGACAGTGCGCCTCGCCTGCCAGTTGCGGCCGACCCATGCGCTCTCCGTGTGGCCACTGGTGCCTCCTGCCGCCTCCACGGCCTTCCTGCAGCGGCGCCAGCGGGACGTCATGCCGCAAGAGCGCTTCGCGGCGTTCATGTTCGTGGATATGCGGGATTCCACAAAGCTCGCGGCGGCACAACTACCGTTCGACAGCATCTTCATGGTCAGTCGCTTCCTGAGTGCGGTCTGCGCCGCGGTGGTCCAGGCGGGCGGTCTGCCAAACCAGTTCCTGGGGGACGCGGTGCTCGCGATCTTTGGCTTGCACAGCGAGCCCGCCGTGGCCTGTCGTCAGGCGCTCAGCGCAGTGCCGCTGGTCGCAGCCAATATTGACGAACTCAACGCCGTGCTCAAGCAGCAGTTGCAGACGCCAATCCGCTTTGGCATTGGATTGCATTGCGGCCGGGCCGTCATGGGCGAGATTGGTTTCCGCGAGCATGTCACGTTCACGGCGATTGGCGACCCGTTGAACGTGGCCTCGAGACTTGAGCAGTTGACAAAAGAAATCGCTTGCGAGGCGATCGTCTCGGAACAGGTCTTCCAGCATGCCGGCGTTTCGGCCGCAGGCCTGCCGCAGCTTGCCGCGCGCTTGCGAGGCCACGATGACCCGGTGCCCGTCCGCGTGCTGTCCAAGGCGGCGCAGATGCCTCGGGCCTGACTGCGCGCTCTGCGCCACGCTCACCGACCGCCGATGTCAAGCGCTGATCTGCGAGCGGCAGGGGCGATAGCCATCTCGTGGCTGTAGCCGTTCTCGTCAAATCATATAGATGAGCTGGTTGACTCGGCAAGGAGTTGCCTCCTATCATGGGACTGCCCCCGCATCGCTCCTTGCCCGCCTATTTTGCTGATCGAATCCCTCCTGTCGCAGACCCAGCTGACTCCCCTGGAACTCGCCTGCCTGGTGCCGATCGTGCTGTGGGCCTATACGATCTTCGGGCTCACCGGCTTCGGCTCTTCCATCATGGCGATGCCGCTGCTCACGCAGATCGTTCCGCTGCGCACCGCGGTGCCGATGATCCTGTTCTTCGATCTTGTCGCGGGAACCCTGCTGGGCATGCGCAGCCGTAGCCAAGTGCATGTGGGCGAGTTGCGCAGGCTGATGCCGAGCGTGCTGGTGGGCATGATCTCGGGCCTGGCGCTGCTGATGTTCGCGCCCGAGCGTCCGCTGCTGCTGTTGCTCGGTTTGTTCGTGCTGCTGTATCCCGCGTGGAACCTGCTGTTCAAGCGCGGCTTCAGCGAGCTGGATCCGCGGCTGTCGGTGCCATTCGGCGTAGTAGGGGGCATGCTGACCGCGATGTTCGGTACCGGCGGCCCGCTGTACACAATCTACCTGGCAGGACGGTTGCGCGACGCCGCGCAGTTGCGGGCCACTACCAGCACGCTGATCGTGCTGACGGCGTTCGGCCGGCTGATCCTTTTCGCGGTAGCGGGACTCTATGCCAATGCCGCGATCTTCACGCTGGCGGCGATGCTGATGCCGTGCGCCATCGCCGGCTACTTCATGGGCGGCTGGCTGCACCGGCGTATCGCGCCGGCCAAGGTCATCCGCGTCGTATGGGCCATCCTGATCGCTGCCGGCTTCGGCCTGGTTTATCGCAGCGCGCTGGGATAGGGCCTGGCGCGCCGCGCTTTTCACTTGCGTGCCACGACCGGCGCGGGCACCCCTTCCATTTGCACATTGACGCAGGCCGGCCGGCCCGATGCAATGGCGCGCTGCACGGCAGGCAACAACTGCTCCGGCGCCTGCACGAATTCACCGTGTCCGCCGAATGCCGCGCAGACCTGGTCGTATCGCGTGGGCAGCAGTTCGCATCCCACCAGCCTGTCCTTGCCGTAGCTGTTGAGCTGGATCTGGTACTCCGCGTTCCAGCGCGCGTCGTTGCCGACCACGGCGACGAAGGGCAGGCCGTAGCGGACTGCCGTGTCGAACTCGGCGATATGAAAGCCCGTGGTGCCGTCGCCCATCATGGCGACGACCGGCGCGTCCGGCTTGGCCACGCGCGCCGCCAGCGCCATTGGCAGGGCGCTGCCGATGGCGCCCGCCGGCCCGTTGATGACGCGGTGCGGCGCTTGCAGGCAGGCTTGCGCCCACTGCCCGAATTCGCCACCGTCGGAGACCAGCACCGCCTCCGGATGACTGTCCAGGATCGGCTGCAGGGGGCTACAGACCTGGACCGGGTGCAGCGCGCCCCGCGACGATGCGGTCTTCCATGCTTCGGGACGATAGCGGATGGCAGCCTTCACATCTTCAAGCCATGCGTAATGCTGCTCCCGGCCGGCCGCGCAGGCGATCAGCTGCGCGATGGCGCTGCCGACATCCGCGCGCCGCGCGAGCAGCAAGCGGGCGCCAGCCGCACGGCGGCTGCGTTCCAGCTCGGCATCGTCCGCATCGATCTGCAGGAAGTTGCAGTCGGCCGCGAAGGAAGGGGGCCGTCCGAACTTCAGCGTGAAGTCGAGGCGCTTGCCCAGCAGCAAGATGCAGTCGGCCTGCGCCAGCATCTGCCCGAATGCGCCAAGGCTCGGATCGTTATTGCCACGTGGGCTTTCCATGCCGACGACGGGAATGCCGGTGCGCGCTTCCAGCTCCGCGGTGCGGCTGCGCCCGCTTGCGGTGAGCCAGGTGGGGCCGGCAAGGATCAGCGGGCGCCTTGCCGCTGCCAGTGCCGCCAGCACCTCGGACGCGGTCCGCGCATCGAACACAGGCGCTTCCTGAGGCGTAGCGATCGAGGCAGGCTCGCCAGCGCGGGTCACGGCATTCTCCAATGCATCGGTGGGCAGGCTCAAGTGCACCGGGCCGGGCCGCCCGGATTGCGCGATGCGCATGGCCAGCGCGATATCGGCAGCAACGGTGTCAGCGCTGGCGCTGGCCCACGACGCCTTGGTGACTGGTGCGGCCATTTCGGCTTGCCGCATTTCCTGGAAGGCCCCCAAGCCGCGCTGGCTGTTCGGCGCATGGCCCGACAGCAGCACCAGCGGCGCCTCCGACATTTGCGCGGTGTAGAGCGCGGATATCGCGTTGGCGTGACCGGGCCCGCCGGTGACCATCGCCACGCCGACTTCTCCCGTGAGACGCGACCACGCATCGGCCATGTGCACGGTGGCGGCTTCATGCCGCGTGTGGATCAATGCGATTTCCGCGTCCAGGCAGGCATCGAAAACCGGCATGATGTGATTGCCCGACAAGGTGAATATGCGCCTGACGCCGGCCTTGGCCAGCGTGCCTGCCAGCGCATCGGCGCCGCGATGGGACTTCGCCATTGGAGTTCCTATTTGAGCTGGATGTTGAGGGACTTGCCCAGTTGCTCGTACATCGTCACCTGGGCTTCGACAAACTTGTGCGTCTCGGATGGCGACATGACCATGGGGATCGAGGCAATGGTCAGGACCCCGGTCTTCCACTGCGGATCGCTCGCGACCTTCGGCAGCACCGTCGCCCATTTTTCCACCAGGCTCGGGTCCATGCCAGGTGGGCCATACAGCGCGCTCCAGCCGTTGAGCGCTTCTAGCCGGGGATGGCCGGTCTCGCTTGCGGTCGGCACGTCGGGCAGGTCCGGCAGGCGCTGCGGCGAGGTGGTCACCAGCGCGCGCAGTTTCCCGCCCTTGATGTTACCGATCAATGCGGTCAGGTTATTGCAGGTGAAATCGACCTCGCTGGAGAGTACCGCCGCGGTAGCTTCTCCGCCGCCCTTGTAGGCGACCTGTACCACGGCCAGTTTGTCGAGCCGCGCCGATTGCAACAAGGCCTGGGTGGTCAGGTTCAGCACTGTGCCGGGGCCGGAGGTGCTGTAGTTCAGCTTGCCGGGCTGCCTGCGGATGGCGGCGAGCAGGTCGTCCAGCGTCTTGTAGGCGGCTGCCGTCCTGACCACGCAGACCACAGGGTTCAACTCCAGCAGCCCGAGCAGCGTGAAGTCATTCCACTTGTAGCCCAGGTCGGGCTGCAGCGCCGGCAGGATCGCCTGCGCGCCGACGCGGCCGAGCAGCAGCGTCTGCCCGTTCGGCTTCGCGTCGCGCACGAACTGCGAGCCAATGGCGCCGCCGGCCCCGGCCTTGTTGACGACCACCAGGGTTTCGCCGTTCACGTTCCTTACCCCGGCGGAGAGGTTGCGCGCCGAGAGGTCCGCATCTCCGCCCGCGCTGTAAGGCACCACAACGGTAATCGGCCGCGCAGGGGCGCTTTCGGCCGATGCAAGGCTGCCAACGCAGAGCAGCATGGCGGCGAGCGCCGCCGCGCGCAGTGTCTTCTTCTTGTTCATTGAGTCTCCTCCAACTACGCACTACATCAGGCCGCCTCCTCCAGGATCGTCTGCCCCGGAGCCACGCGGGTAAATTGCACGGGAGAGCGGGTCAGCTGCAGCATGCCGTCGCGCTGGCGCACCACGGTGAAGCTGGACCCGGGCAGGTCGCCGGTGGCCGGGAAATCCTCGCGGAAATGCGCACCGCGCGAATCCTCGCGGGACAGGGCGGCTTCCACGATGACCTGGCTTACGCCGATCAGGCTGCCTAGGTTCATCCAGTCGTGCCACGTGACGTTGAACGCGCGATGGCCGTCGGCGACGCCGGTTGCCTTGAGCGCCTGTTCCAGTTCCGCGAGGCGTTGACGAGCCCGCAGCAAGCCGTCGCGCGTGCGCATGATGCCGACGTCATCCCACATGCAGTCGAACAGCGCCTCGCGGATCGGCTCCAGGCTGCCAGCGGGCTTGCCGAATGGCGCTTCCATGGCGCCGATAGCGGCTGCGATCGCGGCTTCGTCGGGCGCGCGCAGCGTGTTGTTGCGCCGCGTCCAGGCAGCCATGCTGTCGCCGGCGATGCCGCCGAACACGGTTGAGTTGGCGACGCCGTTGCCACCCAGGCGGTTCGCGCCATGCACGCCGCCGGTGTCTTCGCCGGCGGCAAACAGGCCGTGCAGCTCCGTGCTGCAGTCGGGGCGGAACTGCACGCCGCCCATCATGTAGTGCGCGGTGGGCACTACCTCGACGAGATCGCCGGCGAGGTCGAAGCCGCAGTCGCCGCAGCGCTCGACCATGCCCTTGAACTGCTTGCGCACCTTGTCGGGCCCGAGGTGCCCCATTTGGATATACACGCCGCCGTTGGGTGAAGTCCGGCCCGCGCGCATCTCGGCATAGATGCCGCGCGACACGATGTCGCGCGTGGCGCGTTCGCCGCGCGGATCGTAGTTGTGCATGAAGCGTTCCTTGTCGCCATTGAGCAGGTGGCCGCCGGCGCCGCGCAAGCCTTCTTCCAGCACGGTGCCGGTCATGCGCGTGTCCTTGCCCGCCAGCAGTCCGGTGGGGTGGAACTGCACCATCTCCATATCGCGCAGGGGCAGGCCGGCGCGCAGCGCCATCGCCAGGCCGTCGCAGCTCTTGTCGCCCGAGGGCGTGTGGAACTTGTACATGGTCGGCCCGCCGCCCGTGGCCAGCAGCACGGCCTTGGCCTGCACGAACACGAATTCGCCGCTGCGCATGTCGATCATCAGCACGCCGGATAGCGACTTGCCGTCTGTCGTCTTGATCAGCTCGACGGCACGGTGTTCTTCCAGCCGGTTGATGCCGCGGCTCCAGACCTGCTCGGCCAGGCGGTTGATGATCTCGATGCCGGTCAGGTCGCCCTTGTGCACGGTGCGGTCGAAGGTCTGCCCGGCGAATGCCTTCTGATGGACCGTGCCGTCCGGGTTGCGGTCGAAGAAGCAACCCAGTTCGTTCTCGAGTTCGTGGATGCGCTCGACGGCCTTGGTGACCAGCGTCCACGCCAGGTCCTGGTCGGACAGCCACTTGCTGCCTTCCACGGTGTCCATGAAGTGGCGCTCGACGGAGTCGCCCTGCGCCAGCGCCACGTTGTAGCCGCCCTGGACCATGCGCGTGCAGCCGCATTTGCCCAGCAAGCCCTTCACGGCCACGGTGATCGACAACTCCGGCGCTTGCTGGTGCGCGTGCAGCGCGGCGAACAGGCCCGCGCCGCCGGAGCCGAGGATCAGCACGTCGGTCTGCAGTCGCTTGATGGTCTTCATGGCTTTGCCACTCCCAGGCTGGCCAGCACGGCGGCGCGCTGGTCGGCGGTGTTCTGTTTGACGGCGGTGTAGAGACTGTTGCCGTGGCTGTCCATGGCCACCAGCAGCGGGCCGAAATCGCGGATGCGAAAGCGCCACAGCGATTCGGGATTGAGGTCGTCGAGATCGACATCCTCGATCTGTTCTATCCACGTGGTCTCCAGCGCCGCCGTGCCGCCGATGATTGCCAGGTACACGCCGCCCAACTCGCGGAATGCATCGAGCGAGCTTTCGCGCATGCCGCCCTTGCCGACGATCATGCGTACGCCGTTGCGCGTCATCAGCGGCCGGGTGAAGCGCTCCATGCGGTCGGAGGTGGTGGTGCCGATGCAGATCGGCTGGTAGCCGGCGGGATGCTCGGGGCTGGCCGGCACCCTGCGTACATTGGGCGCGGTATGGATGACCGCGTGGCCGCGGAGATCCAGGCGCGTCGTGCGGCCGCGGTCGAACATATGGATCTGGGTGGCGTCGCGGATGCCGAACAGCGTACGCTGCAAGGTCACCGTGTCGTTGACGCGCAGTTGACGGATCTGTGCCTCCGTCACGGGCGTGGAGAGCTCGAAGTGCGCCATGGTCAGAATCCGTAGCTGATGCCGTCAGCGGTGAAGGTGGCACAAGCGCGCCGCGCGGAATGGCACTGCATGTTGACGGCAATGGGGTTCATCGTGATATGCGTTGAGGCCAGCTCGATATGCACCGCGAAGGCGGTCGCATCGCCGCCCAGGCCCTGCGGGCCGACACCGAGCTGGTTCACGGCCCGCGACAGTTCCGCTTCGAGCGCGGCGCCATCCGGGTCCGTGCATCGCGTGCCGAGCGCGCGAGTTGCAGCGCGCTTGGCCAACGCCACGCACAGGTCCGATGTGCCGCCCAGGCCCACGCCGACGATGGTCGGCGGGCAGGTCTTGCCGCCGGCGGCGATCACGCTGTCGATGACGAAGGTCTTGACGGCATCCATGCCTTCGGCGGGGATCGCCATCTTGAGAAAGGAGTTGTTCTCCGAGCCGCTGCCCTTGGGCACCATCTCCAGCGTCATGCGCCCCGGCGTGTCGTCGAAGTCGATATGGATCACCGGCACCTCGATGCCGCAGGAGCTGTGGTTGTTCTTGCGGGTCAGCGGATGCACCACGGAAGAACGCAGCGGGTGCTCGCGCGTGGCGCGCTCGCAGCCGCGCCGGATGGCCTGCTTGAACGCATGCCCGTCGACCGCGATGCCGGTGCCGATCGTCATGTTGTAGATCGGCACGCCGGTGTCCTGGCACAGCAGGTTGTCGGTCTCCTCCGCGATGCGGATGTTCTTGCTCATGGTGGCCAGGACGCTGCGCGCGGTGGCGGAGGTTTCGTTCTCCTGCAGTTGCGCGATGCCGTCCTTGACGTCGGGCGGTAGTATCTTCAGCGCGCGGATATACAGTTCCCTGGCCGCGTCTTCCAGTAGGGAGAGATCAATGTTCATGCCTGTCCTCGATGCTCGGCTTGGATGTGTCTGGCTGGCGCTCAGTTGGCCGTCAGGTTGCGGTTCTTGACGATCTTTTCCCATCGCTGCGATTCCGTGGCGATGGCCGCGCTCAGTTGCTGCGGCGTGTTGCCGACCGGCTTCATGCCCTGTGCTAGCAGCCGTGCCTGGGTATCGGGATCCGCCAGCACCTTGACCGTGTCCTGTTGCACCTTGCTGACGATCGCCGGTGGCGTGCCAGCCGGCATCACGAAGCCGAACCAGCCGGTCACGCTCTCCATGCCCGTGAGGCCGGCCTCAGCCACGGTTGGCACGTCGGGCAGCATGGGCGAGCGCTCGGTGCCGGTGACCGCGAGCGCGCGTAGCTTGCCGCCCTTCACGAACTGCGAGGCCGCCGCGATGTTGCCCACCATCAGCTGCAGCTGGCCCGCCATCAGGTCGTTGTAGGCCAGCGATTCGCCCTTGTAAGGCACGTGCGCGATGTCGATGCCGGCGGCATCGGCGAAGGCCTCGCCCGCCATGTGCACCTGGCTGCCGGTGCCCGCGGAGCCGAAGTTGAGCTTGCCCGGCTGGGACTTCGCCAGGCTGATCAGTTCCTTCAGGTTCTTGGCCGGCACACCGGGGTTGACGACCACCAGCATCGGGCCGCTGGCCACGTTGGTGATAAAGGTGAAGTCCTTGGCGCTGTAGGGCAGCCGCTGGTAGATGAACGGGTTGACGGTGAACATGCTGCCCGAGGCCAGCATCATCGTATAGCCGTCGGCCGCCGCCTTCGCGGTGACCTGCGCGCCCACGGCACCGCCCGCGCCCAGACGGTTCTCGACCACCACGGTCTGCTTCCACATCTCGCTCAGCTTCTGCCCGATCACGCGGCCGAGCACATCCGTGCTGCCGCCCGCGGCGAACGGCACGATCATCGTGACCGGGCGAGTCGGCCATGCATCCGCCTGCGCGCTGCCGGCCGCAAGCACCGCGGCTGCGCCAAGGCAGAGCGCAAGGCAGCGCCGGCGGCTCAAAGACTTCGGGGAAAGCGTCATGGGTGGTCTCCTTTGGTGTTGTGGGAATGGCGCCGCTTCAGCCGGCGGCGCTCATCGTTGCGAGCCTACGAAAACAGCGAGAGCATGAAGGCCAGCCCGGTGCACAGTCCGGCACCGAGACTGAACGCGACCCAGTCCTTGCGCAGGCCCGTCCACGGCCGGAACTCGATCAGCAAGAGCCGCACGCCGCCCATCATGTGCAGCGAGAGCAGGATCACCAGCCCCCACTCACCTGTCTTGAACAGCGGGTTGTCGGTGAGTTTCAGGAAGCCGTCGAGCGCTGCCTCGCCCCGGATGGCATGGCCGAGCGCCCAGAAGTGCACTGGCAGGAACAGCGCCAGCGCGAGGCCGGAAAGCCTGTGGATCAGGAAGGCCCAATAGGCGGCATGGTTGCGCGCGCGCATGTCGTTTCTCTTCATGGCATCACCACCGCGTAGACGGCGCGCAGTCCGGCCAATCCCAGCACGGCGGCAAACAGCCATGCCGCAGTCACCGCGCTGCGCGCACGCCATGCCAGCCATTCCTCTGCTACCCGCATCAGGCCGATCGGCACATGCACCGTGCAGGCCAGCACGAAGCAGGCGTAGAAGACACCGAAGGCCCAGTTGCCACGCGTGCGTGCCAGCACCTCGGCGCCGGAGAGTCCGCCGCGCACGGCGACCATGATGACGATGAGATGTCCCACCACGCACAGCGCCAGGACCATGGCGCTGATGCGCTGCCAGTACCACAGCCTGGCCTGGGTGCCGACCGAAATGGCTTTGTTCATAGCTCCCCCTTGATGGCGGCCTTGGCGACAATGCGCTTGAGTCCGGCGATGCCCGCCGTCGGCGCCAGCTGCTTGGGGCAACGCTCGGTGCAGGAGCCCTGCGTATGGCAGCTGTGGCAGCCGGCGTCGCCGGCAACGGCGCGCAGGCGCTCGGTGCCCATCACGTCGCGCACATCGTTGACCAGCGTCCACGCGCGGTTTATCGCGGCCGGGCCGAGATAATCGGGGCGCCAGCCGACCACATCGCAAGAGGCGTAGCAGACGCCGCAGCCGATGCACTCGATACCGGCATCCGCGGCCTTGCGCGCGGGGGAGGCGGGCTCGACGCTGGCGAATGCATCGTGGCGCGTGGCAGCGCCCTTGAACTGCCCCTTGGCGGCGGCCCATTTGTCGAAGAAGGCCGTCATGTCGGTGGCGAGGTCCTTGATGACAGGCAGGTTCGACAGCGGGGCGATTTCCAGCGCGTCGCCCTGCACGACCTTGGCGACGTGCGTGCGGCAACTCCAGCGCGCCTTGCCGTTGACGGTCATGGCGCATGAGCCGCACATGCCGACGCGGCAGGCGAAGCGGTAGCCGAGGTCCGGTTCGAGGTGGCGCTGGATGTAGGTCACCACGTCGAGTACCGTCTGGCTGGCGTTGCGCGGCACCTGGTAGGAGACGAATTCGCCGTCTTCATTGCCGCGCCAAACACGAACGTTGAGAGTAGTCATGGGGTCGATTGGGGGAGGGTTTTGGTGCGCCGCCGAGCTGTCCGCGGCGCTTGTCGATGCGGGCGGTCCGCTCGTATTGTTCCGGATTGCACGGCGAGCAAAAAGCTAGTAATTCTCTTGTCCAGATAAAGGAATTCTTTCTCTGCACCGCCGTTTTCCCCGCACCGCCATCCCGGAGCCGCAATGTCTTCCATCCGCACCCTCAAGACCTTTCTGGCCGTGGCCCGGTGCGGGACGTTCGCGGCGGCGGGCAAGCAGATCGGCCTGACGCCCGCCGCGGTCGGATTACAGATCCGTGCGCTGGAGGAAGACCTGAACTGCCAGCTGTTCGACCGCAATGCGCGCGCGGCGATTCTCAATCCCGCCGGCCGCGCGCTGGTGCCGGAACTCGAAGCGCTGGTGCAGCGATATGAAGCACTGGCTTCCGGACAGGAGGATGGTCTCTGCGGAACGGTGGCGATCGGTGCTCTGGTGTCGGTGCTGATGGGCGCGTTCGCCGATGCCTTGTGGGCGATCAAGCAGGAGCATCCGCGCCTGGACGTGCGGCTATTCGCCGGCCTCTCGGCCGATTTCGCGCTCAAGGTGGAACACGGCGAACTGGATGCCGCGGTGGTCACGCGCTCGCCGCGCCCGCTGCCGCGCAACCTGGTGTGGACCGAGCTATATACCGAGCCGATGGTGCTGATCGTGCCGCGCCATCCGCACTTCTTCCTGCCCGACGATAGCCGCGAGATGCTGGCCGAAGCGCCGTTCATCCGCTTCGAGCCGGGCACCTGGACCGGCAACCTGGTGCAGCAGGTGCTGGACCAGTGCGGCGTGACCGTGAACGAGAGCATGCAGCTGAATTCGAACGAGGCGATCATCGAACTGGTGCGGCAGGGGTTCGGCATATCGATCGTGCCGCAACTGGCCAACGTCACCTGGGAGGGCGATAGCCTGTTGCGCCTGGTGCCGCTCGACGGTGTCGACGTGCGGCGCCGGGTGGGCTTGCTCGAACGCTCGACGCATGCGCGCCTGGCATTTACGGATGTCATCAAGGGATACTTCCGGCAAAGCGGTGCGATTCGCGGCGGCAGGCAGCCGGAGGCCGCACGCGATTAGCGTGCAGCCCCTTGACGACCGAGGGACCAAGGCGGCAGCGCCGCCTCTCTCAGTCGGCGTGGATGTCCTGTTCCTTGATCAGCTTGGCCCAGCGCGCCACTTCGCCATTGAAGTAGGTAGTGAACGCGGCGCTTGCCATCGGTGCCGGCGTGAAGCCGCTGGCGATGATGCGCTCGCGCACGCCCTTCACCTCCAGCATGCTGGTCACCGAGTTGCCGACCTTGTCGATCACGGCTTGCGGCGTGCCGGCGGGCATCATCAGGCCCGTCCAGTTCTCCACGATGAGATCGGGAAAGCCGGCTTCGGCCACCGTCGGCACATCCGGCATCAGCGGATGGCGCTCGCGCGTCGTCACCGCCAAGGCGCGCAGCTTGCCACCTTTGACGTTCTGCAGCGATTCAGGGAAGTTGGAGAACACCACATCGATCTGGCCGCCGATCAGGTCGGTCATGGACGGCGTGCCGCCCTTGTAGGGCACGTGGGTGATGGTGGTCTTGGTGATCCGCTCGAACAGCGCCAGCGCCAGGTGCGGCGGCGTGCCGTTGCCGCTGGACCCGGCGGTCAGGCGGCCCTTGCGCGCCGCTTCCGCCAGATCCTTCAGCGACTTGATCGGCGAACTGGCCGGCACTACCACCATCATCGGTGACGAGGCGATGCGCGCCACCGGCACCAGATCCTTCTGCATATTGAATGGCAGGCGGGGAAACAGTGTCACGTTGGACGAGTGCGCCAGCGTCACCGCCAGCCACGTGTAGCCGTCCGCGCCGGCACGGGCCACCTGCTCCGCACCGATATTCGCATTGCCGCCGGGCTTGTTCTCCACCACTACCGGCTGCTTCCATTCCTCGGCCAGGTACTGGCCAACCTGCCGTGCCGAGATATCGGTGAGGCCTCCGGCGGCAAACGGAACGACATAGCGGACCGGCTTGGCCGGGAAGGCTGCAGGTGTACTGCTGGCTGCGGCCGGTCCGGCGAGCAGCGTGAGCAACAGCAGCGACGGGCCGGCGATGCGCCGGAGGAAGGTGCAGTGCATGGTGTCTCCTTTGGTGGGACCGGCGCCTTCTGGCGGGCGCCGTGGATGCGGTGCGGTCAGGCTTGAGCTAGCGTGCGCAACTCCTTTTCCAGTGCTTCGGGGATCTCGATGCCGTGCTCCCGGGCTTTGGCCTGCGCGTCGATACGTCGTGCGCCGGGCAGGCGGGTGCCGCTGTCCGAAAGCATGGCGGCGATCAGGGCCTCGAGGCGGGCGTGGTATGCGGCATCGCCTGCGAAGCCGCGCAGATTGAACGCCAGGAACAGCTGGCCGATACGTGGCTGGTTGCCGGCGTCTTCGAAGAAGGAATCGGCTTCCGCGCCAAAGTGGGCGCCGGCCAGCGACACGATCAGCGTCTCCACCAGCAAGGCGAGCATCGCGCCCTTGACGCCGCCCGCGGGCAGCATCGAGCCGCGCAGCGCGGCCTGCGCATCGGTGGTGGGCTTGCCTTCGGCATCGAGCGCCCAGCCCAGCGGGATCGGCTTGCCTTGCTTGGCGGCGACCATGATCTTGCCGCGCGCCACTTCCGAGAGCGACAGGTCGATGACCAGCGGGTCGGCATCCTTGCGAGGAAACACGGCAGCGATCGGATTGGTGCCGAACAGCGGCGTGCGGCCGCCCCAGGCCGGCATGGCCGCCGGCGAATTACCCATGGCGATGCCGATCATGCCGGCTTGCGCCACTGGGTCCAGATGCAGCGCCGCTGCCCCGAAGTGATGGCTGTTAGTCACCACGCCGGCGCCAATGCCGCATTCGCGCGCGCTGTCGATGGCGGCCGAGACCGCTTGCGCACAGGCGGGAAAGGCGAAGCCGGATTGCGCGTCGATCAGCGTGGTGCCGGGCGTCTGTCGCGCCACCGTGGGCTGGGCGTTCCCGTTCACGCGCTGGTGGCGCAGGTGCGCCACATACATGGGCACGCGCGAGACGCCGTGCGACGGCAGCCCGGCGAGGTCGGCCTGCACCAGCGCGCGGGCGGTGGGGCCTGCCTGCGCCGCACTCGCGCCCGCGCTGCGCAGGGCGCTCGCGGCAAGTTGTTCCAGTTCGTCTGCCCGGTAGGCGGTCATGCATGCACTCCCAGTGCGTTTTTGACTGCGTCTGCAATCATCATGGAAACGCGCGCGTTGGCCTCGAAACTGACGCCGGCGATATGCGGCGTCAGCACCAGGTTCGGCGCGTCCGCCAGGATACCGCCGGCCCCCAGCGGTTCGGCTTCGAAGACATCGAGCGCCGCGCCCGCCAGCGCTCCCTCGCGCAGCGCCGCCGCCAGCGCAGCCTCGTCGACCACGCCGCCACGCGCGGTGTTGACGAGGACCGCGCCGCGCTTCATGCCGCGCAGGCGCTCCGCGTTGATGAGATGGCGCGTAGCCGGCACCAGCGGCACATGCAGGCTCACGGCATCCGCGCCGGCCAGCAGTGCCTCCAGCGTCATCGGCGTCACGCCGGTTTCGCGCCACACCGGATGATTGTCAGGCAGTGCCGGATCGTGCGCTGTTACCTGCATGCCCAGCGCCTGCGCAAGCCGCGCGGTCAGCCGCCCGATATCGCCAAAGCCAATCAGGCCGAGCGTCTTGCCTAGTGCCTCATGCCCCTCCGACAGGCGCGCGCGCGGCCACTTTCCGGCCACCATGCCGGCATGGCTCAGATAGGCGCCGCGCAACAGCATCAGCGCCATCGTGACCACGTACTCGGCCACCGAGCGCGCGTTGGCGCCGGTGGCCGGAATCACGCGGATGCCGCGCGCCTCGCAGGACTTGACGTCGATATTGTCCAGTCCCACCCCAAGCCGGCCGACCACCCGTCCAGTCCCACCCCAAGCCGGCCGACCACCCGCAGCGCGGGCGCTGCGTCGAGCAGTTCGGCATCGACCCGGGTGCGGTTGCGCACGATCAGCGCATCGGTTTGCGCCAGCGCGCCAAGCAGGGTCCCGCGCTGGTCGACCCAGGCCGGTTCGTAGCGCAGCCGCACGCAAGCGTCCAGCGCCGCCACGGCATCGGCGTCCATGAACTCGCTGATGCAGACCTGTTTCATCAGGCGGACTCGTGGATGCGCGTGAGCACGAACTCGCGGTGGCCCAGCGCTTCCGCGGCGGTCCAGCGGCCGTTGATGGTGGCCATCATGCATTCGAGCAGCTTGTCGCCGGTCTGGTCCAGCGTCTGCTCGCGCTGCAGCAGGCCCGAGCAGTCCACGTCCATATGCTCGCTCATCAGGCGCACGGTGCGCGGATTGGCGCACAGCTTGATGACCGGCACGATCGGGTTGCCAATGACGTTGCCCTGCCCGGTCGGGAACAAGTGCACGACATAGCCCGACGCCGCGCATAGCGTGACCATTTCCGCCGCGGCCGAGGACGAGTCCATGAACCACAGGCCGGGGCCGGTCGGCTCTTCGGCCTTGTCCAGCACGCCGTCCACGGTGCATTTCTTGCCGATCTTCTGGATATTGCCGAGCGCTTTCTCTTCGATCGTGGTCAGGCCGCCGGCGATATTGCCCTTGGTCGGCTGCGATTCGGACAGGTCGGTGGTCTTCCAGCGGTCGATCATGCCCTGGTAGCGGTTGAACATCTTCATGAAGTCCTGGCGCACCTTGTCGTTGGCGCAGCGCGCGGCCACGATATGTTCGCCGCCGGTGAGCTCCGAGGTCTCGCCGAATACCAGCGTGGTGCCCAGCGGATGCAGCTTGTCGAAAGCGTTGCCCACGGTCGGGTTGGCGCCGCAGCCGGAGGTAGTATCGGATTCGCCGCACTTTGTCGAGATCCACAGGTCGCTGATCGGGCATTCCACGCGGTGCAGGCCGGTGGCGTACTGCACGAATTCCTTGGCGGCCTTGGAGGCGCGCATGATGGTGTCGTGGTCGCCGTGGCCTTCAATGCCAAAGCCCACCACCGGCTTGCCGGTCTTGGCAATGCCGTCCACCACCTTCTTGGTCCAGCCATCCTCGATGCCGATCACCACCACGGCCGCCACGTTGGGGTTGCTGCCCGCGCCGATCAGGGTGCGGAAGTGCAGGTCGAGGTCGGGGCCGAACTGCAGGCGGCCGTACGGGTGCGGAATCGCCATGGTGCCCTTGATGGCGACGGCAACGGCTTCGGCAGCGGCGTTGGAGAGGTCGTCCAGCGGCAGGATGATGACGTGGTTGCGCACGCCGACGCGGCCGTTGTCGCGGCGATAGCCCCGGAAGGTGGTCTGGTTGTCGATGACGGACATGGATGTTTTCTCGGTATGTGGTGTTGGGGGACGGGGCGCGGCGCGGCTTACCAGCGTTTGGTCTTGATGTTGTGGACGTGGGCGTGGTCGCCGGCCGTGATGGGCGCAACCACCTTGCCGATGTCGATGCCGTACTTGAAGACGGTCTGGCCCACTTCCATGTCGCGCAGCGCGACCTTGTGGCCAATCGGAATGGGCTGCTTGGCTACCACCGTGATGACCTTGTCCTCGTCCATGATCCAGGCGTTCAGCTCGGTCCCGGCCTCGATCCCCTCGACCACCGCTACGGCGACCGTGTCTTTTGCATCGTGCAGCACTACGTGAATCATTGCTCCTCCTTGGGTTTTTGTTACGGCGCAGCATGCGGCGAGCGGCAACCGATGGAACAAAGGATAGGTTCTGAATTCCTTCATGTCAACTATGTCATATGTATGAGTTGTATGAGTTAATCTCTGGTACATTCCAACTATCCAGAGAAAGCACCAAGCCATGAGCAACCTACGAGATATCCCTCCGCCCGGCGGCGTCCTCTACAAGGACGTGAAACGGCATGCATTGCAGGCGCTGGCCGATGGCGAATGGAAACCCGGCGAGGCGATACCGTCGGAGAAGAAATTGGTCGAACGCTTCGGCGTGTCGATCGGCACGCTGCGCAAGGCCATCGACGAACTGGTGGCGGAAAACCTGCTGATCCGGCACCAGGGGCGGGGCACCTTCGTGGCCACGCACCGGCGCGACGATCATTTCTTCCGCTTCTTCAAGGTGGCCCACCTCGACGGCCATCGCCGCTACCCGACCGTGGAGCTGGAGTCGTTCCGCAAGATCAAGGCCGACAAGAGCGTGTGCACGCTGCTTGGGCTGGAGGCCGGCGCGCGCGCGTTTGCGCTGACCAACGTGCTGTCGCTGGATGAGCGGCCGGTGATGATCGACGACATCGTGCTGCCGGAGCGGCTGTTTGCCGGGCTCACTGAGGCGCAGTTACGCGGCCGGCCCAATACCTTGTACAACTTCTACCAGGAAGCGTTTGGCGTCAACGTGATCCAGACCGAGGAGCGGTTGCGCTCGGTGCTGGCTACGGAGCGGGAGCAGGCATTGCTCGGCGTGGAGCCGGGCGCGCCGCTGATGCGCATTCACCGCGTGGCGTTTTCCTACCACCGGCAGCCGGTGGAGTGGCGGGTGTCGACGTTGAACACGGCGGAGCACGAGTTCATCGTGTCGCAGATGCCGAAGGAAGAGAGCTGATCGGCGGTACGCCGCGCGGTATGGCTGTAACTGTTTAACCTCGGAGTCACCTTCAAAGGCGTTTTGCTCCCTCTCCTGCTTGTGGGTGGGAGAGGGAGCGACAGCCTTTGCCATCGCAGACGGCCTGGGCCTATCCACCGGCTTCGGCCAAGGCCCCAGGTCTTCTTCCGCGCTCAGTGCGGCATGGCCGTGAAGTCCAGCGCGTTGGTCAAATCACCCATGGCCTTGCCCTTGTTCGCAAGCAGGGCGGCATCGCGTTGCTGCAGGCCCGGCAGGGTCGGCAGGACAAAGCGGCGGGTGATGAAGCGCAGCGCCGAGGCCGTGTCGTATTGCGTGTGGTCGACAAAGCCCTTCTTCACATACGGCGACACCAGGATCGCCGGGATGCGCGTGCCAGGGCCCCAGCGGTCGCCGGTGGGCACTTGCGCGTGGTCGTAGAAGCCGCCGTTCTCGTCGTAGGTGACGAGGATCAGCATGTTCTTCCACTGCGGGCTCTTCTGCAGCTGCGCGATCACGCTGGCGATATGGGTGTCGCCGTCGCTCACGTTGGCATAGCCGGGGTGCTGGTTCAGGTTGCCCTGCGGCTTGTAGAAGGCGACCGCGGGCAGGTTGCCGGCGGCGGCGTCCTGCAGGAACTGGCTGTCGAAGTCCTTCAGGTGCGCGCTGCGGTTGGCGGCCTGGTTGACCGGGTCGAAGTTGGCGTAGTAGTTGAACGGCTGGTGGTGCGGCTGGAAGTTGGGCACCGTGTTGTTGTAGATGGCGGTCGGGTCCTGCGTGGCCTTGGCCCAGGCACCGGCGTACCAGGCCCAGCTCACGCCGCGCGCGTTCAGCAGGTCGCCGATGGTGGTCTGGGTCTGCGGCGGCAGCGTGGTCGCCTTGGTGGGGTCGGCGTAGAGGCTCGTGGTATCGGTGGCGGCGGGCTTGTTGCCGCTCGGCTGGTAGTCCGGCTGCATGGTGTTGACGGCGTAGAACATGCCGCTCTTATCCGCGGGCGTCAGCGTGCTGTCGTTCTGGTACACGGCCTTGCCGGTGAGGACCGAGGCGGGATTGCCGGTGCCGGGGGTCAGGCGGACGAAGTTGCCATTGGCGTCGAGATCGATCGCCGAGATCGAGTTCTTGGCCGGCGACGTGGCCGCGTCGGCGTTCGGGTACTGCGGCGCGCAGGCGCAGATCAGGTATTGGTGATTCAGGAACGAGCCGCCAAAGGCACCCATGTAGAAGTTGTCGGCCAGCACGTACTGGTTGGCGAGTTGCCACATCGCCATCTTGCTGCCGTCGTAATAGCCCATCGTCAGGCCGCCGGCGTCCGAGAACGCGGCGTACTTGTCGTTCTTGCCGCCGTTGATCTGCATCTGGTCGTTATAGAAACGATGCACCAGGTCGCGCGTGATGACGGACTGCGAAATCTCCACGTTGCTGCCGTTGATACCGCCGGACGCGAGCGGCGTGTCGATCTGGAACGGCTTGTTGGCCCAGAGCCCGCCCCAGGTCGGCGGCAGCACCGGCAGCACGGAGCCGTCGAAGTCCTTCTGCGGCTCGACGGTGCCGGTCGAGGTGGGGTTCACGCCGGGCACGCCGTTGGCGCCCGGGAACAGCCCGTAGAGATTGTCGAAGCCGCGGTTCTCGGCGTAGATCACCACCACGGTCTTGATGTTGTCGAGGGCGACGCGCTTGGCGACGCCGTCGCGCAGGGCCCGGGCGATGTCGCCGCCGCCGGCGACCGAGTCCGCGATCAGGTCAATGGTCTGGTCGATCTCCGCCTGCAAGGTCGCCTTGATGGCCTTGTCGGTTTCCTTGTTGTGGTCGGCCAGCAGCTTGTCCGCCGTCACGCCGATACGGGCGGCCAGGCGTGCCTTGGCCGCGGTGAGGTCGCCGCCGTTGGACTCCATGAGCGCGACCAGTTCGGTGGTGATGGCGCTGAGCACGCCGTTGGCGCCGGCCGGTGCGCGGAACACCAGCGGGCGGGTCACGGCCGCGTGGCCGCCGGTGTCATCGTTGCGGAAGGCATCGCTGCCGATCTCGGCGGCGATCGCACCCTGGCCGGTAAGCGTAAAGGCGCCGCCCTTGTCGGTGTAGGTGCTGGTCTCGGTGCTCTCGCACTTGCCATTGTTGTTGGCATCGATGCAGACCTTGGCATGCTCGAAATAGCTGCCGGTCACCACGCCCGAGGTGGTGACGGCTGCGGGCGTGCTCCCGTCGCTGCCGCCGCAGGCGGCCACGGCAGCGGCGGCCACCGCTGCAAGAGGATAGAGTCTGAAGGCTCGGCGCATGGATTTTCCTGTTTGTTTTGTGTAAGGCGGTTTTTTTGGGACAGCCACACGATTTTCGCGCTGCTCCATGTCAGATTGATGATGGCGCGGGGGACGGGAAAAAGACATCCGGCCGCACTGACACGCCGCTGTCATGCACGCGTGCTAGCGTGGCTGCCCGTTCCCGAATCTCCTGTGCGTGGGCTGCCGCACCCATCCCGCCCGCGCCAATTCACTCCGCCGCACAGATGCCGCTGCGCTCCGTCCTGCCGCCAGTTCCTTCCCCAATCCCGCGCTTTGTCTCCGGCGCTTTGCTGCTGGCATTCGCGCTGACCTTGGCGGGCTGCGGCAAGTCCGGCCAGCAAGCGGCTGCTGCCCCGGTCCCCGCCTCCGCGCCGGCTGCCAGCCAGGCCGCGGCGCCCGCGCGCCCTGCCTACGCCGATGCGTTCTATACCATGATGGCGACGCGCCGCCCCAAGGTGCCGGCCATGGCCGCGCTTGGCAAGGCGCTGTTCTTCGATCCCGCGTTGTCGGCGTCCGGCCGGCTCTCGTGCGCAAGCTGCCACAGCCCGGAACACGCCTACGGTCCGGCCAACGATCTCTCGGTGCAGCTGGGCGGGCGCGACATGCTGCGCACCGGCGCGCGCGCGGCGCCGTCGCTGCGCTATGTGCAGAACGTGCCGCCGTTCTCCGAACATTTCCACGAGAACGACGGCAACGACAGCGAAGACCAGGGCCCCACCGGCGGCCACAACTGGGACGGGCGGGCTTCCTCCACCCACGAGCAGGCTGGCATCCCGTTGCTGTCGGCCCATGAGATGGCCAACGCGGATGCCGCCGCCGTGGCCGCCCGGCTACGCGCCGGCAAGCACGCGCAGACCTTTCGCGAGGTATTCGGCGCCGATATCCTGGAGCGTGACGCGGTGGCCTTCCAGGCCGCGCTGATGGTGTTGGAGGTGTTCCAGGAAACCCCATCCGAGTTCTATCCCTACAGCAGCAAGTACGATGCGTTCCTGCGGCGCAGGGTCAAGCTGAGCGAGCAGGAAGCGCGCGGCCTGCGCCTGTTCAACGACCCCGCCAAGGGCAACTGCGCGGCCTGCCACCCGAGCGCGATCAGCGCCGACGGCGTGTTTCCCGCCTTCAGCGACTTCGGCTTCATCGCCCTGGGCGTGCCGCGCAACCGCAAGCTGGCGGTCAATGCCGATCCGGCTTTCTTCGACATGGGCCTGTGTGGGCCGGATCGCACCGACCTGAAGGACCGGCCCGAGTACTGTGGCCTGTTCCGCACCCCTGGGCTGCGCAACGTGGCGCAACGCAAGACCTTCTTCCACAACGGCGCCTTTCATTCGCTCGAAGAGGTGCTGCGCTTCTACGTGCAGCGGGACAGCAATCCCGGCAAGTGGTATCCGCGCAAGGCCGAAGGCAGCATCGACAAGTTCGACGACCTGCCAGCGCGGTATCGTGGCAACGTCAACATGGAACCCCCGTTCGGCGGCGTGCCCGGCAGCAAGCCAGCCCTGTCCGAGGCGGAGATCCGCGACGTCATCGCCTTCCTGAAGACCCTCAACGACGGCTACCGCATTCCTGCAACCCATTGAGGATCCTGGCGGGAATCCTGGCCCAAGCGGCTGTCCGTGTGCTGTCAGTGCCTATTCATTGATGAGCACGATGCCCGGCGTTGCCTGAATCCCGAGGCGGCGGAAGAACGGGCCGGTTCCAGGTATCCAGGTATCCAGGACCAACCTGGTCCTTGTCTTCGAGATGGACCCCGCTCGCCGTCCCTTTTGCCGCAGACGGGTCGACGGCTCGCCTTCGAGCCGGTTGATCTGCTGGCTCCCGGGCCGGCTGTTCCATGCCTGCGCGACGACCATCATCTTCCGCTTCTTCAAGGCGGCTCACAACACGCCTGCCAGGCACGGTATCCGGTAATTCTGGATTTATATATTTCGATCGAATTGATCGTCGTCGCGCTATTCGGTTGGTCGATGAATATAGGTCTTTGATTCTTCGTGCGTGAGCAGATTTTCAATCGCTTTTTGTGGTTGCCGCTATCCTTCGTCCCTGGATTTTATTGGCGGTATATTTGATTTTCGATGTTTTACTATAATATTTTCGTAGTTTTACTAAATAAATTACGGGGGAGGACGGCTACAGTATTCGTTCGCAGGTGACAGCGAAACCCGGCCTCCTTCTTAGCCACGCTACCTACGGCGCGGGCTCTTCGATATGGGGCGGTAAAGGATTGCCAGAGTGCCCGAGACACTGACCGTGCATCGGCATCGTGTCAAAGGCTTCCAATTTATATGAAAAGGAAAAGGACCATAAAATGAAGCGCACTGCTATTGCATCCCTGCTCGCGCTGGCGTCGTGCCTGCCCGCAGTCTCGCAAGCCGCTGACGGCAAGATCCAGTTTGAGGGCAGCATCAGCGATGCCACTTGCCTTATCAATGGCAACGCACCCGGCGAAAACAACGTGACCTATGTCAATCTGGGTAGCGGAATTCCCTTGAGCAAGTTCACCGCCGTGAACAAGGGCAGCGATTATGCGGAATTTGCGCTGAATCTCTCCGGTCCGCAATGCGCCAACGGCAAGAAGGTCTCCATCGCCTTCGACCCGAATGGTAATGGCAACATCGATCAATCGACCGGCAATCTCGTCCTGATTGGTTCCTCGGCTGCCGATGGTGTGCAGATCGAAGTCTCCAACAACTATAAGGGCACCGGTACTGATGGTGACGTAGACAATAAGGCGAAGATCCAGCTCGGCCAGGCCGAAAGTGCGCCGCAGCAGGCGACCATCGCGGGTAATACCGCCCAACTGTTCTACCGCGCTCGCTACATCCAAACCAAGGCGACCGTTAAGGCTGGCGCCGGTGTTTCCTACATCCGCTACATCCTGGCCTACCAGTAAGTCGGCGCAGGCATGGTGTCGGCGATGCGTAGCGCTCGTTCTGTTTTCTTCGCCGGCGCCATGGCCTTGGCGTTGTCCGCCGGCCCGGCATGGGCCGGCCTCATCATTCAGGGGACGCGGGTAATCTATCCCGCCGCGGCGCGCGAAGCCTCGGTGCAGATCAGGAACACAGGCTCATTGCCCGTGCTCATGCAGAGCTGGATCGATGACGGCCGGCTGGAACTAACGCCCGAGCAGGTGAAGGTTCCCTTTACAGTTTCTCCGGCCGTTGGCCGAGTCGATCCCGATAATGGCGCAGTCCTGCGTATCGTCTATATGCAGGAGCCGCTACCGACCGACCGGGAATCCGTATTCTGGTTGAACGTCGTTGAAGTGCCGGCCCGCCCGAAAGATGAGGAGAACGTATTGCAGCTCTCCTATCGGACGCGCATCAAAATATTCTTCCGGCCTAAAAATCTGGGCGGTGACGCCGACTCGGCGCCAGACAAGCTCACGTGGGAAATAGCGTCAAGGCAAGATGTTTCTTCCATTGATGCGGGCAATGCGACCGGGGGTGGGGCGAATAACCTGCTCGAGGTCATTAATCCCACACCTTATTACGTTTCGTTTGGTGATGTTGAAATCAAGGTGGACGGTAAGTTTATCTCTGCCGGAAATGGCATGGTGGCGCCGTTTGGCCGCGAGACATTCGCTGTGGCTGGTGGCATTCTCGAAAAGAAAAAACCAGCGGCGGTTCGCTACGAGATCATAAATGACTACGGTGGTCGAAGGGTGATTGAAAAAGTGCTGGCCAAGTAAATGCCCGATTCACTTCGCGGCCATTCATTTATTCCGATAGTATCTTTGGGGGCTTCATCATGCGGTGGGCGAATTTTGCCCGCGATAAGCGGAATACGGGCCAGTTTCTGCCGTCTTCCCTGGCTGGCGGCTATCTTTGGGCGCGAATCGGCGCAACAACCCACCCTCTGATCGGAACGCTTTTTGCGGGTCTGGTCGGGTCATCAATCGTGTCGAACCCGGCGTCCGCCAGGTCGGTTGTGGACGGGGCACACGCAGAGAATGCGCGCCAGGATGGCCTTGTTCCAGCCGAGTCGAAGTCTGCCGGTGCGTCCGCCAATCCCGCAGCCGGCGCCGGAAAATCCACGCGGGCCCAAAGCGGGCCGCTCATCTTCGATGCCGAAATGATGATCCAGGGCGGCGCGGGCATGACCATCGATCTCAGTCGGTTCGAGCGTGGAAATTTGCCGCTACCGGGCAAGTACAGGTTCGACCTTCTGGTGAATGGCCAGTGGCGTGGCATCGAGGAGATCGAATTCCGCGCGCCGGCAGATGATGCCGATGCCGACGCGGTGCCCTGCTTTGAGCGCAGCTTGCTCGTGCGCATCGGGATCGATCTGGACAAGAGCGCGCGCGGACAGGACAACAAGGGCTCGAATCCGATGCCGGAGGGTTTCGTCTGCGAGCCGCTAAAGCACTATGTCCCTGGCGCGGAGGTCAAGGTCGACGTCGCGGAGCAAAAGATGTTTATCTCGGTGCCCAAATATTTCTTGCGCGCTGGCTCCTCGAAGTCCTACGTCGATCCTGCCAATTGGGACAGCGGTATCGCTGCCGGCCTGATCAACTACAACGCCAACCTGTTCAGCAGCCAGAACGAGGGCCGGAGCCATACCAATGGCTACGCCGGCTTGAGGATGGGCGTGAACGTCGGCCGCATCAGGCTTCGGCATAACGGAACGGCCACCTGGTCGCCCAGCGCCGGGGCTGAGTATCAGCGCGGCAATACCTACGTTCAGACCGATATACCGAGTTTGATGTCGCAGTTGTTGGTTGGGGAAAGCTCAACCGGCGGGGAGTTCTTCGATTCCGTTTCTTTCCGTGGCGCACAACTCTCCAGCGACGGCCGGATGCTGCCTGACGCCTATCGCTATTACTCCCCGGTGGTGCGCGGCGTGGCGAACTCCAATGCCAAGGTCTCCGTCCACCAGCGCGGCTACCTGATCTACGAGACGACCGTCGCGCCAGGGGCATTTGCCATTGATGATCTGCAGGCGGCAAGCTACGGGGGTGACCTGCATGTCAGCGTGACGGAGTCCAACGGGCAGGTGCACACGTTCACCGTGCCATTCGCCACCACCGTGCGGCTCCTGCGGCCGGGTACCACGCGTTACAGCCTGGCGGCAGGCCAGCTGGACGGCCCCGGCGTCCGCCATGGGCAGTATGTGCTGCAGGGCGTCCTTCAGCGCGGGATTAGCAACGATATCACTGCTTATGGCGGCGTTTCGCTGACTGGTGACTATCTATCCGGCCTCGTGGGAACCGCAATCAATACGGTCGTGGGCGGCTTCGCTGCCGACGCCACCGTGGCTCGCACACGGATGCCCCAAGGGAATATCCAGCGGGGATCGAGTTACCGCCTTTCCTATAGCAAGAACTTGCCCGAACAGGGTACCAATTTTTCCGTACTTGCCTATCGCTACTCCACCAGGGGCTACCTTGGCCTGAGCGACGCCGTTTCGATCCGCGATCGTGCCGGGCAAGGCGGTTTGGCCGAGTCGTTCTCCCCCTTACGCAGCCGGCTGGACGCCAACATCAGCCAGCAACTCGGCCGCGACGGCGGCAACCTATACCTTACGGGTTCCTCGCTCCAGTACTGGAATCGATCCGGCGGCACGTTGAGCTTTTCATTGGGTTATGGAAACCGGTGGCGGGGCATTTCCTACAGCGTCAACGCCCAGCGGGTGCACACCCAGTATGGCGATGCCTGGGGAGGGAGTGGCAATGCTGGCCGAAGCACGGTGATCAGCGTCAGCCTGAGTATTCCACTGGGGGCGGAAACCCGTGGCGCGCCCGTTGTCAATATGTTCGCCACTCGCGATGGGCAGGCCGGGACGCAGGTAAACACGGAGGCGTATCCGGAGCCTTCGGCGCCCGTAACAGCGGCATGTACTCCGCTTCGCTGTCGCGCGACGGTGAGAGCCGCATCATCTCCAAGAGCGCCAGCCTTAGCTACATGCTGCCTCGGGCGGCAGTTAGCGCCAGCGTGTCCCAGGGGCCAGGGTTCCGGCAGGGTTCGCTCAGCGCGTCGGGCGGCATGGTGCTGCACGAAGGTGGGGTGACACTGGGTCAGACCTTGGGCGAGACCGTCGGAGTGATCCACGTGCCAAACGCACCAGGCGCGCAAGTCGGCTATGCATCGGCCAGCGTCGACGGGCGTGGCTATGCGCTTGTGACCAGCCTCACGCCGTACCAGCTTAACAACGTCGATATCGACCCCGTGGGCATGCCGGATGATGTGGAGTTGCAGTACAGTTCCCGCAGCGTCGCGCCGCGCGCGGGCGCCGTGGTCTGGCTTGAATATCCCACACGCAAGGCGCTGCCAATCCTGATCGACAGCAGCATGAGTAACGGCGATCCTCTTCCGTTCGCTGCCACCGTGATCGACGTAAAGACAGGAGCCCCCATCGGCGCGGTTGGCCAGGGCAGTCGCCTGTTGATCCGGACGGAAGAAGAGAGAGGCGTGATCCGCGTCGAGTGGGGCGCAAAGCCGGGCCAGCAATGCCTGATTGACTATTCGCTGCCCTCCGGGCCGGAGCATGCTCGCAAGAGTTTCCTTGTACTGAAGCACCCCTGCCGACCACTGACGCCGAGCGCCGCGGCGCCGAACCTCTCCTTGGGGCAAACGGCATGGTGATCGCACGTCCGGTATTGCTCGCGCTGTTGCTCATGCTGGCTCCCACCGGCGCGCAGGCGGCACTGTCCATAGCGGGTACGCGATTCATCTACCCCGCTGGAAATACATCGCTCACTATCCGCGTGGGCAATGTCGGCGATGCTGGCGGCCGACCGGGAAAGCCTCTTCTGGATCAACTTTCTCGAGGTTCCGCCCAAACCACCGGATGGCGGCGACTTGCTCAAGCTCACGTATCGCTTGCGCATGAAGGTGCTGTTTCGTCCCTCGACGCTGGCGGGCAACGCCAGGCAGGCCGTCGCGCAACTGGCCTGGCGCGTGAGGCGCGGCACAGCGGACGTTCCAGGGGGCTTCCTCGAGGCTAGCAACGGCACGCCTTACTTCATCACCCTGACCGCCGTGGACCTGCGCCTTCCCAATCATGCGCTCGCTCAGGACAGCGTGACGGTAGCGCCGTTCGGGCACGCGCGCATGCCGCTGCCTGCGCAAGCCAGCGACCTGGCCGATGGCACGATGGTCCACTACACGGCGGTTGGCGACAACGGCGAAGCGATCAGCGGCACTTCCCGCATACAACCGTAGGTACGAGATGCGTGATTCGAAGTTCTGCCCCGGCGCACACGTGCGCCCCAACGCCATTGCACTTGCATCAGCGATCCGTACGGTCACTGCCTGCCTGACCATGCTGGTGTTCCCGCTGTCGGTGATGGCCGCCCCAACGCAGGTGCCCAATGCCGGACGGTCCATCCGCGACATCGAGTCGATTCGACCAGCCCAGCCGCCAGCGGCGGCACCGGAGCTGGATCTGCCGCAGCGCCAGCCGCAGTCCGCGCCGCCTGCCGATGCGCACGCCGCGCGACTCGCGGTGAGCGCCTTCTACATCGACGGAAACGAAGTCTTTCCGGAAGGGGAGTTGCTGCGGTTGCTGGACGACCTGAAGGGCAAGCCACTCACGCTGGCGGAGCTGCGTGCCGCCGCTGAACGCGTGACGGACTACTACCGCACGCATGGCTACGTGCTCGCGCGCGCCTTCCTACCGCCACAGGAGATTGAAGACGGGCGCGTGCACATCAGCGTGCAGGAGGGCCGATACGATCGCATCATCCTGGAGAACCGGTCTCGCACACGTGATGGCGTCCTCCAGCAGCCATTGCGCAACCTGAAGCCGGGCGAGCCGATTTACGGTCCGGATCTCGAGCGCACCTTGTTGTTGATCAGCGATGTGCCGGGCATAACCGCGAAGGGTACGCTTCGTCCCGGCGAGCAGTCCGGATCGACCGCGCTAGTGGTCGAGACCGAATCCGCACCGTTGCTCAATGGCAGCGTCGAGGCCGACAACTATGGCAGTTTCTACACCGGTGAGTACAGGCTGACGGGCAACGTCAATGTCAACAGCCCATTGCGTCTGGGGGATCGGCTGGACCTGCGGCTACTGGGCAGCAATGGGCGCCAGCACTACTACAGAGCGGCCTACCAGGTGCGGGTCGGCACCCAATCCACCCAGCTGGGCGTTGGCTACTCCTCCATGAGCTATCACCTGGGAAAGGACTTCGAGGTGCTTGAGGCGCACGGCACAGCCAGCGTGCGCAGCGTTTTCGCGACCCAGCCGCTGATACGCAGTCGCACGTTCAACCTGAACGCCCAGTTCCAGTATGAGGACAAGCGCTTGCGTGACGACATCGATCTCTACAAGGTGAGTGCGGGGAAACGGGTCGAACTGTGGACGCTATCGCTCGATGGCAGCCGCGATGACGATTTTCTTGGGGGCGGCCGAAGCTACTTCTACCTGGGCTATGGCAGCGGGCAGCTGCGCTTTGGCAATGCGTTCGACGGAATGCTGGACGCGCGTACGGCGCGTACCTCGGGTCGCTTCAGCAAGTTCAACTTCAGCGGTGGACGCTTGCAGCGCTTGCCCGGGCGCCTTCAACTCCTTGCCCAAGCGAATGCGCAATGGGCATCGGGCAACCTCGACAGTTCGGAAAAACTTGGCCTGGGCGGTCCCTACGGCGTACGTGCGTACGCGCTCGGTGCCGGCAGCGGCGACCAGGGCTGGGTGGCCAGTGCCGAGCTGCGCTATGCACTGGCTCCGCATTGGACGATCAGCGCGTTTATCGACAATGGGGTCATCAGTGCGAACAAGCACCCGTGGGTTTCGGGGAGCAACAAGGTCCGGCTCGGCGCTTCGGGCGTGGGGGCAAACTGGACCGATAGGAACCAGCAAATGAGCGTGACCGCAGCGTGGCCATTGGGCGCGCGCGAGGTCAACGACGTCCCAAAGCGGGACCCGCGAATCTGGTTGCACGCGACACAGTACTTCTAGCCAGCTTGCCGGAAGCGTGTGCCTGCCGAGGTGTTGCAGGCCTTTTCATCACCGATAGGAGAAATCATGAATAGATGCTATGCATTGATCTGGAACGCAGCGCAAGAGCGCTGGAACGTGGCGCCCGAGGGAGCCCGTCGCCGGGGCAAGTCCGGTGGCGGCCGGCTGGCGGCCGCCGTCGTGCTGCTGGGCCTGGGTGGTGGCCTTTCTCCCGCCTTTGCCTTGCCGACGGGAGGGAACATCGTCTCTGGATCTGGCGACATCCAGGCCAATCTTCCCGCGGGGCAGATGTCCATCAATCAGCATTCCGACAAGCTGATTGTCAACTGGAATGATTTCAGTTCAGACCCGGGCCAGCGCATCACCTTCAACCAGCCCACCAGCGGCTCGATTGCCCTTAACCGCGTGATCGGCACAAAGGTCAGCGAGATCAACGGAAAGATCGACGCGAATGGCAGGGTCTTCCTGGTCAACCCCAACGGGGTACTGTTCGGCAAGTCGGCGCAGGTCAATGTCGGGGGGCTGGTGGCCTCGACCAAGGACCTCAGCGACAAGCAATTCATTGCGGGCGACTATCGTTTCTCGGGACAGGGTGACAGGACGGTGATGAACCGTGGCACCATCACGGCGGCAGACGGGGGCAGCATCGCGCTGCTTGGGGCGCAGGTACACAATGATGGTGTCATCCAGGCGAAGATGGGGCGCGTCGCGCTGGCGGCGGGCGACACGTTCACAGTGAACTTCGATGGCAGCAACCTGCTCAATCTGGAGGTGACCGGCGCAACGGCCAATGCGTTGGCGCGCAACGGCGGGCTGCTCAAGGCCGATGGCGGGCAGGTGCTGATGACCGCCAGGGCGAGCGATGCGATGCTGCGCACGGTGGTGAACAACCAGGGCGTGATTGAGGCCAACAGCCTGCGCTGGAACGCGGGAACGATCACGCTGGACGGCGGCACCGAAGGCAAGACGCTCGTGGGCGGCAGGCTTACCGCCACCGCGCTGGCCGTGCCGGGCAACGCAGGCGTGGTGGATGTCAAGGGTGCCAATGTGGAAGTGAATCTGGCGACCCAGGTCGACACGCGCGCCAACAACGGCGTGAATGGCACCTGGAAGGTGAGCGCTTCCAACGTCTCCATCAGCAAGACGGCTGCAACGACTGGCGGCACGATCCATACGGATACCGTTACGCGGAACCTGGCGACGACCAACATCGAACTGAAGAGCACAGCGGGAGATGTGTCCCTCGACGGGCCAGTCGCCTGGACCTCCGGCAACCGGTTGGCGCTGTCGTCCGCCGCGGACCTGGATGTGAACGGGCCAATCACCGCCACCGGCCTCAAGGCGGGGCTGACACTGGGTGCAGCCAATGAAGTGCGGATCAACGACAAGGTGACCATCAGCGGCGCTGCCAGCAGCCTGGCGATAGATTCCGGTGCGGGGCATACTGTCGGCGAGAAGGGCTCCGTCACCCTCACGGGCGCCGGCGTCAGCTTCAGTTCGAACGGCGACTTCTACAACGTGATCCAGAATGCGGCGCAACTGCAAGCTATCGATTCGAACCTCCATGGCCTGTACGTCCTGGGCAACAGCATTAACTATGCACGCCTGCAAGCCATTGGCGGTCCCGCCGGTGTTTTCACCGGCACGTTCGACGGCCTGGGCAACGCTCTCAACGGCGCAACAGTCGCGGGCCAGGGCGCGAACGTGGGGTTGTTTGCCGCTTCGGCTGGCAGCATCAGCAACTTGAAGCTGACCAACATGAACATCTATGACAACGGTTATCGAGCCCCTCCCGGGGCCATCGGCGCATTGGTGGGCGTCAACAGCGGCACCATACGCAATGTCAGCACGAACAGGGTCAATGTCACCGCATCCTCGTCGCAGCCGAACGTCATAGGCGGACTGGTCGGCAGAAACCTGGGGCGCGTCGACGGTTCATCCTCCCACGGCACTGTGCGGGGTTCAAACAGCTCCGTGTCCGTCGGCGGGCTGGTCGGTGAGAATGTATCCGGATCTGCCGACATCAGCCACAGCGTATCGCGTGCCGATGTCTACGGCGGCATGGGTGGCAACGAGCCTGGCGGCGTCGGAGGGCTGGTCGGATCCAATCGCGGCGGCATGATTGCCGATGCCAGGAGCGAGGGCTCCACGAGCACAAGCGCGGCTAACGTCAATATTGGTGGACTGGTCGGCTACAACGCCGATGGAGATATCACGCGAGCCTCTTCAAGCGGTCGCGTACAGGGTAGAAACGCCAATCTCGTCGGCGGGTTGGTCGGCCTCAATGTCAACGGTACCGTCAGCGAGTCGGAATCCAGCAGCATCGTCTCGGGCTACGGCAGCGCGGCGATCGGAGGTTTGGTTGGATCGAACAGGGGCGGCGGTAGCCTGACGGAGGTGAAGGCCACCGGGAGCGTCAGCGACTACTCTGCCGCGAGCATCGGCGGTCTGGTTGGCTCCAACAGCTTTAGCCGCGTGGATACAGGTGAGGCTACGGGGCATGTTATCGGTGGTGCCAAAAGCCATGTTGGCGGCTTGATCGGCAGCAACCTGTACGAGGGCAGCGTCATGCACGGGGTGGCTGGAGGTAACGTCACCGGCGGCAACGATAGCGTCGCCGGCGGGCTGGTCGGATTCAATGCCGGCTCGGTATCCGGCGGCCGCGCGAGTGGCGCTGTCACTGGCGCCCACGGCAGCAGCGCGGGTGGATTGGTGGGCAACAACTATGGCAGCGTGATGGCGAGCGAGAGCACGGGCAACGTGCGGGGGGGGAGCCGCAGCCGCGTTGGTGGCCTGGCGGGTGAGAACCACGGGCAGATCGCGCATGTGTCGGCGGCTGGGCAGGTCAGTGGCGATAGCTACGCAAGCCTGGGTGGCCTGGTAGGCCTCAACATGGGAACCCTGAGCAACTCGACCGCGAACGGCAAGATCGCCTATTTGCCCAATGTTTACTATGCCCAAACCTACGGCGGCCTGGTCGGGACCAACTACGGCGCGATGAACGGCAACATTGCCATGGGTGAAGCCGCCCTGGTTCAGGCGGTCGGTGCGAACTACGGAGCGGTTCGCTAAACGCGTTATCCAGCGCTGGCCGGGGGCGGCAGGGTCTGCACAGCCCTTGTGCTCCCGGCCAGTTGCCTGTGCACGGGGTCCGGCGGTGCCGGACCCCGTGCCTGCGTTTCAGGCACAGCCCTGCATGCGGCCTCCCGAACAAGCCTGTAGGCGGCATCACACCCCTTAGGAGAACGGCATGGTGAGCTCGATTCACTCTCTGTCATTACATATCAGACGGCGGCATCGCGCGCTCATGGTGTCGGCAATTGCGGCGCTGTTGGGGGCGGGTAGTAGCTCAGCAACATGGGCTAGAGACGAAATGGCCATGAACTGCCAGATCATGGATGGCGCAGCGGGGGCCGGCTGGCAGCCCGTCGAGCCGTTGACCAGCGCAACGCTCCCCGGCGCGGTTCTTTTCCGCAGCTCCACTCCGATAACGGTCAAGTACGGCGTGCGTCCTGCTCCTAGCCTTGTTCCCCATGAACTGATCCTTGCCGCGAGTTGGCTAGGTGTTGGCTATCCCTGGACAATGGACCCCGCTGCTGTCCCGACGGATGTGGAGGGGATCCGCTACCGGGTGATACTCGATGCCAGGGACGGTGCGGCACGTGCAGTGCCGCTGAGCGAGAGTCCCGTTGCACTGGATCGTCGGGTGACCGATCCAGCGATCGACTCAACCGCCATGAACTTCATTCAGGAACTGGTACTGGCCGTTCCGCCCAACCAACTGCCAAGCGGCGAGCAAACGGTAACTCGCGTTGCGGGGAGCGCCACGCTGCAGATCTATGCGATTGATATGCTCAAGGGCCTGATTTCATCGCTAGGCAACGACAGGATCAATGTGGGGAGCCTACCCACGACGCCTACTGGAATCTGCCGGAAGCGGCTCGCACTGTCGGGGATGGAGGCGCTCAATCTGGGGGGCGGCGGCGGCGTTGTGCCCATCCCCAACAAATGCCTGGTAGAGGCATACAAAACTGTTCGTGTACCCCTTGGAAAATATGGCGTCCAGGATTTTCCTTCAGTGAACTCAACTTCTCCGGCAAGGTCATTCGCCATAAGTTTGAGCCAGTGTGCCGCCGCGGCCAAGCCTGAAATTACCTTCACCGACAAATACAAGTCGGTCGCGAGCCAGGCGGACCCGACGGTGTTGAATCTCGCTCCAGGTGGTGCGCGAGGATTAGGCATCATCATGCTCAAAGGCCAGACCGAAGTCTACGCGTCAACCGGGGGGGCAGGGCGCGGTCAGTCAACGCACGATGCCGCCCTTGCATGGCACTCAGGGCAGATGTGAAACCTAGGAGATCCATGATGTCGAAACCACCACGTATTCGCGTGGTCGTCGCAGATGATCACCCCGCGATGCTGCTGGGGATCGAATGTACTCTGATGAAAACAGGAAGCTTCGAACTGCTCGCGCGGGTGGAGAATTCGACAGAGCTAGTTGTGGAGCTCGATCGTTTCCCATGCGATGTACTGGTATCCGACTACGTCATGCCAGACGGCAAATATGGTGACGGTATCGAACGCCCCGCCCTGCGCTTCGTGATCTGCACCATGCTGGAGAACTCGAAGCTGATAGGAGCACTGGTGCAGTCCGGGTTCAACTGCGTGCTGAGCAAATCCGATCCGCTCGAGCACATCTCCCAGGCGGTCAATGCCGCCTACCAGCGGCAGGTCTATATATCCCCTTCGATCAAGGACATCCTGTTGGGCCCGATACTGACTGCCGGAGGCATGGGCAAGGTGCTTAGCCCGCGTGAGGCTGAAATCGTACGCCTGCTCGGTTCCGGCTTGACGATTACCGAGATCGCCCGGAAGTGGAACCGGAGCGTGCAAACGATCAGCACGCAGAAGCTCAGCGCAATGAGAAAACTGGGCTTCAAGCGTGATGTCGAGTTGTTCAAGTACGCGGGGAGTTGGCACGATCAATCGGGATGAAGCCGCCACCCTGACATCGCTTCGCACGCGTTCTCCATTTCCAGGCTGGCCGAGCAGGAAGCGCACGGCTCGCGCCGCTTCGGCACCTTCTGAAATCGCGCCCCGCGGCGGCCTTGCGAGCCGCACGGGGGCTATGATTTCCGTCATGTGTCCCCATTTCCTCCTGACACCGTACTGTCAGGAGATGCTGGCGCCACACGTCGCCGCGCGGCACGCCGCCGCGCTTCAGGATACGATAGCGGCCTGACCGTACCCATGCCGCGATTTGCGGCGGCTTTTCGCCATGCCTTTGAGGCGCGCGGTGCTGGAGGCAGTACCCGGCGCAGCGCCAAGTAGGCGCGACGGGATTGTCTGGCTGGCATCTGCGCCCGGCCTCGCGCCGCCCGCATGTCGCACCCCGCTCGCAAGTATTCCGCCAGCCACCCGCATCAAAAGGACGCATCCCATGTCATCCGGTGTCATCCGTATCCGCGGAGCCCGTCAGCACAATCTCAAGAATCTCGACCTCGACCTGCACACTGGCGAAATGACCGTGGTGACCGGGCCGTCGGGCTCGGGCAAGTCGAGCCTGGTGTTCGATACGCTCTACGCCGAAGGGCAGCGGCGCTATGTCGAGACCTTCAGCGCCTACGCGCGCCAGTTCCTGGACCGCATGGACCGGCCGCAGGTGGACCGGGTGGACGGCGTGCCGCCGGCCATCGCCATCGACCAGACCAACCCGGTGCGCAGCTCGCGCTCCACGGTCGGCACCATGACGGAGCTCAACGATCACCTGAAGCTGCTGTACGCGCGCGCTGCCGAACTGTTCGACCGGCAGACCGCGCAGCCCGTGCGGCACGACTCGCCGGAGACCATCTACGCGGAGCTGCAGGCACGTGCCGCGAACGGCGATCCACGCCTGGTCGTCACCTTCCCGGTGGAGCTGCCCGAAGCCACCACCGAGGCCGAGATCGAGCAATGGCTGTCGGTCAGCGGCTACACGCGGGTGCAGGCGCAGCGCGTGGTGGCGTCGCCCACCGGGCCGCGCAAGGTGCTGGACGTGGTGGCCGATCGCTTCCGCCTGGGCAATACGGAGAAGGTGCGGGCGCTGGAAGCCATCGAGGCCTCGCTCAAGCGCGGCGCCGGCCGGGTCAACGTCTATGTCCTCAATGCGGCGGACGACGGCGCGCAGCCGCAGGTGTGGCGCTTCTCCACCGGCCTGCACAGCCCGGAAAGCGATATCCGCTACGCCGATCCACAGCCCGCGCTGTTTTCCTTCAACTCCGCCTACGGCGCCTGCGAGACCTGCCGCGGCTTCGGCCGCGTGATCGGTGTCGACCTCGGCCTGGTGATCCCGGATGAGCGCAAGACGCTGCGCGGCGGCGCCATCAAGCCGATGCAGACGCCGGCCTGGAAGGAATGCCAGGACGACCTGATGCGCTACGCCGCCAAGGCGGGCATCCCGCGCGACGTGGCCTGGTCGAGCCTCACCCCGGCCGAGCGCGCCTGGGTCATCGACGGCTCGCCGGACTGGAACGGCAAGTGGAATACGCACTGGTACGGCGTCAAGCGCTTCTTCGACTACCTGGAGTCGAAGGCGTACAAGATGCATATCCGCGTGCTGTTGTCGAAGTACCGCAGCTATACGCCGTGCGAGACCTGCGGCGGCGCGCGGCTGAAGACCGAGGCGCTGCAGTGGCGCCTGGGCAGCAAGCCCGGTGCCGATGCCGTGTGCGCGCCCGAAAAGCGCTTCCTGCCGCGCGGCGTGGACTGGGACCGCACGCAGCTCGAGGCGCTGCCCGGCCTGACCGTGCACGACCTGATGCTGATGCCGATCGAGCGCATCCGCAAGTTCTTCGACGAGCTCACGCTGCCGAGCCTGATGCTCGACGACGCGCTCAAGCTATTGCTGGCCGAAGTGCGCACGCGCCTGAAATACCTGTGCGATGTGGGTCTTGGCTACCTCACGCTGGACCGCCAGAGCCGCACGCTGTCCGGCGGCGAGGTGCAGCGCATCAACCTGACCACGGCGCTTGGCACTTCGCTGGTCAAGACGCTGTTCGTGCTGGATGAGCCCAGCATCGGCCTGCACCCGCGTGACCTGAACCGCATCGTCGAGGCCATGCATCGGCTGCGCGATGCCGGCAACACGCTGGTGGTGGTGGAGCACGATCCTTCGGTGATGCTGGCGGCCGACCGGCTCATCGACATGGGCCCGGCCCGGGCGAGCGCGGCGGCAACATCATCTTCGACGGCACGCCAGCCGATATCCGCGGTTCGGGCACGCTCACCGGCGAGTATCTCGCCGGCCATCGCCAGGTGACCGATCTCTCCCGCTGGCAGCCGCGCGCGGTCGACGCCGCCACGCCACGCATCGTGCTGGAGGGTGCCACCGAACACAACCTGCGCGATGTCACCGTGGAAATTCCGCTGCAGCGCCTGGTGTGCGTGACCGGTGTCTCCGGCTCGGGTAAATCCACCTTGCTGCAGGACGTGCTGTATCCCGCCATGGCGCGCCAGTTCGGCAAGTCCACGGATGCGCCCGGTACTTTTCGCAGCCTCACCGGCGCGCAACAGGTGGCCGATGTGGTGTTTGTCGACCAGTCGCCCATCGGCAAGACCGCGCGCTCCAACCCGGCCAGCTATGTCGGTGCCTTCGACGAGATCCGCAAGCTGTTCGCCAAGGCGCCGATGGCGCTGCAGCGCAGCTATACCGCGGGCATGTTCAGCTTCAACTCCGGCGATGGGCGCTGCCCCACCTGCGGCGGCTCGGGCTTCGAGCACGTCGAGATGCAGTTCCTCTCCGACGTCTACCTGCGCTGCCCGGATTGCGATGGCCGGCGCTACCGCGCCGAAATCCTCGAAGTGAAGATCGAGCGCGCATTGCCGGGCCAGCCGCCGCGCGCGTTCAGCGTGGCCGATGTGCTGGAACTCACCGTCAGCGAGGCCGTGGCGTACTTTGCCGGCGATGCGGCGGTGCTGCGCGTGCTGCAGCCGATCGTCGACGTGGGCCTGGAATATGTGAAGCTGGGCCAGCCGGTGCCGACCCTGTCGGGCGGCGAGGCGCAGCGCCTGAAGCTGGCCGGCTACCTGGCCGAGACCGCGCAGGCCAGCAATGTGCGCGTCAAGCCGATGCCATACGAGTGCAAGCTGTTCATGTTCGACGAGCCCACCACCGGCTTGCACTTCGATGACATCGCCAAGCTGATGCGCGCCTTCGGCAAGCTGCTGGACGGTGGGCATTCGCTGATCGTGATCGAGCACAACCTCGACGTGGTGCGCGCAGCCGACTGGATCATCGACCTCGGCCCCGAGGGCGGCGACGCCGGCGGTGAAGTGCTGTGCGTGGGCACGCCGGAAGACGTCAAGCGCTGCGCGGACTCGCATACCGGCAAGGCGCTGCTGCAGTACGACCGCGCCGTGGGCCATGCCTTCGTGGCCGAAGATGCTGGCGTGCCGCTGCAGGCCGCCTTGCGCGCGGCGCGCGCGCGCCGCGCCATCGAGGGCGAGGACGTGGTGCGCATCGTCAACGCGCACGAGCACAACCTCAAGGCGCTCAACGTCGATATCCCGCACGGCAAATTCAATGTGGTCACTGGCGTGTCGGGCTCGGGCAAATCCACGCTCGCCTTCGACATCCTGTTCCATGAAGGGCAGCGCCGCTACCTCGAATCGCTCAACGCCTATGCGCGCTCCATCGTGCAGCCCGCCGGGCGGCCGGAGGTGGATGCGGTGTACGGTATTCCGCCCACCGTGGCCATCGAGCAGCGCCTGTCGCGCGGCGGCCGCAAGAGCACGGTGGCGACCACCTCCGAGGTCTGGCACTTCCTGCGGCTGATGTATGTGAAGCTGGGCATCCAGCATTGCATCCACGATGGCACCCCGGTCACCTCGCAAAGCCCCGAGTCCATCGCCGCGCAGTTGCTGCGCGACTACAAGGGCCAGCATGTTGGCCTGCTGGCGCCGCTGGTGGTCAACCGCAAGGGGGTCTATACCGACCTGGCCAAATGGGCCAAGGCGCGCGGCAATACGCATCTGCGCGTGGATGGTGAATTCCTGCCGGTGGACCCGTGGCCGCGCCTGGACCGTTTCCGCGAGCACACCATCGAGCTGCCGGTCGGCGACATCATCGTGTCCGCGGACAACGAAGCCGCGCTGCGCGCAATGCTGGGCCAGGCGCTGGAAGCCGGCAAGGGCGTGATGCACCTGCTGGCGCCGCTCGATGGCCTGCAGCACGCGATGGGCAACGGCGGCACCGCCCGCGTCGGCAGCACCACTGTGTTCTCGACCAAGCGCGCCTGCCCGGTGTGCAGCACCAGCTATCCGGAACTGGACCCGCGCCTGTTCTCCTACAACAGCAAGCACGGCTGGTGCACCAGTTGCGTCGGCACCGGCCTGACCCTCACGCGGGAGCAGCGCGCCGTCTACGACGACACCGTGATGGCCGACGACAATCGCGGGCGCGAGCAGACGCTGCCCTCCGAGCAGCAAGAGCCCGATGACGTGGCCGATACGCCGTGCGCGGATTGTGGCGGCACGCGGCTGAACCCGGTGGCGCGCGCGGTGACGTTCGACGCGCACCCCATCGTGGAAGTGGCGCAATGGACGGTCTCCGATACGCACCGCTGGGTGCAGGGCCTGCACCTGGCCGGGCGCGAAGCCGAGATCGCGCGCGATGTGGTGAGCGAGATCCGCAGCCGCCTGCAGTTCCTGGAAGAGGTCGGCCTGGGCTACCTCAGCCTGGACCGCGCCGCGCCCAGCCTGTCTGGCGGCGAGGCGCAGCGCATCCGCCTGGCGGCGCAGCTTGGCAGCAACCTGCAGGGCGTGTGCTACGTGCTCGACGAGCCCACCATCGGCTTGCATCCGCGCGACAACCAGATCCTGCTCGACGCGCTGCGCAAGCTCGGCGAGAAGGGCAACACGCTGGTGGTGGTGGAGCACGACGAAGACACCATCCGCCGCGCCGACCACATCATCGACATCGGCCCCGGCGCCGGCAAGCGCGGCGGCACGCTGGTGGCGCAGGGCGGTGTGGCCGCGCTGTCGGCCAGCCCGGACTCGCTGACAGGCCAGTTCCTGGCCCGGCCGATCCTGCATCCGCTGCAGCCGCGCCGCGCGGTGACGCCGGCGGGCAAGGACGGCGAGGCCGTGCCCGAGCGCTGGCTGACCGTGCATGGCGCCAAGCTGCACAACCTGCGCAACGTCACCGCCAGCATTCCGCTGGCGCGGCTGGTCGCCATCACGGGCGTCAGCGGCTCCGGCAAGTCCACGCTGGCGCGCGATGTGCTGATGGCCAACCTGCTCGACGCGGTGGGCCGCTCGGTGATGTCGTCGCCGGCCACACGGCGCGCGCGCAAGGCGGCCGGCAGCGAGGCGCCCGCGCGCTCGCAGGCCACGGCACGCGCCGAGCCGCGCCGCAAGCTGGAGGTCACGCACAACTGGCAGGGCTGCGAGTCCATCACCGGCTATGAGAGCATCGACCGCGTGCTCGAGGTCGACCAGACCCCGATCGGCAAGACGCCGCGCTCCTGCCCGGCCACGTATATCGGCGTGTGGGACACCATCCGCAAGCTGTTCGCGCAGACGCTGGAGGCCAAGGCGCGCGGCTATTCCGCCTCGCGCTTTTCCTTCAACACCGGCGACGGGCGCTGCCCGGCCTGCGAGGGCCAGGGTGTGCGCACCATCGGCATGAGCTTCCTGCCGGACGTGAAGGTGCATTGCGATGTCTGCCATGGCCAGCGCTTCAACCCGGAAACGCTGGCGGTCACCTGGCGCGGCAAGAATATCGGCGACGTGCTGACGATGGAGATCGACGAGGCGGTGGCGTTCTTCTCCGCCATGTCCAATATCGCGCACCCGTTGCAACTGATGAAGGACGTGGGCCTGGGCTACCTGACGCTGGGCCAGCCGTCGCCCACGCTGTCCGGGGGCGAGGCGCAACGCATCAAGCTGGTGACCGAGCTGTCCAAGGTGCGGGACGACATCACCCGCCGTGGGCAGCAGGCGCCGCACACGCTGTACGTGCTGGATGAGCCTACGGTGGGCCTGCACATGGCCGACGTGGCCAAGCTGATACGCGTGCTGCACCGGCTGGCGGATGGCGGCCATAGCGTGGTGGTGATCGAGCACGATCTCGACGTGATCGCCGAGGCCGACTGGATCCTCGACCTGGGCCCGGAAGGCGGCGTGGCGGGCGGCGGCATCGTTGCCGCAACGACCCCGAGGGGCTGCCCCGAGGGGCTGGTTCGGGTGCGGGCCAGCCACACCGGCGCGGCGCTGGCGCCGGTGCTGGCGCGCGGCAAGGCCACTGGCACGGCCGCCACGGAGGACGGCAGCGACGGCAAGCGCCGGCTGGCGGCGGCGCAGTAAAGCCGGCGCGGCAGCCTCGCCACCCTCCCGCAAAGCGAGGCTGCAGGCCGTTTTCACCCGGCGGCCCCGGTAGCTGACACAATAACGGATTCAGCCACTGGTGGCCGCCGCCGGTCCAGCCGTGCGCCGCAGAGGTGGCGGCCGGGCGGGCCATGCGTAGCCGCCGCATGACAGCGTGATAGCAAAACCTCTTTTCTCGATCTCCATCTTCACCAGCCTGGCGGCGCTATGGCTCGCCTTGGCCAGCCCCACCGTGCTGGCGGCGTCCGCCGCCGCATCGGATGCCAATGGCGTGCGCGCACCCGCCAAGGCCGGCACGCGCGCCGGCCCTGCGCCGACGCCAGCATCCCGGGATGCCGAGCAAGCTGGCACGGGGGCGCAGGTCAACCACGACCAATACGCTCTGCGCCCCGAGCGCGATGTGCAGCCACGCAGCAGCTTCGGCCTGCGGATGAAACCCGGCTGGCAGCAGCAGGACGATCCCGGGCGGTAGCCGCCGCAGGTTGCCCCGGCGCGCCGACCCTTACAACCGCAAGGAGCTCAGATGTCCACCAGTCCGTCCGGCATAGCGTCCGTCCCGGCCGCAGCCCGCGCCACCGTCCATCACCTGCGCGCATCGCGCATCCGCGAGGTGGCCAATGCCGGCATCGGCCTGCCCGACGTACTGCCCTTCTGGTTCGGCGAGTCCGACCAGGTCACGCCTGTCTTCATCCGCGACGCCGCCAGCCGGGCGCTGGCCGGCGGCGCCACCTTCTACACGCACAACCTTGGCATCGCCCCGCTGCGCAGCGCGCTGGCCGACTACGTCAGTGCGCTGCATGGCGCCACCGCTGCGGACAACGTGGTGGTGACCAGCGCCGGCGTCAACGCGCTGATGCTGGCCGCCCAACTGGTGGCCGGGCCCGGCGACCGCGCCGTTGCCGTCACGCCGCTGTGGCCCAACCTGGTGGAAATCCCCAAAATCCTGGGCGCCGAGGTGGAAACCGTCTCGCTCGATTACGGCGCGCACGGCTGGACGCTGGATCTCGACAAGCTGCTGGCCGCGCTGACGCCGGATACGCGCTTGCTGATGATCAACTCGCCGAACAACCCTACCGGCTGGGTGATGTCGCGCGCGGACCAGCAAGCGGTGCTCGCGCACTGCCGGCGCCTTGGCATCTGGATCATTGCCGATGAAGTGTACGAGCGGCTGTATTACGGTGAAGGCGATGGCGCCATCGCGCCGTCGTTCCTGGATATCGCCAGCCGCGACGAGCGGGTGATCTGTGTCAACTCGTTTTCCAAGGCCTGGCTGATGACCGGCTGGCGGCTGGGCTGGATGGTGCTGCCCGCGGCGCTCACGGACGACCTGGGCAAGCTGGTTGAGTACAACACGTCGTGCGCGCCGTCCTTCGTGCAGGAAGCAGGCATTGTGGCGGTGCGAGAGGGCGAGGCCTTTACCCGTGAACTGGTCGGCAGGCTGCGCGCGGCGCGCGATCACCTGGTTGGTGCGTTGGCCGCGGTACCGGGCGTGGATGTGCATGCGCCAGAGGGCGCCATGTATGTGTTCTTCCGGCTGGCCGGCGCCAGCGACAGCCTGGCGTTGTGCAAGCAGCTGGTGCGCGAGGCACGGCTCGGGCTGGCGCCCGGGAGCGCGTTCGGGGATGAGGGGGAGGGCTTTGTGCGGTGGTGTTATGCGTGTGATCCGGCGAGGCTGGATGAAGGCGTGCGGCGGTTGCGTGGTTTTCTGGGGCGCTGAGCGCCGCGCCGTGCGCCCTTGCGCGCCCAGCGTTCATTGGTTCACTGGTTCATTGCGCAGCGGCCGCCTCGGCCTGCCACCAGCCGCCCCCCAGCGCCTGCAGCAGCGCCGCGGAATCGGTAAAGCGGCTGGCGGTAGCCTGCGACAGCGAGAGCGCAGCCTGCCGGTACTGCCGCTCGGCATCGAGCACCGCAAGCTGGCTGACGCCGCCGAGACGATACTGGCCTGACACGATCGACAGCGTATCGGCGGCCTGCTTCGTACTGTCGGCGCGCGCCTGCAAGGTGTTGGCATCGGCCTCCAGCGCGCGCAGCGAATCCGCGACTTCACGCAGGCCCTGCAGCACCGTCTGCTGATAGGCCGCGAGCGATTGCTCATAGGCCGCTTGCGCCGCGCGCTTGCGCGCCACCAGCTCGCCGCCCCGGAACACCGGCTGCACCAGCCCCGCGGCCAGCGACCACACGTTGAGGCTGCCAAACAGATCGCGCGCGGAGAGCGCTTGCGTGCCGACGCTGCCGGACAGCGTGAGCTGCGGATAGAGCTGCGCGGTGGCCATGCCGATATTGGCCGACGCCTGGTGCAGCAGCGCCTCAGCCGCGCGGATATCCGGGCGCCGTCTTGCCATGGCGGAAGGCAGGCTTACCGGAAGCGTGGCGGGCAAGGTGAGATCTTCCAGCCGGAACTCGGGCAGTTCGGCGCTCGCCGGCGCCTGTCCCAGATACACGGCAAGCTGATGCCGCGTGGCCGCAAGCTGCTGCGCCAGGCCCGGCAGCAAGGCCTGGCTCTGCGCCAGTTCATTGCGCTGGCGCCGCGCGTCCACCTGCGCCACGCCGCCGGCGCGCAAGCGTTGCTCAGTGATGGCGAGCTGGCGCTGCTGCGCCGCCACGATGGCCTCGGTGTCGGCAATCTGCGCGCGCAAGCCAGCCTCGCGGATGGCGGCCGTAGCCACGTTGCCGGCCAGCGTCAGGCGCGCGGCTTCCAGCTCGAAACGTTGGTAGTCCACCGCCGCGCGCAGGCCTTCCAGTTCGCGGCGCTGGCCGCCGAACAAGTCGAGCGTGTAGGAGATTTCCACGCTGGCGCCATACAGCGTGAACGGCCCCGGGCTCGGGAAGGCGGTGATGCCGAGCGAGTTGAAATCGACTTGCTCGCGCGTGGTGTTCAGCTTGGCGTCCAGGCGCGGCAGCAGGCGCGCGCCGGTGGTGAGGCGCGCGCCGGTGGTGGCCACCAGCTCCTGGCGCGCCTGCTCGATGCGGGCCCGTGCCTGTGCCAGCGTCGGCTCGCATCCAGCGCCGCGCGGATGGTGCGGTCCAGCGCCGGGCTGCGGAACAGCGCCCACCATTGCGCCGGCACGTCGGCGCCGCTCTCCAGCATTTGCGCCTGGCCGTGCGGTGCGTTGGCGGCGCTGGTGCGCGTTGGCTGCGTTCCGGCGGTATAGGACGATGCGGCGGGCGCGGCCGGCGCCGTGAAGTCCGGGCCCACCGCGCAGGCCGAAAGCATGGCTGCCGCCAGTACGGGGAGGACCGTGCGGGAGGTGGATTTGCCGTGTGGCGAGGCTTGCATGGCAGGCTCCTCAATCCAGCGTGCGGCGATAGAAGCGCACTGCAATGGTCATGACGATTACCGTGAACAGCGCCATCGGCCACACGTTCGGCCATAGCTCGGTCCAGCTGTTGCCTTTGAGCAGGATGCCGCGTATCAGGCGGTTGAAGTAGGTCATCGGCAGCACGTTGCCGATCGCCTGCGCCCAGCGCGGCATGCCCTGGAAGGGAAACATGAAGCCGGACAGCAGCAGGTTCGGCAGGAAGTAGAAGAACGTCAGCTGCACCGCCTGCAACTGGTTTTGCGCAAGCGACGACAGCGTGATGCCCACGGTCAGGTTGGCAGCGATGAACAGCAGCGCCGCCAGGTAGACCGCCACCACCGAGCCGACAAAGGGCACGGCGAAGACCCAGCGCGCGGCCAGCAGGATGATGGTGGCCTGGATCAGGCCGATGAAGATGTAGGGGACGATCTTGCCGCTGATCACCTCCAGCGGCCTGACCGGCGTGGCAAGCAGGTTTTCCATGGTGCCGCGCTCGCGCTCGCGCGTCATCGCCAGCCCCGTCATCATGACCATCGTCATGGTCAGGATCACCCCCATCAGCCCGGGAATGATGTTGTACTGCGTGAGCCCCTCCGGATTGTAGAGACGCTGCACCTGCACATCGAACGGCGGCTTGCCGCCCGCCAGATGAGCCAGTGCCCCCTGCAAGTCCTTGTCCGCGACCGAGAACGGCAGCTGCGCCAGCGCTGCGATGGCCGAGCCGGTGGCGGATGGGTCGGTGGCATCGGCCTCGACCAGCAGCGCCGGGCGTTCGCCGCGCAGCAGCCGGCTGGTGAAGTCGGGCGGGATGCTCAGCACGAACTGCGCCTGCCCCTTCATCAGCGCCTCGCGCCCGGCGGCTTCGTCGGGCAGGGTGCCGACCACGTTGAAGTAGGTGGTCGCCTGCATGCCGGCCACGAACGAGCGGGTGAACTCGCTCTGGTCCGCGGCGATGACCACGGTGGTGAGCTGGCGCGGATCGGTGTTGATGGCAAAGCCGAACAGCATCAGCTGCACGATGGGCAGGCCGACGATCATGCCAAACGTGACACGGTCCCGGCGCAGTTGCAGGAACTCCTTGAGCACGATGCTCCACCAGCGCTGCAGTGAAAGCGGCAAGCGTGCGCCGTTGGCGGCCTTGGCCGGTTCGCCCGCATTGCCAGTCATGCCCGGGCCTCCTTGCCGTCCTTCCGGTGTTTTTGCTTTTGCTCGCCAGCGCGCATATTGTCCTCGGCGCCACTCATCATGTGGATGAAGACGTCTTCCAGGCTGGTCTCGATCGGCTCGATCCGGTACGGCGGGCCGGCAATGCGGCGCAGCGTGGCTTCCAGCGCGGGCGCATCGTGCCCGGTGACGTGCAGGGCGCTGCCGAACACCACGGTCTGCTCCACGCCCGGCGCGCCCTTGAGCTGATCCGATAACGCGGAGAGCTGCTCGCCCTGCACGCTCCAGGTGGCAAGCTTCTGGCTGGCCACCACTTCGCTTGCCGTGCCTTGCGCCAGCAGTTTGCCGTAGGCGATATAGGCGAGCTTGTGGCAACGCTCCGCTTCATCCATGTAGTGCGTGCTGACCAGCACCGAGATGCCGCGCGCGGCTAGCTGGTGCAGTTGCTCCCAGAAATCGCGGCGCGCCTTCGGGTCGACCCCGGCAGTGGGCTCATCAAGCAGCAACAGTTCGGGCTCGTGCAGCAGGCAGGCGGCCAGCGCCAGGCGCTGCTTCCAGCCGCCCGAGAGCGCGCCGGCCAGTTGCTGCGCGCGGCTCGCCAGGCCCAGGTCTTCGAGCGCCCGGTCCACCACCTCGCGCCGGTGCGGCATGCCGTACACGCGCGCCACGAAATCCAGGTTCTCGCGGATGGATAGATCGTCCCAGTAGGAGAACTTCTGCGTCATATAGCCCACACGCCGCTTGATCTCGGCGGTCTCGCGCAGGATGTCGTAGCCCAGGCAGGTGCCGGTGCCGGAGTCCGGCGTCAGCAGCCCGCACATCATGCGGATGGAGGTGGTCTTGCCGCTGCCGTTGGGGCCGAGGAAACCGAAGATCTCACCGCGCGCGACTTGCATCGTCAGGTTGTTGACGACGTGCTTGTCACCGTAGTGCTTGTTGATGCCGTGCACGTCGATGGCCAGGGCGCTGGCATTGCCAGGCGCGCCGTCGTGGAGGGCGATGGTCGCGCTCATGGCCTTGCCACCTCGACCGGCTGGCCCGGATGGAGCTTCGGCGCATCGGCCGGCGCAGGCCGGGCTTCCACCAGGAACACCAGCTTGCGGCGCGTTTCATTGCTGTAGATCACCGGCGGCGTGTACTCGGCCTGGCTGGAGATGTAGGTGACCGCGGCCGCGATGGGCACGGCGCAGCCGTCGCAGCGCACGCGCATGGACTCGCCGTTCTTGAAGGTGCCGAGCTCGCTCTCCGGGACGTAGAAACGCACCTTGACGTTGCCCGGCGGCAGCAGCCGCACCACCGGGCTGCCGGCCGGGACCCAGTCGCCAAGGCGGAAGGGCGTGTCGTAGACGAGACCGGCCTGTGTCGCGCCCACGGTCTTGCGTGACAGCTTCCACTCGGCCTGCGCCAGCGCGGCGCGCGCGGCGGCCACCTGGGCTTGCTGGGCGGCCCGCTGCGCGGTGCGTCCCGGCAGCCGGGCCACGTCGATATCGCGCTGCAGTTCGCGCACACGGGCGGCGTCGGAGGCGGCGGTGGCGCGGCTCTCTTCCAGTTGCGCCAGCGCGATCCCGCCGATGGCGTACTGGGCTTCGTCGCGCTTGTGTTGCGCGGCGCTGCGCACCGAGGCGGCTTGCGCCTGCGCCAGCTGGGCGCGGCTCACGTCGACTTCCGGCACGCGCTTGCCGGTCTGCAGGTCGGCCAGCTGGGACTCGGCAGCACGCACCTGTTCCGCCGCCTGCTGGCGGGCGGCGCGCTCATCGTCGGCCTCCAGTGCGAACAGCGGCGCGCCGCTTGCCACCTGCTGGCCGCGCTGGACGGAGATCTGGTCCAGCCGGCCGGCAAAAAGGCGAGGCCACGCTGACAAATTCACCTTCCACATAGCCTTGCCAGGAGCGGGGCGCTTGCTCGCCGCACGCGGATAGCAGCGCCGCGCCGATCAGGACGGCCGACGGCCAGCCCGTACTCAGGTTCAGGACAGGGCGGATTGAATCAGGCTGAGAGTGGCGAGGCATGCGGGCTCCGTGGCGGGCAGGCAGGGTTCAGGCAGACGGCGGCGCGGCGGGCACCGGCTGCAATTCCGGCGGTACGCCCAGGCCGTGCGCCAGCAGCGCGCTCACGTGGCGCACCAGCGCCTCGCTGTCGATCGCGCCGGCGCCGGGCAGCCGGCGCCAGATATGGGCGGTGGCCAGCGGCAGCAGCGTCAGGCCAATCAGCGACACCATCAGCAGCGCGGGTTCCAGCCCGGGGTTGATCTCGCCGCGCGCGCGCGCGGCTGCCAGCGGGGCGATCACCAGTCCGGCCCGTTGCAGCGCGATCCGGTGCAGCACACGCTGGTGCAGCTGGCCGTCGGCGCCGACGATCTCGCGGATCCATAGACCGGGGAACCAGGGCGTGGCGGCGGCGGTGCGAATCAGTCGCCCGGCCACGCCAACCAGCATGGCGGCCGGGTCCGCGCCGTCGGCCGAGGCCGGCGCGAACACCTGTTCCACCAACGGCTGCAGGCGCTCGTCGACCACCGCGTCAAGCAATTGGTCGCGATCGCGGAAGTAGTAGTGCACGAGCGCCGGCGTGACGCCAGCGTGGGTGGCGATGGTCTTGATCGGCGTGGCGGCAACGCCGCGCTGGGCGAACAGCTCGGTGGCGGCGTCCAGCAATTGCTCGCGCTGGCCCGCACTACCCCCATCCCCGGCGGCAGGCCGGCCCGGACGGCGGCCGGGGGGCGGATGGTCAGCGGCTGGCGGCATGGAGGACTCCTCGTTCTCCAGATAATATTAATTTGTGAATTAATTAATTCAAGGCTGGTTACAACGTAAAGTGACGGTCGCTAGCCCGCGTGTAATGTTGCGCCGCAGCAATGCAAGGTAGACATGTCATAAACCCTTGGCTATGCTTCGTCCGCCTAGCAGCCGGACTTGACCCTTAGTGCGCCTGCTGCTGTTCCCCGGATTCTTCATGCTGCTTTGTCGCTTCCCCGCCGCCCCAGCGCGGCCACGCCCGTCTTTTGCCTCTCGCCTGGCGGGTGTGGCTATGTCGCTGGCCGGCCTTGCCGGTTTGGCGGCCATGCCCGCGCTGGCGCAGGAACAGGCCGGGGCCGGCAGCGGCGCGCCAGCGCAGGCCGATGCCCCCGAGGACTACGCCTTTCACGGCCAGACCACCTATATCTGGCAGCGCAAGCCGTCCTTCGGCGCGGCCTACTCAGGCGCCAACAGCCTGACGGCGGACCGCGCCAAGAGCTACTCGTTCAGCACCACGCTCGATCTTGGGGTGCGCCTGTGGCGCGGCGCGGAGTTTCACTTCAACCCGGAGGTGACCCAGGGCGTGCCGTTCTCCGAACTGCACGGCCTGGGCGGGCCGAGCAACGGTGAACTGGCCAAGGTCTCGAGCACCAATCCGGTGTTCTACCGGGCGCGCGCGTTTGTCCGCCAGACCTGGGGGCTGGGCGGCGGCAGCGAACAGGTGGACGCGGATTTCAACCAGCTGGCCGGCAGCGTGGACAAGCGCCGCGTGGTGCTGACCGCCGGCAATTTCGGCGTGCTGGATGTGTTCGACCAGAACGAGTTCGGCTCCGACCCGCGTACCCAGTTCATGAACTGGTCGTTCATGGCACACGGCTCCTTCGACTACCCGGCCGATGCGCGCGGCTACAACTGGGGCGCGGCGCTCGAGTACATCGGCGATATGTGGTCGGTGCGCCTTGGCCACTTCCTGCAGCCGGTGGAATCCAACGGGCTGGAGCTCGATACGCGGATGTTCGAGCACTATGGCGACATCCTCGAGTTCGAGAAGCGCTACAACCTGGCCGGCCAGCCCGGCGTGGCGCGCCTGCTGCTCTGGCGCAACAAGGCGCGCATGGGCGCGTTCAGCGATGCGCTGCAGCTCGGCGCCGCCACCGGCGCCACGCCGGACGTGGCCAATGTGCGCGAGGAGCACGCCAAGATTGGCGCCGGCTTGTCGCTGATGCAGCGGGTCAACGAATCGCTCGGCGTGTTCGCGCGCGCCAATACGCCGGCGGCGTGCTCAACGGCAATGCCTGGGGCCGGCCGCGCGACGTGGTGGGCCTGGCGATGTCGGTGAATATGCTTGGTTCGCGCCACCAGGCCTACCTGGCCGCGGGCGGGCAGGGCGCCTTCCTCGGCGACGGCGCGCTCAGGTATGGGCCCGAGCAGATCGTGGAAGTGTTCTACAGCTTCCAGCCGGTCAAGTACCTGAGCATCAGCCCGGACTTCCAGTACATCCGCAATCCAGGCTACAACCGCGATCGCGGCCCGGCGAAGTTCTACGGCGTACGCTTCCACGCGGAATTTTGAGCAGGCCGGGATCACGGCGCAAGTAAAAACCCCGGCATGCGCGCCGGGGTTTTTATTGGCATCACGCGTTCGCGTGGCTCACTGCCGTGCGTTGCGCCGGTTATCCGGCCACGGGGTGTTGAAGTTGGTGCGGAACGGATTGATATCCAGCCCGCCGCGCCGCGTGTAGCGGGCATAGACCGCCAGCTTCACCGGCTTGCACTGGCGCATCACGTCGGTGAAGATCCGCTCCACGCATTGCTCATGGAATTCGTTGTGGTTGCGGAACGAGATCAGGTACTTGAGCAGCCCTTCCTGGTTGATCGGCGCGCCCACGTAGCGGATCTGCACACTGCCCCAGTCCGGCTGGCCGGTCACCAGGCAGTTGGACTTGAGCAGGTGCGAGACCAGCGTTTCTTCCACCGGCGATTCGTCCTGGGCGGCATGCAGCAAGTGCGGCGCCGGCTCGTAGATGTCGGTCTCGATGTCGAGCCGGTCCAGCTGCACGCCGTCCAGCTCGGCCATCTTCTGCGTGCCGAGATCGGCCTCGGTCACCAGGCGCACCTGCACCGTGCCGCCGGTGGCCTCGGACAGGTCGTGGTGCAGCAACTGCTGCAACGCTTCTGGCGAGGCGATCTTGCTCTGGTTGAACGCATTCAGGTAGAGCTTGAACGACTTGGACTCGACGATGTTGGGCGTGTCGGCCGGAATGATGAAGCTGGCCAGCGCCACCTGCGGCTTGCCCTTCATGTTCAGCCACGACAGCTCGTACGCGTTCCAGATGTCCACGCCAAAAAACGGCAGCGCGCGGCCTTCCGCCAGGCCGATCTCCGTGCGCTTGGGCTGGCGCGGGATCGGAAACAGCAACGTCGGATCGTACTCGGTCTTGTAGGCCGAGGGTTTGCCTAGCGGCGAATGTTCGGGAAGGCTCATGGTTGCCTCGGGTGATCAGGACAGGAACAGCTTGTACACGGGGTTTTCGGTCTCTTCCCAGTGTGTATAGCCCAGCGTGGCGAGGAAGGCGCGGAAGGCCCGTTTCTCGTTCTTGGGCACCTGGATGCCGACCAGGATGTTGGAGGTGTCGCCGCCCTGGTTGCGGTAGTGGAACAGGCTGATGTTCCAGTTCGGGCTCATGCTCGACAGGAAGCGCATCAGCGCGCCAGGGCGCTCGGGAAACTCGAAGCGGTACAGCAGCTCGTCATGCGCCAGCGCCGAATGGCCACCCACCATGTAGCGGATATGCTGCTTGGCCAGCTCATCATTGGACAGGTCCAGCGTATCGAAGCCATGGCGGCGGAAACCGGCGGCGATCTTCTCGTTGTCCGCGCGGCTCGCGATCTGCACGCCGACGAAGATGTGCGCCATGCTGTTGTCGGCGATGCGGTAGTTGAACTCGGTCACGTTGCGCGTGCCGAGCTGCTCGCAAAAGCGCTTGAAGCTGCCGCGCTCCTCGGGGATGCTGACCGCGAAGATCGCCTCGCGCGCCTCGCCCACCTCGGCGCGCTCGGCGACAAAGCGCAGGCGGTCGAAGTTCATGTTGGCGCCGCACGCGATGGCCACCAGGTGCTGGCCCTTGAGCTTCTCGCGCTCGGCATAGAGCTTGAGGCCGGCCACGGCCATCGCGCCGGCCGGCTCCAGGATGCTGCGGGTGTCCTGGAACACGTCCTTGAGCCCGGCGCAGATGGCGTCGGTGTCCACCAGGATGATCTCGTCGACCAGTTCGCGCGTGATGCGGAAGGTTTCCTTGCCGACCAGTTTCACGGCGGTGCCGTCCGAGAACAGGCCCACTTCCTTGAGTTCCACGCGCTTGCCTGCGTCCACCGATCGCTTCATCGCGTCGGAGTCCACGGTCTGCACGCCGATCACCTTGATCTCCGGGCGCACGGCCTTGATGTACGACGCGATGCCGGAGATCAGGCCGCCGCCGCCGATCGCCACGAACACCGCATGCAGCGGGCCCGGGTGCTGGCGCAGGATTTCCATGGCGATGGTGCCCTGGCCGGCGATGACTTCGGGGTCGTCGAAGGGGTGGATGAAGGTCAGCTTGTGCTTCTTCTCCAGCACCGCGGCATGGTTGTAGGCATCGCTGTAGGAGTCGCCGTGCAGCACGATTTCCACCCACTCGCCGCCGCGCTCGCGCACCGCGTCGATCTTCACCTGCGGGGTGGTGACCGGCATCGCGATCAGCGCCTTGCACTTGAGCCGCGCCGCCGACAACGCCACGCCCTGCGCGTGATTGCCGGCCGAGGCGGCGATCACGCCGCGCTTGAGCTCCTCCGGCGACAGCGAGGCCATCTTGTTGTACGCGCCGCGCAGCTTGAACGAGAACACCGGCTGGGTGTCCTCGCGCTTGAACCACACCTTGTTGCCGGTGCGCGCGGAGAGCAGGTTTGCGTAGGTGAGATCGGTCTCCTGGGCCACGTCGTACACCTTGGCGGTCAGGATCTTTCTCAGGTAATCGGGTTTGCGGGTCATCGTGGACTGCCGTGGCGAGGATTGGCGGAAACCGGTAATGATAATGGATGGCGGGGTGCGGCGATGCCTGCACCCCGGCGCGAGCCAGTGCCAAGAGCCGGCAAGTTCACCTGGGGGCACTTGGCAATGGCTCTCGCCGGGGCACCGCAGCGGCGCAGGTATCGCGCTTGGCGCGCCGCAGGGGTGTTTGCGCACCTTGTAGGACGAAGCCCGGTGGACGCTGCCGGAACACTCGTGATACGGTGTAACGCAATGCCTTCCCTACCTCTAATCGAACCGAACACCGCACTGTTCCTGGATTTCGACGGTACGCTGGCCGACCTTGCGCCGCGTCCTGACCTCGTGCAGGTCGAACCGGAACTGGTGGGGACGCTGCGCGCCCTGCATCGGCACCTGGGCGGCGCGCTAGCCCTGGTGTCCGGCCGGCCGATCGCCGAGCTGGATCATTTCCTGCAGCCGCTGCAATTGCCTTGCGCTGGCGTGCATGGCGCGGAGCTGCGTGACGCGGGCGGCCATCGGCTGCGCCAGCCCGACCCCGGCGTGCCGCTGCTGCTCCCGCGCTGGAAGTCCTGGTCGGTGCGCATCCCGGCTTGCAGCTTGAGCGCAAGTCAGTCGCGGTGGCGGTGCACTACCGCGCCGTTCCCCACCTCGAAGGCATGGTGCGCAACTTCGCGGCCGAGCTCGCCAGCGGCGTGCCCGGCGTCAGCGTGACCGGCCCGGCCGCGCTGCGCTGCTGGCTGCATCGCTCCGCCAGGGCGCTTGAAATCATGGCCGCCGCGCAGGGCACGCAGGCATCCGGAGCTGCATCCACAACGACGTTCTGAGGGGGATTCGCGTGAGCAACCCATCCAACGAGGATATTCCGGCGCGCGCCGGAGGTGCCGGCCGCCACGCCGACCCTTCGCTATCGCTGGGCATGATCGGCAACTGCGCGATCTCGGCGCTGGTCGACGGGCGCGGGCGCATCGTGTGGTGCTGCCTGCCGCGCTTTGACGGCGACCCGGTCTTCAATGCCTTGCTCGATCCGGGCGAGAACGCCGGCCACTTTGCCATCGAGATCGAGGACTTCCAGGAAGCGCATCAATGGTACGAGCCCAATACGGCCGTGCTGCGCACCCGGCTGACCGACCAGCACGGCAACTGCCTTGAGATCACCGATTTCGCGCCGCGGTTCTTCCGGCTCGGGCGTTACTTCCGGCCCACCACCCTGATCCGCCGGATTCGCCCGATACAAGGCGCGCCGCGCGTGCGCGTGACGGTGGCGCCGCGTTTTGACTGGGGGCGCATCAAGCCCGAGATCACGCGCGGCAGCAGCCACGTGCGCTATATCGGCGACGGCACCACGCTGCGCATGACCACCGACGCGCCGCTGACCTATGTGCTGTCACAGACGCCTTTCCTGCTCACGCGCGATCTCAATTTCATCCTCGGGCCTGACGAAACCCTGCAGGGCGGCGTGGAGGAAATCGCACGCGGCTTCGAACAGGAAACCACGGCTTACTGGAAAATGTGGAGCCGCCGCCTCGCGGTGCCGCGCGAGTGGCAGGACGCGGTGATCCGCGCCGCCATCACGCTCAAGCTGTCGCTGTATGAAGAGACGGGCGCCATCGTCGCGGCCATGACCACCAGCATTCCCGAGGCGCCCGGCAGCGGGCGCAACTGGGATTACCGCTTTTGCTGGCTGCGCGACGCGTTCTTCGTGATCCGCGCGCTCAACAGCTTGTCCGAGGTTGGCACCATGGAGGACTACCTGCGCTGGCTGTCCAACGTGGTGATGCAATCCAAGCATGGCCATATCCAGCCTTTGTACGGCATCGGGCTTGAGCTCGAGTTGCCTGAGAGCGTGCTCGATCACCTGTCCGGCTACCGCGGCATGGGCCCGGTGCGCGTGGGCAACCAGGCGCAGGAGCACTTCCAGCATGATGTCTACGGCAACGTGGTGCTGGGCGCGGCCCAAGCCTTCCATGACCATCGCCTGCTGCACCGAGGCGGGGCGGCGGAATACCACGTGCTGGAAACCGTTGGCGAACAGGCAGTGCGCGTGTTCGGCACGCCCGATGCCGGCATGTGGGAGTTGCGCACGCGAGCGCGGGTGCACACCTCGTCGGCACTGATGAGCTGGGCGGCATGCGACCGCCTCGCCAAGATCGGCGACGCGTTGCAGTTGCCGGACCGGGCGGATTACTGGCGCCAGCATGCCGACGGCATGAAGGAGCGCATCGTGCGCGAGTCCTGGAGCGAGGAGCGCCAGGCGTTCGCCGAAAGCTTCGCGGGCGCGAGCTCGATGCCAGCGTGCTGCTGATGGCCGAAGTCGGCTTTATCGCGCCGCGCGACGAGCGCTTCATGTCCACGCTCAAGGCCATGGAAGCCTCGCTGTGCGACGGGCCGTACATGCGCCGCTACGAGGCGCCCGACGATTTCGGCAAGCCCGAGACGGCATTCAATATCTGCACCTTCTGGCGCATCGACGCACTGGCCCGCGTCGGGCGCACCGAGCAAGCGCGCGAAATTTTCGAGGCCATGCTGGCGGCGCGCAACCCGCTCGGCTTGCTGTCCGAGGACACGCACCCCGTGACCGGCGAGATGTGGGGCAATTTTCCGCAGACCTACTCGATGGTGGGCCTGATCAATGGCGCCGTGCGCCTGTCCGCACCGTGGGATTCCGTGATTTGAGGGCGCGCGGGGCAGGCCTTTCGCAAAGGAATGTATGGGCAGACTAGTAGCGGTATCCAACCGCGTCGCCGATCCGCGCAACGTTGCCGCGGGCGGTCTCGCCGTGGCACTGGGCGAAGCGCTCAAGGCGACCGGCGGCATGTGGTTCGGCTGGAGCGGCAAGATCGTGGAAGCCGCGCAGGGCGGCACGCCGGGCGAGGGCGAGCTGCATATCCAGCAAGCCGGCAATGTCACGCTGGCCACGGTCGATCTGTGCCGCGAGGACCACGACGCCTACTACCAGGGCTACAGCAATGGCGTGCTCTGGCCGGTGTTCCACTATCGCATCGACCTGGCGGATTTCGACTCCGGCTATCTCAACATCTATCGCCGCGTCAACCAGCTCTTTGCGCGCAAGCTCGCGCCGCTGCTGCGCCCGGACGATGTGCTCTGGATCCACGACTACCACCTGATCCCGCTGGCCTCGGAACTGCGCGCCATGGGCTGCGGCCAGCGCATGGGATTCTTCCTGCATATCCCGCTGCCTCCACCGCTGATCCTGGCCGCCATCCCGCAGCACGAATGGCTGATGCGGGCGCTGTTCGCCTATGACCTGGTCGGCTTCCAGAGCCAGCTCGACCTCGAGCATTTCTCCCGCTACGTGCAGAGCGAAGCGCAGGCCGAACCCATGGGCGAGTATCGCTTCCGCGCCTTTCACCGCACCGTGCGCGCGCAGGCATTTCCGATCGGCATCGACGTCGACGAGTTTGCCGCGCTGGGCCAGTGCGAGGAATCGCGCGAGACGTACGAGATGATGCGCGGCCAGTACTCGAGCCGCCGTCTCCTGCTTGGCATCGAGTCTACGCGTTCAAGGCGGTCCGCACGCTGATGGCGCAGTATCCCGAGAACCGCCGCAGCGCCACGCTGATCCAGATCGCCGCGCCATCGCGCGAAACGGTGGACGCCTATGCGGATCTGCGGCGCGAGCTCGAAGGGTTGTCCGGGGCGATCAACGGGGAGTATGGCGAGCTTGACTGGATGCCGGTGCGCTACATCCATCGCACCACCGCGCGGCGCCGCCTGCCGGGCCTTTGCCGTGCCTGCCGTGTGGCGCTGGTGACGCCGTTGCGCGATGGGATGAACCTGGTAGCGAAGGAGTTTGTTGCCGCGCAGGATCCGGATGACCCGGGGGTGCTGGTGCTATCGCGGTTTGCTGGCGCCGCCGAGCAGTTGCGCGAGGCGCTGTTGGTGAATCCCTACGATATCAATGCCACTGCGCAGGCGATTCAGCAGGCCTTGCATATGCCGCTGGCTGAGCGGCAGTCTCGGCACCAGAAGTTGCTGGAGAGGATTCGGGCGCAGGATGTGCATTGGTGGAGGCGGGAGTATTTGAGGACGTTGGCTGAGACGGATGGGGGGTAAGGGGGAGGGGGGTAAGGGGGGTAGGGGGGGTAGGGGGTGTTTGCTGCGGTGTTGGTTTTTGCACCCAAGAGCCATACGACATCCC
>NZ_AHJE01000049.1 GCF_000243095.1 Cupriavidus basilensis OR16 | reverse complement strand
CGTGCAGGGCTGTCTCTTTTCTGAGCCGCTTGCGCTTTGCGGCGCCCGCCGGCCACAAAGCAAGGCAGGCCCTGGCGCACCGGGCGTACCGGCTGCGGGGTAGCGAACATGGCGGTGAATGACGGCTCTTGGCTGGCTTGCGACGTCCGCCAGTCGCTCCCCGGGTGTCTCTTCCTGACCTAATCCGGTCAGTCAAATATCTACAAACCGGCCATTCGTTCGTCGTGGCGAGCAATAAGGCTACTGTCCCAGCGGGAACGAGCCGAAGCGGAAAATGGCAACTCCTACGCCAATCGCAGATCCCACAACACATCAAGTACGTGTTGCGTGGAACGCTCAACGTACCCCGCACGATGTGCAATGCCGAGCCGACGCCACAACGCCGGGCGCAGCGGACGCATGACAATGCGACTGTCGGGTAATGGCGTAGTGGCCTCATGGGGCAACAGCGCTGCGCCGTAACCTGCCGCTACCAGACTCTTGATCGCGTCGTTGTAGTTGAGTTGAATGCGCGGCGCAGGATGGTGCCCCCCGGTCGCGAACCACTCCGCGGTCAGACGCGAGAGACGCGTGGTCGCATCATTGAGAATGAGAGGTTGGGCGGCGAGCCATTCAGGCGTGACGCGGGCCGGACACCGCCAATGCGCGGGCACAAAGGCCATCACGGGGTCGCGGCGCCAAGGCTTCATCACGAGTCCAGCCACCGGGCGCTGAGGCAGTGCGACCAGCCCAACATCCAGCGTTCCATCCGCCAGTCGGGACAGCGTTTCATGCGAAGTGAGTACTGCAACCTGAATGTCGATAGCGGGATGGTGCTGGCGCAGCACCTCAAGCGCTTGCGGCAACAGGTGCGCGATCACGCCAGTCGATGCACCGAGCCGCGCGCGCCCTTCGAGCCCCTGCACCTGGCGTTGAATATCGTCTAACGCCTGCTCCGCGTCGGCCAGCAGTCGACGCGCGCGCTCCACCAGCACCTCTCCTATCGCCGACGGCCTTACATGTCCGCGCTTGCGTGACAGGAGTGGCGCCCCAATGCGGTCTTCGAGTTCAGCAATGTGGAGGCTGACCGTTGGCGGCGCCAGGTGCAATGCACGCGCCGCATCGGCAAATGAACCACGGTCGGCAATGGCGACCAGAGTGCGCAAACGGTCCAGGCTGATCTCTCGCATGTCGGCGTCCAGATTCAGAAAAACTGAATATTAACGTTATGAAATACAACTTTCTCTATTCTAGCGGTACATGGAACATAGGGGCTCGTTCCACTTGTTACAACCCACAGTCACCGGAGTATTCCACGTATGAGCTCTCCCGTTGTTTTCATCGACGGCGACCAAGGCACCACCGGGTTGCAAATCCACGAACGGCTGCGCAACCGGACCGACCTTAGACTGTTCACGCTTGCCGCTGCGGAACGCAAAGATCCGCGGCGTCGCGCGGAAGCCATCAACGCCTGCGACATCGCCATCCTCTGTTTGCCTGATGCCGCCGCGCGCGAGGCAGTGGACGCCATCGTTAATCCTGCCGTCAGGGTAATTGACGCAAGTTCCGCCCACCGCACGCACGCGGACTGGACATACGGCTTTCCGGAAATGACGCTGGGACAGGCTGAGCGCATAGCGAACGCACGTCGGGTCACCAATCCCGGTTGCTATCCGACCGGTGCAATTGGCTTGCTGCGTCCCCTGTTGCAGGCTGGGCTCATACCAGGCAACTACCCTATCAGCATTCATGCGGTGTCGGGCTACTCCGGACGCGGGCGTGCCGGCGTGGAGGAACATGAGGGGCAGGGTGCCGTCAACGCGCCTTCATACCAGGTATATGGTCTGGAACTCGCGCACAAGCACCCCCCGGAGATCCAGCAGCACGCCGGGCTCGCACAGCGTCCCATCTTCGTCCCTGCGTATGGTGCGTTCCGCCAGGGCATCGTGCTGACAGTGCCCCTGGAGTTGCGGCTGCTGGCACCCGAGGTGGATGGCGCCACGTTACACGCATGCCTCGCACGCCACTATGCCGAGGCGGCCCACGTAAGTGTCTTGCCGCTGCACGAATCGTGTGCCTTAAAGCACCTGGATCCGCAAGTGCTGAACGGTACGAACGACATGCGCTTAAGCGTATTTCCTAACATGGAACACGGGCACGTCCTGCTGTCCGCGGTTTTCGATAATCTTGGCAAAGGCGCATCCGGCGCTGCGGTTCAGAACCTGAACCTGATGCTCACGCAGCAATAGTGGCCGATGATAAGCGACGGTATCTGGGGTGTCGTTCCTACCGAGAAGGCCGAAGAGATTGGATATGCAATGCGAGCTACGCCGGAGCGCACTTTGATCTGTGCGTGCCCTCATTTCACTGGCATCGCACGCACCGCCGGCCACTTCGCGAGCGCTTCGGCGTACCCGGTATGCGGCAATTGGAACAATGGGGCTCGACGTTCATTTGGCCGCCGTCAAGCTGACAACCTTTCTTCTAGCTGCGCCGACAGTCCCGCCAAGGCGGGAAGCGCTGTGTTGATCACGTAGACGGGGATGTCGGCCAGATAGGCCCGCATGCGACCTTTGTTTTCGAACCTGCGGCGGAAGGCGGATTGGGCGAACACTGCGCCTAGGCGCGGCACAATTCCACCTCCGATATAGACGCCGCCTCGCGCGCCGATGGTTAGCGCCAGGTCCGCGGCGACCGTGCCCAACATTGCGCAGAACATTTCGACCGCCTTTTGGCAAAGCGGATCGGTTCCCATGAGTGCCTGCCTGGTGATGGCAGCGGGAGAGAGCGGATACTGCGCCGGCACATGCGCGCGGATCGCCTCATGAATCAGCGTCAAGCCGGCTCCGGAAAGCAGGCGTTCCGCGGATACGTGCCCAAAGCGGGCGCGCGCATATCGCCACACCCGTGCCTCCTCGTCGTCTGAGGGGGAAAAGCTTGTGTGCCCGCCTTCGCCCGGAAGCGCTATGTACCTGTCGTTGCACGGTATCAAGCCAGCCATCTTGCCGCCGACTTGCAACAGATCCGCGGCCGTCAGGTAGGGTAGTGCGTGCGCCAGCGCGGTGAAGTCGTTTGTCACTACCAGGGTATCGAACGAGAAAGCGTAACGTAGCGCGTCAATGGAGAATGACCACTCGAGGTTCGTCATCTTCACCAAGTCAGTTAGCACCGGTGTGGCAATGCCGATCGCTGCATGGCGTACCTGCGGCCCGAGGTCTCCGAGTGTGGCCAGATAGGCGCGCAGGGCAGCCTCTATGCCGCGGTAGACAGCGCAATCTAGCACCGTCACGTGCGCGAATGTCCGTGTTGCTACCTCGATTGCAAACCGCGCATTGGTGCCGCCAATGTCGGCGACAAGCCGTGGCGACGCGAATCGTTCAATTTGCCGCATACACGTCAATAGGTACGGTATCTTGATGGATGATGCAACTGACCGGCAGGGCGACATTCTGCGTGTGCGAGGCAAGCGTAAACACTTCGCGCTTGCTTGCTCCGCCGATCGCCAGTATCAGTTTGCTGGCCCCAAGCAATGCCGCTCGGTTCAATGTTATGCGACGATGAGCTGCGCTGCGTGGAGACGTTGCAGTGTATCCCGGTGGCGCGCTCAGATTCATGGCCTGCGCGTACTCGGGGGCATCCGCAAACAGAGACGCTATATGGCCGTCCTCTCCCATACCGAGCACCACCACGTCGGGCTGGCTGAAGCCGGTGTTGGCCTGGGTCAGTACCTTGGCCACATCGATACGGTCCTGCGTTGCGCACTCCTCTGTGACCAGGGGGATGAAGCGGGCCCGCGTGGCTTCGCCTCGAAGCAGATTGGCCGCCACCAGCCTGGCATTGCTGTCGGTATGGTGCGGTGGCACGGCACGTTCGTCGACCAGCATGATGGCGACATGTTGCCACGGCAGACGCTGCATACTTAGCGCCTGGAAGAAGGGGACGGGCGTACGGCCGCCGGACACCGCCAGGTATGCGCTGCCTTTGCTTTTGATCAGGGCGGACAGGTGCCCCGCCACGCTCAGCGCCAGTGCTGCGGCCTGGGCAGAAACGTTGTCGTGGAATATTTGCTGCATGTCAGATTTCCTCGTGCCATGCAACACCGTCACGCGAGAGCAGGGCGCTCGAGGCCGCCGGTCCCGATGTGCCCGCGGTATAGAGCTTGAGCGGCGGACTGCCGGAAGACCAAGTCTGGATGATTGGCTTTACCCAACGCCAGGCCTGGGCTTGCTCATCGCGCCGCACGAATAAGCCGAGACGGCCGTGAATGACGTCGAGCAGCAAGCGCTCATAGGCCCCTGCGCGGCGCTCGGTTGAAGTTCTGGCGAGGTCGAGGTCGAGATAGGTTTCCCGCAGCGAAACGGTATCGCCGGGTGCCTTTGTGAAAAGATAGAGGCGTATGCTTTCCTCGGGTTGCAGCGAAATGACTAGACGGTTCTGGGCTGACAAGCCAAGCGGACGAGGGAATAGCTCGTGGGGAACGCTATGGAAGTGGACGACGATCTCGGCTAGGCGCGACGCCATCCGCTTTCCGGTGCGCAGGTAAAAGGGGACGCCCGCCCATCGCCAGTTTGCGATCTCGGCTTTGATGGCGACGAATGTCTCGGTCTGGCTGTCCAGCGTCACGTCCGCCTCTTCACGATAGCCTGGCACCGGGTGTCCGTCCGCCGCACCCGGGCGATATTGGCCCCTTACAGTTCTCTCGACCACGCATTGAGGACTCATCGGCGTGAGTGCCTTGAGCACCTTCAGCTTTTCGTCCCGGATGGCGTCGGCGTCCAAGGTGGCAGGCGGCTCCATTGCAACCATGCAAAGGAGTTGCAGGAGATGGCTCTGGAGCATGTCCCGCAGCGCACCGGTCCGGTCATAGAAGGTGCCGCGCTGCTCGACACCCAGTTCCTCCGCAATCGTGATCTGGACATCGCGAATCCACTCCCTGCGCCAGAGCGGTTCGAACAGGGTATTGCCGAAGCGGATTGCCATCAGATTCTGGACCGGTTCCTTGCCTAGGTAGTGGTCAATGCGATAGATCTGATCCTCTTCAAAAAAACGGGCCACGGCGTCATTGATCGCCTCGGAAGATTCGAGGTCGTGACCGAGCGGCTTTTCCAGGACGACGCGCACATTACGCTTGTTCATGCCGACCCGGGCCAGCTGCTCGCAGATCTGTGCGAATAGGTGTGGCGGGGTGGCCAGGTAGCAGACGACGACTTTCGCGGCGTGTTGCGCTATGCATTCCGACAGCGCTTCAAAGTCTTTGTCCTGGGAGGTGTCGACATGGAGGTAGTCGATCCGGTGCAGGAAGCTCTCCCAGCATCCCTGGAACCCCAGATCGTCCGGGTCGCCTCCAGCGATCGGTACGCCCGGCTGCACCATCGGCCTGGCACGCTCCTCGAGCATGGAGATCAAGCTTGCCCGCTCCATTGGCTTGGTGCCGGTCGCGAGGATTCGGCCTTGTGCATGCAGGAGCCCGGTGCGATGGGCGTCGAAGAGCGCGGGAATGAGCTTGCGGCATGCAAGGTCGCCCGTGCCGCCGAAGATCACCAGATCGAATTCAGGTAGTGACAAGCTTCACCTCTCCCAGGTGTATGTGTATGGAAGCGCATCGTGTTGCAGGTGGATGCTGATTTTTTGGCCCGGACCGCCGCGCACAGCGAAAGCGAACTCGGGATGCCGGGCGACCAGGAACTCAGAACTTCTTGCGAATACCGACGGCTACGCCGAGCATGTCGTTCTTGCCGGCGCCGAGGAAGTAGCCGTTGACGAACCCGGTTGCAGAGGAGTCGAAGTTCAGGCCAGCGTTCTTCGCGTATGCCGTGGTCAGGTAGATGTCCGTTGTCTTGGATAGGTTGTAGTTGGAGATGAACAGGATTTGCCAGGGATTCTTGGCCCTGACGGCGGGAAGCCGGCCGAGGCTGACGTTGGCGCGGCTGATGTCGTCATAGTAGTACGCCAGGGTCAGGCCCAGCGCCGCGGTGGCCTGATAGTTGACACCGACCCAGTAGAGGTTGTCGTGCCAGAGGGTGGCATTGGAGCCGGTCTTGTCCATGCCCCAGCGATAGCCGGCCACGAACTTGGCGGGGCCGGCGGCGTAGCTGCCGGCGATGCCCGCGCGCTTGAAACTGCCGATGTCATTGCTGGCGGCCAGCGTCGGGTTGTACTGGTCATAGGCGATACCGATGCCGAAGGCGTCGGATTGGTAATTCAGTGCAGCGCCGTACCCGGTGTCGCGGCGGAACTGGCCCGGTGTTTCGCCGGCGCCGAAGACGCCGTTGCCGAATGTCCAGTGCGCAATCGCGGTCACACGGCCGAATTGGCCAACGTACTTCGACATATTGTCCGAACGGGAGCTGAAGCCTCCTATGGCACTGCCGGGCTCGTATTGGTTCGTATAGAGGGCTGCCGTGAAGTTGGCGAAACCGTCGTAGATGGAAGTGGTCTGCCGGCCGAAGGTGACACGCCCGAAGTCACGGCTGGCAAGGCCGACCCACGCCTGGCGGCCAAACATGCGGCCACCGAAGCCCAACTTGCCATCATCCAGGGTAAAGCCGTTCTCCAGCGCGAATACCGCCTGCAGGCCACCGCCGAGATCCTCGGTGCCGCGCAGGCCGAAGCGCGAGCCGGACAGTCCGCCGGAGTTCATTCGCACCAGGTTGTGCGCGGGCCCGCTTGTGTAGCGGTTGGCCGCAGTTGGCGTAGTGCTCGAAAAATTGCTGACGTACTCGATGTTGGCATCGACCACGCCGTACAGGGTAATGCTCGACTGGGCCTGCGCTGCCCCGGCGATGAATGTCGCACATCCGGTCAAGAGGGCCTTGCGCAGACGTCTACGTTGGTGAATCCCTTTCATTGTTCTCCTCCTCTAGCTATTGGCAGAATGCTTCGTTAGGTGTCATTCCTCAGGGCGCCGCGAATCGCGGCTATGCGTTGCCATGCGCGGCTTTGCGGCGGCACTCGACCCGCACGGTCCCTGATGCGCTCGCCCATATCCGTGCGGATCCCTGCTCCGGTGTGTCTTCGCAACGCTGCACCGGGCCTTGGATGGCGATCGCAACCCCGTGCGGGAATTGCGCCAACGGCAGCACGAGTTCGGTCGGTGCCTGCACCGTCAAGTCGGCTTGGTATGTAAAAACGAACGCGCCAGAAACGCGGTCGTATTGCATCGCGGTCAAGTGCCCCTGCACCGCGGCGACATAGGGCCGGGCAAAGCCGGTCACCGCGCGGCCACCGGCGTCCGGGTCGAGTGGGTCGTCGATCTGGTCTACGGAAAAGATGGAAAGGTCTTCCTGATTCCACTGGTCGCCGATGCGCAGATCGTTGCGGTTGGTAGCCGTGTAGTTCCATTGCGTGGCGCTCAGCAGCAGCTCGTCCAAGGCGCCATACATCAGCTCGAGCGCCAGGGTGTGCGGCCCGAATACATCCCGCTTGCCCGCACTCCACTCCACATACGCCCGGCCATTGTCCAAGTCGAAGGGAATGCCGAACTCTCCGACCAAGGTGGGCGCGCCGCCTGGGAACCGGTCTGCTGCCCCCTTCAGCCTGGCCAGTTGCCGTACGTACCGATCGCGCAGGGCGGCGGGCCCTTCGGCGCGCTCGCCTGTCAGCACATCGATGGAGTTGTTCTGGTCGAACGACTTGCTAAGGAGCAGCCCCAGGTCGTACCAGTGGCTTGCATTGACCGATTGGCAGGGCATTGCGGTGGGGAAGGCGCGGCCGCTAATCGCGCCAATCGGGTCCATCTGCGCCATCAGTAACCAGTCTTCGCGATAGCGGCGCACACGGATGGCAGCCTCGGCAAAGAACGGCGCGAATACGTCTTCAGTGATGTCCAGGGGGCGACCGTTTACCCGCTTGAAGACGTCCTCGTCGAGCGGCACGATGCGGCCCCGCTCAAGCCGGTAGATGCCCGCGCGTTCGAACGGGCAAGTGGCGCCTTCGACCCAGATGGGGCGCCCTGCGGCATTGAGCCGGCACATCGCGTCCGAACGGGGTCCACCCGGGTCCGAGCTGGGAGGAATCAAGGGGACCTCAGTCGGGATGCCCCGGGCCAGCGAAAGCGCTGCGAGCGGCGTGACGGCAGGACCGGGCAGATGCGGGCCGTCAAGCGTCGATAGCGATTGGCCCAGCCAGCCGAGTCCCGGTTCGTTGAGAATGTCGAAGCCGATCACGTGTGGCAGCGCGCGCAGGCACTGCGCCATCTTCTCGACTGCATCGAAGAAGCGGCCCTGCAGGTAGTCCTGCACGTTCTGGCCTTGAATGCAAAAGTCCGGCGTCAGGGTGCGGCCTGCCCAGAAGAGCGTCCACATGATGGCGTTTGCGGGCAAGCTGTAATTGAGCGGCCAGCTCATCTGGGGGTAGCTGGGTTGGCGCGGATTTCCGTTCGCGAAATGGAAGCGATGCTGCATGACGTGCGCCGCGTCCGCGCTATCGAAGTTGCGGAAGTCCAGGCCGACCGCTTCGAAGGTCCAGCCCGGTGCGCCATCGCCCCCGCTCATCCTCGACCATGCGTCCTGATGGAAGTCGACGAAGACAAAGAGGCCATGCTCCCCGGCCTTGCGGCAAATCTCCGTGAAATAGGCTAGGTAGTCTTCGTCGTATTGTCCGGGGCCGGCATGCTCGATCGCTTCCCATGTGGTGATCAGGCGCAGGCAGTTGAAGCCCCAGCGGCGGATGCGCGCCAGGTGCGAATCTGCTTCCGCCAGCGGGAACGGCCGGCCGACAAAGGACGCCTCGCGATGATCGGCGAAGTCCGTCGGGTATTGCGTGCCGCCATGGGGGTAGGGGACCTTGCTGTCGCCTCCCAGGTTTACGCCGCGCAGCAGGACGTGCCGGCCGTGCGTATCGACGAATCGGCCGGATTTGGTATGTAAGCGAGTCGGTGACATGTGGCTCCAAGTGCGCGAAAGTGACGCTGTCGGCAAACGTCGATGCTTTCAGCTACTTTATTAACTAACGAGAAGGTTAGTATGTTGAGGAAAAATATGCACTTGGGGTTTACAATGGCATGCACTTTGTCTGCGGCAATCAATCTGGAGCCATTCAATGAAACCCAAGAGACGGGATGAACACCGTAGATCAAACGCTGAGATGTCGGCGCAAACGAAGGCCAAGATCTTGATGGCGGGTATAGAGAGCCTGGCGGAACTTGGCTACGCCGGTACGACGATCTCAGAGATCGCGGAGCGCGTCGGCTTGACCCGCGCCGCTTTGCTTTACCACTTCGAGAGTAAGAACGCCTTGATGGTGGCGGTGATGAATGCACTCTACGATGAGATGGCTTCGCGCTTCGCCGCCGCCGCACCGGCGTTTCTCGCGCCCAGAGAGCGTCTGCTAGCGGTACTGGACACGATGGGCAACCATGCTTCCTCGACGAACCAGATGGCGCTGATTGAATTACTGCTGGCAGCTCGGCGCGATCCCGGCTTCCGCGACGAAGTGGCTCTCACGGTTGCACGGCGCGAGGCCGTATTCGATAGCGCATGGGGGAACCTTATCGAGAGTTTCCCGACGGCGCCCCGCCTGGAAGTGCTGCGCGATCTTGCCGTCGCGGCGCTGCGTGGCGTCACCATCGGCAGGTCTTTGAGGGGCGACGACCCCCGCTTCGATTCCCAGTTCGCCGAGTTGCGCCGCCTGTTCGTGGAGGCGACATCGGAGTAAGGGCGGGAGGGGCGCCACGTCGTTCAGAAGAAGTCGGGGAGGGGGGGGGGCAGCATTGCTGCGGGGTTTCCCCTAGTTGATCCCAATAGTTACTTACTAGATAGTAAGCAAATGCACGGTACAAGCCGGCACTTTTGGAGACCCCCGATGGCCACCCCTTCCAGTTCTGCGCTACCACAGCGGCGCACATTGAAGACCGGATCGACCCTGGAAGCAGGCGGACCCGCTCAAGCCCCCCTTGGGTGGCGCCATCGCCTCGGGTATGGCGCCGGAGATTTTGGATGCAATCTCTACTGGCAGGCAATCACGCTGTTCCTGTACTTCTACTACACGGACGTGCTGGGAATTGCGCCGGCGATTGCGGGGCTGTCGGTCGCCATTGCATCCGCCTACGATGCCTTCGCCGATCCGATCATGGGTTCGATCGTGGATCGCACCCAGTCGCGCCGGGGGCGTTACCGGCCCTATATGCTGTTTGGCGCCGTGCCGCTAGCGCTTAGCTTTGGGGCCATGTTTTACGTGCCGCCAGCAAGCGGTACCGCCCTCGTTATTTACGCGACCCTGTCCCATATCCTGATGCGGACGCTCTACACGGTCGTCAATCTTCCCTATCTCGCCATGACGGCGAGCATGACCTCAGACTCGGCGGAGCGCGCCACGCTTGCCGGCGTGCGCATGATGTTTGCCGCGGGTGCGGGCATATCCGTCGCCATGTTCCTGCCCAAGGCCGTGTCTTTGCTGACGGGCAAGGTGGCGCAACCGTATTTCGTCGTGGCGGTACTCATTGGACTGCTGGCGACCTTGACGATCCTTCTTTGCGTGCGCAACACCCGCGAGAACACAGCCGGAATGACCCGCAACCCTGCCAAGGCGCATCGCTCGGTGCTGAGTCGTACGATCCGCGATTTTGTCAGATTCTGGGGCATGTTGCGCCGGAATGGCCCACTGGCACGCGTGCTTGGCGCCATCGTGGTTGCCGCGGTGGCGTTGACGATGTTCTCCAAATGCCTCTTGTACTGGTTCAAGTATGGACTGCAGCGTCCCGATATGACTTCGGTGGCACTCGTGCTTAGCGTAGTAATGCTCGCACTGTTCGCACCTTTCTGGGTATGGGTGGCGCGGCGTTTTTCGAAGCGGAGCGCGTGGATGGCAGGCAGCGCGATCGCCGCGACAGGTTACCTCGGCTTCTGGCTGAATACCAACCCGGACATGCAGGTTGTGCTTGGCTGGATCGCGCTTATCGGCGTGGGCACGGCAAGCTTTGCCATCAACTACTGGGCGATGTTGCCGGACACGGTGGAATTCAATGAGTGGAAGTTCGGCGAACGGAACGAAGCGACGATCGCCGGTTTCGCCGCCTTTTCCCACAAGGCAGCCTTGGCCGTCAACGCCATACTTCTCGGGCAGATTCTGCAATGGGCCGGCTTCGTGGCGAACAAGCCGTTGGACGCCTCGGCGCTGGCCAGCATCAAGGCAGCAATGTGCCTAATCCCGGTGGCCGGCGTACTGTGCTCGGTTCTGCTGCTTTGGAAGTATCCGATCACGCCGGCATTCCATCGCCGCATGGTGGATGAGATCGCCCGGCGCCGCCAGCATCCATAGGAAGGCCATGGCCTGCCCTGCGGCACACGGCATTGCGCGGTAAAGCCCTCGGCGTACCCGCAAATCAGGGCGTGGCACGCTGCACGCAGGATCTTCCCGCCGACGCTGGCCTGACAGTCCTGGCCTCGCTCATCCGTCCCGGTCGGCTCGACGCTTACCTGGTGGCGAATCCGATTGAACCACGCAAACTCCAGAGACCTTATGCGGCTACTCTACATTGACATCGACACACTCCGACCGGACCATCTCGGATGCTATGGCTACCATCGCAACACGAGCCCCAACATCGACAAGCTGGCCGCCGAGAGCATCCTGTTTCGTAATGTGCATGCCTCAGACACGCCTTGCTTGCCGAGCCGTACCGCACTGCTGACCGGCCGCTTCGGCATACACAATGGTGTGGTCAATCATGGCGGCGTCGACGCCGATCCGGTGATTGGCGGCCCCGAACGGAAGTTCTGGTCGCGACTGCAACTGGAGAGCTTCCCGTTCCTGCTGCAGCAGGCCGGGCTCAAGACCGTGAGCATCAGTTCCTTCGCGCAGCGGCATTCGGCTTTTCAGTGGTACGCCGGATTCGACGAGGCCTACAACGTGGGCAAGTTCGGCCTCGAGACCGCGGATGAGGTCTTCGCGATCGCCTCGGACTGGCTGGCGCGGCACGGCGCGCAAGACAACTGGTTCCTGCATGTGCATATGTGGGATCCGCACACTCCCTATCGGGCCGCCGCGGATTATGGCCAGCCCTTTGCCAACGATCCGTTGCCGGGCTGGCTGACAGAGGAGATTCGCGCGCGCGACTGGCAGGGGTGCGGTCCGCACACCGCCCAGGAATGCACAGGTTTCGCGCCGCAGGCTGCGGCGCGCGCGTACTTCCCACGGCAGCCGCAGGAGATTCCCGACATGGAGGCAGTCCGGGCCATGTTCGACGGTTACGACACGGGGGTTCTCGTGGCCGATGAATACGTCGGGAAACTGATGGCTCGGCTTGCCGAACTCGGCGTGAAGGACGAGACCGCGATCATGCTGTCATCGGACCACGGCGAAACACTGGGGGAACTCAACGTCTATGGCGACCACCAAACGGCGGACCAGTTCACGACGAATGTCCCTCTTCTTCTCAAGTGGCCGGGGATCGAGCCGGGCCGAGAGCGCCAAGCATTCCACTATCAGGTCGACGTGACGGCAACCGTGCTGGAACTGCTCGGCCAAACGGTCCCGGCAAGCTGGGACGGCGCTTCCTTCGCCGGCAGTTTGAAAGACGGTATTGATGAAGGGCGGAGCCATCTGGTTGTTTCGCAAGGGGCGTGGACATGCCAGCGCGCCGTCCGGTTCGAGAACTGGATCCTGATCTGCACGCTGCACGACGGCTACCACCTCTTCGACGACGTGATGCTGTTCGATCTGCTCGCCGACCCGCACGAGCAGAACAACCTGGCCGGCGCGCGGCCGGAGATCGTGGAAAAAGGCCTGGCATTGCTGAAGGATTGGCTCGACAGGATGCTGCCTGATGCGGCGCGCGGCCGGGATCCGCTGCGTAATGTCGTTGCGGAAGGGGGCCCCTATCACGTGCGCGGAGAACTGCCAGCCTATCTCGATCGCCTGCGTGCGACGGGACGCGGCGACAAGGCGGACGCACTGGCGCGGAAATATGAGCGCGACCTGAAACGACTTCCCGCGGCGGGAGCCCTGCCGCCGATCCCGGCCCACGTCCTGCGTTCACTCCAAGGCGCCAAGAGGTAGGTGTCGCGTTCGGACCCACGGCGAGCGCGGCGGCGCTAGCCTTTCGCCGGCGCATGTTGCTTCGGGGCGGCGCAGTGGCCGTTCTCGCCGCCATGGGCATCGCGCTTGGCTGGGTGGTCCGCTTGGCAGCCGAGCCTGTCCAGCAGGCCAACGCAAAGCCGGCGCCGAGGGTCATTCTCGGCGATGGTGTTGCCGGCCCGCGGGGCATGGCGTGGGTTCCCGGCGGCGAATTCCTGATGGGCAGCAACCACCGGCTCGCGCGGGACAACGAACGCCCTGCGCACAAAACGCGCGTGCACGGATTTTGGATGGACCAGCATCATGTGACCAACGCCGAGTTCCGCGCTTTCGTCGCGGCGACCGGCTATATCACCACCGCTGAGAAGAAACCGGATTGGGAGACGCTGAAGGTTCAGGTTCCAGCGGGCACGCCGCAGCCGCCCGACAGCGCGCTGGTGCCGGGCGGAATGGTCTTCGTTGGCACAGACCGGCCGGTTCCGCTGCAGTACTCCTCGCGCTGGTGGCGCTTCGTGCCGGGCGCGAATTGGCGCCATCCGGATGGTCCCGGCAGCACGATCGAGGGAAAAGACAACCACCCCGTCGTACAGGTTTCTTACGAGGACGCGCAAGCGTATGCCAGATGGGCCGGCATGCGGCTGCCGACAGAAGCCGAATGGGAGTTCGCGGTGCGCGGCGGACTGGAGCAGGCGACTTACGCCTGGGGAGACCAGTTCGCACCTGGCGGCAAGCAGATGGCCAATGTCTGGCAGGGCCAGCAGTCGCAACCCTTCCCGGTGGTGAGTGCCAAGGCGGGCGGAGCGCTGGGCACGAGCGCTGTCGGCACGTTTCCCGCAAACGGCTATGGGCTCTACGACATGACCGGCAATGCCTGGCAATGGGGCGCGGACTGGTATCGCGCCGATCAGTTTAAGCGGGTAGCCAGCATCGGGCAGGTGGAGGTCTATCCGCTGGGGCCGGCGGATAGCTGGGATCCTTCGGAGCCCGGTGTTCCCGCGCGAGCGCCCAAGCGCGTGATTCGCGGCGGCTCCTACCTTTGCAACCAGGACTATTGCCTGAGCTATCGCCCAAGTGCCAGACAGGGGGCTGATCCGTATACCAGCATGTCGCACCTGGGCTTCCGGCTCGCGATGGATGAAGACGCCTGGCGGGCTAGGCAGCAACAGCAAAAGACCGTGGCCGCCGCGTCCGGCGGTGGCTGAAAGAGAAAGGAGAGAGAAGATGGAAAATGGTGCAAGAGGAACTGGTATTGCCACGCTGGACCGAGCATGGCCGACATGGGCCTGGCGCAGGACCGGCGCACGTGCGGGAAACGCCCCGTGCCTTCGTGCGCTTCGTGCCCTGGGCGCCTTGGTGCTCGCCGCGCCGCTCTCCCTGGTACAGGCCGCCCCCGATACCCGCCCCAACGTTGTCCTTCTGATTGCCGATGACTTGGGCTGGGGCGATCTCAGCAGCTATGGCCATCCCGTATTCCGCACGCCGAACCTGGACCGGATGGCTGCCGAGGGCCAACGGTGGACAAATTTCTATGTCAGCGCACCAGTGTGCTCGCCCAGTCGGGGAGCCATGCTGACTGGGCGTGTCGAGACCCGCTCGGGTCTGTACGGAGCCATCAACAGTGTCCAGGTCGAAGGTGATCCCTTCGGCTTTCCCGATCGGGAAGTGACCGTCGCCAGTCTGCTGCATGACGCTGGCTATGCCACCGCCCTGTTCGGGAAATGGCATCTGGGCGATGCCCCGCGTGCCTACCCTACGCGGCACGGCTTCGATTCCTGGTGGGGCATGCCGATGTCGAACGACGCGTATTTCGCCGGCGTGCCCGGCGGTGTGAGCGTCAAGGAATTGCGCCAGCGTTATGCAAGAGGAGAGTCGCCCAAGGAATTGTTTGCGCTCTACTACCGGCAGTCCGTCGCAGCCTTCAAGAATCCGAAAAACGAATACTGGAATTCGCCGCTGATCTCGAGCGAGCGGGTTGTGGCGGCTAATGGGACAGTTGGCTATCGCGACCAGGTCATCGAACGGCCCGTTGATCAACCGCAGTACAACAAACGGCTGACTGACCAGGTTGTCAACTTCATCAGCCAGAAGCACGACAAGCCGTTTCTAACCTGGGTCGGGTACGAGAAGCCCCACCTCCCGCATCTGCCGGCCCCGGAGTTCGTTGGCAGCAGCAAAGGTGGCCCAGTGGGCGATGCCATAGCCGAACTCGATCACAGCGTGGGCCGGGTGTTGGAGGCCGTGCGGCGAAGCGGTAGCGCCAAGAACACCCTCGTCGTGTTCGTCAGCGACAACGGCCCCTGGGTTCTGTATGAAGAACTCGTGGGCTCGGCTGGCATACTGCGCGATGGCAAAGCGTCGACATATGAAGGGGGCTCACGCGTACCAGCGCTATTCTGGTGGCCCGGAACCATCCGGCCCGCCGTGGTGGATGGCATTGGCGCGACCTACGATTTCCTGCCGACCGTCGTTGCGCTGGCAAAGGCCAAGCTGCCCGACGCGGTCATCGACGGCGTCGACCTTGGAAAGACGCTGCGTGGCCAGGCACCGAGTCCGCGCCAAGTACTCCCCTACTACTACAACGGCAGATTGCAGGCATGGCGCGAAGGCGACTGGAAGATCAATCTCTACGACGTCAGCGGCCGCAACCCCCAGGTTGGGAAGCCAAGCAAGCTAGACAAGCCAACGCTCTACAACCTCGGCCGGGATCCCGGCGAAAAGTACGACAGAGCGGCTAGCGAGCCGGCGATTATGCAGCGCCTGCTGCATAACGCCGAAGCGTTCGAGCAATCGTTCGCGCAAGCGGCTCCGGAGTTCGATCGAGTGACCATCGAGCGCGGCATCCCGGGGCGTGGTGGGAAATGACACCCCAGCAACGGCAATCGGGCTGATGAAGAGACTCTCCTCGGAATCTGTGGGGATTTGTGGGTTCGTACTGCGTGCCAGTGCCGCCTACTCCCGCAGGAACAATGTCGCATGCGATGCGATGCGATGCGATGCGATGCGATGCGATGCGGCGTGGCGTGGCAATCGGAGACTACGTTCGTGTCGAAAGGGGGCGTACAGCGGACGGAAGAGGGTCTTGCCTGGCAAGAATCTCCGCCGCTGCTGTGGCGGCGACGCCGCTTCGCCCACAAACAGCCTTCCTGCACGAAGCAAACAAGCGGGCCTAATAGTTCATCAAATATCTCAGCGAAAGCCATGCCGCTCTCCCATTCTCGCCGTTTTGTCCTGTCGCTTGTGCTCGTTTTCGCTTTGACCGTCACGTCCGGCTGTGGGACAGCCCCAGAAGGCGGACCGCTCGCACTGCTGCCAAGCACGCTTGCGGGCGAATTAAGCTGTGTGGGGAGCGGGGCAGCACCTCCAACCGTGCCGGGCGCGATCAGCCGCGTTTACAAATCGGCGTCCGGTCGGGAGTTGCGCGCTCACGTGCTGGTGCCTGCCAGTCCATCCGCGAACCGTCCTGCCATTCTGTTCTTTTTCGGCGGAGGATGGCGGCGAGGGACGGTGACCCAGTTCTTCGCACAGGCGAAGGCGGCGGCCGAGCATGGCTACGTCGCCGTGCTCGCTGACTACCGCGTAAGTTGCAGAGATAACACGACCGCAGCCGCTGCAGTCGAGGATGCGCGCGATGCCTATGCCTGGCTAAGACGCGAGTCCGCCGGATTTGGCGTCAACCCCGGGCAGATTGTGCTGGCGGCGCGGGCAACTGGCCCTGGTCGCTTCGTTGTCCGCCTCCGTGGTGCGGCCGGCAGCACTGGTGCTCTACAACCCGGCAGTTGACTTAGTCCCGCTCGCTTCGTGGATCGGACTGCAGCCGGAAGAGGCGGCCAAGATTTCGCCCACCGCAATGAACCTAGCTGCGTCTGCGCCGATGCTGATACTACATGGTGATGCAGATCGAATCGTACCTATTGATACGGTTCGGGAGTTTTGCCGCAAAGTGAGGGCCGCGGCCGGGAGCTGCGAGTTGCATGAATATGCGGGGCAGGGGCATGGTTTTTTTAACAATCACGCCACCGGCGCGCAGGGCCTCACACCCTATGACGACACGCTCGCCAGAACATTCGCCTTTCTCAATGCGCTCGGCCTGCAGCCACCAATTTCGATATCCGAACGGGTGGAATGAAGCAGAGGGTCGTGGATCGACCCACATGTCCCACACCGGCAACTCCGAATCGGGGGGCGTCATGAGGACTGGCGTGCGGCCAGGCATGTTGTACAAAGATCGGCGCGGCGCGGCGCGGCGCGTGCGGCAACCCGGCGCGCATGCCCAGCAAACGTCGCGCGCTCGCCTTAGATGATAGGAGCAGGACTCGCGGCATAGGTGAAACCGTCGGTCCAGCCCCAAGCCGATAGTACGGAAAAGTGAGTCAGGAGATCGGCGCTGAGGACGGATCATCAAAAATGTCCGCGACGATCAGCGGGCCTCGGGGTTCTGCCCGCCGAAGGTCCGGTGAGGGGCGACAAGCGGCCATCCAGGTCGACGTTGGCGATCGTCCCCTCATCGGCCGGATGAGACTTTCGTCCATCGCAATTCAACTGGCTCTTGTCGACCCAGAGCGGCCAATTGCTCCCCCGCGACCTGTGTGGCCGCCTTCGAAGCTAGAGCGGTCGGACCCACCCCAAAGTTGATTGATCGAAACCCGTCGACCAGATTCAAGACGATTCATCCCGTTGCGTTAGACCATCTGGCTCCTCAGGCGTGAGCACTTCAACGGCACAGTCATCGCTTTATGCCTGCCAGGAATGACTGTTATCGACGGCGCCCGCCTTCTTCGGGCGGTCGCTGACCTTCATCATTTGCTCACCGTCAACCAACAGGAGCAAAACGATGAGCAACTTCCAAACCTACACGATCGATAACGCACCGGCCGCTTCGCAGGCCAGCCTCGAAGACACGAAGCGCGCCTTTGGCTTCGTCCCCAACCTTCAGGCGCATATGGCGGAATCGCCCGCGCTGCTGGCCGGTTACTCGGCGCTGTGGGACTTGTTCTCGAAAAGCACGCTGACGCCGCACGAACAGCAGGTCGTCTACCTGACCTCGAACTTCGAGAACAACTGCCACTACTGCATGGCCGGTCACAGCACGCTGGCGAAGATGCTCAAGATGGACGCAGGCGTGATCGCGGCGCTGCGCGCCGGCACGCCGCTGCCCGATGCAAAGCTCGAAGCGCTGCATAGCTTCACGACGCTCGTTGTGCGTGAGCGTGGCTTCGTCCCGGACGCCGATGTCGACGCGTTTCTCGCCGCTGGCTACACCCGTCAGAACGTCCTCGAAGTGATTCTCGGCGTGGCGACCAAGGTGATGAGCAACTACACGAACCACATCGTCCACACCGGACTGGACGGCTTCATGGCCGGTAACGAGTGGACCAAACCGGTCGCTGTCGCTGCCTGAGCCGTCTCGGAGAGCCCTCGCGGCTCCCGTCCTGCCTCATACCGAAACTCACCGAGGAACCGAAATGTCCACGTTCGGCCGCTATAAAGACGCATACCTCAACGCCAAACTGACCCGTACGCCGGACGGCGTGCTCGAAGTCCGCTTCCATACCGACGGCGCGGAGCTCGTCTTCAATGGCCATACGCACGAACAGTTCACCGATATGTTCCACCAGATCGGCGAAGACCCGGACAACCGCGTGGTCATCCTGACCGGTAGCGGCGACGCATTCATGGACGCGATTTCGCCGGAAGGTTTCGATTTCTTCACGCCGCGCGGCTACGACAAGATCTTCCGCGAAGGCCGAAAGATCTTGATGAACATCCTGGACATCGAAGTCCCGATGATCGCCGCGCCGAACGGCCCGGTCCTGCTGCATTCGGAATACGTCCTGCTGTGCGATATCGTGGTGGCAACGCCAGAGACGGTGTTCCAGGACATGCCGCACGCCGCATTTGGCATCGCTCCCAACGACGGCGTCCATCTGCTCTGGCCGGAAATGATCGGCAGCATTCGCGGCCGGTACTTCGTGCTCACGCAGCAAAAACTCGATGCTGCGGAAGCTAAGTCGCTGGGCGTCGTCAATGAGATCGTCCCTGCGGATCAGTTGTTGGAACGCGCGCACGCCATCGCCGCGACTATCGCAAAGCAGCCGCCGCTCACCACCAAATACACCCGCATCGGACTGACCCAGCGCCTGCGTCGCGTGATCGACGAAGGCATCGGCTACGGCCTGGCGCTCGAAGGTATCACTGCGGCCGAAGTGGCACGCATGGCAGCAGCGCAGAACGCAGCCTGAATCCACTGACTCGTTGGTTCCTCAATTCCTCTCGACGGAGAACACTCATGTCACTGCAAGACAAACTCGACGCATTCCGGTCCGACTTCAAGGCGGGCAAGCCGCCGTTCAACGCTCCGCCGGAGATTCACCCGGTGATGGAACGCGCCACGGCAGAACTGATTGCGAGTGGGCAGGCTGGCCGCGCGATCAAGGCCGGCGACCGCATGCCGCATTTCAACCTGAAAGATCAGGATGGCAACGACGTATCGTCTGCCGCACTGCTGGTGAAGGGCCCGCTGGTGGTGACGTTCTATCGCGGCGTCTGGTGCCCGTACTGCAATATCGAATTGCAGGCGATCAACGAAGTGCTGCCGGAGATTCAGGCCTACGGCGCGAACGTCGTGGCGATCTCGCCGCAAACGCCGGTCAATAGCCGCAAGTCGGTGCGCACCAACGAACTGGGTTTTCCGGTGCTGAGCGACGTGAACGGTCAAACGGGCGCCGACTTCGGATTGCGTTTCGCGCTGCCCGATTATCTGGTCGAGCTGTACAAGAACCTGAAGAACGATCTGCCGGCGGTCAATAACGACCCGAGTTGGACCTTGCCGATGCCCGCGCGCTACGTCATCGGACAGGATGGGATCGTGCTGTATTCCGAAGTCAACCCGGATTACACGCGTCGTCCCGACCCGTCGGACATGTTCCCGGTTCTGGAAAAAGCGACCGCCAACGCCTGAGCCTTACTGCTCAGTGCTTAAGGCTAAACGCTCACTACGCCGCGCCGGAGAACCCGCCGCGGCTTCTCGATTCCTTCCGGTTCGTAAAGGACATTTGATGACACAGCGTATATTTCTCGTAACCGGCGCGACCAAGGGCATTGGCCTCGCGTTGACAGAACGGTTGATTGCCGACGGCCACCACGTGGTGGGCCTCGCGCGCGAAGCAAGCGATTTTCCGGGCGAACTGGTCCGCGTCGATCTGGCCGACCGTGCCGCAACCGGCGCGGCGCTCGATGATCTGGTGCGTCGTCATGCGTTCGATGGCGTGGTGAACAATGTCGCGCTAGTCAAGCCGCAGCGTCTGGGTGAAGTCGCGCTAGACGATCTCGACGACGTTCTCGCGCTGAATCTTCATCCTGCGGTGCAGACCGTGCAGGCGCTGCTTCCCGGTATGCTGGCACGCGGCTGGGGACGGGTCGTGAACATTTCCAGCCTGACGATTCTCGGGATGACACATCGCACTGCTTACGCAGCGGCGAAGGCCGCGCTGGTGAGTTTTGCGCGTTCATGGGCGCTGGAGCTGGCAGGCACAGGTATTACGGTCAATGCCGTCGCACCCGGCCCGACAGAGACCGAGCTGTTTCGCGCGAACAATCCGCCGGGAAGCGAGGGGGAGCAGCGTTATCTATCCGCGGTGCCCATGGGCCGCTTCGGCCAGCCCGATGAAATTGCCGCGACGATCGCATTTCTGTTTTCTGACGCGGCCGCCTTCATGACCGGTCAGACGCTGTACGTCGACGGCGGCGCGTCAATCGGCAAGCTCGGTTTCTGAGGGCGTGCCGCCCTTGCTGCTGGCAGGGGCGCCAAGTATTTCCTCGACGAAGGCGACGAATGCGCGCGCCTTCGCACTTACCAGGCGTCCGGCTGGAAACACGGCCCAAAGGTCGATAGCCGGTAGCTCCCAGTCGGTAAGGACCGACTGGACTGTGCCGTTGGCAAGTTCCGGAGAAAACATCCATTCCGATGCGATCGCGAGCCCCATGCCGCCGAGCACTGTCGTGCGGATACCCTCGGCGGCGCTCACGCTGACGCGCCCGGATACGACCACGGCCACTTCCTTGCCGTGCTGGCTGAATGCCCACGACTCACCGCCGCCACGCAACGAGTAGATCACGACCTGGTGTTGGCTCAGTTCCGCAGGCGTTGTCGGCACACCCGCTTCGGCGAAGTATTCGGGTGTGCCGACAACCAGCCGGCGGCTCTGCGCAATGTGGCGTGCGGTCATGGTCGAATCGTCGAGCGAACCCATGCGCAATGCGACATCCACGCCTTTTTCGAGCAGATCGATGGTGCGATCGTCCAGCACGACGTCGACCTGCAGGTCAGGGTGCCGGTCCAGGAAGGTCTTGAGCGTCGGGAGGATGTGCAGGCGCGCGAAGGTCACCGCGGCGCTGATGCGCAGCACACCCGACAACCCGCTCGAGGCGTCACGTGCGACCTGTTCGGCAAGATCCACTTCTTCGATTGCGCGTCTTGCGTGCTCGTAGAACCGCTGACCCGCATCGGTGGGCGTAAGGCCGCGGGTCGAGCGTAACAGGAGTCGCACCCCGAGCCGCTCCTCCAGCTGTGCGATCGACTTGGAGACGGCCGGCTGCCCGAGCTTGAGCCGCTTTGCGGCAGCCGAGAATGAACCGGCCTCCACGACACTGACGTACGTTTCCATTGCTGCCATCCGGTCCATGCCGTTGCTTCTCCTTGACGGACCGTAAAGTCCGCGTCGTAAAGTCCGCGTCGTGGCTGAGATGTTTTCAGGCGGAAGTCTATCGCGTCAGAACCTGGTTGATGAAATTGGCGATGTCGAGCGGTCTTCGAAATCTGCATCGCAATCACGATCCACAGAAACAAAGCGGCCCCACCGCAGGCGATCCTGCGGTGGGGCCCGTTACAACGCTCACGTCCGGTTCAGATAACCGGCGCCGCGCTGTGGAAGGAATAATCGGTGTAGCCACGCGCATCGCCGCCATAGAACGTCGACCGGTCGTAATGGTTCAGCGGTGCCCCGACTCGCAGTCGTTCGGGCAGATCCGGATTGGAGATAAACAGACGCCCGAACGCCACGAGATCGGCGTCGCCTGCCTCGATGATCCGATGTGCACTGTCGGCTGTAAATCCACCCGCCGCGATAAGCGTGCCTTTGAACACACGTCGCAAGTCCTTCGCCGAAACTGCCGACACCGCTGCGTCGACGTCATCATTACCGCGCACACGCGGCTCGACCACATGCAGGTATGCCAGGCCGTAGCCATCCAGGCGACGCGCGACGTAGCCGAACGTAGCATGCGGATCGCTATCGGACATCGTGCCATACGAGCTTCCGGGCGAAAGACGAACCGCGATCTGGCCGGCGTCCCACACCGAACCGATGGCATCGAGCACCTCGAACAGAAAGCGCGCGCGGTTCTCTGGCGAGCCGCCGTAAGCATCCGTGCGGTGATTCGAGCCGTCCCGCAGAAACTGGTCGGGCAGATAACCGTTGGCGGCATGCAGTTCGATGCCATCGAAACCGGCCTGTTTCGCAAGCGCCGCAGCGCGACCGAATGCTTCGACAACGCCCGGAATCTCTTCGAGCGCGAGGGCACGCGGGAGTACCTGTTCGACTTCGATGACCTCGCCGTTTTCGTCGTGGATTGCCGAGTGTTCATAGGCGCGCACGGCGGAAGGCGCAACCGGCACTTCTCCACCGATGTTTGCCGGGTGCGCCTGTCGTCCCGCATGCCACAGTTGCAGGAAGATACGTCCACCTTTTGCGTGGACGGCGTCGGTCACGCGTCGCCAGCCGCGTGCGTGTGCCTCGGTGTAGATACCCGGCGCACCGACGTATGCGAAGCCAAGCGGGGACACCGAGGTCGCGTCGGAAATCAGCAAGCCGCCTGCCGAGGCGCGCTGCGCATAGTAATCGACCATCAGATCGCCGGGAACGTTGTGCGCGTCGGTGCGCATCCGTGTGAGCGGCGCCATCACGACGCGGTGGCTGACCGGATAGGGACCGACTTGGGTCTGGGTGAAGAGCGTGTTCATTGCGCGTTACCTGATAAAGGGGAGAAGACCTCGGGATCATCAGGGCAAGCGCAAATCTGCGGAAGACAGCACCTGGCGATAGCTGTCATTCCTGGGCGGAATAGTCAGAGGGACGCGTCGTCGAGAGTCGTTGGTCATTCCTTGCGGGAATAGCGCCTATCACTCCGGCCGGACTTCACCGGATGTCGAATGCCGCGCAAAGTTCGTCGCACGCCAACCCGATACTTCTTAAAGGACGACCCGCCATGTACCGCGTTTATGCATTCGCTACGCCCAATTCCGTTAAGGTTCCGATCGCTCTCGAAGAACTCGGAATCGACTACACGCTTCATGCAGTCAACGTTCGAAAGGGCGAGCAGAAGAGCGATGGATTTCTCGCATTGAATGCCAACGGGAAGGTGCCCGTACTGACTACCGAAGACCGTGATTTCGCACTGACCGAGTCTGCGGCCATCCTTGTTTATCTTGCCGAGAAGCACGGCAAGCTTCTCTCGCGAGATCCAGTGCGCCGGGCTCGCACGTTTGAGCAACTCTTTGTACATGCTTCGGGGCTGAGCCCGGCTTTCGGGCAGGCGGGCTATTTCCTTAAATTAGGGCGTCCATAGCGCGCGGCCAGGTATCTCAAAATACTGTGCGATTCCCACACGACGGTTCCGCCATCGTCGATCATCGGAACCCGACCATGTGGATTCATTGCCAGGAACTCAGGCGTATCCCTAACGCCAAACGTGCCTCCGGCCGGTATGTGCTTGTGCGGAATGCCTAGCTCGCCAATAAGCCACAACACCTTGACCTTCTTGTGGGCGACATTGAAATGATGCGAAATCGCACGCACTGCTTCGCCCGCAGACAGCTCCCGATTGTCGACACTCTAGGGAGCGATGCCGAACGGCTGTTCGTGGCCGATTGGCGACTGGCCGGAGCGACGCTACCAGATTCGTACCACTTGCGTCGCTGTGGCTCGCGCGCTTCAGGCGACCGCACCCGGCGGCGCATGGCGTGCCAGGAACCGATCCAATTGGGCAGCGAACGCTTTGCTATCCTGTGGGGCGTACGGTGCCGGACCGCCAGTAGCGATGCCCGAGCCGCGGAGCTGGTCCATCACCTCACGCATCGTTAGGCGCTCCTGGATATTCTCACGGCTAAACCAGCTTCCTCGTGGGTCGAGCACATAAGCGCCCTTGTCTAGGGCAGCGGCGGCAAGCGGTATGTCCGCCGTAATCACAAGGTCACCGTCGCTGACCAGTTCGACGATACGGTCATCGGCGGCGTCGAAGCCCGCCGGCACTTGCAGTGCCCGAATAAAACGGGAAGGCGGCGTACGCATATACTGGTTCGCCACCAGAGTGACGCACACTTCGACGCGCAGCGCGGCCCGATACAACATTTCCTTGACGACAACCGGGCAGGCATCTGCGTCAACTAATACTTGCATCTCGGTATTTCCACTCGAGGGAGGGAACGTTCATCTTACTGCCTGTACGCGTCTCGATGGGAACGCTACGCAGGCCGGCGGGCTGTCGATTACCGGTACGTGCGCCGGCAACAGTCCCGTACCAATGCAGACCGCCGCGTCGCCGGCGCTATGCGCTTGTACGTTGCTATTGGGTATCCGTTTAGTCCGGCGATAGGCGACCCAAGGCAGCCGGCCCGGCGAGTGGCTGCTTTGCGTCCGGTCTTCAGTCGAAGACAGGACGTTGAGGTCCGTATAAACGCTGCTAGACTGCGGACGAAGCACCCCCGCACAGAACTCAACCGTTGGGCATAGTGACATGACCGAATTCCCTCTAACGTTTATCAGCCAGACCGAATGGGAAAGCTGGTTAGGGCAAAACGGCGGCACTTCGACCGGAGCATGGCTGCGCCTAGCGAAAAAAGGCGCCGAGCAGCCAACCGTAACGTACGAACAGGCGTTGGAAAGTGCCCTCTGCTATGGCTGGATTGATGGTCAAAAACAGGCAGAGAGCGAAAAATACTGGTTGCAACGCTTCACTCCACGCTCCGCAAAAAGCATCTGGTCCAAACTTAACAAAGACAGGGCTGAAACGCTGATCGCGGCAGGCAGAATGCGCCCACCTGGCATGAGGCAGATCGAGAAAGCTAAGAAGGACGGCCGCTGGGAGGCAGCTTACACGTCGGCCAGTAACTCGATCGTGCCGGACGACCTACAGGTAGCCTTGGACGAAAATCCGGGAGCCAAGAAGTTCTTTGCAACACTGAATAGCCGCAACCGCTATGCCATCCTGTTTCGCGTACAGAATGCCAAAAAGCCAGAAACACGGGCGCGTAAAATCGAGGAGTTCGTCAACATGCTGAACCGTGGTGAAGCCTTCTATCCCTAGATCCTTTCACTTCTGATGGAAATATTGCCGAATGGACATGCAACCTCTAATGACCGCGTCGTCCGAACTTCGGACATTGGCTAGCCGCCGCGTGAACGTCTCATACTGGCCGGCATCCGCCAATTGAGGTGAAGGCAACGGTCGATGCTTCCCGACCCTTCTGAGTCGCTCGGCAATTCTCCGGCGAATGGCCGGAGCGGCCGGATGCCGTCAAGCGAATCGTGTCTGGTCGGGGGCCGGTAAGGGCTCATAGGCCGTCATCCATATTGGATGCGATATCGATATTTGCACTCGCCAAGGATTTCGGTCATAGAAGTCCGATTTCCCTCGCGCGTGCCACGGCCTGCATCCGGTTGCCTGTGCCCAACTTGCCATTGATGCGGCGCAGGTGTGTCTCGACGGTGTTTTCCGAAACAAACAGCAAGCGCGCCAGGGCCTTGTTGGAATGGCCATCGGCGACACGCCGGATGATCTGGAGTTCACGAGGGCTGAGCAGGCCTTCCTGTTCGCCGCGCACGTGCGTCCCGCGCTGCGATGAGGCCTGTGCGGCCTGTATCAGTCGCTCAAGGTACCGCGGATCGAAGACATGGTGCCGCGATGCCAGCGATGCCAGCAGTGGTTGCAGATGCCACGGCTCATCGGCAAGGATCCGGAGCGCCTGCCACGCCTGGCCCTGTGCCAGGGCGCGCTCAAGCCAGATCTGTGCTTGCGCTGACCGGCCCGCGGCATGGTGCGCCTGCGCCAGCAGCCAAGCGAGGCGTACTGCACGCCGCGCACGGCCGCTGCTCTCTGCAAGGCGTAGTGCGGCTTCGACGCGTTCCACATCGGCTTCCTCGTCGGGGGCAACCAGCGCAATGCGAAAGCTGGCGATCTCGAGATCGTCGAGGTCGTCTGAGTCGTCGAGGTCGTCTGAGTAACGCATCAGGGTACCGGAAGGTGGCGCCAATGACGCCGCCACGGCCAATGCATGCCTCGCGCTGGAGACATCACCCGCCAGTAAGGCAAGACGGCTCCTGTCGACGGCGGCCGCCATGCCCAAGCGCGCAATGCCGCGTGCGTCGCCAAGTTCCTGGAGTGTGTTGAGCTGGTCCAGGGCCTTGCCGGCGTCGCCGCTCAGCCACGCGATGCGGGAAGCGAGCCGATGGGCGACGATCAGGTGGTCCGGCAGGCAGGTGTCGCGAATCAGGGGCAGGTAATCGCTCAGCAGCGCGTCGGCGGCGCCGCTGTCGCCAAGTTCGTAGAGTGCTTCAGCCAACAGTGTGCATGCAACCGGGCCCGAGCTCGTGTAGCGTTGCCCGCTGGCAACGATGCGGTTCAGCATGGCACTGAAGCGGGCAAGGCCGTCACGGACATTGCCCTGCAGCATGTCGATCATGCCTTCGATGCAAGCGCTGTAGGTCAATCCGTAAATCGCGTTGATGGATTCGAGCTCGCGCTTTGCCTGCAGCAGGGCATGCCGGGCCGGGACAAAGCGTCCCTGCAGCATATCGCCGTACGCCACCGCGTTGTGGAGCAGGCCGCTGACAAAGGGCGACGCGGGCCCCGCGCCCGCCAGGGCCGTGCGCGCCGCCAGGACAGCATCGTCCATCCGGTCGAGCCAGGCTGACAACATGACCCGCAAGACGGTGACGTCTTCCTCGTGGCTGGCTCCGGGATGCTTCTCCAGCGCGCCCAGCAGGCGTTCCGCGGCGGCATACCGGTGCAGGAAAACCATGGCGTACGCGGTAGCGGCCAGCACGGCAGGACGCCGTTCAAGTTCGGCGTGTGGCAGCGTGTCCGCCCACTGCACCACCAGGGCCATTTGCCCGCCACGTACATAATCCATGCCGCAGCGTTCGAGCAGGTCGGCGGTCAGCGCAGTATCGCCGGCAGCCGAAGCATGCGCGATGGCCTGGGCGTAACGGGCCGTCGATGCAAGCCAGTTCGCCGCGCGCACATGCAGCCCGGCCAGTTCCTGCGCGGCGGTGCGCGAGAGTTGTGCACGAAGGAACTGCCTGAACAGGGGATGGTATCGATACCAGTCGCCTTCGGTCTCGATCGGCAGCAGGAAGAGATTGCCACTGACGCTCTGCGCAATCCAGTCCGCGCTGTCCGCGCTCCCGAACGCCGCATCGCAGAGCTGGGGGCAGATCGCCTCGAAGATGGATGAGCGCAGCACGAAGCGGCGATGGGGCTCGGACAGCCTGGACAGCACGTCTTCGGCCAGGTACTCCGCGAGGTTGCCGGTTGTGCCGGAAAGCTGCTGCAGCCACGCGCGCGAGTCTGTGCGCCCGGCCAGTGCCGAGGCCGCGAGCTGCAGCGCCGCGGGCCAACCTTCGGTGCGGGCCTGGAGTTCGCCCAGGTCCGCATCCGCCATGCCGATGCCACGGCAGCCAGTGATGTAATCGCGGACTTCGCCGGCGCTGAAGCGCAGCATCGGCGCGTCGATTTCCAGCAGGCGCTGTTGCACGCGCAGGCGCCCGAGCGGCAGGCCAGGCTTGTGGCGTGAGCCTAGCACCAGGCGCTGGCCCGGGCCAAGACTGAAGGCCAGCTCGCTGAAGAGGGACAGCACGCTGCTGTCCTTGACCAGCTCGAATTCATCCACGAACAGCACATAGGGTGTCTCTACCCGGGACAGCACGTCGAGCAGCTGCCGGGCGGATCCTCCCGGCAGCCCCCGGGAGGCATCGATCCACTGGCCGGTTGACGGTGCTTCTCCCAGCGAAGGCAGTGCCGTGTGCAGGGCTGCCCAGAGATAAGGCGTGATCCGGCCCAGGTCGTTGTCAGCGCTGTCGAGATTCAGCCAGCCAGCCGGCACGCCGTGCTGCCGCGCCGCAACCAGGAGCTGTCGCATCGCGGTGGTCTTGCCAAAGCCGGCTGGGGCGCAGACCAGCGTCACGGCGGCGCGGCTGCCAGCCCACGTGGCAGCAATGGCACTTCGCTCGACGCCTGGCCCGTTCTCACCGGGCGGCGCCAGCTTGAGCGGATTTAGCGGAGGGGCGGAAAAAAGATCGTTGCCAGGGAGCATGGGCACGGTTCGACGTTGGCGGCACGTGGGGCGGGGCGATCACGCGGTCACCAGCGTACCGCGTCCCAGCGCTGGCCGCCAGTGGCATATCAGGCACCGCACCGGCAATCACGGATTTCCGTGACACCGCGCCAGCTACCGATTCACGGTTCAGCGTGATGCAGGCGGAAGTCAAGGCGCCCTAAGCTTCAGGCACAGAGATCGGACGCACCGTCAGACGTACCGACCAGACACCTGAACACAAGGAGACACGCCATGAATGCCACGGCCACCCCCAACGTCGAACCGGCAGCCATGCCGGCATCCCCAAAACCCAAGCTTGGTCCCCTTGGCGCGCAGCCGGCGCTGTCCGAGACGGCGGCCATGGTCCAGGAGACGGTGCACCGTTTTGCCGAGGAGGTGCTTCGGCCGGTCGGCATCCGGCTCGACAAGATGACGCCCGACGAGGTGATCGCGTCCGACTCGCCGTTCTGGAAGTCGCGCAAGCAGTACCTCGACCTGGGCTTCACCATCGAATCCATCTTCGAACTCGAGCCGTCCGAGCGCGCCCAAGTCCTTTGCGTGTTGTTCGAGGAACTGGGCTGGGGAGACGCGGGCCTGGCCATCTCGATCGGCGCCGGCCTGCTGCCCGCTTTCATGGCGGCCGCATTTGGCAATCGCTTCCTGATGGAGCGCTTCCCGGACACGATGCTTGGCTGCTGGGGCATCACCGAGCCGGACCACGGCTCGGACTCGCTGGATGCGAACCGCATGATCTTCCATCCCCAGGGCAACTACGGGCGGCCCAACTGCGTGGCAACGCTGGACGGCGATGGCGTCGTGATCAACGGCCAGAAGTCCGCGTGGGTCTCCAACGGCACCATTGCCGAGGTTTGCATCCTCTACTGCGCCGCCGATTCCGGCAACGGCCCGGACAGCCGGCGCGGCTGCGTGGTCTATGTACCGATGGACGCACCCGGCGTCTCGCGCGGCAAGCCGCTGGACAAGATGGGCCAGCGCGCGCTCAACCAGGGCGAGATCTACTTCGACAACGTGCGCCTGTCGAAGGACTACCTGCTCGCCGGCCCCGATGACTACCTGACGGCGGTCTACGCCATCCACACCTTCGCCAATTCGATCATGGCCACCGTATTCACCGGCACGGCCAGGTCCGCGTATGAGCTCGCGCTTGACTACGCCCATGAGCGCAAGCAGGGCGGCGTGCCCATCATCCGTCACCAGTCGGTGGCCCACCGCCTGTTCCATCTGGCACGTAAGGTGGAATGCTCCCGGGCACTCGCCCAGCGTGTCGTGCACTACAACCTGACCAACGATCCGCCCGCGCTGCATGCCGGGATGATGGCCAAGGTCACCTCGACGCAGCATGCGTTCGAAGTGGCCAGCGACGCGCTGCAGATCTTCGGCGGCAATGGTCTGACGCGCGAGTACCCGATCGAGAAAATCCTGCGCGATGCGCGGGCGTCGCTGATCGAGGATGGCTGCAACGAGGTCCTGGCCATCAAGGGCGGGGCCTACCTGGTCGACGAGGAGCGTGTGTGATGGGCACGACTGAGGCTGGCGTGGCAGACGGCACCGCGGCCACGCGCGATGAACTGATCCTGGCTAACCTGATTGCCAACCGCGTGGAATCGGAGCCGGACCGCGACGTGCTGACTTTCGACCACGAAGGCGGCCCGGCCGAGGTCAGGACCTACCGCCAGCTCTGGGAGAATGGCTGCCGCATCGCGGCCGCCCTCGAACGGGCAGGCATGGCGCCAGGCGACAGGTTTGCGCTGCTGATGCAGAACCACCCCGAGTTCGTCGACGCCATGGTCGGCGCATCGATCAGCGGTACCGTGTTCGTGCCGATCGATCCGCGCACCCGTGGCGACAAGCTCGCTTACATGCTTCGCCATTCGGGCTGCAGGGGGGTCATCTGTGCCGACTATGCGCTGCAGACGCTGATAGCGGTCAGGCAGGACGTCCCGGACCTGACATGGGTATGGCTGCTGGAGTCCGATTCCTCGAAGGTACTGCCGCTGCAGGGTGACTATCCGCGAATGGCGGATATCCTGGGCGCGGCGGTTACCCCGCAGACTGTCCGCAGCGTGGATCCGCTGGCCCCGATGCAGATCATGTACACCTCGGGCACCACCGGCGATCCCAAGGGCGTGGTCATGCGGCACGCGCGCTATGGCGCCGCTGCGGGGTGGGCGCCGCTGTTCGGCTATGTACGGGATGACCGGCCCTATACCGGTCTCTCGCTGACGCACGGCAATGCGCAGATCGTGACGCTGGCCGCGACGCTCAAGCTTGGCATGCGAGCGGTGTTCAGCCGGCGCTTCACCAAGTCGCGCCTGTGGGACGTTGCCCGCAGGTATGGCTGCACCACCTTCACGCTGCTTGGCGGCATGACCACTGCGGTCTACAGCGAGCCGCCCAAGGCCAACGATGCGGACAACCCGGTGCGCTTTGTCATCAGCGCGGGGATGCCCGCCGCCATCTGGGAAGCGTTCGCGAAGCGGTTCGACGTGCGTATCGTCGAGTTCTACGGCGCGGTGGAGGGCGGGCTTTGCGTCAACCTGGGCGAAGGGCCGGTTGGCAGCATCGGTAAGCCGCCGCCTTTTCTCAATGTCCGGGTCGTCGACGAGCAGGATCGTGATGTACCGGCAAACCAGCCAGGGGAACTGATCTTTCAGCCTGCCAACGGCACGCCGGCGGACGTGGTCTACCTGCACAACCCCGACGCGTCCGCGAAGAAGACCAGCGATGGCTGGCTGCGCATGGGCGATATCGGGCACCGCGACGAGCAGGTCATCGCCGAATGCGAAGACGTGGCTGACGTCTATGTCTACGGCGTGCCGGCGGCATCCGGCGCACCCGGCGAGAAAGACGTGGTCGCCGCCATTGTGCCGACAAGCGGCAGGGAGCTTGACCCGCAGGTCCTGTTCGAGTACCGGCTTAAACCACACAAATGACAGGGCAAGTCATGCCCACCATGATTCTCAGGAGACCCAAAATGAGTACGGATCAATATGAAGTCGTCGTCTATGGTGCAAGCGGCTACACCGGCAAGCTAATTGCCTGGAAACTGGCCACCGCCGGCATTCCCTTCATTGCGGCCGGGCGCGACCAGGCACGCCTGGAGGCGCAGATGGCGCTGGTTCCGGAACTGGAAGGCCACGACTACCGCTGCGTGGGCGTGCGGCACGAGCACGCCGACCTGCTGACCTTGTTCACCGGGCGCAAGGTCGTCATCAATGTGGTGGGGCCTTTCATGCAACTGGGGCTGCCGGTAGTCCAGGCGGCACTGGAGGCAGGTGCACACTATCTCGACACCACCGGTGAGCAGGACTGGATGCTGCTGCTGAAGCGGGAGTTCGGCGAGAAGTTCCGCCAGCGCGACCTGCTGCTCTGCCCCGCGAACTCCTATATGTGGGCCGAAGGCGTACTGGCCACGGAGCTGGCGCTGGAAACGCCGGGCATCGACACGCTGGAAACCGTGTATCTGGCCGACTCGCAGGTCAGCGTGGCATCGACCATGTCGTTCCTACGCATGTGCACCAATCCGCAGTACCGCATCCAGGACCGCGCGCTGGTCGAATGGCCTTATGCCACGGCTTACACCGTCAATGTGCCTGGCGAACACGTCGCCATCATGGCCTTGCCGTGGAGTGGTGGTGGCGAGCCGGTGTGGTATGAGGGCGACGAGCGTGTTCGCCATGCGCGCACGCTGGTGTCCTTCAAGAACCAGGACGCGTTCCAGGCAGTGTTCGGCATGCTGGAGAAATTCGAAGCCGACTGCCGGCAGTTCCCGCATGAGGAGCGCGAGAGGATCACCAATGACTGGGGCAAGGGCATGACCACGGTGGAGCCCCCGCGCGAGAACCCCAACGTCAATCGCTGCGTGCTGTCATGCTTCGGACGCGGCAACACGGCGACGGTATCGGTCGTGCTGCGTGGAAATTCACCCTATGCGCAGACTGGTGTCTTCAACGCAGAGGCAGCCCGGCGCCTGCTGGCCGGCAAGCAGAAGGCCACGGGCTTTGCATCGCCGGCGGCGGCTTTCGGCGCGCGGGAACTGATCGGTGCCCAGGCGGAGCAGGGCTACCTGGCGTGGAACGTCACGCAGCTCTGAAGCGGAAATGACAGGACGGCGCAGGTGCGGAATGACTGCACGGCGCCATCACCTCGGGGGAAACATAATGAGCGAGACGGTTTATATCGCCGGCGTCGGCATGACGCCATTCGGCAAGCAGATCGACAAGAGCATCAAGGACCTGACGCGCGAGGCCGTGACGTCAGCTCTGAAGGACGCGGGCTGCGAGGCCCGTGCGCTGCAAGGCGCCTTCTTTGCCAACTGCACGCAGGGGCATATGGAGGGCCAGGACATGATCCGCGGCCAGATCGCGCTGCGCACCATGGGTATCCAGGGCATCCCGGTGATCAATGTCGAGAATGCGTGCGCCAGCGCCAGCTCGGCGCTGCACCTGGCCGTCCAGTACGTCAAGGCGGGCGCCGCCGATATCGTGCTGGCAGTGGGTGCGGAGAAGATGTTCTCCACCGACAAGGCGCGCACGCTGAGCGTGTTCGATGGTGCGTGGGACGTTCACGACAAGGAAGCCGGCACCGCCCGGCTACTGGCCATGGGCGAAGGTGTGGAAGTGCCGGATGGCTCAACCTCCCCCAAGCCCTACAGCGTGTTCATGGACATCTATGCGGCCATGGGCAGGATGCACATGCGGGAATACGGGTCGACGCAGCGCCATTTTGCCGCCGTCTCCGCCAAGAACCATCGGCATTCCGTCCACAACCCGCTGTCGCAATACCGCGAGGCCTACACCATCGAGGAAATCCTGGCCGCGCCGCCGATCACGTTTCCGCTGACACTGCCGATGTGCTCGCCCATCAGCGATGGGGCTGCCGCTGCCATCGTGTGCAGCGAGGCGGGTCTTGCCCGGCTCAACGGCAGCCGCAGCCGTGCCATCCGCGTGCTCGCATCCGTCGTGGTGACCGGCAGCGACCGCGCACCGGCACAGCTTGCCGATCACCTTGTGCGCAAAGGGTCGGCCGACGCATACCGGATTGCAGGGGTGGGGCCGCGCGATATCTCGGTCGCGGAAGTGCATGACGCCAGCGCCATCGGCGAAGTGATCCAGGTGGAGGCGCTCGGCCTCTGCGAACCTGGCGAGGGGGGGCTGGCAGCGGAGCGGGGCGATACGAGTATCGGCGGGCGCATCCCCGTCAACACCTCCGGCGGCCTGGAGTCCAAGGGGCATCCAATCGGCGCCACGGGCCTTGGGCAGGTCTATGAGCTGGTATCGCAGTTGCGAGCAGAGGCAGGCGCGCGTCAGGTGGACGGTGCACGAATCGCTATCGCCGAGAACGGCGGAGGCCTGCACGGCGTGGAAGAGGCAGTGGCCTGCCTTACGATTCTGGGCAGGTAATCGGGCAATCGGCGAGGAGGAGGTGGTATGGCATCCGTTCAAGCACCTGTCGGGATCGTCGCGCGTCAGGGCGCTGCGGTGCCGCACCGGCTAAGCGCCGAGCTTTCCGAGTTGCTGCGTGAGGTACGCGACGTGACCGCATACGCCCGCCGGGCGGGGCTGGAAGCGGTGCAAAGTGGTGGCGCCAGCTATGAGGAATCGCTCGGCCTACTGTTCGAGGACTGGATGCAGAGCACATCGCGCAGGCGGCAGATCGTGAGCTTTGCCTCGGCGGCGGACCTTGGCGTGCCATTGGGGCGTCACCGCGAACGGTGCAAGGCCTTCGTCGACGAGGCCGGCATGCTGTCATGGCGGGCTCTGTTCTTGGTGGCGTCAACGCGGATGTGCCGGGCCGAGCGCCGCCGGCATCACGGCCAGCTGCCGTCAAGGCGGACGTGGCTCGGCGCATCTGTCCATTTCCTGCGCGACGTTTCGGTGCGTCCGCTGCGGGAAAACCTGGCTCAGGCGCAGCGGTGGTCAGCCGTTTTCGGGCTGGACGCGGATCGCCGGCTGCGGGCATAGCGGCAATGCCCGCTAGCTAGTGTGCCCTGGTAGTGGGTTCGAAGTCCTTGCGTGGTATCCATAGCCCGAAATACACGTCTGACCGTTCGCTACCATTCAGCGGGCATTCGTGGAGCTGAGGCCGGATGGGCCGCTTGTCGCGCCGAATCGGTCATCGACACAATGGGATCGACTGACTCAAACTGGCCGAACGCGGCCCTCGGATCAGGTCTTTCCCCAAAAGAGCGGCGATGAGCTTTTCTGCCTTTATGCCGGTCACGTCGACATCTGAAACTCGATGCCCGCCTTGTGGAGGCGCGCAAAGATGTCCCCCACTTCGGGGTACCAAGCCTCAGGCATGTCGACCTGCAACCCTAGCCCGCCGGAGCTGATGCTGCGATCCAGATAGTTTCGCTCGTCGTCGGTGATTTTTACGATTGCCAGAAACCGGATGATGTCGCTTGTGGCTTGCTCGGCTGTACCTCCCTGCGTCAATAGGTGCACGCAGTGCTTTCGGATGTAGGCAAGCGGCACCACGTGCTCGTTGTAGGTTCCTCCATTCTTCCCCTGGCCCGTCGGTACGTCGTACACGCCGCGAAGGAAATACTCGAAGCAACGCGTGTCGGAGTCCATGCCTCGAAGGCTTAGGTAGCGAGCCAGTCGGACGAAGGAGCGCTTCCTCATCGCTGCTGGATCGCTGACCAAGGTGAATGGACGTGAGGCGGACGAGCACATGATGCCCAACTCGGAAAGGTCATCGTCGTCGACCGCAGGCGCAAGGCCTCGGTCACAGCAGTATTCAACTAACGCCACCGATGCCTCTAGCAACCCCATCCGCCGAGTCTGGAAACACTCATGGAGTATGAGTTTCCGAATCTGAAGCGGCGCGACCTGCGAGGACGGGCGCAGAAGCTTCATGATCTTCGTGTGGCCGCTATTTCCTTCCTCCCACATTTCCGAAAAATAGCGGACGGATTCGAAGACGGACCGCACGAACGAGACACGAGCCGTGGTGTCTTCGTTCTCGAACGCCTTCGTCAACCGGCGAACGCCATCTAGGCGAGGGGTTACCACATCCTGATGTTGCAGGGCATTGAGAACTGCCTCTGTGTCTGAGTAGGGCAATTTCAGGGTGCGTTGCAGAAGGCTGGTCGAAACCCGTTGTTTGGAGAAAAGGATCGCCTTGGCGGCTTCGATTTGGTCGTGCGTGATGTTGGTCATGGTTTGAGGATGGTGTCACGGCGAATACCGGCCGCTAACAGCACTGAGTAGCTCCTAACCTTCCCACTGTTACAATTTTCTCCGCCCGGATTCTATATGCGACCGTCAGCGGGTCGTCCGGTGGACGACTCAAGATGGCCGGACTCTGACTTCGGCCCTCCGCCAGGGCCGGCTGTCTCAGACCGACCCAAACCTGCCATTGGGCCTGTCATTTCATCTCGGTTCGTTGCTGCGATCATCGCGGGTACGGCGATCTATCGATTCGAACGCCGCCGGTGCGGTCCGAGTATGCCCTGATAGCCAACGCGGATCTTGGCGTAGTCCACAGCATAGTCCTCGCTGATTGACACCCTCCCAAACCTCCCCGACAATCTGCTAGTCACCTCAAACAAAGGTGATCGGGCGTGGAAACCCGGAAAACGTAGGCGGACAGCCGCTATTTGCGGCTTTTTTTGTGTCCGTGCGTTCGTGCGCGCGTAGTATGACTACGGCGGGCCGGGCGGGGCAGCTTTCGGGCTGGCCGGTTCCTACGTTCCGGTTTCCACCCTCGCTGCGGGCCCGCCACCCTCACGTGGAAATGAGCGGCGGGTCTTCCAACCCAAACTAGGAAGCCGCTATGTCTGACACCCTCGCTCGCTCCGAGCAAATCACCTACGTCGATCCACCCGAGCGCACGCTCACCCTCTCCCGGCAATCCGACCTGCTCGCCGACCTGATCCGCATCACCTTCCCTGCGGACACCCCCACAAAACTAAGCATCCAGGAACTAGCCTACCAACTAGACGCGCTGCGCAACGACGCCCAAGGCATCGCGCAAGAAAGCTGCGCCGATCTACTACGCGTAAGCGCAGGCCTTGGCTCCGTTCTAAGATTGCTGGATTACGACAGTGACGAGGTAGAGGATAGTCACGGCCTGCATTGCTTGCTGACGCCGTTGAAGCAGCAGTTGGATGCGGCTTTGAATCGGGTGCAAGGGTTGCTTTGAGGCAGAGGGGAGGGGGCTTGTGGAAGGGTGAGATGCGTCGCTCTTGCTAGCTCCCGCCCTCTCCCCCGCCCCTCTCCCGCAGGCGGGAGAGGGGAGACAACAGAGCGGAGGTTGAAACGGCTCTGGTGTCTTTGAACCAAGGCGACGAGCGCCGCCCGGTTTATCAGCTACAGCTTACTTGATACCCAACCGCCACAACGAAGTCACCTCAGCCGCACGCGCAGCGTGCAGCGGGTCGCTCATGTCCGCAGCCTTCGGGTGGTTCGGCTTCACCTCCAGCCGCCCCAGCACCTTCAGCCCGGCTTCATCGATCCAGCCCAGCAACTGGTCCCGCGTACGCAGGCCCAGGTGTTCAGCCAGGTCCGACAGCAGCAGCCAGCCTTCGCCCTTGGGCTCCAGGTGATCCGCCAGCCCGGCGATAAAGCCCTTCAGCATCTGGCAGTCCGGGTCATACACCGCGCGCTCGATCGGCGAGTTGGGGCGTGCCGGTACCCACGGCGGGTTGCACACCACCAGCGGGGCGCGGCCTTCGGGGAAGAGGTCGGCCTCAACGACTTCCACCTGGGCAGCGGCCTTCAGGCGGTGGATGTTGTCGCTGGCGCAGGCGAGTGCGCGCGGGTCCATGTCGGTGGCGATGACGCGCTTGACGCCGCGCTGGGCCAGCAGGGCGGCCAGCACGCCGGTGCCGGTGCCGATGTCGAAGGCCAGGTTGAGGGCGCCGGCGGGTAGCTGGGCCTTGGCGACCAGGTCGATGTATTCGCCGCGCACGGGGGAGAACACGCCGTAGTAGGGGTGGATGCGTTCGGCCAGGGCGGGGATTTCCACGCCTTTTTTACGCCACTCGTGGGCGCCGATCAGGCCGAGCAGTTCGCGCATGGAGGCTACGTACGGGGCGTCGACCTCGCCGTAGGCTTCAAGGCAGGCTTCGCGCACATCGGGCGAGCGGCGCAGGGGCACGAGGTGGTCGGCGTCGAAGGGCAGCAGCAGCATGGAGAGCGTGCGGGCGCGCTGGGACTGGGCCTGGCGGTGCAGGTGGAAGGCTTCCGTGGGGGTGGGCTTGGCCTTGGGCACCTTGGATGCCTTGGCGGCTTTCTTGGGCTTGTCGGCGCGGCGGGCCAGGGCTTGCAGCAGCTGGCGGGCGTTCTGGAAGTCGCCGCGCCAGAGCATGGCGGTGCCTTCGCAGGCGAGGCGGTAGGCGGTGTCGCCGGTGGTGGTGTCGTCAGCGATGACGACGCGCTTGGGCGGGGGCGTGCCGGCTTCGGATTGCCAGTTTGCGCTGCGTTCTTCGCCGTCTTCGGTCCAGTGGATGGTGGCTTGCTCTGTCATATGGTCTTTCTGGCTGCCTTGGGGCGGCCAATGGTTGTGCTGCGTTGTGCTGATAAGTCTGGCCAACCGGGGTTGGCCATTCAAGGTGATCCGTCCCCGCGCTGCGCCGGTGGCATATCCGGGGCGCCGTGGCGGGGCTGGCATGGCGCGGCTGGTGGCTGTCTGTCTCTATATAGCGTCAGCCGCGCAGGATGGGGTAGTGATCGTGGTAGCGGTGGTAGCGGTGGTAGCGGTAGTGGCGGTGTGTCAGAGTTCGTAGGCTTCGTGCTCGCCCGACATGGCTTGTTCTACCAGCTTGCGGTTCAGCGTCGGGGAGAACAGCTCAATAAAGGTATACACAAAGCTGCGCAGGTAGGCGCCTTGCTTGACCGCAAGGTGCGTGACATTGGTGCCGAACAGGTGGCCGGCGGGAATGCCGCGCAGGTTGCGGTCGCGCTCGGCGTCAAAGGCCACGCCGGCGACGATGCCTACGCCCAGGCCGATCTCCACGTAGGTCTTGATGACGTCGGCGTCGATGGCTTCCAGGATGATGTCGGGCTTGAGGTGGCGCAGCTCGAAGGCTTTGTCGATCTTGGGGCGGCCGGCGAAGTTGGGATCATAAGTGATGAGTGGGTAACCCATCAGGTCTTCCAGCGCCAGGTGCTTCTTTTCCAGCAGGGGGTGGTCGGGTGGCATGACGATCACGTGCTGCCATTGGTAGCCGGGCAGGGAGATCAGGTTCTTGTCGGCCGAGATGCCTTCCGTGGCGATCCCGATGTCGGCGTGGTCGTGCAGCACCATGTCGGCGATCTGGGTGGGATTGCCCTGTTGTATGGAGAGGCGCACTTTGGGGTAGCGCTTGGTGAACTCCGCGATCACGCGGGGCAGGGCGTAGCGTGCCTGCGTGTGGGTGGTGGCGATGGTGAAGTTGCCCTGGTCCTGGGCGGCGTAGTCCTTGCCCACGCGTTTCAGGCTTTCCACTTCCTGCAGGATCTTCTCCACCGACTCCAGGATGCGGCGGCCGGGCTCCGTCAGGCTGCGAATGCGCTTGCCGTGGCGGGTAAAGATGTCCACGCCGAGCTCTTCTTCCAGCTCGATGATGGCCTTGGAGACACCCGGTTGTGATGTGTAGAGCGCTTTAGCGGCTTCGGTCAGGTTGTAGTTCTGACGTACGGCTTCGCGCACAAAGCGGAACTGATGCAGGTTCATATAACTGTGTTCGTATAAACAAAACAACTTCTTATTAGTTTGAGATATGAGGGCAGTTTATTACGATTCTCGAACTTTGTTAATGAACCGTCGGAACCTCCGTGTGCTTGCCTCACTTTTAGGCAGCAACGGGCGCTTGCCGGCCAGGTGAACCCTAATGTCTCTTGCCTATACCGTTTCCGGTCTGCTAGTAGGCGTCCTCGTCGGTCTGACCGGGGTAGGCGGGGGTTCGCTCATGACGCCGCTGCTGACCTTGCTGTTCGGCTTTTCGCCGGCTACGGCGGTCGGCACCGACCTCGCTTTCGCGGCAATCACCAAGGGCTTTGGCACGCTGGCGCACCGCGCCCACGGCCATGTGCAGTGGCAGGTGGTGCGCCGCCTGTGCATCGGCAGCCTGCCGGCCGCGGTGGTGGCCATCCTGGTGCTCAAGAGCGCCGGTGAGCTCAACGCGCAGTGGCTGCATGCCATCCGCATGACCATCGGCGTGTCGGTGATCCTGACGGTCTTGTCGCTGCTGTTCCGCAAGCAGATGCTGGCCTGGCTGTCCCGCAACCCCAAATTCCAGCTGGAAGGCCGTGCCCAGACCATTGCCACCATCGCGGTGGGTGCCGTGATCGGCGTGCTGGTGACGGTGTCCTCGATCGGCGCCGGTGCTGTTGGCGCCACCTTGATCTTGTTGCTCTATCCCCGTATGAAGCCTGCCGAAGTGGCGGGCACCGATATCGCCTACGCCGTCCCGTTGACGGCGCTTGCCGGTCTGGGCCATGTGTGGCTCGGCACGGTGAACTGGGCTCTTTTGCTGGCCTTGCTGGTGGGTTCGATCCCCGGCATCTGGCTGGGCGCGCAACTGTCGCGGGCGTTGCCCGAGCGGCTGGTGCGCGCCGCGCTGGCTACCACGCTGACGCTGGTCGCCATCAAGCTCGTCTCCTGAATTTAACGAATACTGAACGGACCCACACCATGTATCAGTACGACCAATACGACCAGCGCATCGTCAACGAACGCGTAGCCCAGTTCCGTGACCAGGTGCGCCGCCGCCTGTCCGACGAGCTGACCGAGGAAGAATTCCTGCCGCTGCGCTTGCAGAATGGCCTGTACATGCAGCGCCATGCCTACATGCTGCGCGTGGCGATTCCGTACGGCCTGCTGTCATCCGAGCAGATGCGCATGCTGGGCCATATCGCGCGCGAGTATGACCGCGGCTATGGCCACTTCTCCACCCGCCAGAACATCCAGTACAACTGGATGGACCTGGAGCGCGTGCCCGACGTGCTGGCCGAACTCGCCAGCGTCGAGATGCACGGCATCCAGACCTCCGGCAACTGCGTGCGCAACATCACCACCGACCACTTCGCCGGCGTCACGCCCGATGAGTCCGTGGACCCGCGCGTGCTGGCTGAGCTGCTGCGCCAGTGGAGCACGTTCCAGCCGGAATTCGCGTTCCTGCCGCGCAAGTTCAAGATCGCCATCTCCGCGTCGGCCGACGACCGCGCCGTGGTGCAGATGCACGATATCGGCATCTACGCGTACCGCAACGCCGAGGGCGAAACGCGCTTGCGCATCCTGGCCGGCGGCGGCCTGGGCCGCACGCCGATCCTGGGTTCGGTGATCAAGGAAGACCTGCCGTGGCAGCACCTGCTGTCGTACGTGGAGTCCGCCATTCGCGTGTACAACCGCTATGGCCGGCGCGACAACAAGTACAAGGCGCGCATCAAGATCCTGGTGAAGGCCATCGGCGCGGAGAAGTTCGCGCAGGAAGTCGAGGACGAATGGCAGCACAGCAAGGATGGTCCCGCCACCATCACGCAGGCCGAGTTCGACCGCGTGGCGCAGTACTTCGCGCCCCCGGCCTACGACAAGCTGGCCGATACCGATGCGTCGTATGAGAAGCACCTGCTGGAGGAAAAGGCCTTCGCCCGCTGGGTGAGCCGCAGCGTGCATGCGCACAAGGTGCCCGGCTACGCCGCCGTCACGCTGTCGACCAAGCCCGGCGCGGCATCGCCCCCGGGAGATGCCACCGATGCGCAGATCGACCTGGTGGCTGACCTGGCCGACCGCTACGGCTACGGCGAGCTGCGCGTGGCGCACGAGCAGAACCTGGTGCTGCCGGACGTGAAGAAGCGCGACCTGTACGCGCTGTGGCAAGAAGCCAAGAAGGGCGGCCTGGCTACCGCCAACATCGGCCTGCTGACCGATATCATTGCTTGCCCGGGCGGCGATTTCTGCTCGCTGGCCAATGCCAAGTCGATCCCGATCGCGCTGGCCATCCAGGAGCGTTTCGACAACCTGGACTACGTGCACGACCTGGGCGAGATCTCGCTCAATATCTCGGGTTGCATCAACGCTTGCGGCCACCACCACGTTGGCAACATCGGCGTGCTGGGTGTGGATAAGGACGGCGAGGAGTGGTACCAGGTTACGCTGGGCGGCGCGCAAGGCAACAAGAGCGCCATCGGCAAGGTGATTGGCCCGTCGTTCAAGGCGGACGAAATGCCGGATGTGGTGTCGCGCATCATCGACACCTATGTGGCCAACCGCCATGACGACGAACGCTTCATCGACGTGCTGGGCCGTATCGGCATCGCCCCGTTCAAGGAACGCGTCTACGCCGACAAGCAACGCGAACGCGCCGAAGCCTGAGCACCGGAGATAACGACATGGCAAAGATTATTCAACTGCAACGCCGCGAAGGCGCCAACCCGGTTCCGGTCATCATCGACGATGCATGGACGGTGCTGCGCGGTGCCGAGGGCGCGGCTCTGACCGACGACCAAATCATCGCCGCCGCACAAGGCAAGGACGCTGTGCTGTTCCCGCTGACCGCATGGCTGGCGCACAAGGATGGTGTTCTGGCCGGCCGCGCCGCCGACATCACTGGCATCTGGCTGGCGCCGGAAGACGAGCCGGCCGACGCGCAGGCCGCGTTTGCCAGCGTGGCCGTGGTCGCGGTGGATTTTCCCGTGTTCCGCGATGGCCGTGGCTTTTCCACCGCCTACCTGCTCCGCACCCGCTACAACTGGTCCGGCCAGCTGCGCGCCATCGGCGACGTGCTGCGCGACCAGCTGAATTTCATGAAGCGCTGCGGCTTCGACACCTTCGCCGTGCGCGCGGACAAGAACATCGAGGACGCCATCAAGGGCTTCACCGAGTTCACCGTGGCCTACCAGGCATCGGTGGATGAGCCGCTGCCGCTGTTCCGCCGCAACCGCGCCGAAGCGCTGGGCAAGGAAACGGTATGAGCGAGATTGCTATCGTCGAGGCTCCGGTCTCGTCACTGCGCCCGCCGGCGCTGTGGACCGCGCCGGAGTACACCGGCAGCGTGGCGGATCTGGAGGCCAAGGAGCGTGAGCTGGGCCTGCGCCTGGCGCAGATCGCCGGCCGTTTTTTCCGCGCCCGCTTTGCGTCCAGCCTGGCGGCCGAAGACATGGTGGTGACCGATGCCATCCTGCGCGGCACCGAGCAGGTGCGCGCCGGCATCCGCGTGTTCACGCTGCAAACCGGCCGCCTGCACGCCGAGACGCTGGCGGTGCTGGACGAGGTCAAGGCGCATTACGGCTACGACATCGAGCGTTTCACGCCGGACCCCGAGGCCGTGGAGAACTACCTGAAGAACCATGGCCTGAACGCGTTCTACGACAGCGTGGAACTGCGCAAGAATTGCTGCGGCATCCGCAAGGTGGAGCCGCTGAACCGGGCGCTGTCACATGCGGACGCCTGGCTGACCGGCCAGCGCCGCGAACAGGCGGTGACGCGCTCGGAGCTGCCGTTCGAGGAAAATGACGAGGCACGCGGCATTCCGAAGTTCAACCCACTCGCCGACTGGAGCGAGGCCGAGGTCTGGGCTTACCTGAAGCGCCATAATGTGCCGGTCAATGCGCTGCATGCCAAGGGCTACCCCAGCATCGGCTGCGAGCCTTGTACGCGCGCTGTGCGCGCCGGCGAGGATGTACGTGCCGGACGGTGGTGGTGGGAGAGCAAGGACTCGAAAGAGTGCGGGCTTCACGAACAGAACATCAAGCATTGAGGCCAGACAAAATGGGCATCATGAACGAACTGACCGGCGCGCCGGAAGTGGCGCACCTGCTGCAAGTGCAAAACGATCACCTCGACAAGCTCGAGGCGGAATCCATCTACATCATCCGCGAGGTGGTGGCGGAGTGCCGCAACCCGGCGCTGCTGTTCTCGGGCGGCAAGGACTCCATCGTCATGCTGCACCTGGCGCTCAAGGCCTTCCGCCTGGGCGAGCGCAAGACCGAACTGCCGTTCCCGCTGGTGCATATCGACACCGGCCACAACTACCCGGAAGTGATCCGCTTCCGTGATCAGCGCGTGGCCGAGCTGGGCGCGCGCCTGGTGGTGGGCCATGTGGAAGATTCCATCAAGCGCGGCACTGTGCGCCTGCGCAAGGAAACCGACTCGCGCAATGCCGCGCAAGCCGTGACGCTGCTGGAAACCATCGAGGCCCACAAGTACGACGCGCTGATGGGCGGTGCCCGCCGCGACGAGGAAAAGGCCCGCGCCAAGGAGCGCATCTTCTCCTTCCGCGACGAGTTCGGCCAATGGGACCCGAAGGCCCAGCGCCCGGAACTGTGGAGCTTGTACAACGCCCGCATGGCGGCCGGCGAGCAGATGCGCGTGTTTCCGATCTCCAACTGGACCGAGCTGGACGTGTGGCAGTACATCGCCCGTGAAGAGCTTGAGCTGCCCCGATCTACTACGCGCACCAGCGCGAAGTGGTGAAGAAGAACGGCCTGCTGGTGCCGGTCACGCCGATCACGCCGAGCAGGACGGCGACGTCAGCGAAGTGATCGTCGGTGCG
>NZ_AHJE01000050.1 GCF_000243095.1 Cupriavidus basilensis OR16 | reverse complement strand
GAGCGTTCGAAGGGAAAAGCTACCCGGCGATTTGACCTCTCCAGCCAAGACGCTGCCCCATAACGACTGCATTTGCTCTGATGATACGGATGCAGCGCTATCCCTCCAACGGTACATCCAGTCATCATTGATGCTCTCAGCCGGTACTGGGCTATCGTCGCGTGAAAGCGTCGCTTCAGCGTGCAGTAGCGCCTTGGCCACATTGACCTCCTCGCGGATGGCATTGGCAGTGCGCGCATGTGTAACACTGCTTGCCAGAGAGTCAAGGTCAAGCGTGGGTTCCACCTTCCCATCAGGCTTTGGAGCCACCGTACCGATAAGCCGCATCGCCGTGCCCGAACCACTGATGATTTTCAATCCCTTCCGAATGTCGTCAGCGTCCTTCTCCGCCTGTGCGAGGAGCAGCGTCTCCTGCCTACGGACTTCTACCTGGGCTAGCCCCTCGCGCTTAATCTGCCAGGGCTTCAATAGCGAACCAATCGCCCTGTCCGCGCACGACTCCCACAGCTTGATGATGAGCTTCTCCCCCGGAATATCCATGTGTTTGCCCTTCGGTCCCGTTAGTTGATTGCAATGGTCGTATGCGCAGCCAATGTTCCGTAACTTGGAATCTTAGCGCACCAGCCTGGAGGGGAGCGGCCAGCTTGAGGAACGCTCAGGGGTGTCTGAATGGCACTACAGAGCCGCTGGACCAAGCCATCAGGGTGGCGTAGAAGGTCTCCAGCAGGGTGAGCCTGTGGGGACAGCTCCGCCCTACTCCCTTGAAGCCCTGAGCATGGCCCTTGAGAACTCCAAATCCTCCCCCCTGAGCAAGGACCATGCAGCGAACATTAGCCGGTCCTTCCTCTCCCACTGGCTTGCATGCAGGACACAGCGCGGGAAGACCTCGGAGTAGGCCAGCCAGAGTGGCCGGTAGTCTTCCGCATTGCCGAGCCTGGCAAGCCGGTACTTCTCCTCAGGGCTGAGCCGCTGCATCAGGCAATCGATGGTGTCTGCGTCTTCAACCTGTCTCGCTACCTGCCGCTGTTCGGCCACCAGCCAGGCTCCCGCAAGCCACACTGCGACGCCTGCTGCTGCCCAATAGCTCCACGCCTTCACTGCCATGCCCCCCCCGCTTGGATAGCCCTGTACCTGCGCGCGATTCTAGGGGCGATGGCGCAGCGTCGGATGAGAACTCATACCCTCACGAAGAGGGATTCATCCGGTCATGGCTAATGTGTACGCGCACGGGCGTCTAATCGACTGCGCGCGTCTGGTTGGCGCGGGCGCGTACGCTGGCGCGCGAGGGGGCACGGGGGGAGTTCCGGCTTGGGGGCTTATCAGTAGGGTTCTCGGATTTTTCTGCCAAACATTTCGGACCCCTCCCGCCGCGCCATCACCCCACTACAGGCGGACTTACACGGGAGAGCCCGCGCGGTACGATAGGTACTCATTCGTGAACCGAGAAATGCCATGTCGTTCCTGCACAAGCGAGAGTATCTGGATGAAGGTGATATTGTCGTGGTCAACTGCTCGCACCAGTGCAACATCCATTTGACTGATGACAGCAACTTTCAGAACTATCGGGGTGGCAGGCAGTACCGTTACTTCGGGGGCTTCTATAAAATGCTCCCGGCCAGAATCGAAGCACCCCACGCGGGCTACTGGAATATTGTCCTAGACCTCGGAGGCGGCCAGGCCACGGTAAGGCACTCCATCAGCATCATCAAGCGGGGCTAGAGCGCTGTCATGGGTAGCGCTGGGGGTGCATCAAGTTTTCCGCATTACTGATTGCGGGCGTGCTGAGTTTCCACTATATTGAGTTGGCTCACCGGTTTAGCCGCTGAGGAACATCACAGGTTGTCAACACGAATCGTGCCGCGCAAGCAGACCGAAATCGATGACAGCAACCAGACTGCGAGCTGCGCCATGCGTGCCTCCATGTCTATACTGAGATGATACGTCATTTCTAACATTAAGCGGCCAAAGCCCATGCAAATGGGTGAGATGATGCGAAGAGCGTTTGTGTATATCCGGGGGAGTGGCCTATAGGAATGCCGCCAACCTTCATTCCCCCGGTTTGCTAGGACTTTCAAATGGGTTTCAAGAAGAGAAGTTCGGATTGGTTCAGGCGCAGAACGTATCTTCACTTTGACTTACCCATTGGCCGCGAAGCCGCGACAGCATTGGTCACTGATCCTGTACGCGTAAAAACTCATGCTTTTTACCCACTAATTACCTTTGATATCCACACCACCAAGGTAAAGTGGGACAAGAAGAGTAGCAAGCTGATTTCCTCTCCGAAAATCCGCCCTATCCGATACGCGGCACACCTCGACAGCCATATCTACAGCTATTACTGCGAGCGCATCTCTGCCCTGTACGAGCAATACCTGAAGAAATGCTCCTACGAAAGCTCGGTACTTGCATTTCGCAAGCTCAACAAGAGCAATATTGACTTCGCAGCAGACGCCTTCCTTGCGATCAAGACCATGGGGAATGCTGACGCAATTGCGCTAGACATTTCCGACTTCTTTGGTAGCCTAGACCACGGAATTTTGAAGAGGTCATGGGCAAAACTTCTCGGCCAAACCACCCTCCCTGCCGACCACTACAACGTATTTAAATCCTTGACACGGTATGCCTATGTGAGCAGAGATTCCGTATATGGTCGGTTCAAAATCTCGGTCCACAACCCCAAGGCTAGCAAGAAGAGGATTTGTGAGCCTGAGGATTTCCGCTATGTAGTTCGTGCAGGCGGCTTGATCTCTCGGAACGAGGAGCCCAAAGGCATCCCGCAAGGTTCACCCATCAGTGCATTGCTGTCCAACGTGTACATGATGGACTTCGACTTGGCTATGGCCGGCGCGGTAGACAGTGTCGGGGGCAAGTACTTCCGATACTGCGACGACATGCTGATCATAGTCCCAGCCGGTAAAGGTCCCTCACTGAAAGCCCTTGCTGAAAGCCAGATTAAGAACTTCGGTCTAGAGATACAGGCCAAGAAAACGGAAGAGCGCACATTCACCAAGACCGGAGCAATCATTACGGCAAATCGCCCACTCCAGTATCTCGGATTCCTGTTTGATGGTCAGCGCATCCTACTTCGCTCAGCATCTCTAGCGAGATACTCCGAACGTATGAGGCGCGGTGTTCGCCTGGCGAAAGCCACTGCACGAAGTAGAAATGAGAAGCGCAAGGAGCGGGGAGAGGCAATAGTTCCGCTCCGACTTCGCAAGCTGTACAAGCGATATTCGTACCTCGGTCGCAGGAATTTTATCTCATACGCCACGAAGGCAGCTCGAACCATGGATGCCGAAGGCATACGGAAGCAGATCAAGCCTCTATGGAAGCGGCTCGCGACTGAGATAAAGCCAAGCCCGTAAGACCTCGACACCATGCCCGTAACGCGGTCTATATACGAAGCCACCGAACACGCTAGGGCCTGGCTCCAGCGGATACACCGCATCGCTAGAATCTCCCTCATGGGTCCCGTTCTGGGTAGCGTATGGGGCTTCCCGCCCTTCGTATCGGGAATCACCAGCCCCCCCTATAGGTCTACATGCTGTCGCTGGATGGCCCCGCGCTATCCACAACAGCCACCCAGAAGTACATCCACGTATCCGCTACCGGACTTCGTGAGCTGGCCAATGTCCTCACCAAAGCGTCTAGCGCGCCCTTGAACACTCCCCCCCTGATTCGCTACAGTCACCCTCGGATGAGCCGCTGGGCTTGTCCAAATTCTGTCCAAGTCAATCCTAAAAACCACTGGACAAGTCAGGTTGATAGCCTAGGTAACTCATTGATTTATAAGCACTGCGCCTTTCTCCGGGCACATGTGCAAGGCGGCTGACCAGACGATGGCGATGGGAAATACGCTGCCGATGGAGATGCACGGCGGGCATTCCGGTCCAGGCTTCTCTACAGCCCCACGTTAGCGACTGTCCCAGGCGTCCTCAGCTTGGGTACAATCAGGGCACATCAGGAATGGGACAACTCCCGTTCACGCTTCACTGCGAGACGCGCCAAGAAACAAAAAGGGCCACCCAAAGGCAGCCCCAGTTGTTTGCAGAAAAATGACTGCTCAGCCGTCAATACCCTGCGACTCCAGGTACTCGTCATACGTACCCAGGTAATCGGTCAGCGTGCCATCGTTGCGCACTTCAATCACACGCGTGGCCAGGCCACTCACGAACACGCGGTCGTGCGAGACGAAGACCAGCGTGCCGGTGAACTTGTCCAGCGCGATCTGCAGCGACTCGATCGATTCCATGTCCATGTGGTTGGTCGGCTCGTCGAGCGCCAGCACATTGTGGCGGCCCAGCATCAGCTTGCCCCAGATCATGCGGCCCTTCTCACCGCCGGACAGCACCTTGACTGACTTCTTGATGTCATCGGCGGAGAACAGCAAGCGGCCCATGGTGCCGCGCAGCGACTGGTCATCGTCACCGGCCTGGGTCCACTGGCTCATCCAGTCGATCAGGTCGCGGTCGGCGGGGAACTCCTCGAAGGTGTCCTGCGGCATATAGCCGACATTGGCGTTCTCGGCCCACTTGATGGTGCCGCGATCGACTTCCACGCCGCCCTTGACCGTGCTGCCCAGCAGGCTGCGCAGCAAGGTGGTCTTGCCGGCACCGTTCTCGCCGACGATGGCCACGCGCTCGCCCGCCTGGATCGCGAGCGACAGGTTGTTGATGACCTTGCGATCATAGGTCTTGGTCACGCCCTCGGCTTCCACGGCCAGGTTGTGCAGCTTCTTGTCGAATTCGAAGCGGATGAACGGGTTCTGGCGCGACGACGGCTTGATGTCCTCGACCTTGATCTTGTCGATCTGCTTCAGGCGCGAGGTGGCCTGGCGGGCCTTGGACTTGTTGGCCGAGAAGCGGCGCACGAAGTCCTGCAGCTCGCCGATACGATCCTTGGCACGGGAGTTGGCCGCCAGCTGGCGCTCGCGCGCCTGCATGGAGGCTTCCATGTAGTCATCGTAGTTGCCCGGGTAGACCTTGAGCGTGCCGTAGTCCATGTCGGCCATGTGCGTGCACACGGAGTTCAGGAAGTGGCGATCGTGGGAAATGATGATCATGGTGGAATTGCGCTCGTTGAGCACTTGTTCCAGCCAGCGGATCGTATTGATGTCGAGGTTGTTGGTCGGCTCGTCGAGCAGCAGCACGTCCGGGTTCGAGAACAGGGCTTGCGCCAGCAGCACACGCAGCTTCCAGCCCGGCGCCACGTTGCTCATGGTGCCCTGGTGCTGGTCGGTGGGGATGCCCACGCCCAGCAGCAGCTCGCCGGCGCGCGCTTCGGCCGTGTAGCCGTCGTACTCGGCATACTTGGCCTCCAGCTCGGCGGCCTTCATGTAGTCTTCGTCGGTGGCTTCCGGGTTGGCGTAGATGGCGTCGCGCTCGGCGGCGGCGGCCCACATCTCGGTATGGCCCATCATGACCACGTCCAGCACGCGCATGTCTTCATAGGCGAACTGGTCCTGGCGCAGCTTGCCCAGGCGCACGCCCGGCTCCAGCATGACGGTGCCGGCGGATTGCTCGAGATCCCCGCCCAGGATCTTCATGAAGGTGGACTTGCCGCAGCCGTTCGCGCCGATCAAGCCGTAGCGGTTGCCCTCGCCGAACTTGACCGAGATATTCTCGAACAACGGCTTGGGGCCGAACTGCATGGTGATGTTTGCGGTAGAAAGCACGTCTGGGACCTTGTATGGATGATGAGGCGCGAAAAATGAGGCGCGAAAACTCGCGCTTGCCCTGGGGCTGCCGCCTGTGAAGTGCCAAGTGCCGGCCAAGATGCCAAGCGCTTAGCCACGAGGACGGCACAAAGCCAGGCATGGCAACCTGGCGGCGCATTGGCGCGGGGCCCGGGCAGGGAAATCGGGAAACAACCAACGATTTTACCACTGGCGGGCAAAGGAACGAAGCGCTAAGCCTCAGATGTGGGCGGAAGGCGCCGCTTTCAACACCGGGTAGCCCGACAGCGACAGCGAAAATCCATCCGCGCGTGCGCTCAACTGCGCCTGCCCGCCAACCGGCAAGGTCAGCTTGCGCGGGCAATGGCCAAATGGCAACCCGGTGAGCACCGGCACCGGCAAGCGCTCCTGCAGGTACGCCACCACCGCGGGCAGGTCGTAGCCGTTGTCGTAGTCGGTGACGCGGTAGTTGGAAAAATCGCCCAGGAGGATGGCGCGCTGCGTGCCAAGCACGCCGGCCTGGTCCAGTTGCAGCAGCATGCGCTCGACCCGGTACGGCGGCTCGTTGACGTCTTCCAGGAACAGGATGCCGCCCTCCACTGCCGGCATGAACGGCGTGCCCAGCAAGCTGCATAGCATCGCCATGTTGCCGCCCCACAGCGTGCCCGAAAGCTTGCCGCTAAATGGCTGGCCACCGGCCTGCGGTGCTTCCACCTCGATGATGTACGCTGGATCACGCAGCACGCCGTTGAAGTGCTGCCACATGAAGGTGTCGACCACCTCCGCGCCAAAATCCGCCAGCAGCATCGGGCCGGCAAAGGTGACGCCGCCGGTGGCGGCCAGGTAGGCCAGCTGGAAGGCCGTGAAATCGCTATGGCCGACGATCGGCGTCTGGCTGGCGCGCGCCTGCTCGGCGATGCGGGCGAAATCCACTTGCTCCAGCAGCCGCGCGATGCCATAACCGCCGCGCACCGCCAGCGTCAGCTCGTGCGCCGCGCCGGTGCCGATGGCATGCAGGTCGGCCAGGCGCTCGGCATCGCTGCCGCCAAAGCGCAGGTAGCGGCGCGCCAGCACATCCGGGTTACCCACATGAAAGCCCTGCCCCTTGAGCCAGGCACAGCCGCGCGCGGCGATGGCGATGTCGTGCGGATAACCGGAAGACGCGATCAGGCGGACTTCGGTGGCTGGCGTGGGCGTGGGCTGGCTCATGCGTCGGGGCTTTGGCTTGGGTCGGTGTCGGTGGAGGCAGTGGTTGCGCCAGTGTCGCAATGGGCGCAATGGGCGCAGGCAGGCGCATCGCTTGCCCCCGCATCCTGCGCGGCTTCCTGCTCCGCTTTCTGTGCGGCCTTCTGGGCCCGGCGCCGGCCGCCGAAGAAATCCTTCAACATGCGCGAGCACTCGTCGGCCATCACGCCGCCGGCAATGGTGGTCTGGTGATTGAGCTGCGCCTCGCCGAACAGGTTGAGCACGCTGCCCGCCGCGCCGGTCTTGGGATCGGTGGCGCCAAACACCACGTGGCGAATCCGCGCATGCAGGATGGCGCCGCTGCACATCACGCAGGGCTCCAGCGTCACGTAGAGCTCGCACTCCGGCATGCGGTAGTTGCCGATCACGCGGGCGGCGGCGCGCAGCGCCTGCATTTCAGCGTGAGCGGAAGGGTCAACCGAGCGGATCGGCAGGTTATGGCCGCGCGCGATGATGGTGTCGTTCCACACCACGACCGCGCCCACCGGGACTTCGCCGGCGGCTTCGGCCAGGCGCGCTTCGTCGAGTGCGGCCTGCATGTAGCGGCGGTCGCGCGCAAGCGCCGGATCCATGGGGAGATCCGGGCTTTCCAGGCTGGCCTCGAGCGGGAGGGTCGGCTCGGTCATCGCGGTGGCATCATCCGGCGGGTCAGTCCTGCGCCGGCAGGCTGAAGGCGGCGCTGACCTCGGCCCAGCAGTTCGGGGTCTCGAACAGGACCAGGCGGGTGAGCTGCAACTGGTGGCCGAAGCAATCCTTGAACACCGGCGCGAGCATGTCGAAAGCGATCTGCGCCAGGTTCTCCACGGTGGGGATGGCATCCAGCACCACCGTCTTGTGCCCGTCCATGGTCTGCAGGAAGTTCAGCAGCGCGGTATCGCCGCGATGGATCAGGAAGGCATGGTCCCACTTGGATACCAGATGCTCCGTCGCCAGCGCCTTGATATCGCTGAAGTCCAGGATCATGCCCTCATCCGAGGCACCTGCGCGATGCAGCACCTCGCCCGACAGCGTCAGGTCCAGGCGATAGCGATGGCCATGGATATTGCGGCACTGGCCGCCATGGTTGGGGATGCGGTGGCCGGAGTCGAATTCCAGCCGGCGGGTAATGGATACTTGCTTGTTCATGTGGACCAATGGGTGCCGAGGTGTGCCGGCTCATACCGGCGCGATTTGCGCGATCTGCCTACCGGATGCCGAGCAACTTGTGGGTCTGCAGCGAAAGGCGCCAGAGCGGAATTCCACCGCCAGCGCGGTATTTTGCCGTGCCAGCGGGCCATCCATGGCCTGCACCAGGAAATAGCGGAAATCAAGGCGCTCATATGCGGCGAAGTCCTGGCCATCCTGCGGAATCACCACCTTGAGCTCGTCGCCGCGCGTGACCACCAGCTCGGAGCCCATCTTGGGGCTCACGCAAACCCAGTCGATGCCGTGGGGCACCGGCAGCGTGCCATTGGTCTCGATGGCAATCTCGAAACCACGCGCATGCAGCGCATCGATCAGCGGCGCATCCAACTGCAGCAGCGGCTCGCCGCCCGTGCAAACCACCAGCGGGCGCCCGGCGGCAGCGCTATCCACGGCCTGCGGCCATTGGGCCGCCACCTTGTCGGCGAGCGCCTCGGCGGTGCGGTACTTGCCGCCCTCGGTGCCGTCGGTGCCGACGAAATCGGTGTCACAGAACTGGCAGACCGCGCTGGCACGGTCTTCCTCGCGGCCGCTCCAGAGATTGCATCCGGAGAAGCGGCAAAACACCGCTGCGCGGCCCGCGTTGGCGCCTTCGCCCTGCAGTGTGTAGAAGATTTCCTTGACGGCGTAAGTCATGCTGGCTGGTAAAGCTGTAGTAGCTCTTGTAGGTGGTGCTGTGGGGTGGTGCGGTGATGCAGTCATCATGCGCCACGGCGGCAAGGCATGCTGGCCTGGCCGTGTGGCGGCCAGCGCGGGCAGCGTCTCGACCGTTGCGGCCGCTGCGCGGCGCGCGGCGAATACCCGGCGGGCAACTAACAACTGGCGACGAACGGCGGCTCAATGGTCAGGCTCAATGGTCAACCGCATGGCCAAAAAACCGCGGCCAACTCGCTATTTTCGCACAGGAGCGCAATCTGCTCCAGCCGCCTCCTTGATTTCCCCTATTGCCAAGGCCCAGCTTAGCCGCAGGCCTGGGCCCGCGCCGGCTAAAGCTGCGCCCAGGCCACCTCGCGCAGCTTGCCGCCGACGAAATCCAGGAAACTCGCGATGCGCGCCGAAAGCTGCGTGTTGAGGTAGTAGACCGCGTTGATCGACTGCCGCTCGTCGATGGTGTCCCTCACCAGCACCTGGACCAGGTCGCCACGGCGCCGGTCCGTGTCGGTCATGAAATCCGACAGGCAGACCAGGCCCTCGCCCGCCAGCGCCAGCTGACGCAGGGTTTCGCCGCTCGATGCCGACAGATGCGGCGTGATCTGCACCTCCTCCCCCGTGGTGCCGCGCAAGGGCCATCGATTCAGCGATTCCGGCTGGTTGAAGCCGATCAGGCTGTGGCCGGCAAGGTCCGCCACGCGCTCCGGGCGGCCCCGCGCCTTGAGATAGGCCGGGCTGGCCAGCACGCGCACCCGGCTGCTGGCCAGCGGCCGGGCGTGCAGCGTCGAATCTCGCAGCGGGCCGATGCGGATTGCCACGTCGGTGCGATGCTCGAGCAGGTCGATGATCTGATCATTGGTGTTGAGCTCCAGCTCGATTTCCGGATACGCACGCCGGAATTCCCCGATCAGCGGCACGATCACATGCAGCATGAAAGGTGATGCTGCATTCACCCGCAACCGCCCCGCCGGCCGCTGCCGGCGCACCGCCATCTGCTCCTCGGCCAGTTCCACCGAGGCCAGGATGGCGCGCGCATGGGCCAGCAGGGCATCGCCCTCCTCGCTCAGCGCCAGCCGGCGCGTGGTCCGATGCAGCAAGGTGGTGCCCACCTTGTCCTCCAGGCGGCTCAGCGCGCGGCTGATGCCGGAGACGGTCTGCCCCAGTTGCTCGGCCGCAGCCGTGATGGACCCGCTGTCCACCACGGTGGCAAAGGCCTGCAGTTCTTCGAGTGTGATCTTCATTGTTGAATACTAATCAAATATCTTATCCAGATCACCCACTTAATCCGCAAAAAAGACAGCGGCAAACTGCGTCCATCCTAATTCCGGACGCTCCTGGAGCCCACCATGCCCATTGCCCTGTTCGCGCTGACCATCAGCGCGTTTGCCATCGGGACCACCGAATTCGTCATCGTCGGCCTGATCCCCACCATCGCCGCGGATCTGCACATCACCCTGCCGTCGGCCGGCCTGCTGGTCAGCCTCTATGCGCTCGGCGTGGCCATCGGCGCCCCGGTGCTGACCGCCCTCACCGGCCGCCTGCCGCGCAAGGCGCTGCTGCTGTCGCTGATGGCCCTGTTCACGCTGGGCAACCTGCTGGCATGGAAGGCGCCGGGCTATGAATCGCTGATCCTGGCGCGCATCCTGACCGGACTGGCCCACGGCGTGTTCTTCTCGATCGGCTCGACCATCGCCACCAGCCTGGTGCCGAAGGAAAAGGCCGCGAGCGCCATCGCCATCATGTTCACCGGCCTGACCGTGGCGCTAGTGACCGGCGTGCCGCTGGGCACCTTGATCGGCCAGCATTTCGGCTGGCGCGAGACCTTCCTCGCGGTGTCGGCGCTCGGCCTGGTCGCCTTTGTCGGCAGCCTGATGTTCATCCCGGCCAATATCCGCCATGGCGCCCCGGCCTCGTTGCTGCAACAGGCAAAGGTACTGGCCGAACCGCGCCTGCTGCTGGTCTACGCCAAGACTGCGATCGGCTACGGCGGCTCGTTCATCCCTTTCACCTTCCTGGCCCCCATCCTGCAGGACGTATCAGGCTTTAGCGCTGGCGCGGTCGGGCTGGTGATGCTGGTGTACGGCGTATCGGTCGCAGCCGGCAACATCTCCTGCTGCTGGCGATCGTGCTGTTCGCACTGACCTTCACCGCGCCACACCGCTGGCTGGTGATCGCCACCGTGCTGGCCTGGGGCGCGGTCGCCTTCGGCAATGTGCCGGCCCTGCAGGTCTACGTGGTCAAGCAGGCCGAACGCTATACGCCGGGCGCTGTCGATGTGGCTTCGGGCCTGAACATCGCGGCCTTCAACCTGGGGATTGCCGGCGCGGCCTGGGCCGGCGGCCTGATCGTGACCCACATGGGCCTGATGCATACACCGTGGATCGGCGCGCTGGTGGTGCTGGTGGCGCTCGGCCTGACCGTGTTGAGCGGGCGCCTGGACCGGCTCGAAGCGCAGCCCGCGGCCGGTGGCAAGCTGGCCGCTGGCGGGGCCTGAGCCCAGCACGCCTGGCTGGCTATTACGGTATTACCGCGGGGATTCAAGCGACGGCATGCCGACCCGGCGCCAGAAGCCAAGGTAGGGCAACAGGCTCAGGACCCCGATCATCGCCAGCCCGGCGCCGACCCACAGCGGCGAGCGCAAACCGTAGCCCGCACCGATGCCAAGCCCGCCCAGCCAGGAACCCACCGCCAGCCCGATATTGATGACCGACGTATGCACGGTATTGACCAGCGGACCAGGATGGGCGGCCCGCATGGCGCGGGCCATCATGGCCGGGTTCATTGGCACGCCGGCCAGGCCGATCATGATCAGTCCCGCCACGCTGACAACCTTGTTGCCGGCGAAGCTTGCGAAGATGGCTAGCGTGATCGCCAGCACAATCAGCCCGCCCAGCAGGATGGGCATCGTGTACTTGTCGGCAAACCGGCCCACGATGGCATTGCCGACCACATTGGCGATGCCATAGACCACCAGCAAAACCGGCACCGCGCCGGCCGGAAAGCCCGCAACTTCCGTAACGATGGGCGCGAAAAAGCTGAACGCGGCAAAGGTGGCGCCGATGATCAGCGCGCTGGTGGTGAAGGCCGCCCACAGGTCGCGGCTCCTGAACGCCGCGAGTTCCGCGCCGAGGCTGGCGCCTTGCGCCTTGCGCGACGGCGGCACCATGGCGGTAATGATGGCCCCGCACAGTATCGTCAGCGCCACCACCAGCCAGAAACTGGCGCGCCAGCCAAAATGCGCGTCAACCACCGTGGCAATCGGCACCCCGCAGACGGTGGACAGCATCAGCCCGCCCAGCACGATCGAGGCAGCGCGGCCGCGCGCTTCGGGACCCATGATATCGGCGCAAATCGCCAGCGCCACGCCGAAGCAGGCCGACCCGGCCACGCCGGTCACGACCCGGGCCACGGCCAGGGTGCCGTAGCCCGGCGCCATGGCGGCCATCGCCCCACCGACGGTGTAAATGGCCAGCAGCCATAGCAGCGCCCGCTTGTGCGGCACCTGCAGCTTCAGCAGGCCAACGGTCAAGAGCGGCCCTCCGACCACCATCCCCGCCGCATAGAGCGAGATCAGGTAGCCGATCTCGGTCACCGTCACGCCGAAGGCCGCGGTCAGGGACGGCATCATGCCGGCCACCATGAACTCGGACGTGGTGAGCGCAAAGATGGTTGCGCCCAAGATGTAAATCACTATTGGCATTGCAGAATCTCTCCGTGAAAGCGTCGTCCCGAATCTCGGGCAAAATTTTTGCCAAATCTTTACCAATCAGTACAAAATAGACCAAAGAAAAGCGGTCACGTGGACCGCGGACCCACCACGCCAAGCCGGCGCGGGCAACCCGAATCTATCTACAACCGCGCCATCGTCCCCTCCAGCACGTCATGCAGGAAGGCACTGTCGGCCATGGATTGCCCCAGGACACGCAGGCCGTAATAGCTGCTCATGAAGGCGCGGGCCTGCTCCAGCGCGGGCCGCTCGGCGGTGAACTCCCCGGCACGCTGCCCCAGCGCGAAGACATGGCAGAGCGCACCCTCGAGGCGCGCGGCGTAGGCGCGCGTGATCTCGCTCACGGCGGGATCCTTGCGGCCGCGCTCCATGGCGGCGAACAGCGCCATGCAGCTACGCCGGTTGTCGGCCTCGAGGTCTTCGCCGATGCCCCATTCCAGCAGGCGCCGCAACCGCTCCCTGGCCGTGCCCGGACCGTTCAGGATGCCGTTCTGCGTGTGGATGGCGCGTTCGTGGTAGAAGCGCAGCGCCGCCATATAAAGCGCCTGCTTGTTGCCAAAGGCGTTATACAGGCTGCCGCGGCCCAGGCCGGTGCGCTCGCACAGTTCCTGGGTGGAACTGCCCTCATAGCCGTGCGACCAGAACACGTCCATCGCGGCTTCGATGACGTCCTCACCTTCGAATTCACGGGGCCTGCCGCTCATGCCAATGCCTCTCCATGGTGACTGCGCGTGCAAGCGCGTGCCGCCACGACAGACCGAGGTAGTCGCGCTTGCCGATCTGCACACCCTTATGGCGCAGGATGTCGTAGGCGGTGGTCACGTGGAAATAGAAGTTCGGCAGCGCAAAGCCCAGCAGATAGGATTTGCCGTCGAAGGTGACGGGCTCGGGGCGCAGCTTGAGCTCGATGGTGCGCGTCTCACTCCCCTCAAGCTGGGCCGGCTGGATGGCTTTGAGGAAAGCCACGGTCTTGGCGATGCGCTCCTGCAGTTCCGCGAAGGTGGTCTCGGTGTCGGCAAAGGCGGGCATGTCGACGCCCGCCAGCCGCGCCGCGCAGCCCTTTGCGGCGTCGCTGGCGCGCTGCACCTGTGCCGACAGCGGGTCCATGTCCGCCACCAGGCGGGTCTGGATCAGGTCGGCCGGATCCATGCCCTGCGCCTGCGCGAATGCGGCGCCCTTGTCCAGGATGGCCGACAGGCTGCCGAAAGCCCGGATAAAGGCCGGGATCGATACTTCATACATCGAGAGTGACATGGGGGTGTCCTTGGATGGTGATTGCCAGACGCGGCGGGTCGCGCGACACGGCGAGGATAAACCTTCCGGCGATTTCTCGCCCGCCGGCCGCTGGGGGCCGCGGGCGGGCGCAAACCGGCGAGCGGGCATGAAACCGCATGGGTAACCGAGCCGGCGCGTCTCTTGCAAATCGGATGACGTTCAACCCATCCCGGGGCCATGGCGCCTGCAAGCCTCAGGCCGGCCCCCGCCACTCGCGGACAAAGCCCTCGGGCGCCGGCCTGCTGGCCGGGCGCACTGCTTCCTTGGGTGTACCGACATACAGGAAGCCAAGCAGCGTTTCCTCCTCGCCAAGGCCGAGTGCCTGCCGGACGCTTTCGTCATAGCTGTTCAGGCCAGTTGCCCAGAAGCCGCCGTAACCCAGGATATGCAGGGCGTTGAGCATATTCATGGTGGCCGCGGCCGTAGCCAGCAACTGCTCGATCTCCGGCACCTTGTGCCCACGCTCCACGTGCACGCCAAGCGCAATCAGCATCGGTGCAGCCATGGCCTTGACCCGGAAGCGCTCGCCATCGCTTTGCGGGTCGCGGGCCTGCGCCGCCCGCACGAACACCTCGCCGAGCGCGGCGCGCGCCTCGTCGCGGATCACGATAAAGCGCCAGGGCTGGAGCTGGCCATGATCCGGCGCCCGCAAGGCCGCCTCGAATACCAGGTCCAGCTCCTTCGGCGACGGCGCGGGCGCACCCAGCGGCCACGGCGATTGCCGCGTCAGCAGGAAACCAAACGCCGTCCGCTGCGCGTCGGAAAGCGCCAGTTCGGCCAGATCGGCCAAATCGATATCGGCTGACATTACATCCTCCCCATAGGGTTCCATGGCACGCTTGGCGCGCCGGTCATTCCTGCTGGCTCGCTTGCGGCGTTTGCGCGCCGCGCACGAACTGCATGGCCTGCGGCTGCTCGACCAGCACGCATTGCTTGCCCGTCCGCGTGCAATGGTCCCGCACGCGCCAATAGGCATTGTGGCTGACGCAGCCTGCCTGGCAGATCACCAGGTCGGCTGCGATCAGGCTAGCCTCCAGTGCCGCCCCGTCGTCGGGATCGGCGGCGTCGCCGCCATCGTGGTGCAGAAACCGGCCACCTGCCATCTCCACCACACGCTGCGCGACCGCAGGCGCGTCCACAGCGCGCGGCCGCGGCCACGCCAGCTCATGCGTCCATGGCGGATCGGCACCGCGCCATCCTCGCGCGCATAGGCCAGCGCCGTGTCGCGCACGATCACCGCGGCGCGAAGGCGCATGGCCTCGGCCTGCAAGCGCGCGATCTCGGCGCCCTGCGCAAGCAGCAGTTCGCTGCAACGCGCCTGCGCATCGCCATATTGCAGCATCAGCACACCATGCTCCTGTGCCAGGCATTCGAAGTCCCGGGCCTGGGTCATGCGCTATACGCGCTGGCGGCGTCCGGTGCGGGCGTGTGGGCGGGTTGGAATACGGGCATGGGAGGCCTCAAGTGAAAGCCGGGCATGGCGGCCAGGGGCGCGCCGCCAAGATCCGGGCGGTGTCGGTCCGGAGAATTATAAATGAGAATCATTATCGTGACTTAGGCATTGGGAACGCATGGCGAGCCGCCTTGGCTCGCGCCGGCCTTGCGTGGTTCCGTCGAAGCGGCACTGCACGCTAATCATCCGGGCACGATGGCCGGGCTCTGCCGTTGCGCCGATAGGGCCAGCGCCCGGTTGGCCTCTTGATTTAAGATATCCCCTCCCCCTCCGGATGAGGCGCACATCGCCTCGACGACATGAACGTCCCTTTTCCGATTCGCAAGGAGTGTCCGCCCGGCGCCTGCACATGCGGTCGCGAAGCGCTGCTGGACGACCCGCAATCCGACATGCGGATCCTGAAACTGACCCGGGAAGAGGAAAAGCGGCTGATCGCCCGCCTGGAAAGCCTGTCGAGCCTTGCCGAACTCAAGGACATGGAAAAGCGCATGCATGCGCAACTGGGCATCGTGCTGACCATCACGCCCAGCATCCACGAAGTGCGCACTGTGCGCGGCATCAGCATCCAGGTCGAGGAGCAAACCGGCTTGTGCCGCAAGACCAAGCAGGCTATTCCCGCGGCAATACGCCGTTGCCTTGAGACAAAGCCCGATATAGCGTACGCGATCCTGAACGCGAACGACTTGCTGGACGGCGCCTGAGGCCGCCCCCCCCCCACTGATCACTGCGCCACGATCTTCCTGTCGCTGGCGATATGCTTCCACTGCGCAAGATCCTGCCTCATGCGCGCGCCGAATTCGGATGGACTCATTGCCTTGGGCACCGAGCCGTCCGGTTCCAGCACGACACGCACATCCTGCGAAGCGGCGATCTCATTGATCTCGCGGTTCAGCCTCTGGACCAGCGGCGCGGGCGTGCCGGCGGGCGCGAGGACACCGACCCAGATCTCGATCCCATAGCCCGGCACCGATGCCGCCAGCGAAGGCAATTCGGGAAACGCCGGGTTCGGCCGCGGCGAGGTCACCGCCAGCGCCCGTACCTTGCCGGACTTGAGCTGCGTCACCAGCGAACTGTAGTTGGACATCATGACGTCGATCTGCCCCGCGGCCAGGTCGATCATCGCGTTGGAAGCCCCTTTGTACGGGACATGCATCATCTGGACTTTCGAGATGTCGCACAGCAACTCCGTCGCCAGCTGCGCCAGCGAACCGATTCCCGCCGAGCCGTAGGTCAGCGCGCCCGGCTTGGCGCGCGCTGCCGCAATCAGCTCGGCCGGCGACTTGATCTGGGTCGAGGACGAGACCGCCAGCAACAACGGCCCCTCGGCGACCATGGACACCGGCGCGAACGCGGCCAGCGGATCGTAGGGCGAGCGAGGCTGGGTGGCGGCAGCGGTCAGGAATGTCGATGACGTCAGTAGCAGCACGGACCCGTCCCGTGGCGCCTTGGCAACCGAATCGGCACCAACGACGCCGGCCGCCCCGGGCTTGTTTTCCACGATGACCGTAGTCCCCAGGCGCTTTGCCAGCCCCGGCGCGATCGCACGCGCGATCACGTCGTTGCTCGCGCCCGCCGAGAACGGCACGACGATTCTCATCAAAGGCGGCACCTTGGCATCGGTCTGGGCCGCCACCATGGTTACCGCGGACATCGCGGCAAGCAACAACGCAATGTGGGCTAACGTCTTTCGCATTCGGCGCTCCTATCTCAATGGGTAGAGCAGCATGGCTGTCAGGAACAGGGTGCCGGGTGTCCACCCGGGGTCCCGCGGAATCCGGCGATGTCCTGCCTAGGCAGGGATATCAAGGTCCAGCAGCGGCGCGTACTGCTGGGCGCCAAAGATGTCGCCATCGCCGGCGCTGCCGCTGGGGCGGGTGCGATAGATCGTGAACTTGATGGCATACGCAGGATCGTATTCGACGAAATCCGAGATCCGTTCGAGCGGAATCGCGTAAAGCGCGGCCATGCTTTCCCGGCTCAGCACGCGCGAGCGCTTGACCCGTTCGTACTCGGCCGCCTCGCGAAAGATGATATCGAAGGTGATCTTGTTGACGCCCGCGTTCTTGCTGCGGATGGTCTTGGCGAGTTGATGCAGTTTTTGCGTTGTCATCGTTGTCGTCGTCGTTGTCGTGGTCATCGTGGTCTTTTGCGGCTCCAGGCTCAGACGCCAACTTCAATGAGGTGGGTGGGGAACAGCGCCATGGGGTCTTGCACCTCCACCGTGTGGTTCAGCGTCCAACGGTAGGCCGCGCTGGCGTGCAGGACTTCATCCAGCGGGAACGACACCGAACCGGCCGTGCCTTTGACGTCAGGCAGCCGCGCATAGAACATCTGGCGCAAGCCGATCATCGTCACCTCCTCAGCCATCTCGCGGGTCGGGGCGACCCCTTGCACCAGCACGCAGAGCTCATGCCCCGGCCGGTCGCGCAGCGGCTCCAGCTCGCCCATCACGCCATCGCGGCCGTACACGTTGTAGTGCAGTTGATAGCCGCTGTCGCCAAAACGCGCGCGCACCTGCTCGCGCGCCCACGCAATCACCCGGTCCACATTGGCCACGGTGTAAGGGTCGCGGATGCCGCACAAGCCGACGAAGCGCTCGCCCACCTTCCCTGCCCCTTCCAGCTTGACCCGGACCGTTTCCGCCTCGATAAAGCGCGAGCCCGTGATGCGCGTGGTGCGATCGCCCATCTGCTCGTAGCGGCAATGCGTCATGTCCAGCTTGCCGCCAGCGACGAACTCCTCGAACGGATTGGAGCGCTCGTACATTGCATGGCCGGATACCGAGGCGACGGTACAGCGCTGCTCTGGATGCATCGCCGTGACCTGGACGTCCTCGTGCGAGATTACGCCCATCACGGTCTCCTTGCCGCCATAGGGCTCGGCACAGAACGACGCGCACTCGAGCACCTTGCCCAGGTAATAGGAATGATCGGCGGAAAAACCGTGGTGTAGCGCCGGCGCGGCAAAGACCGCGGCATCCGAGCTGCGCCCGCCGATGATCACGTCGGCGCCCTGGCGCAGCAGCTCTACATAGGGATGGACACCGGCCATGGCGACGATACGGTCGGTCGCATCGAGCTCGCTTTCGGTCAGGTCTGCAAAGCCGTCGAGCCCGCTCACCGCCCTTCCCGCCCGCATCGACTCGCGCAGAAAGGCCTTGTCCACCTCGGAATAGAAGTAGCCGACCCGGAACTTCTTCAGGCCATGCCTGGCGGCCAGTTCGCCGATGATCCGCACGTACAGGTCCACGCGGCTGTTCGATCCCGTATCGCCGGCCGAGCCGATGATCATCGGCACGCCAAGCCGGCGCGACGCCAGCAACATTTGCTCCAGATCGTGGCGTTGCCACGCTTCGGGACTCGTCGAGACCCAAAACTCTCGGTGCGCAACGGCGCGAAGCCGAGATGGCCATTGGGGCAAATGATCTTCAGGGACTGCATGCAGGGTTCTCCAGATGGTGTCTTCCCCGAGCCGGGCTTGACAGATCATCTACAGCAGGTTGCATGCCAACTTGCAGGGCAGCTAAATACTCTTGTTTTTCAGTGAGTTAGCGAATAATTGGTTTGCGTGATGCGTGGCTCACACGCAACTCGGAGCCTATCATGCGTGAAATTCACGCATTCCCTGCGTCGTTTCCCGCCTGCGAAGCCGCCAAACCCAGCTTCATCATCTGGTGCCGCAGCGCGTGCCGGCTCAGCCCCAGCCTCTCGGCCGTCGCGCTGAAATTCTGCTGGCACGAGGCCAGCGCCTGCTCGATCAGCCCGCGCTGGAAACGCGCCGTCGCCTCGTGATAATCCTGCCCCCGATCCAAAGCCGCATGCCCGTTCATTGCAGCCAGCGGCAACACCGCATCATCCTGGGCATCCGAGAGGCGCTCCACGTCGCGCAGGATGCGCGCCGGCAGATGACACGGCCGGATGCAATCGCCTTCCTCGAGCAGGCAGATGCGCTCCAGCAGGTTCTCGAGCTCCCGCACGTTGCCCGGCCACCGGTACGCGCGAAAGATACGCTCCACCTCCGGATCCAGCCGCTGGATATGGCTGCCGTACTGCGCGTTGTACTTCGCCAGCGCGCTGCTCGCGAGCAGGAAGATATCGTCGCCGCGCTCGCGCAGCGGCGGGATATTGATGGCGATCACCTGCAGCCGGTAGTACAGATCCTCGCGAAACTTGCCGGCCTTGACCTCGCTCAACAGGATCTTGTTGGTCGCGGCGATAAAGCGGGCATCCACGCTGATGGGACGCACCGCGCCGACCCGGCGGAAACGCCGCGTGTCCAGCAGCGTCAGGATCTTTGACTGCATCACCGGATCCAGCTCGCGGACTTCGTCCAGGAAGACCGTGCCGCCATTGGCCGCCTCGATCAGTCCCTCCTTCCTGCTGACCGCGCCGGTGAACGAACCGCGTTCATGGCCAAACAACTCGGATTCGAGCAACTGGGCCGGAATCGCAGCGCAATTGATATCGATGAACTCGCGCCCGGCCCGATTGGATTGCGCGTGGAGCATGCGCGCCACCAGGCTCTTCCCCGTCCCGGTCTCGCCATAGATCAGCACGGTGCTAGCCTGGCTGCGCCCGACGCGGGCGACCAGTTCACGCAGAGCGACGATGGAGGAATGCTCCCCAACGAGCTGCGGGCGAGAAGGTTCGTTCATCATGGGATACGAGAGCCGGCGCCGGGGCGGAGGACGCCCCGGCGCCGAGAGGTTGAGGCCGGTCATCTGCGCGGAAGATTAACCTATTCCGGCGCGGCGACGGGGGTCCGGCGGATGGGTGCCGGCGCCACGGGGACAAACACCGCGGCGGCAAGGGCTGGGACAGATGGGAGTGCTGGCTTGCGCGTGGTCCGGGTTCACCACCTCCCGGCGACGGCCGCGACACTCCATAGTAGTTGATGTCGAGTGGCCCCGAGCCGTGGATCTGGACGACGGTCGACGTCTTGGAAAACGCATAGTGGTGCGCCTTGCCCGGCAAATAGTGGAAGCCCCCCGTCTTCAGCGCATGTGCCTGGGCGGCGTCCATATTGTCGCCTGCGCCAAGATAGAGCACCCCCGAGATAACAGTCAGATACTCGGATTGGGTGTGCCAGTGGGGCGGTATCTTGTAACCGGCCGGCGTCTTGAGCCGAATCACGAACGGGCCTTCCTTGCCGGGGTCGCCATAGAGCACCGCGAGCTTGGCACCCTTGGGCAGCGATTCGGGTGCATCGCCCCATTTCACGGCAGATGGATTGACCATCTCCATCCCGCCCATGGCAGGCTCTTCGGCGCAAGCCGGCATGGCGGCGCCCAACGAGAGCAGCATGCCCGCCGCCAGTGGCGCAAGCTGCAGGGAACACGTCTTCATGGTCTTCTCCTTCTTGCTTCGGCGCCTGCCCGTGGGCGGCAGGTAGCGGCCGCCACATCGCTTCCGAGGGTACCTTGCAATCATCGTAGTCAAGCGCGCGGGGCTTACAAGCAAACCGCAGCATATACCGGCAAATCTAACGATGCCAGTAGCCACCTTAAGTCGACAACTTCTGAAAGCAGAAAGGACGAAACCCGCACCGTGGCGCGGGTTCCCGGGTGGTTCGCTCCTCGAGGCGAGGGTGTCGCTTGCCTCTTCTTGAGCGTTCAACCTCGCTCAATGATGCGCAGGAGCGCCTGCAGCAGGCAGACGCACATTCCACAAAATGACGCGCAGTTCCATGAGCAGGCTGTCGGGGCGAAGCAAGCCGCCCAGAATGCCACGAATCGCAAATGGCGCCGGACCGGCCGCGATGTCCGCCCCCAGGAGCGCCGCGAGCACGCAAGCCAGCAACAGCAGCGCGGCCTGGCGACGCGCGGCGACCGCACGGTAGCGCGTCCTGAGCGATGGACGCGAGGCCCGGAACTGCATGCTCATGCCGGCGCTCCGATTGACGGCGGGGCGCAGGCTATGCTGACGGCCAAGGCAGCGCTGGGGAGAACCAGGCTGCCGTGGTCCTCGCCCTCCAGCAGACGGAACTCGGCCCGCAATCCCTGCACGCCCTGCAGGCTCTGCGTGAGGGCGCGAGCGGAGCTAACCTGCTTGCGCGCCTGCTGGCGGCGCGCGCGTTCCGGATCCGCGTTCGGCATGCCTTCTTCAAGGCTGCCTGCCGTGATCAGCAAGCCGGCGGACTGCTGAAGCGGCGACGCCTGCCGCACGAACTGGTCCCGGAATGGCAGGATGGCGCGATCGCCCCACCAGATGGACGGGCTGGCCGCGATGTAGCTCTGAAACATGCGGCTGCGGGTGAACAACGCGTACAAGGTCAGCAATCCGCCATAGGAGTGGCCGAACAGGATCTGCCGCTGTGGATCGATGGGTAGCTGCCGCGCCAGCCACGGCTGCACATCATGCTCGAGGAAGGCCAGGAATCGATCTGCGCCGCTGCGGCTCGCTCCGGGCGTCGGGCCAGGCGTCGCGGCCAAGGTGTAGTCGTCGGTGCGGCCCTGCATGTCGTAAGGGGCATCCGTGGCATATCCCAGCCCGACCACTACCGGCGTGCTGGCCTGCGCGCCATCGGGGCGCGCGGCACGGTTGCGCGCCAGCTGCGCGAGCAAGGGAAACAACGCGTTACCGTCCAGCACGTACAAGACGGGATATCCCTGCTGCGGCGCGGGCTCCGGCGGCAATGCGACGAAAATGCGCCGGCGTTGCCCGGCGATCGTCACGTCGAGCTGCCGGCTCGCTGGGACCTGAACGGGCGCCGAGGCGGCGAGGCTCGGCAAGTCACGGGACGAGGCGCTGGATTTCATGAATGTGACGCAACCGGAGAGCGCGCTCCCCAGGCCCGCCGACAACAGCGTGCGGCGCGTGATGGATGCGGATATGGATACGGATATCGGCATGTCAAAGCCCGAGGCTCCTCCAGTACTCGCCCTGCAGCGCGACCGGCTGGATGCGAGCGGTGCCGGCGGAGTTGCGGACGCTGCGGCCTGCCAGATCGGTGACGGTCTCCTGTGCCTGCGCTGCGCTGAGCGCGCAACACAGCACCACCGCGCAGATCCGCAACAAAAATTTGCTTGTCTTTCTCACGCTCACCTCGATAATGCTAATGATTCTCATTTAATTCTATCCTGAAAGGGATGTGCGATGTGGCGCCGTTTGTTTGGCAAAGCAACGAAATGGTTTGCGCTGCCCCGCCGGATACGCGGCCGGCGCCGCCAAGCTCAAAAGGGTAGGCAGCATGGATGCGCTCGAAGACCGTCTTCCTGATCCCAGCAAGCCAGGATTTGCTGCACACATTGCCAAGATCCGTGAAGTGCGACCAGGCCTGCAAATGCACGCCGATGACGCGACGGACGAATTCGATGGCACCGCCTCCGGGCGCTGCGCCCCCGGCCTACACCTGGTGCTGCTGCTCGAGGGAAATCTGGACCTGTCGTATGGCAACCGGCGCGTGGTACTGACGACCGCCTGCCCACGCAGCGCACACGAGATTTCCCATGGGTGGCCGAGCTGCGCTCAGGCATTCCTGATGAACGCCATCGAGCCCGAAACCTTCAGCCGTCGAATCCATAGAGGAAACTATGCGCGACGACTTAGTTTCGTCATCTCCGACCAATGGCTGCAGCACCTCCAGGAGGCCAGTTGTGCGGCGATGCCGGCGCGCTTGCGTTCCCTGCTGTCCTCCCACCTGCTGGCGCAGCCTTGGCAACCTACGCCACGCGCGATAGCCCTGGCCGAGCAGATCGTCCGACCGCCTGCCTATGAACCGATCTTGCAGGCCATTTACCTGGAAAGCCGCATGCTGGACTTGCTGGCAGAGGCATTAGCGCCGCCCCGGGGCAGCCAGAGCATCATCCACAACATTGCGCAGACGAATACGACAGGCCTTAGCCCAAGAGGGTATTGCCGCATGGCGGAGCTGCGGGCATTCCTTAGCGGTGCGGCAGCCAACCAGCTTTCGCTCGAGGATATGGCGCGCCAGATGGGCATGAACGCCAATACCATGCAGCGGCAATTCCGTAGCGCCTACGGCACGACCATCTTCGACTTCTTGCGCGAGAGCGCCCTTCAGCGAGCCCGGCTGGCGCTGGAGCGCGATGCCCTCAGCATCAAGCAAGCGGCGGCACTAGCCGGCTACACCAGCCCTGCAAATTTCGCCACTGCCTACAAACGGCGTTTCGGGGTAACACCGAAACTTGCCCAGCGCAGCGGTCAGCGTTGAAGACAGGCGCGCAAACAAGTTCGTTTCTTGCGCAAACACTTCGCATGCTTTCAACCTAGATAATGCAAACGCGAATGCATCTCATTACCTAAATTGAAATCATGTCACATTCCTTACCCTGTTTTGCCCTCAAGTCCGCGGTGGCTGCCGGCGTCCTGGGTGCATCCAGTGCCTGGGCGCAGATACAGCCGGCGAAGCCATCAGATGGCGACGTAACGCTGGGGACCGTGGTCGTGACTGCCAGTCAGCGCGAGCAGGCCATCCAGGAGGCCCCGGCCAGCATTTCCGTGATCACTCGCAAGGACATCGAGGCCAGACCATACAACTCGCTGGCCGACATCATGCGTTCCGTGGAAGGCGTCAGCGTGGTGGGCGCCGGCCCGAACGACCAAGACATCGCGATCCGCGGAATGCCGGGCGAATACACGCTGATGCTGGTGGACGGCAAGCGCCAGAACACCCGGGAGACGATGAATCGGAGCACGGCCGGCGTTCAAGGCAATCTGCTACCTCCGTTGAGCGCGATCGAGCGCATCGAGGTGGTGCGGGGCCCGATGTCGTCCCTGTACGGCGCGGATGCGATGGGCGGCGTGATCAATATCATCACGCGCAAGGTCCCCGAGACATGGGGCGGCACAGTCACCGTCGGCGGCGTGTTGCAGCAGGAGAAAAACCAGGGCGACACCCGGAGCATCGATTTCTGGGTCGGCGGCCCGGTCAAGAAAGATGTGGTCGGCTTGCAGGTATCGGGCAAGGCGTTGCATCGCGGCGAAGACAATATCTATTACCCGCTCAATGGCACCAGCGGGGCAAACGGTCAACGCGACCTCAGCTTTGACGTCAAGCTGGCGGTCAAGCCGGCGCGCAATCAGGATTTCAGCCTGAACGCGGGACGAGAGCAACTGACCTATCTCAGCACGCCTGGACGGAGTATCGCGGCCGCAACGCCACGCAATGCGCCGACGACCATCGTCGAGACTCGCCATGCACGCGAGTACTGGGGCGTCACGCACGATGGGCGATGGGACATCGGCAACTCCACCTTGTCCCTGTATGGAGAGCGGGGCACGCAGGACCAATGGACGGCATCGGGCCAGACTCCGATCAGGCCCGCCATCACGGACACGGTGCTCGAAGGGAAGCTGGAGGTGCCATGGGCAGGAGAACGCAATATCCTGACCGCGGGCGGTCAGCATATCTGGGCCCGGCTATCCGGCGTGGGAAGGCAGGATGCGGTACCGAAGGGCCATGCGCCGAATTCGGACAACATCAAGCGCGATGCCTGGGCCCTGTTCGGCGAGAACGATTATTTCGTCAACAGTAGATTCACGCTGACCACCGGCGTGCGGCTCGACCATGACGATCGATATGGCAGCCATGTCAGCCCGCGCATTTACGGCGTATACAAAATCAGTCCAGCATGGACGATGCGCGGCGGCGTGTCCTCCGGCTTCAAACCCCCTACTTTGCGTCAGAGCACCGCTGGCTATTGCATGACAACTGGCGGCGTGGCGGGCGCTGTCCCCGGCACCTTGTGCGGAAACGCGAACCTCAAGCCCGAAACCAGCCTCACGCAGGAGCTGGGCGTGCGTTACGACCAGGGCAGGAGTCAAGTCAGCCTCACCCTATTCAACAACCTGCTCAAAAACAAAGTAACCAGCTACGACACAGGGGTCGCTGACCCCAACTCCCCTGGCCGCAATATCTACGCGTACAACAACATCGACAAGGTCAAACTGTACGGCCTCGAACTTGGCGCCGGCACACATCTGGCCACGCAATGGAAGATCTCCGGGTCGTACACGATGACCCAATCGCGACGCGAGGGCAAAGCGGAAAGAGCATTCAATGGCAGCTCGCTGAACGGTTACCCATTGGATAAGACACCAAAACACAAGCTCAATATGCAGGTGAATTGGACACCCCTGCCCCAGTTGAATCTCTACGCCGACATCAACTACATCGGCAAGGAGCAATGGGCAGCATTCCGCAATGGCGCCCAGGGCGTACGCGAAAGACCCTCCACCACCACGCTCGATCTAGGCGGCATGTATCGCATATCCAAGAATCTCGCGATCAATTTTGCCGTGCTGAACCTGACCAACAAGATGGTGCCCGTGGACGAGCGTAGTCGCGCCAACGGCTTGAGCGGCAACTGGATGGTGGACCAAGGCCGCCGCTTCGCGCTGAGCCTGACAGCTCAGATGTAAAGAGCTTCTATCGCACACACGATCTGACTTCTGATGATTTTTTTAGTGACGCGATCCAATCAGATTGTTCACATGCGGGAGGCCACCAAAGATGTCGAACTTGTGATCGCCATGTTGCGAGACGATGAGGCGTCGCATCAAGTCTGGCTGGATGTCGATAGTGGTGCGCTCGCGGGTATGGCATCCGACACTGTCGCTGATCGTTAGGGCAGCCTCAGTATGCATCCAACATCCCTTAGACTGACCATTACGACCGCCGAGAGCTGAATGACCGGAAAGGGACGAGTAGATGCCTGTCGGAGACCAGCGCTCCCACATCAACGCCTTCTGGGTTTCCGAGTAGTAGATCCGCCGTCTTTGCTTCATTTGCAACACCCCGCTCACAGAGCCTCTAGGGTGTTGCATCGACCGGTTGAATCCACAGCCATTTTCGGTCGGTCAACCAGGCAAACCAATGACCGTACCGGCCGACGAGAAGGCGATCGGCAACGTCAGCTTGGATGACCGCTCACAGCCGCTCGCCGGACCTGCGGCAGGCGGAGGCCAGCGGGCCGCAATTAAGACCCGCGTGGATTCTCGGCGCCGCAAGCGCCTATCCAGTGCCGCCTTTAACCGGCAATCGATAATACGGACTTCCCAATCTGCTGTCGTTGGAAAACCACTGGTCCAAAAATCAGTCTATTGAATGTCTTAGGGCCTCGAAGCTACGGCGCACACAGTCTGTTAGTCGATTCGCCAGGAATCCCACTGGAAAATGGTCCGATGTCACGGCGTAGCTATTGAACGGAACCACTTCAGAAAAAGGGATCTCGACAACATTTTGCATTCGAAGCGCTCGGGAATCTATCGGACTTACGATAGACGAGCCGAGGTCCTTGCTAACCATCGTGCAAATTGTCGAGGCGTATGGCGTCTCGATAGAGAGATGCCTGAGGTCATTAGGGAAATGACGATCTATCTGGTTTCGGTTTGGGCTACCCATGGGCAGCGATATGAAGTGTTCATTCTCAAAATCGCTTGGATACACGACATCATGCGCGGCCAGCCTATGCGAACTATTGACAATTACCACACCCCGAGCAGTATTGATCAGTTCAAAATCCAGGCTCGGCAAATCAGTGATAATAGAGCAGAATCCAACATCACAAAAACCAGTCGCCGTCCATTTTGCGACGACATCGGACCGCCCCAGATTAACCACAATCGGTATGTCTGGAAACATACTCCTGAAAATCTGAAGGGCGTCCGGCAACACGCAGTGTGCAATCGAGCCTACCGCGCCAACGCGGAGCAAGCCGGTCCCTCGGCGGCGAATCGAATCCGCGCTTTCTCCCAGGGACTCCAGGCCGAGAAATGCGCGTTCCACGTCGGCATAAAACGCCTCCGCTTCCGCCGTCGGGACCAGCCGCGTCCCGATTCGTTGGAATAGTGTGAACCCAACTGTCTGCTCCAGGAGCGAGATCCATCTACTGACATTCGGCTGAGAGGTGTGGAGGAGTCCGGCTGCCGTGGTCATCGAACGCGTCGTCATCACGGCCCTGAACGCCTCGACTTGCTTGAAGTTCATGTGAGGTCCTCAAAAGCACACATTTTGGCCGATCCGCTCCGGCCGCGCGCACCGGATCCTATCATATCAATTTTGTATGAATAGCAGTAAAACGCTGATTTGACGCATGGTCCGCCTCATTCCAAACTTGTCGTACCCTATTAACAGAGTGCTGCCATCATGGAATCGAAAGTTAGCCGCCGACTCAAACAACCTCCCGCGAAAGAGGTTATTGATTACATTTTCCAGCCCCGCACGACCAGGGAATTCTTCGCGAAAAATTTCGCGATTCTGACTCAAATCAATTTCTCTCACCTGTTGATGCTTAACGACCAAGGCATTCTCGACCGGGAGACGTCGATTCAACTGGCCAATGCTCTGATAAAGATGCAGGAGGACGGCCCCGAAGCGGTTGAGCTCGACGCAGCGCGAGAGGATGCTTATTTCAACTACGAAGCTCATCTGATTAGGCTGGTAGGTCAGGACATCGGTGGTCGCTTGCATACGGCACGCAGTCGCAACGATATGGGCGCCACCAACGATCGTATTCGCGCTCGTGATTTCATTCTACGCATCAGTCGGGCATTGACCGATGTCGCTGGCGCTGCGGCGGCGCAAGCGGAGAGGTTCGCCACCTATGTGATGCCTGGCTACACGCACATGCAGGCTGCGCAGCCCATCACCTATGGGTACTATCTGTCGGGACTGGTCGATGCCTGGTCCCGGGATATTGATCGCCTCATGCACGTCCTGGAAACGACAGACAATTGCCCACTTGGCGCCTGTGCCTTGGCCGGCACCTCGTTCCCCATCGATCGGGCGTCGACCAGTTCGCTGCTGGGCTTCTCCCGGCCCATGGCGAACTCGCTGGACGGGGTTGCATCACGCGATTTCGCATTGGAACTGAGCGCGGTGCTCTCGATCATGATGATCACTTGCAGCCGGATGGTGCAGGATTTCTACATCTGGTCGACGCCGGAGTTCGGATTCCTGTCGTTCCCCGACAGCATTTCCGGCACGTCCAGCATCATGCCGCAAAAGAAGAATCCGGTCGTTCTGGAGTATCTGCGGGGAAAGACATCCTATCTGATCGGACTGACGTCGGCCGCACTGACGGCAGTCAAATCTACCCATTTTTCGCACTCGGGCGACAGTAGCCGGGAAAGCACGAGGACGTGCTGGGAGAGCTGCGAGGAGGCCGTAAAGGCTCTCGAACTGATGAAACTGCTTGTGGAACGCGTTGAGCCAAATCGGCTGCGCATGGCAGACCGTGCGGCGCAGGACTTCTCGGCTGTCACCGATCTGGCAGACCTGCTGGTCCGAAAAGCCGACCTCTCGTTCCGAGACGCGCATCACATCATTGGCGCTGTCGTTCGGCAAGCGCTTGATCAAGGAATCCCTGCTACGGGGATTACTGTCCAAATGATCGATGCCGAAGCGCTCGAACAGGTGGGGCGAAGGGCCTCCCTATCGGAAGACGATATCGGCGAGTGCCTGGATCCGGTTCGCAACGTTGCCGCGCGCCGGTCGTATGGCGCACCGGCTCCGGATGGCGTCCTCCAGCACATTGGCGAGCAAAAGCGCTCACTCAAACAGAAGACAGATGCAATCGATGCGGTTGGTCACCGGCTCGTCGAAGCACAAACGTTGTTGGAACGACGTACCCGCGCGCTCGTTTCCCCTGAGTCCGAGCAAGGCGCGTAGTTCCTACGCCTATTCACCGAGGAATCGAGCGATGTCCAAGTTCGTCGTAGTTCTCGCCTTTGCCATGGGTGTCGTTTCGGCAGCAAACGCTGAAACCTACCCGGACAAACCAATCAATCTCGTAGTGCCGTTCGCGCCCGGCGGCACCGTCAATCTCACAGCGCGCCTTCTTGCCACACGGATGTCGGCAGTGTTGGGGCAGCCGGTTGTTGTCGACAACAGGGCCGGGGCCGGAGGGAACATCGGAGCCGCCTACGTTGCGCGCGCGAAATCCGATGGCTATACGCTCTTGTACGCAACGCCGGCAAATCAAGTGATTCAGCCACTGCTATCCAAGAACCTGCCTTTCTCGCCGTCGAGAGATTTCAAGCCGGTCGCGCTATTTGCTACCGTCCCAAATGTGTTGGTGGTGTCAGAAAACACCCCTGCCAGGAATATGGCCGAATTGCTGCGGTATGCCAAGGCAAATCCCGGAAAGCTGAACATGGGATCGGCCGGGATGGGGTCGGCAAACCACATGGTCGGCGAACTATTCATGCTCAGGACCGGCACGGCGTTCACCCATGTTCCCTACAAAGGTGCTGGCCCTGCTACTGCGGATCTCCTGGCGGGTCAGGTACAGGTGCTCTTTGTCAATCTCCCAACGGTGCAACCCTATATCAAGCCGGGCAAGGTTCGCGTACTAGCCATTGCGAGCAAGGAGCGAAGCCCGGCGATTCCTGACATTCCGACTTTCGACGAGTTGGGTATCAAGGATGCGAACACAGAATCGTGGTCTGCCCTGATGGCTCCGGCTAATACGAGTCCGCAAGTGATCAAGAAACTCCAGGACACCGTGATCTCGATTGCGAACGACAAGTCCACGATCCAGCAATTGGCTGCTCAGGGCGCACGCCCTTTGCCAGGTACGGCTGCGGACCTCCAGAAGCTGATCAATGAAGACACCAAGCGTTGGACTGAAGTCATTCAGCATGCGAAGGTCCAGATTGACTAGCCGCCGCGGATGAATCTCTTCGGCATCGTGCTGATGGGTTAAGCACGCGGTATCACTAAGTCTAGGGACCACGCCTGCGGCATTGCAGGCGTGGTCAGCCGCGTTTTCCGACGACGCCCGTCCCATCGAGCAAAGATCAACACGCAGCGCGGCACGGAATGCCTTGCGTAATCCTGAGATGTGTCAAAGAAATGCATGGCCTTACCAACAAGTGTTCGACTCCGGCCGTTTGCTTCGCTTCGGAGAGTCTTCTGCTGCACTTCGAACAACCATGTCGCGGCGCCGCACCCATCAGAATCGATAATTGAGGCCCAGCTTGAAGGTTTGCGCCGAGACATTCCCCGTACGGATCAGCGTGTCGTAACTCGCCTGCAAATCCAGCGACTTGCGCAGCGGCAGCGCTAACGACAGGCCGGCGCTCAACATGCCACGCGACGACGTCGCGCCCGGGATCACGAAACCGGTGCCGTCGGCGGACGTCACCGCCACCTCGCGGCCCGTCCCCAGCGTCTCATAGGCATACCCCAGGCGCGCCTCGATCAGCGCTGGCCGCTCGGCCTGCATGAGGAGCGGGTAGCCTACGGTCAGGCCCACATACGGCTGCAGGCTGCGCAGGTTCTGCGCTCCCACCGTCAGGCTCTGGCTGGTGGGGCCGGTTTCGCTGAAGGTCTGCCCGTGGAAATACTGGTAGCGCACCCCCGCGCGCGGCGTGACCACCAGCGCGCCCGCCGGCAGCGGCACGGCGGCCTGCACGCCAGCATGCAGCTCCTGCCCATGGGCGCTGCCCTCGGCATTGCCCAGGCCGGCGAAGGACCGTTTGGATGACAGGAAGTCATAGGCATAGCCCAGCGTGCCCGCCAGGTTGACAGGGCCTAACGCGCGGCCGCCATAGCCGGCCACGCGCAGCGTGTCGAGCGAGCCCCTGCTGCCCGTGCCATCTTCGGAGACATCCCCGTGGCTATAGCCGGCCGCGACACCCAGCGTCCAGTCGCCAAGCGGGTGGTCGAGTCCGGCCAGGAACCCGTAGCGGCGGTCGTCGTAGCCGGGCGCGTCGTGGTTGCCGTCGACCCGCGTGATGTTGCCGGTAGCCTGTGCCCAGCCCTGCTCGCCCGGCCTCGCACACTGGATGGGCCAGGCAGGCGCATCCGCGCATGCCCCACCGAGCCGATCGAGAAGCACGCCATTGATGCGCTGGCCTTCGCGAACGACGGCCGAGCCCAGCGCGCCGAAGACGGTCGCGTTGCTCGGAGCGACCACCATCGGGTTGGCCGCGATCAAGGCAAGCTCGACCGCGCCGGCGCCCATCGCCACGCTCTGGGTGAACCCTTGCGGCGTATTGCCAGTGACCGTTGCGAATCCGCCGTTGACGGCGCCGGCATTGATGATGCGGTAGGTCGTTGTCCGGTATGTGCCCGGGCCATACAGGAGCGACAGCGTGCCAGCCAGCGAGGCGGTACCGCCCACGGTCAGCTGCGAGGCTGCCGTGGGACTGACATCGATCATCAGCTTGCCGCTGGGCGCCTGCGCGTAGTCACCGGCGACGCTGAGCACGCCGATGGAGCCCCCCGGCCACACGGCGCCGTAGTTGGTGACGCTCGCGCCCACGGTCCCGTGGCCGCGCAGCGTGCCGTTCGGGTCGACCAGGACATTGCCGGCCACGCGGGCGGTCGGATGGCCTTGGTCACCGACTTCGAGCGTGCCACTCTTGACCGTCGTGTCGCCGGTGTAGGTGTTGGCGCCTGTCAGCGTCAACGTGCCGGTGCCGGACTGCACCAGCGCGCCGTTACCGGAGATTGTGCCGCCGAAGGTGATGTTGTCGCTGCGGTTGAAAGCCAGCGTGCCTTTGTTGACGACATTGCCCGTGATGGCGCCAGAGGTACCGCCGTTGCCGACCTGCAGCGTACCGGCGTTGATCGTGGTGCCGCTCGTTGAGGCCAGCACGCCCGTCAACACCATCGTGCCCGACGACGAAGACAGGTTCACGCTGGAGCCGGAGACATTCCCGCTCAGCGCCATGCCGGCGCCGGAAGACAAGCTGACGGCGCCGCCGCTGAGGTTGCCATCGGCGCTTAGCAAGCCGCTGCCGGCACTCAGCGCCAGATCGCCGGTACCGGTGGTGATGCCGCTGGCGGGAAGCGTCAAGGCGCCGCCTGCGGTCAGACTGACATTGCCGTGATTGCTGCTGGTCAAGGCCGCAACGTTGAGATTTCCGGAACTGGCTAGCGACACCCAGCTGCCCGAAGCCGACACCGCGCCGCCGAACATGTTGCCGGCGTTGGTCAGGATGACCGCGCCACTGCCTGCATTGAGCGCGCTTGAACCGCTGATCGACAAGGCGCCCGTCTGGCTGATATCGCCCTGGCTGGTCGCGTTGAGTGCACCGCCGACAACCCCCGTACCGAGATTGAGGCTACCGCCACTGGTCGCCGTCAACGCGCCGGTGTTCACCGAACCGAGGGTCAATGCGCCGCCGCTGGTCAGTTGCGCGTTGCCGCCGGCCAGGTTCACCGCACCGATGAATACGTTGCCGGCATTGCTCAGGGTGATCGCGTTGCTGCCCGCGTTGAGGGTCGTCGCTCCGCCAACGATCCATGAAGCGCTCTGGCCGATGCTGCCGCCTGTGGTGGTGATCGACAGTGAGCCGGTGACGTTGATTGTGCTGCCCGCGCTGAACGTGCCACTTGTGGTAGTCACGCTGTTCAGCGCCGTCGAGGCACCTAGCGCACCGGCGAAACTGACGGCGCCCATCGTCGGTGCGGTGAGATTGTGTGCGCCGTCCACGGCCGAGTTGAACGCGATGTTGCCGCCGTTGGTGTCGGACGCCGCCACATCCGCGCCCAGCGTCACCGCGCTGTTGTAGGTCTGCCCTCCGCCGGTCGTCACGTTGCCGTTCAGCGTGGTCGCCACGCTGTCGGTCAGCGAGCCGACGCCCACGGTGCCGAGCATCAGATGGTCGCCGCCGGTGTTGTTGCCGGTCGCAGTCAGCGCGCCGCTGCCGGAAATGCTGCCGGAAATGGTCAATGCGTTGCCGTTGGTATTGATCGTCGTCGCGCCGTTGACGATCAGTGCGCGACTGCCGGACGAGCCGCCGGTGACATTCAACCCGAGGGCACCTGCCGTAATCGTCGCGGTAGCGCCGGTCGCCACGTCCACAGCACCGTTCAGGACGGAGCCGCTGTTCAGCATGAGCGAATTGGTGCCGCTGGTGAATGTGATGGCGTCAGCCTGCGTATGACCATCGCCCGACATGCCGCCAGCAATCGTACCGCCGTTGATAACCGTGAGACCGGCGCCGATGACCCCGGCTCCTCCTGCGCCGGTGACCGTCGACGAGCCTCCGAATCCGGCGCCTCCGCCATTTCCGCCGATGATGACACCCGAATTGACGAGGATGTCGTTGCTACCGGAAACCTTCATGCCCGCGCCGCCGTCGCCGCCGCTGGCGCTGGCGGTCGAGGACGCCGTTCCACCATCCTGGCTCAATCCGCCACCGCCACCACCGCCGCCCGCGACGGTCCCTGCGTTATTGAGTGTCTGAACGCTGCCCGTCCACGAGACGCCCGCTCCGCCGACGCCGCCGTTGGCAACATTGTTCGTGACGAGACTACTCATACTGGCTCCGCCGCCACCACCGCCACCGCCTACGATCGTGCCTGCCGCGGCATTCGAGTAGTTGCCGCTCGTCCCGCTCAGGGACAGGCCCGTGCCGCCGGCGCCCCCGTTGGCACTTCCAGCCGTGCCGCCGCCAAAGGCACCGCTCGTCCCGCCGCCGCCCCCGCCGCCACCTACGATCGCGCCGGTATTGCCACCACTGCCGCCAGCGCTGGCCGAGGACGCTCCGGCAGCGCCGTCTTCCGCGGCCGTGTTGGTACTGTCCGAGGCTAGTGATGTACCGCCGCCTGCGCCCCCTGTGCCGGCAAGCGTTCCGGCCATGCCGGCGCTGCCTCCAGTCAAATAGCCGCCGCTGCCGCCATTTCCGAAAGTGCCGGCCCCCGTTCCCGCACCGCCATCCGGACCGGAAACAGCTTGGACGCCTTGCCCCCCCGCGCCATCGGCCAAGGCCGCGCCGGATGCAAGCGTCATGACGAGCGCGCAGGCAATCATGCGGGCGTCCGCAAGCGCATGGCGCCCGCGCCCGCCTTTGCCGCGCGAACGGGCGCTTTCCGAAACAGGCTGCAAGATATCCAATACGGGATTCCAGACGACTCGATAGACGCGATTCATTTGCTTCTTCTATTTTCCCGAATGCTGCGCCAGCAGCGCGGCGCGCGACTTCCCCGTGCCAATAGACGTTTGCCTCCGCTACACCGAGAGGCACCGTGACCACAAAACGATCTGCCCTGATCAACCCGCTATGGCGCAGCCGACATCTGCTCAATAGTGGTGTCGATCGTGCCGGCGAGTTCGCGCAAGGCAAGCCGGAACGCTGCCTCCGCGAGCCGAAAGCCACAGGCAAGACGGTGTCATGGCGCTGGCTATGAGATGGACTCCCCGTACGACGCGCTCCGTTGTTGTTCTCTATTCCCCTGTCTTTTGGAGACTGACAGGCAGCGTCATCCGCGTAGCGATAGTAGGACACCGGACCCCGACCACAAATACCTAAAAACTGGTAGGAGCTGACCGGTATCACAAGCCCCGGTTCGCGTGAGGATCGACAGGTTGGCAGTACGAGATCGAGGTCCAGCCAATCCCGCAAACGAGGTATTGCGCCTTGCGCGCCCCCGGCTAAGCTTCTGCCGAAGTGCGACAGAGTCTTTGCTTGCAGTAACCCCAGGCTTGCCTTCCCATAAAACACACATGCGTTGCCAAAGTGAGCGGACAATCAGCAACGCCCCGATGTATACTGCCGAACTCGCCCATGACGAACGTCTCCTCAAATCCCGACGACTCACTGCTGCCCGGCCCGATACTGATCGTCGAAGACGATCCGCTGACGCAGATGCGCTTGCGCGACTTGCTGATGTCGCTGGGCTACGCGAGCGAAACGTTGAAGTTTGCCGGCAACATTGCCCAAGCCCAAGCGCTTATCGCCGAACAGCCCATCGCGATGGCGCTGGTCGACGTCGGCCTGCCGGACGGGAACGGGATCGACCTCATTCGCGTTCTCCACCAGAGTGATACGGCGTTGCCGATTCTGGTAATCTCTACGTGGAATACCGAACAGACAGTCGTGACGGCACTGCAGGCTGGCGCGACCGGCTATTTGCTCAAGGAGCGCGACGACGTCGAGATCTCGCTGTCGATCCGCAGCGCGCTGCGCGGCGGAGCACCGATTGATCCGTTTGTCGCGAAACGGATTCTTGAACTGATCGGTACCGGGGGAACACTGCTCGCGAATCAAACGGCCAGGGCATCGCGACAAGCCGAGACGTCACCGCTTAGCGCACGCGAGATCGAGATTCTCTCGCTGGTGTCCAAGGGGTTGACCAATCGCGAAATCGCCGATGTCCTGTCACTGTCGAAGCTAACGGTCGGATGCCACATCAGAAATATCTACAAGAAGCTCGCCGTCAATTCACGCACGCAGGCGATCTTCGAAGCGCGCTCGTATGGCTGGCTGCCATAATTTGCACGTGCGTGCTCACGCCTTCATCGTGGGCCGCGGCACCAGCAACCCAGCCGGCTGAAGCGCTTTCGTTCGTCAACGTCCAAGCTGTTCGCGCCTACCCGCTGGACGCACAACCCGCAATCCCCATCGAGCAGGATCACCCTCCTGCCGCCGGTTGGGTCGACGTCAAGCTTCCCGACGTCTGGTCGACGCGCTGGCCTGAATTTGATGGCGTCGTATGGTACCGGCTGAGCTGGCAACAGGCGCGCGTCGACACGCCTGCCGCAGTCTTGCTCGACTACCTCAATTTGTCTGGTGCGATCTATCTGAACGGCACCCTTCTCGATCGCGATGCCCACCTCTCCGAGCCGCTGTCGCGCGCCTGGAACATGCCGCGCTATTTGCTGCTGCCGTCCGCGCTCCTGCATGAAGGCACCAACACGATGCTCGTGCGCGTGTCCGGGTTCGCTATCTATCAGTCCGGATTGGGAAGCGCGACAATCGGGCCTCCCGCGCTCCTGCAAGCACGATCTAACTACGCTCGCTGGATTCGGATTGATTTGCAGTTGTTCAGTCTTGCGGTCACCGCCACGTTGGGATGTTTCTTCCTGTCGATGTGGCTGATGCGACGTCGGGAAACCGTCTATAGCTGGTTTTCCCTCATGTCGCTTACGTGGTGGATTTTCGGCTGCAACCTAACCGCGACCAGCCCCTGGCCGTTCGCGGGCACGGACGGATGGGAAATCGCCAACGTCATCGCATTCTCGGTGTACTGTACCTCATACACCGTCTTCACCTTGCGGTTTTGTGCGCGGCGCTGGCCGCGCTTCGAGCGTATTCTTTGGCTCATCGTCATCCTTTCCAGCGCGGTACAACTATGCGTGCCACACCAGCGGATTCATGACGTACGAACGGTGCTGTATATCGGGCAGGCCATCCATTTCTTTGCGACCAGCCTGGTCTTCATCTTCTTCGCGTGGCGACAAGGGCGCACCGAGCACCGTATCCTCGCCTGTTGCACTGCGGTTTTCGTGGTCGCCGGCGTTCACGATCTACTGACCTTTCTCACGATCATCGGCGGTTTTGTTTTCTACACTGCGCTAACGTCGCAAGGAGGCACACTGGTAAGCAGTATCGTGGCGCTCGAACGCGCACCCCAGGATGTCCCACCTCAACGCTTCTTGTCCATCCTGAAGGAATTGCGTGACGATCTGCGCCTTATCATCGACTCGACCGCAAGTCAGCATTATGGAGAGACAACGTTGGCCGAGCAGATCGCGCCGCTGCGGCACCGCCTGACGCGTCTGCTCGAAACACAAGGCATCGAATGTCGCTGGCACCCTTCCGGCATTGAAGCCTGCATGCTGCCGTCCGCTAAAAGCACGGAGATCATGCGAATCGTGCAAGAGGCGTTGACGAACGTGTTCAAGCACAGTCGCGCAAGCCAAGTCGAAATCGGGATGCGCTATGACGAGCAGGGCTTACGAGTCACCGTCCACGATAACGGCGTGGGCTTCATTCCCCGCGGCGATGGAGAAGACCATGGAACGGGCATGCGCAGTATGCGCGCGCGTGTCGGCAGGCTTGGGGGCATCTTCGATATCCAGTCATCGCCAGGTGCGACGCTCCTCATGGTGCAACTTCCCCCGTTTTCCGAGTAGACGTGACAGGGCAGGCCGCCTTTGCTTCATTTGCAACACCCCTCACTGCTCACGCAGACTTTAGTGTTTTGCATCGACCGGTTGAATGCTCAGGCGCTCACCGGACGCCCCGAACTCGAAGGCTGAGTGTGCACGCGGCCCGCGCGGCCAGCTCCTCCATTGACCTGGGCTGGTACTCCAATGCATCCGCATTACCTTGTCGACCCACAGCGAAATTGCATCTCGCTACGCCACCTGCGCTGTGATTGACCGCTGACCATCATGTGCCGGCTTTGGTGACGCGGCGGCAGCCTAAGCCTCCCGGGTCTGCTGGAAGAACGCGAGGGGCACTTCCGGGCCCCATATCCACAACTGATCATCCGTTCCCTCGACTGTCATTGCCGGAACTGTGTTGTCGTAGAGGTCACCGTCGGCGTAATGCTCAACGCGGAACCCATCCGGATCCCACCAGTAGTCGAATACCTGGCTGCCAAGGACATGGCGGCCGACGCCCCAGTGGGCCTTGTAGCCCTTCGCCTTCAACCACTCATGCCCCATATGAACCGCGTCGAAATCCTGGACCTCGAAGGAAACATGATGGACGTTCGTGGCCTCCGCCTTTGCGATCAGGAGCGTGTGGTGATCAGTAGGCGTCGCGCCCTGATCACAACGCATGAAGAAGCCGAGGTATTCGTCCGTGGAGCCGGATTGCAGCATCGAGTCTGAAACAATCATGCCCAGATTGCGAACAGCCCAGTCCCTCGCCGCCACGGGATCAGGTACGGCCAAGGCGATATGCCCCAGGCGAAGCACCTGGCACGGCCCGCCACGGGGCCGTTGTGGTACGTTGAAGCGCGCCTTCCGGATGCCCTCGTTAAGCACGCACGGCGGATGCACCGGCAACTCCGCGACGTCCTCGATGCCGTGAACCAATTCGAGCCTTACCCCGCCCGGCAACTCGACGTCAACACACAGGCCACCACCCGGACGATCAAGTTCACGAATCCGCGACGCCCCCTCGAAACGCATCGCATGCGTCAGATCTTCCACACTGCCCACTTCGAGACCGATCGCCTTGAGCGCCGGTTCGGCGGCTTGTTCTGCCACATAAAGATAGGGACTGGATAGCGCCCCTCTGAAATAGGCGGCGCGCCCAGGCCAATCTACGGGAACAAGGCCAAAGTCGGCCATGAACCCCCGCGTCTTGGCTAGGTCGCTAACCCCATAGACCACATATTTTGCACCGCGAATCTTGATCACAACGGTCTCCTTTCGAATATTCTTCTTTGGCTACGGCGGGCTGGGAATCAGGATAGTCTCCAGATGCCCGCCTGCCGACTTGGCCAGTGGTCTCTAGTTCCTTGCGACTATGGGCGTTGTCACCGCCACGATGCCTTGCACGGCCACTTCGACGACCGATCCGGGCTTGGCGTAGATGCGCGGATTGCGGCCAAAGCCGACACCCGCTGGTGTCCCGGTAGCGATGAGGTCTCCGGGCTGCAAGCTGATCGTCCGCGTGATGAATTCGATGATCTGGGAGACAGAAAACACCATGTCGGCCGTGGTGCCGTCCTGCATGATTTCGCCATCCACTCGGGTCGTCAACCGCGTGTTCGCGAGATCCACCGAGTCCGCGATAGCAATGATCGATCCGATAGGGCCGCTGCTGTCGAGATTCTTGCCAAGACCCCACTGGCCAGTGCTGAGCGTCATGCTCTGAAGCTGGGAGGCCCGTCCGCTCAAATCATTGAAGACCGTGTAACCCAGTACCCCGCCCAGCGCTTGGTCCTCATCGGCTTCAAGCAGCGGCTTCCCAATGATCGCCGCCAGCTCGACCTCCCAATCGACGCCGTCGGGCTCCGTCGATGGCACCGGTACTGCGGTGCCCGACGTGACCAGCGTCGAAGCCCAGCGCGCAAACAGATTGGGGAAAGGGGGCGTCGGCAGCCCGCCTTCCTTGCCATGCTCAACATAGTTGATTGCTACACAGATGATCTTCGCACTGGCTGGAACGGGTACCGCCAAGGTAACGTCGGCCTGTGCCAGAGAGCCCTTGCGCAGTGTTCGTGCCTGCGCCAGCCAGCCATCCGTGTCCTTGTAGAAGTTGCCCAGGGACGTCAAGGGGGTAATGAGGCCATCTGCCAGGACGCCGACGCTGGCTTCAGTTTCAATGCCGGCGTTGGAGGGACGATAGGCAATCAGGTGCATGAGAATTCTCCGTGGGTTTTGGAATTGCCCTACTGCAATGCGGCAGGGACGGGGGCCGCACGAGCGCGGCAGCCGCCAATCGATGGCGAGATATGCGTGATCAGCGAGATAAGCGATGTGAGAGGCGGCTATATATGGTCCTGCGATCGACGCCCAGATGCTGCGCCACGCGATCCACCGAACAGGTGCCAGACCGCAACATGCTGCTCGGCTTCTCGCCACAGATCATCAAGGATCTGGCACTCAGCAATGCCCAGTATGGCTTTCTGGTCGGCGCGGTCTGGGTCCTTAGCTTCGGCTTCATGGCCTTGTTCATGGGAACCCTGGCGGACCGCTTCAGCCGTACCCGCGTCATCGCGGCCGGCGTACTGATCTGGAGTCTCTGTACCTGGGCCTCCGGGCACGCGCAGAGCTTCGAGCAGATGGTCGTCGCGCACTTTTTCGTCGCCAGCCGTGAGGCGGCGCTGGTGCCTGCGGCGGTGGCCCTGCTGGCTGAACTCTTCGCCGAGAAGAGGCGGGGCACGGCAATGGGGCTGTTCTTCATGGGCATCCCGCTGGGAATCGGCTGCAGCTTCCTGCTAGCCGGCGTCCTGGGCGCCATGCACGGCTGGCGGACGACGTTCTACGTACTGGGCGTCATCGGCACCGCCATCGCCTCGCTGCTCGCGCTGCTAAAGGAAGAGCGCAGCCAGCTCGCACCGCAGGAACGTGGCGCCGCCTTCGTGCCGCAGGTGTTAGCGGTCTTGCGAATCGTGGGCGGCGATCGCGCACTGCGCTTCATGATCGTCGGCTTTGTAATGGCACACTTGGTTTTTGCCAGTCTGTCCTTCACCCAGTTGTGGCTTGTCAACGAGCGCGGCATGGGCGCGACCGGCATTGCCACCAGGATAGGCGCGCTGCAACTGGTGTTTGGCACGCTTGGCGCGGCGGTGGGCGGTGTAATGGGCGATATTGAAATACGGCTGGTAGTCGGGCGATCTTGCACGGTGCGCTTGTCGTCTCCCTGTTAGGTCAGCGCATCGAGGAGCGCCTTGGCTTGCATCCAGTCGGCGGTGGCAAATCCTTCCGTGAACGCCTCGTGTACACAGGCCAGTGTCTGCCTTGCGAGTTCCGGCTTGCCCTGCTGCTGCCATAGCCGCGCAAGGCTCAGCGCCGCCCGCAGTTCAAGGGACTTTGCGCCTTGCCGTCGGGCGATCGCGATGGCTTGATGAAAGTACGCTTTGGCGACGTCGCGATTTGTAGTCAACTGGGCTTGCGTGCTCGAGCACAGGAGCAGTTCCCCCTTGAGCCGATGCAATTCCGCTTCATAGTAGCGTTCCACCGTGTTGCCCACGATGGCCAACGCATCGTCCAGCACGTCGAGACCCGCCTGGGCCTGTCCGTTGCTTTCATAGCCCTGGGCCAACAGGGCCAGGAAATAAGGCCGTCCATGCACCGAGCCAGTGGCCTGGTAAGCGGTCAGGCCCTCGCACATCTGAACGACGCCCTCCTCGCTGCTTCCCTGCTCGGCCAGCGCCCAACCCCGCAGCACGGTTGCCCATGCCAGCCAGTATGGAAACCCTTGTTCGGACGCGAGGGCGATGGCAGCTTCGGCGCACTCTCGCGCATGCCGCGGCTCGCCCAAATACTGATGCAGCGTGGCTGCATGGACTAGGGCGAGTGCCAGGCTGAGCGGATGGGAAAGCGTCCGGGCCAGCCCCAACGCCTCCTGGCTTCTCTCCCTGCTCTGATCCGGACAGCCCAGATACCACAGGGCCCATGTCAGGAAGCTGAGTCCACGGACCCCGGGATCTTGCCCGTAGAGTTCGGCATGGATGGCGTGCTGCCCGATGGCATAGTGGACAAGACCCTGCTCCAGGTGCGCCCGCGCCTTGCCAAACTCGCCCATATAGAGCGAGGTTCCCCCCAGTGCGATACGTGCCTGTCCGAGCAACACTGGATCTTGCGCATCCTCGGCCAGGCTGAGCATCGCCTCACCTAGTTCATACGCCTTCCCGTGCTGCGCACGCATGGCGGAGAACATGCGCAATCCCAGTTTCACCTGGAAGAGCTGTTGGGCTTCGCCGTCCTTTTCGCACAAGGCTAGCGCCCGGGTAAAGTTCGCCTCCACTTCCGATGAAGCATATCCTCTCGCGGCAATCAAGGCCTGGCCAAGCGTGACGCGCAATGCAAGCTCCGGGCGCGCGCGTTCAGGCGTGTCGGTGAGGCGCGTCAGTAGTTCCAATGCCGCACTGAGTTGACGGATCGCATCAAGATGCGTGGAACGCTCAAGGGACTGGCGCCCGGCGCAGTGCAGATACTCCACCGCCTTGGCGACATTGCCGCTGAGACTGTAGTGATGTGCCAGCTCGCTGCAGTGCTCTTTCAACTGATGTTGGAAGAGCACCTCGATTGCCCGCCCAGTGCGTTCATGCAGCGCACTGCGCCGTTCCGAAAGCATGGAGTTGCCGGCGACCTCCTGGGTCAGGCCGTGTTTGAACCCATACTCGACCTCCGGGTAGGCTGGTCGCTCATGGATAAACCCGCCGGTCTGGAGGCCTGCCAGCAGAAGGTGCAGGCGATCTTCCGGTTGCCCGCAGACCTGCCGGACCAGACTCAACGGAAACTCCTTGCCGATCACGGCCTCGGCCAGCGTCTGGACGACCTCCTCCATGAAAAAGGGGTTGCCCTCGGTCTTGTCCAGGACGAGTTGTTTGAGCCGCCCGACTCCGGGATCATCGCCCAGCAAGGCACTGAGCAACCCTTGTGCCTCGGCTGGCCCCAGGGGATCGAGCCGAACTTCGACGCAGTTGTCTTTGTGCGCCCAAGCCAACTGATACTCGGGCCGGTAGTTCACAAGAAGGAGGATCCGCGCGTCTGCCGAGCGCTCGACAAGGAAGGCAAGGAACGCTTCCGTCTCACTATCCAGCCATTGCAAGTCCTCGAACACGACCTCGACCGGTTGATTGCGGCTCTCGCGCACCAGCAGGCGGGTGATTGCATCGAATGTGCGTTCGCGCCGGAGGCTGGCGCCCATGTCCGCCAGCTTTGAGCCGGGCTCGCTGATGCCAAGCAGATGGAGCAGGTATGGCAAGACATCTTCCAGGCTGCGGTCCAGCGTGAGTACCTTGCCCGTGACCTTTTCGTGCATGCGCCGAGTGTCGTCCTGTGGGGTAATCGCGAAATAGCTTCTCAGGAGTTCGATGAGCGGCAGATAGGCGAAGGCTTTGCCATGCGACACTGAGAAGGTCTCAAGCACCAGAGAGCCGTGCTGCGAGCGCGCCTTGAACTCGTGAAAGAGCCGCGACTTGCCGACCCCCGCCTCCCCCACCACCGCGACAATCTGTCCCTGTCCCGCCATGGACTGATTCAGCGCCCGGTATAGCGACTCCAGTTCGGCCTCACGACCCACGAAACGCGCCAGGCCGCGCTGCGCTGCCACTTGCGGGCGCGTGCGCAGCGCACCAAGCCCCAGCAGTTCATAGACCGCCAGCGGCTGCGGGATACCTTTGACCTGGGCGGCTCCCAATTCCTTGAACTGGAAGTATCCCTCTGTAAGCCTGTACGTGGATTCGCTGACGAGAACAGACGAAAGCGCGGCCATCGTCTCCATCCGCGAGGCAATGTTGATGGTGTGCCCCACCGGGTCGTAGTCGGTGTGCAGGTCGTCCTTGCGGATCGAGCGTACGACCACCTCACCCGTATGGATGCCCACCCGGATCTGTAGCGAGATGCCCTGATCCAGGCGAAGTCGGTCACTGTGCCGGCGCATTGCCGCATCCATGCGCAGCGCTGCGTACAGCGCGCGCTGGGGGTGGTCCTCATGGGCAATGGGCGCGCCGAAGAGTGCCAGGATCCCGTCGCCCAGTGATTTCGCCACATAGCCCTCGTAGTGGTGCACCGACTCCATCATCAGCTCAATGACGGGGGTGATCAGGCGGTGCGCCTCTTCCGGATCCCGATCGTGGATCAGGGCAGTCGAGCCGGCCATGTCGGCAAACAGGACCGTAATGGTCTTGCGTTCGCCGCCGGCCTCTCCGCGCGCCTCCCGCGCCACCTGCTCGGCACGGATGCGTTCAGCCAGGTGTGGCGGGGTGTATTGGATGGGTGCAGCGGACAACCCCTGCGGCAATTCGCTGACCGGTGCGCCGCACGCATTGCAAAAACGGGCGGCCAGACTCAATTCATGGTCACAGCGTGGGCAGATGCGTGCCAGTCTGGTACCACACCACTCGCAAAAACTGGCTCCGGCGGCATTCTGTAATCCGCAAGTTGTGCATCGCGCCATGATTCCTCCGCCGACTTCCCGCGGACGATTAAACGCCTCATTGCCTCTCGTGACAAGACCGACCCGAGTCCTGATCGCGGACGACCAGGCGATCATTCGCGCCGGCTTGCGCGCGTTGCTTTCATCGCATAACGACCTCTTGATTGTGGGCGAAGCAATCCAACGGGTTCGAAGCTGTCGCGCTGTGGCAGGAAACTACTCCCGACGTGGGGCTGTTCGACCTAAGTATGCCCACGCTGGACGGGGTAGAAGCGCTGCGCCGGATCCAGGAGCAGCAACCCCAAGCGGCTGTCATCAGGCTGACGGCATTGGCACGCGACGTCGACATCGAACGAGCGGTCGGCGCCGGTGCGCGCGCCTATCAGTCGTCGCGGGATTTGTTTGGTTGCACCCGGCGGTTTGTCGACGCTGGTCTCATGCATCCCCCTCCCCCGCCCAAAGCCTTCGGACGGCCTTTCCGGTCCGTTTCGTTCGCCACAATAGTACATTTTTTATCGTTATAAATCATATAGTTAATCAATATTTAAGGAAGTTAATGCGAGCATCTTTGACAGTCAAATGTCCAACTCCTAGGATTGACCTCGTGATCTCGTTCTGCATCCAGCGTTGAACGTAACCAGTAGCTCGACCCAACCGTCGCGCGCTTTGCACTCGCCGACGCGAGCTGCCGGACCAGGCCACATACATCCCTTTCGAAGTCATCTCACGGAGCCATCTCATGCTTGAGTGGAAACAGGAAATTCAGGACATCAGTTCTCGCCTCAAAGAACTGTCCACGCGCACGCCGGACACCATTCGCGGTTTTGGGCTTATCGCAGGTGCGGGCGCCAAAACCGAGCAACTCGGCGCGAAGACGCGTGAACTCATCGCGCTCGCCGTCGCAGTCACCACGCGCTGCGATGGTTGCATCGCCTTCCATGCAGCCGAGGCCGTCAAGCTCGGCGTGTCCGACGAAGAGATCGCAGAAGCGCTCGGCGTCGCCATCAACCTGAACGCCGGCGCCGCCATTACGTACAGCACGCACGTGCTGGATGCCATCGACGCGCTGAAGCAAGCCTAACCGCTACACCCTGACAGGATCCCATCATGACCAATCCCAAGCTTGAAGTGCTGACTCCGCAAAACAGCCAGTTGATTTTCATTGACCACCAGCCGCAGATGGCATTCGGTGTCCAGTCCATGGACCGGCAGGTGCTGAAGAACAACGTCGTCGGCCTCGCCAAGGCGGCGAAGATCTTCAATATCCCGACCACCATCACGACCGTGGAAACGCAAAGCTTCTCGGGATTCACCTACCCGGAACTGCTCGACGTTTTCCCCGGCCAGCCCCTGCTCGAGCGCACTTCAATGAATTCGTGGGACGACCAGAAGGTTCGTGACGCGCTGGCAGCGAACGGTCGCAAGAAGATCGTGGTCTCGGGCTTGTGGACGGAGGTTTGCAACAACACCTTCGCACTCAGCGCCATGGCCGATGCCGGGTACGAAATCTATATGGTGGCCGACGCCTCAGGCGGCATTACGAAGGACGGACATGACTTCGGCATGCAGCGCATGATCCAGGCCGGCGTCGTACCCGTGACGTGGCAACAGGTGGTGCTCGAATGGCAGCGCGACTGGGCGCGTCGCGATACGTATGACGCCCTCATGAGTGTGGTCAGGGAACACTCCGGCGCATACGGGATGGGCGTCGACTACGCTTACACCATGGTGCACAAAGCCCCACAGCGAGCGGTCGGCTCTCACGAGATCGTGCCTCCGGTTCCGGCCAAGTAATCGGCGGCCCTCCGTCTCATTTGGTGGCCCGCGTCCGGCCCCATACGGCGTAATGGTGTGGCCGGACTGTCGTGCCCAGAAGCTACAAGAGAGAGATGCCGATGAAGATCTATCTGTTCTCATTAGGTGCCGGCGTTCTGGTCGGCGTCATCTACTACCTGATCGGCGTGCGGTCGCCGGCTCCACCGCTCGTTGCACTGGCCGGCCTGCTCGGTATTCTTGCCGGAGAGCAGTTCATACCGATCAGTCAGCAGTATTTCCGTGGCGCCATCCACTCAACGGTGAAGCGGGCATCAGATGACGCAACCGCGGCGTCCGGCACATTGCAGCACGGCGTCTTCGGCACTACGGCTGTGCGCAAGACTGCAAAGAACGAGGAGACCCGGTTCTTGTTTCCTTCGGCCAAACCCCCGCGCCTGATCCTGCGCAACGGCAGGATTACCACGCTTGACAAGGCGAGGCCAGTCGCAACTGCCGTTGCCATCCACGACGGACGATTTTCAGCTATTGGCGGCGACGCCGAAATCCTGCCTCTGGCAGGACCGGCAACGAACGTGATCGACCTCAAGGGACGGTCCGCGTTGCCAGGACTGATCGACACCTACGATGAAACCATCAGCAGAGCGCTGGATGTGTTCGAAAAGGTGAATCGCGATATTCCCCTGAGCGGACTGAACTGGTTCTTCGATCATGCCGAGACCATCTCGGAGCGATCGATGGACCGTATCGCCGCCCTCGGCGGCGGCATCGCGGTGCAGCATCGCATGGCGTACCAAGGTGAATACTTCGTCGAACGATATGGCGCCAAGGCTGCCGAGGCGACGCCGCCTGTTGCGCGGATGCTGGAGAAAGGCGTGCGAACGTCGGCCGGGACCGACGCGACGCGCGTGGCGTCATACAACCCCTGGGTGTCTCTAGCCTGGCTGGTGACAGGCAAGACCGTCGGAGGCCTGCGCCTGTATCCGCAACAGAATCTCCTTGACCGTGATACCGCGCTGCGCATGTGGACAGAGAAGGTGGCATGGTTCTCGAACGAGGAAGGCGCCAAGGGTCAAGTCATGGCCGGTCAATTGGCTGACCTGATCGTTCCGGACCGCGACTTCTTCACCTGTCCTGAAGACGAGATTGTGAACACGACCTCGGACCTGACGATCGTTGGCGGCCGCGTTGTCTACGGGGCAGGCGATTTCCAGCATCTTGACCGCGATGCCCCACCGCCGGCGATGCCTGACTGGTCTCCCGTCCGAAAATTCGGTGGCTTCGGCGCCTGGAAGGACTCGGACGGCAAGCGCGAACGTGCATTGCAGCAGGTGGCCGCAGCGTCCTGCGCGTGTGCAAAAACCTGTGCGGTCCATGGGCACGACCATGCCCGCTCCTGGGCAAGCAATGCGCCGACATCCGACCTGCGCTCGTTCTGGGGTGCGCTGGGCTGTGCCTGCTGGGCGGTGTGACATGGAATATCGTGCGCAAGTCAATCCGCCTTGGGTTGCCGCCCTGCTCACGCAGCCATGGCTGCTGCCTGCGGCCCGTGCCATGCTTGTCTCCGCCTACGTCATAGGTGGTCTGACCAAGCTGTTCGGCTTCCACGCCGCCGCGCTCGAGATGGAACACTTCGGATTGCACCCGGGGGGGTTGTGGGCCGTGGCAACCATCGTTGTCGAACTTGGCGGCTCGGTCTGCGTAATCTTCAATCGATGGCTGTGGTTGGGCGCCGGTGGGCTGGGTGTGCTGACGTTGGTCGCCATGCTCGTGGCCAATGACTTCTGGAATCTGGCAGGAGACGCGAGGTTTATGGCGTTGAATGGATTCTTCGAGCACCTCGGCCTCATAGCGGCGCTGGTCATGGCGACCATCCTCGCTGGAGCGGCGCCCCTCCCCGGCAATTCCGCCCTCAACCAAAACTGGAAGGAATTTCATCAATGAACCTGAATATTCGTTCCGCCGTTGTCAAGGCGGCGCTCGTCGCGGGCCTGGCTGTGTCTTCTCTTGTGCTGTCCGTTGCGTCGGCAGCGTCCGCCAGCGCGCCACCGCTCGCTGTTGGCCCCCAGTACGACACGACCCACGTCTACGTGGCGCCGGAAAATTTCGACAAGTTTACGGACAGCTTCGTGGCAACCTTTGGGGGCCACAAGTCACAACAGGGCGTGTTCCAGGTTACGCCGACGCCCAGTCAGACGATGTCGCAACTCGTCTTTACCCCGGTTGGCACGGTGTCCGTGTTCGGCTTCAAGACGCCCGTCCCGTATCCCTTCGGAAGCGAGCGAACCGGCTATCTTGTAAAAGACATGGACGCAGCCGTCAGGTCCGCCCGGGAGCACGGTGCGGACGTCAAGGTTGCGACGTTCCCGGATCCGATCGGCCGCGACGCCATCATTACGTGGCCTGGCGGCGTCAACATGCAACTCTACTGGCACACCCAGGTACCCAAGTATGACGCCCTCGAAACCGTCCCGGAGAATCGCGTCTATGTGTCACCCGAGCGCGCCGATGCGTTGATTCGTGATTTTGTTGCCTTCTCCCGCGGCAAAGTCGTGTCTGATGATCCGCATGCGGCCGGCGTTGAGATCGGCAATCCGGCAGGCACGTATAGGCGTGTGAGACTCGACTCCGGCTTCGGCAAGATGACGATACTGGTGACCAACGGGCATTTGCCGTACCCCTTCGGCTACGAAATGACCGGCTATGAAGTCAAGGATCTCGCCGTCACGCTGGCGAAGGCGAAAGGCGCCGGAGCAGCGGTGCTGGTGCAGCCGTTTACGTCGGACCAGCGCGAGTCTGCGCTGGTTCAGTTCCCAGGCGGATACATCGCAGAAATCCATGCAACGGTCCGGTGACGGACGACGTATTACGGAAGATGAATGATGAGACGTGATGACACCCTGCTCGCGTGTATAGCTGGCTACGTCGACACCCTCAGTGTCGTGCGACACACTGGTCATCGTTTGCGGGATGCTCGGTGCGGCGGCGATGGGAGTACAAAACGCACGCGACCGTTTGATCTCGCGGCAGGGGCATGTGCCCAACACCGTCAAGGCGGAACACGTGACGCAAATAGTGCTGGACCTTTTCGAACTGCTGTCGCCAGCGAGTTCATCCGACACGAAAACCACCTCGCGCGAACGCCTGGAGAGAACTGTCCCCGCGGTCTCGTCGTTCGCATGCGGAGCTGTGGGCGGCGCAATAGGTTACGCCAATGTGGGATTCTGGGCACTACTGCTGCCCGTCCTCGCGCTCCTGTGGCTGACGTTCAATGCGTCAAGACGGCAACAAGGCGTGACCGCTTCTCAGACCCTCATGGATGGCGGCAGCGAGCAAAGTCGGACGGCAAGCCCAGCCGGGCGCTAGCTTCGCAACGAGTACGACCTGCGGCGACCAACACTTGGCGCGCACCCAAAAGTGACACAGGAGTGAACGCCATGGCTCGCGCATTGTTCCACCCCCTCTACGAAATGAATGCTCTCTCGTGCCTGGTCATGAACTGTGTTGTTCTGACGCTAGCCTGCGCTGGAAATGCGTATGCGAAGCAAGCCCAAGAAGCGAGCATAGAGCGTGTGCCTGCTTGTTCCGCCAGGCGCCCCGAGGTACTTTTCAATCGCTGGCAGGAAGATTGGTCGGTGCTTGCGGATCCATGCGTGCCACGAGAGCCGCTCGACGGCTTGAAGTACATCCCGCTTGGCGGGGATCCCAAATCCTATCTGTCGCTGGGTGCGAACTTGCGGGAGCGCATGGAAGTCAACAATGCGCCGCTCTTCGGACTCGGTACGGCACGCAACGACACCTATGTCATCCAACGCGCGCAGATCAGCGCCGACGCGCGTATTGGCCCGTATTTGCAGTTTTTTGCCCAGATCGAGGATGCGAGGCCGTTTGGCAAAGATGCGGTCGCGCCCGTAGACAAGAATCCGATGGACCTGGAGCAGGCCTTCGTGGCATGGGTCAGCCCGTTGGGTCCCGGCACATTCAAGTTTCGCGTCGGACGCCAGGAAATGGCGTTCGATCTGCAGCGGTTCATTTCCGTGCGCGATGGTCCGAATGTACGGCAGGCTTACGATGCGGTCTGGGCAGACTACGAATACGGAAAGTGGCGCTTTATCGGCTACCTGACGCAGCCCGTTCAGTATCGCGATGTGGAGGTATTCGACGATGTCTCCAACCGTCGCCTGACCTTTAGTGGCGCGCGTTTCGAACGCAAGGATGTCGGCCCCGGCGACCTGTCCGGCTACTACTCCGCCTATAACCGCTCCAGCGCCAATTATCTGGATGCGGCGGGCGGTGAGCACCGCAATGTTTTCGATCTCCGCTACTCTGGAAAGGCCGGCCGCATCGATTGGGATGTCGAGACGATGTACCAGTCCGGTCATGTCGGAAACAAATCCATCAATGCGTGGGCCGTGGGCTCCATCGTCGGCTACACGCTTGACATGCCATGGTCACCGCGCCTGGCGCTGCAGGTCGATGGGGCTTCGGGTGACAAGCATCCAGGAGACGGAAGCCTGGGCACGTTCAATCCCCTGTTCCCCAATGGCTACTACTTCACGCTTGCCGGCTATACGGGCTATGCAAACATCCTTCACGTCAAGCCATCGATCAGGGTCAAACCGAAGAGTAACCTGACAATCCTGGGGGCAGTCGGATTCCAGTGGCGTCAGACTACGGCGGACGCCGTGTACCAACAGCCCAATGTTCCTGTGCCCGGTACGGCCGGAAGAGGCAGCAAATGGACAGGCGCCTATCTGCAACTACGTGCTGACTGGGCCATTACCGCGCACCTGACTGGCGCGGTCGAAGCCGTGCATTTCCAGGTGGGCGACTCGATTCGTAGCATCGGCGGACGCAATTCGGACTACGTTGGGGTGGAGCTAAAATACGGCTGGTAGTGGGCCACTTTCCACGGTAGGTGAACATTTTGTCCAGCTTGTGATCCAGTAATGGCAGTCGTCCCTCTTGGGGTCGGCTCGGCACCCCGTGCGAGCCACGTGTACCATGCGCCTCAAATCTGGAGCATCGACTAGAAGAGGATCCGATCCATGAACATGGTTGAAATGCTGCAAGCGGCGGGCATTGACGGCCACAAGGCCGACTTTTACCTCGCCTCACTGGAACTGGGCGAAGCAACTGTTGCTGCAATCGCACAAAAAGCAGGTATCGGGCGAACTAACGCCTACGAAGTGCTGGACAGGCTCGTAGCGTCTGGCTTCGTATCGACGATCCAGAAAGGCGCACGCTCTTATGTAATTCCACAGGATCCGATCATGCTGTTACGCAAGATCGAATCTCAGCGTCAAATCATTCAGGAAGTTCTCCCTCAACTCCGCTCCATTCACAATTCCTCTGGAGGAAAACCGAAAGTCCGATTTTTCTCGGGATTGGAGGGCATCAAGACTGTCATGAGTGAAACGCTGGAATGTCAATCGAAGAATCGAAGGAAGTCAGCGCGATCATGTCTAACAGCGAGCTGTTCCGTACCCCAGGCTTTGACTTCATCAATGATCTTATCGCCCGTCGCGCGAAGGCAGGGATCAATATGCGCGTCATTCGTACTGGGCCGGGCGATTCTCGGGATTTATGGCGATCGTCAAAAAAGGACCGGCGAGAACTTCGGTGCGCACCGGAGGACTTTGAAATGGGTGTGACAACTTATCTATTCGACGACAAAGTGTCCATCATTTCCTCACGTGCCGAACACTATGCACTGTCGATCCAAAGCCCGGAGTTCTTTGCTTTTCAGATGAGCCTCTTCGAAATACTCTGGAGCGTTAGCGCTCCAGTTAGTGCAAGCTAAGCCCAAGGTTTGACTCGAGCCAGCGCTCGCTCTTCTGGCAACACGCATCGTGGATGCGTGCATTGCGCCTGCCGCAGCGACCGCCGCCCTGACCGTCGCTCTGACCGTCGCCCTGACATGGCAGTGGATCCGCGCAATCTCGGCCGTAAGCGGCGCACTTGGCGGAAGCCCACTGCCGCTCCTGGCCCATAGTCACTAAGGGCTCGGACGATTCATCGTCAAATCAGACACAGCCCGCTATCCAAGACGACACGAGCACTCTGTGGAGGACGCGGAGTATCCGAAGCGACCTGAAAGGTGCTTGTCATCAAGCGCCTTATGAATTACTTAAACCGCTTTCGTTCACCATGATAGTACAATATTTCTTCTTATAAATCATATATTTAGTACGTTTCTTGAAAATTTTGCTCGCATAATTTTGACGTGAAAATGCCTGCCTTCTAGACTTCAGTCACCAATATCCACTGGGACTGTGCAGAGGAAGACCATGTCAACACTATCGTCAACTATTCAGCACTCGCAGAAGCACGAGCGCCTTGTGATCGTCGGATCTACCCTCGGGACGCTCTTCGGCCAGCCGTCGATCGATAGTGGCTACCCCCTCTTTCCTGCCAGCGAATCAAAATGAGCTTTCATATCGAGTATCCCCGCACGATCCCAGCCCAACGGCCGGGAGAGTTTGCACCGGCCGCCCCGAAGTTCCACGTCGGGTGGAACGCCCCCCTTACGACCGTTGTGTCGGACTACATCGCAGTGCAACGTACTCCGGCGGACTTCGGTACGGAACGCGCATTCTTCAAAAGGACTCGCGACGCCTTTGCAAGCGCCTGGGGCCCGGATTGCTTCGATGAGGTGCGACATAGCGACGAAGCCGGGTCTACCAATTCGATTGTCATTGCGTACTGGACCGACATTACACGGTACGCGATCTGGAAGCACCAGGATGCATTTAACACCTGGCTCGCCTCTCCAGAGCGAGAAAAGGAGAATGTAGGCTACTGGCGTGAAACGCTTACGGTGCCTTATGACCGCATCGAAACCATCTTTTCAGAGCCTTACTATCGGGCCGGGCTCGCTCGCACAAAGGGCAGCGAACTGGAGCCCATGTATATCGCTGGCTATTTCGGTGCGATGCGCGACCGGCTGCCGATTTCTGCAATCGATCCTCTCGCGTCTCCTTACGGCGAATCAGTCCCCCAAGGCGAGTTCCTGGGCGCTTCGCGAGCCCGCATCCGGATTGATGTTCCGCCCAACGTCGTGAACATTCGCTCTGGCCAGTACTGGGAGAAGGCAGAAGGCGACCAACTTGACGACTACTGCACCAACCTTCAGCCCAAGCTTGAGACGGGGATGGCCTACCTTAAGGACCATGCCGCAACGACAGGCTGTTTGTCACTGCGTGCACTGGTTGCGGTGGATCAAGAGGGCAACGAGCTGAAGGAAACGTCAAAGCACGGATACTTCCTTTCGCTTGGACAACTTGAACGATGGGCTGCTGAACACAAGAGTCATCTTGACATCTTCAAGCACGCGCTCGCGATGCGCCGGAAGTATCGGGCCGCACGCAGCGTTGTCACCTGGCATGAAGTCTTCGTTCTCGGTACGACGCCGTCTTTTGAGTACGTGAACTGTCACGCCGGCACCGGCTTGCTCCGTTTTGCCCACGCTTGGGGAAAGATCGTCGCCGCGATCTGATGTGGACGAACACCATGACAACCAAAAGACCTACTCTTGGCTCCCTGAAGATCCGGAAGGCAATGCACTTGTGCAGCAATGGTTCTCGTTAGCTGCTGGGCAGATCTCATTTGGCCCATGTGCGGCACGCCGCCTCGTTGTCTACGACGAGGAACTTGTGCCGATGGCCAGTGCAATCGATATCAGCCAAAGACTATTCACGGTCGTGGAGTCCATTCTGTCAAAGCGAAAGTTTGCCATCGGGGATTGCCTTTCGCGGGCCCCGGACGTCGCGGACTGGAAACCTGTCAGAGGGCCATCCGATACTTCATCGGCTCGACGTCAGTTCCGCAGTTCGCGGCGCAACACCTTGCCGACAGTGGACTTGGGCAGGCTGTCGACAAATTCGATCAGCTTCGGCACCTTGTATGCCGTCAGCCGACCGTGCAGCGCGCGGCCTTGAGGACGTCAATGAAGGCATCCATGTCGCGCGGATTGGGCACGAGCCAGTTGTGGGCGCCGATCGAAAAGCAAGTGAGGAAGTTCACCGTTAGCGCGAAGATGTGGTACAGCGGAATTGCCGTCACCACGACTTCGCCACCCGGGACAAGGTTGTCCGGCGAGATCGCCTTGAACTGCATGACGTTCGCGATCAGGTTGCGGTGCGAGAGCGCCGCGCCCTTGGACAGGCCAGTGGTTCCACCCGTGTACTGCAGGAAGATCAGGTCGTCGCCGGTCACTGCCACACGCTCCAGCGGCAGCTTCGCGCCTTGCGCCAGCGCTGCTTCGAATCCGACTGCGCCGTCGATGCCGCCCTGCTCGGCTGCACCGACGAGAATGACTTGCCGGATCGCCGTGCGCGGCATCACTTCCGCCACCGTGGCCGCACCGCCACCGAACACGATGATGGTCTCCGCCCCGGCATCACTGAGCTGATGCTCCAGTTCGCGCGCCGTATAGAGCGGGTTGACGTTGACCTGGATCGCGCCTAACCGCGCGATCGCGATCAGAGCGATCGGGAACGCGATCAGGTTCGGCAACATCACGGCGACGCGGTCGCCCTTGCGCACCCCTGACTCCGACTGCAGGTAGGCCGCCAGTGCCCGCGACTGCTGATCGACATCGCGATAGGTCAGCGTGCGCCCGAGGCAGGTAAACGCGGGGCGCGCGGCATGCTCGCGCATGCCTTCGTCGAACAGCTCCACTAGCGATGGGCAGGCGTCGGGATTGATCTCGTGCGGAATGGCGCCATAGCTGGCGAGCCACGGTTTTTGCTTCATGTTGTTTTCAGTCTCCTGTTTGGGTGATGGCCAGGTAGATGCCTTGCCGCGTTGCCAAAGCATGCCCATAACGCCCACAATCCCGTTGCTACATCACGTCAGAATTTTGTCATTTTCTGATAGCCGTGCGATCTTCACTTTTGACTTGCCGGAGAAGCGCACTTCGCGGCCACTGCGCTACCGGCGCCCTTACGCACCACCCACCAGCCGAACGTCGCCGCGGTGAAATACATCAACAGGCTGTAGATCGCGGCCGGGAGCGACATCGTGCCGTTCTTGAGCACGACCAGCGCCAGGTAGATTGCCAGCGCGCCGTTGTGGACGCCAATCTCGAACGCGATAGCGCGGTTCTGCCCTTCGGTCAGGCGGACGGTCTTGCCGATAAGGTAGCCGACCAGCAGGCTCGCCAGGTTGAAGACCAGGCACGCCGCGCCCACGATCTGGAAGTTGGTGGAGATCACGACCCATTCCTTCACCACGATTGACACGATCAGCAGCACCAGAATCAGCGACGACGCGATCTTGACCGGCTTGTCCATCGTTTTCGAGAAGCTCGGCAGCTTCGCATGGATGAACATGCCGATGGCCACCGGCGCGAGCACCAGCGCGATGACTTCCATCGTCTTCTGGAACTGCAGCGGGATATAGGCCTGACCGCCCATGAACTGGCTGAGGGCGAAGTTGACGATGGTCGGAATCGTCACGATGGCCAGCACGCTGTTGATGGCGGTTAGCGAGATGTTCAACGCAACGTCGCCCTTGAACAGGTGCGAGAACAGGTTGGCCGTGGTGCCGCCTGGCGATGCGGCCAGCAGCATCAGGCCCACCGACAGTTCGGCCGAAACGCCGAAGGCCTTGCAGATGAAAAAGCACAGTGCGGGCAGCAACAGCACTTGCGCCAGCAGTCCCATGGCGATGGCCTTGGGCTGGACGAGGATGCGCTTGAAGTCTTCAAGGCGCAGGTGCAGGCCCAAGCCCAGCATAATGATGGCCAAGGCCACCGGGAGTGCGATCGTGGACAGCCCGCTTTCTTGCATGAGTGTCTCCTGGTTATCGTTATGTAGCTGGGCCCTGCGTTATCGAGCGGCCTGGTTTTTGTCCATTGCTGCTTTGTAGACACCGTTACGCGGCCGGGCGAACACGTGGCGCACCATTGGCTCGAACTCGCTGATGGGCAGCGTTTCACTGACCGTCCAGTGGTTTTCCTCGCTCACGAACGGCTGCAGCAGCGTCGCGGCCACGTTGGGGTGGTGCTTTGGTCTAACCGCGTGAAGCGGCTCAGCGGGCTTTGAGTGGGGTTCGCGCTCATCGTTGTCTGCGCATCGTTGTCTCCATTCCATGCAAATGCTCAGTTCTTGTAGCTGGGGTCGATCCGGTCCAGCTTGCGCAGCACTGCCGGCCAGGCGATCTGCGCACCCTGCCCGGAGGTTCCCGTGCGGACCACTTCCCGTACGTTGCGCTGAATGTTCGGGTCAACGCGAATCAGCTCGCCGCCGGCCTGTGCCGAGATCTGGATCTGGCAGCAGGTCTCGAGGAAGTACATGGACACGAATGTCTCCGCCACGCTAGCGCCTACCGTCAGCAAGCCGTGGTTGCGCAGGATGAGATAGTTGTTGTCGCCCAGATCGGCCTGGAGCCTGGGCTGCTCGTCGGGGCGCAGCGCAATGCCTTCATAGTCGTGGTACCCAAGGCTGTGCAGCACCAGCGTGGATTGCTGGGAGATCGGCAGCAGGCCTTCGCGCTGTGCGCTCACTGCGACGCCGGCGCGGGTCGTGAACCCGGCGGGGTTGACCGGGAACGGCGACTCGTGGAGTTTGTTGCATTGCGCATCCACCTTGATCAGCGACGACGCGGTGATCTCGTCGAACATCAGCCCGTAGGGATTGATTAGAAAGTGATGGTCCTTGCCTGGAACCCGCGCACTGATGTGGGTGACGACCAGGTCCGTCCAGCCGTAGAGCGCTGTCGCGCGGTAGAGCGCGGCGAGTTCGACGCGCAGTTGCCACTCTTCGGGGCTGGTGTGGGCTTGGAGCGAAGGGATGTTCATGCTGGGTCCAAATAGTTGATGAGCAGTAAAAGTCAGGATTGAGCCGGCGCCTGTGCCTCGGGGTTGAGGCAATTGGCCAACGGCGCGCCGCGCAGCGCGCCAACCAGGTTCTGGAAAGCCTCCCGCGCCATTTGCTGGTGTGTCTCGTGCGTGGCCGCGCCGAGGTGAGGTGTCAGCACGACGTTGGGTAACGTCAGTAATTCGGGGTGCACCTTCGGCTCCCCCTCGGTCACGTCGAGCCGCCGGCGGCGGCAATGCGGCCCTCGCGCAGGGCGGCGGCCAGGGAGGCGTCGTCGACGACGCCGCCGCGTGCGGTGTTGACCAGCACGGCGGTCTTTTTCATCAACGACAGCTCGCGAGTGCCGACGAGGTGGTGCGTGGCAGGTCCATAGGGCACCTGCACCATCACCGCGTCGCTTTGGGCGAGCAACTCGTCAAGCGGCAGCCAGCACACGCCGAGCGCTGCTTCCTCCTGCTCGCTCACGCGGCGCCGGCTGTGGTAGCACACGTTCATGTCGAAGCCCCGGGCGCGCCGGGCCAGCAGCGCCCCGATGCGGCCGAGGCCGATGATGCCCATGCGCCTGTGGTGAACGTCCTGGCCGGGCAGCGGCGAGAGTTGTCCGACCCAGCGGCCGGCACGCACGAAAGCGTCGGCCTCCACGATGCGGCGCGAAGCTGCAAGCAGCAAGCCGAAGGCCATGTCGGCAGTGGCGGCGCACACCGCGCCGGGCGTGTGGGCCACCCGGATACCGCGCGCGGTGCAGGCCTGCAGGTCGATGTGGTCAAAGCCCGCGCTGATCGTGATGACGAACCGCAGCCGCGTGCACGCCGCGAGCAGCGTGGCATCGATGCGATCGCCGGGGATGGCGAGCACGCAATCGGCATGCTCGAACAGCGGGGCCAGGTCGCCGCCTTCCTCGCGCTCGGCGGGCATACGGACCTCGCCGAGTTCGCGCAGGATCGCCAGCGAGGCGTCGGGGAAACGCCGCGAGAGGGCGATGAGGGGCTTGTGCGCGGCGGTCGTGCCAGCGCTCATTTCAAGTCCTTCCTAGGGCGGGCCTTTTGAGGCCTATGTGACAATTCTTTGATCCCATGCGACACTTCGTGGATGACGATTCATCACAACCTCGTTCGCGCCGCGGCATTGGAGCGTTACTCGTCCCTGGTACAGTCGCTCGGCGGAGATCCGCACGCGTTGCTCGCCAAAGCAGGCCTCGACGTAAGCTCGCTCAATGACCCGGATCGGTACCTGCCCTATCGAAACGTGCTGCAGGCCATCGAGATCGGTGCCATGGAGTTGGGCTTGCCCGACTTCGGACTGCGCCTTTCCGATGCGAAAGACCCCAGCTTTCTGGGGGTGCTGTGGCTGGCCATCCAGTCGGCCCGCAGCGTTCGGGACGGCATTCTGATGGCAGGCCGGCACATGCACTACCATGCGCCGGGTATTGCCGTTGAGGTGCGCGAGGCCCACGGATCGTCGCACGAGCAGGTCGGATTGCGCTTTCTGCTGCCGGACCTGCCGCTGCTGCCCCAGGCAACCGAGCACGCAGTGAGTCACATCTGCAAGGTAGTTCGCATACTGTCGGACGGAGAGGTAGGCCCCGCGGAGGTTCACTTCCGCCACGCGCCGGCGGGCAGCAAGCGCCAGTACCTGGAACACTTGGGGCTGGTCCCCTGCTTCCGGTCAACGTTCGACGGCATCCTGGTGGAATCGGTCGCGTGGCGCAGACAGCTTCCCCGACAGAACGATCAGCTCCAGGCCTTCGTCGAGCGCTACCTCGTCGCGGCGGCGCCGCGGGTAAAGGCTTCGCTGACCGACCATGTGCTCCAGACCTTGCGCACCCAGATGAGGCTGGGACCGGTCAACCTCGTGGTCGTCGCGCGCGTGCTGCGCCTGCATCCGCGCACCCTGCAACGACGGCTCCAGGAGGACGGGCAGACCTTCGAGATCCTGAAGGACACTGCGCGATGCGAACTTGCTGGCCAACTGCTCGCGCAAGCGGACATCGGCCTTTCGCAGGTGGCGCAGTTGCTGGACTTCGCGGACCAGTCCGTGCTGACCCGAGCCTGTCAGCGCTGGTTCGGGAAGCCACCGTCGGTTGTTCGTCGTGAGTCGCTGGCACGCAGCGCGGATCGCTGAGTCGCCCTTCGAGCCAGCCCTTCTTCCCGAAAAGGCGGATAGCCGTAAGTCGATCTGCGGACAGAATATGCGTCCGCCCGAGCCTCCGCAAAGCAAGCCATTTTTCGTGTACCTGCTCGCACTGCTGCCTGCTGGTCCTCGCTCTATTCCTGCTGCCGCAGGCGCCCTCCCCACCGACAGTGGCGAGCGATTCGGTGACGCCAAGTGAGAGGCGCAAGTCCTATGGACGTCGCCATTTCTTGTAGCGTTTTGGGCCCCAGCGGATGCTGATTCCAATATGCAACGTGCCGGTGTGGATGTTCGTGTGGATGGGATAGCACCGGCACCGACACGTTCTCGGGCATCAGCGTCGCACGAGTGTCCGACCATCGATCCAGGCATCGACCATGTCGGCCCGCTCCTGCAGCATGTGGCGCCGCTGATCTGCGTACTCGGCCTTGTTGTAGACCGAGCGCGACGAACGTCCCTCCTCGTGCGCCAGGCACTTCTCGATCCAATCGCGGTTGAGCAGCGTCGATCCGGTATGGCGTAGGTCATGGACGGTGAACGGCTCCAGCGGCACACGGTGACCGGCATAGGCCCTTACCGTCGCTTTTACCGTCAGAAGCGCCCACCTTTTGCTGGTGCGGAAACACCTGGCGGCGCGGGGCCGGCGGCCCCGCTTCCAACGCCGCCGGGTTACTGGCTCAGCTGCGTTACCTTCAACTGTGGGTCCGCCGCAATTGCCTGCTCGCTGAACGGCAGCCGCACCCACCGCTTGGCGGAATACTCCGCCATCTGGTCAAAGGCATGCGCAGACTGCTGATCTACAGACTGGCCGTACACCAGCAGCGCCTCGGCGACCGGCCCTTGCTCGTCAAAGCCTACGGTCTGCACGTAGCTGGTCCCAAAGTAGACCTGCAGCCCCTTGTCCGACACCGGGGTGCTTTGCAACTTGTTGAGCACGCCTTCGTATTCCTCACCGCCGTGCAGGGCGATGCGTCCAGTCGGCGCCGTGGCGGCCTGCACTTGGCCCAGCGGCGCATCCAGCGCAAAGCCGGCAGTGCGCATGGCTTGCACGGCGTCCTTCAGTGCCTTGAAGACCTCGGTGCGTACAGACTCATCGCGCATGCGCAGTCCGCGTGGGGTGTTGACCGGATCGGTGGAGTTGAACTCGATGGCGTAGACCTTGGGGATCTTGCTGGCGCGCATCCAAAACTCGCGGAACAGCGGTGCGGCGCGGCTATCGAGGTTGCTGTGGCGGTCCCACTTGCGCAGCGCAGCGCAGCCGTCGCTCAGGTCGGCGTCTTTGGTGCCGAGGCAGGCATTGAGCAGGTCATCCAGCACGAGTTCGCCTGAGAGGTTGCGGTCGCGGAACAGCACGGCCTGCAGGCCGGGCACGTCAAAGCGGTTACCGGGCAGGCCGTCCTCGCCCGAGAGGCGGCGGCCGATTTCCATCAGGCCAACGCGTGTGCGCAGGCGTTGCGCAACCTCGGTGGGACCCAGCACTGGTGAGAAGCCGGTCAGCTTCTGGCTGGGGTTAGACAGCCACGAGCTGTCATTGCTGTTGGCGACATAGTCATCGCGTACCAGCACGGGCATGGCGTTGGGGGCCGTCAGCCCCGGTACTGGCGATGCCGCGTCCACCGTCCAGTTGCAGCTAGCCCGCGTGCCGTCCAGCAGGACCATGCCGGTGCCCTGCATCAGCTTGGTGGCCAGCGCGGCGCTGTCGCCGGCCGGCGCGCATTGCTTGAGCATGGCGGCCGATACGTTGGGCGCGACGGATACGTCGGCAAACATGGCGCGGCCTTCGCGGTCGGTGGCAATGGTGTTGACCCACGGAATGCCCAGGCGGCCAATGGCGGTGCGGATGCCAGCCACGTCGCGCGCGCGGCCGATATCCAGCCAGGTGTCGACCGAGCGCGTGTTGTTGCGGTTGGCGTCGCGCAGCGTGTAGGCTTTTTGCGCGGACCACGGCAGGCCGGCCGATGGCATGGACAGCACCGGGCCGTACTCGGTCATGTAGAAGGTGTGCGAGCGCTGCTCGGTACGGCCGTCGGGCAGTTTTGCCGCATAACTGACGGTGCGTGGGGTCATCTTGCGCGGCGCGCCGTCCACCAGGTAGGTGGTGGGGTCGCCTTCGGCCAGTTTCAGTTCATACAGCGTGAAACGGCGGGCGGTGGACACGGTGTGCGTCCAGGCCACGTCCTTGTTGAAGCCGATGCTGATGATGGGGAACGATGCAATGGACGCGCCCATGACGTCCAGCTTGCCCGGTACGGTCAGGTGCGCTTCAAAAAAACGATTGGTGGTGGTCCACGGAAAATGCGGATTTCCCAGCAGCAGGCCGCGCCCATTCGTGGTGGCTTCCTTGCCAAAGGCCCAGCCGTTGCTGCCGATCGGCGGGTCCAGCAGCTGCAGGTCGTTGTTGACGGCTTCGAAGTCGATGTTGGCTACGTCCACCGCCCCCGCCTGCTGCACGGTCTTGGCACTGCCCGCAGCCCTGGGCGGCACGGCGGCGACAATGCCCGCTGCCAGCGCGCCGGCGCTGGCTTGGATGCTCTTCTCCTCGGCCAGGCGGAACATGTCGATGGCGGTAACGGGCCGCACCCAGTCAGCGTTGCGGCAGCCAGCCGGGCGTTGGGCGGGCGGGGTATCGCGCAGGTAGCGGTTGTAGCCGGCGATATAGCCGCGCAGCAGTTCGCGCGCCTCTGGCGAGGCCTGCGCGTAGCCGGCGCGCAGGGCGTCGTCATCGATGATGGCACGGAAGAATGGGTCGGATTCGCTGTTCTTGATGCGCTTGAATGACACTTCGGTACTTTCGTCGGGGCCGAACACGCGCGAGCGATCGCCGCTGACCGTGACGACCTGGTCGGCCATCAGGCAGACGTTGTCCTGCGCGTATGCGTAGCCCATGCCAAAGGCCAGGCTGGCGTAGTCGTTTGCCTTGATATGGGGAATGCCATAGGCGGTGCGGCGGATCTCGGCGTTGAGTCCGCCTTCGCTCCAGTTGGCGCTGTCGCTGCCTGCGGTGGCGCAGCCGCCCAGGGTGGCGGCCGCCAGCACGGCGCCGCCAAGTGCGGTCGCGCCGCGCACGATGCGTTGCTTCATTGTGTTGTCTCCTCGTTCTTGTGTGTGTGGGCCCATGGAACGTTGCGCGCCAACAGGCGACGCGCCATGGTGCCGCTGACATGGTCGGGCATCGGGGCCGTGACAGGTAGAGCGGATTCCGCCACAATTGGTGGCATTCCCGCCATCGGGTAGGCACTTTCCCAATTACAATCCACCGCGCCATGTCGGACGTCTATCTACTGTGCTACCCCTCGGCCGTTGTCTCCGCCCTTTCCACCGCGGTCGACATGCTGGACATTGCCAACACCCTGGCCTCTATGCAAAGCCGGCGGCGCGGCACGGCGGCGCCTTTTCGCTGGCGGCTGGCGGTAGCCGAGCCGCAACGCTGGCAGGCGCTGGCCAGCGTGCTGCGCTGCCCGTGCGTGCCGCTGGAAGAACTGGCCGGCGCAGGCAGGGACGCCATGGTGGTGATCGCGCCACCGTTGTTTGATCACATCGCCGGGCTTGAACATATGCTGTCGCTATTGGACCGCGAACGCACCGCCATTGCAGCAGTTGCTAGGCGCGGCGCGCTGGTGGTGGCGCCGTTCACGGCAGTGGCACTTCTGGTAGCCATGGATTTGCCGGCGCAGCGCAAGCTAGCGGTGCCGTGGCTGATTGCCAACTGGATGCGGCAGTGCGAACCCGCGCGACGGTTGCAGGCCGACCAGCCAGTGGTCAAGAGCGGCAACCTGCTCAGTTCCCGCGCGCTGGATCGCATGCATGCGCTGTTGCGGCAGGCGGTGGCGCATACCGCCGGTAACGCCCTGGCCCGCACGCTGGGCAACGCCCTGCTGGACCAGCCCGAGCGCGGCGAGGCAGTCAACATCTGGCTGAAGACTGGCGATGCCCCGCGCCTCAGCGTGGCCCTGCGCGCGCGCCGCTACCTGCAGCAGCATCTGGCCGAGCCGTATGACCTACCCCGGCTGGCAGCGGTGGCGTCCACCAGCGAACGCACGCTGCTGCGGCATTTCATGAAGACTGTGGGCATGTCGCCGCTGCAGTTCCTGCACCGTTTGCGGGCTGAACGCGCCTGCCATCTGCTAGAAGTCTCCACGCTCAGCCTGACCGCCATTGCCGAACAATGCGGCTACCAGGATATGTCCGCCTTCCGCAACCTAGTGCGCCGCCATACGGGCCAGACGCCGGGCGCGCATCGGCGCGCGCATTCGGTGCGGGCGGAATTGCGGGCGGGGTGAATACCATGGACAGGCGCCTCAAGCGGACATTACAACCTTGCCGCCACAGATGAAATTCGCCACTAAAGGTTATGTTAAGTGAATCGGTGCGTGGCTGGAGGTAACAACGGCCTCTGCTTTAGCTATGCTGCGGACCAGTTCTACTCGTTGACGATGTAAGTGGTCCTCAGCGCATCGATCCAACTCGCATTAACCTCCTTATTGCGACAGATCCTTTCGTTTCGATCTCCGCACGACAGGCGGCCCGCCTGTCGTGCGTACTGGCGCCACCGCCACATTGCTGTAGCCCACGTCTGCGGGACCGCAGCGCAGGCGGGAATAAACCACCCTTGCCGAGCGTTCTTCCTCTCGGCAATCAGGATGTGTGGCGAGTCGACACAAGTAGGGCCCGTCGGTTCCTGTCTATAATTGAGTCACATTCAACTAAAGGAAGTTCCATGGCCATTTCCCTGTACGCCACCTCTGTTCCGCTCTTCAAGCAAATGCTGAACAGCGTTAGCGCTATTCTGGCCAAGACGGAAGAGCATGCTGTTGCGAAGAACATCGATCCAAGCGCAATACTGCAAGCCCGCCTGTTTCCTGATATGTTGCCCTTGATCCGCCAAGTGCAGATTGCCGCCGATTTCGCCAGGGGCGTGTCTGCACGTCTTGCCGGTGTGGAAGTTCCCAAGTACGAGGACACCGAACAGACTTTCGCGGATTTGCAAGCGCTTATCAGCAGAACTCTGGCTTTCATCGAAAGCTTCACGTCGGCACAGATCGATGGCAACGAGGAGCGCCAAATCGTTACGCGCCCGGGCACGCCGAAAGAGAAGAAATTCACTGGCCAGTCGTACCTGCTGAGTTACGGGCTTCCCCAGTTCTACTTCCATGTCACCACCACGTACGCGATCCTGCGCCATAACGGTGTGGAAATTGGCAAGCGTGACTATATGGGTACGTACTGAGACTCCCCTCCTTTCGGGAGGAGCTGCGGTTCGCTGTAACTTTGCGTGGTTGTGGCTTTCCCAAGGCGCCGCACAAGCACATCAAGCATCGCGTGCCCATGCTGAACCAAGGTTGCGGGCTGGCGCGGGGCTAGCGGATACTAAACGTGGGTGACTTGCGAGCGTCGCCAAACTTCTTCTTGGACGTTTGGCCCTTAGCCTGTGCGGCTGGGGGCTTTTTTCTTTTGACGGTGTCTGTGTCGTGGTGCCGACCGGGCTGCCATTGTTGGAACCCGCCCGCCAGGCGGTTAGATGGAAGCCAGAACGGACAAGGGACGACAACGCAGAACGTGATAACCCCTTGATTTGAATGGTGGGCCTCCCGTGAGTCGAACACGGCACCAACGGATTATGAGTCCGCTGCTCTAACCAAGCATGAGCTAGAGGCCCGATTGGCCCGGAGCCCCTGCGGCCCGAAGATTAACCGGCTTGACACGATCGATCATTGGGGGACAGCCGCATTTTGACGCCGTGGCATCGACCTCATTCAGGAAGACTTGCCTCCGGACCTCTTTGTATCAGTGCCCATCGTCGATGCTGTTGGTCTCTACGCGCCCAACAGCATAGTTTCATGATCGTGAAATTAACATTCGCCCATGGGCTGCCCTTGACGTTCGCGGTAGCGGTCCCTTCCTTTCGCCAACCTCACCTGCTCATGCCGGGGCTTATGCGGAAGATAGCGGTGCATTCTCGGACGGGGCGGCCGGGGGGCCGTTCATTACCGATTTCGCCGACCCCTCATCACGCCCACTTCTTCCCTAGCGCCTCCAGACCAGCCTTTTGCAGGTCTTCCTGGCTCATCACAATGCGGAACTTGCAGTTGGCCTGGAAGTTGAGGAAGAAGGGCTCAGCAAAAGCGGGAACGTCAGATGGATTTTCGACGTTGATCAGGAATACCCCGCAGCGCATTCCGCCTTGCTCGGTAAAGTACGCTGCCTCCGGCTTGATCGTTTCCAGGATACGCTCAATGACCTCGCCCACCTTCCCGCCCCTGACGAGAACGTTGAAGGGCTCATGAGGGAATTCGACTGTGAGTAGCATCTTCATGATCCACCTTCTCCTTACCTTACATAGTCGCTGCCCGGTAGCCAGACTTTTGCCTCAGGCGCTCCTGCCGTCGAACGTTGTCGCTGGCGGTGGGTGGGCAAACCGACGCCGCAGCTCGCCGGGGCGCCGATACTACAAGATAGCACCGGCCACTGGAAAAGCTAGTTGGCGGCCCGTCCAAGGGCGCCGCGGACATTCTTGGACTCTTGAGCACGCAATCCTCCTTGGCACAGGCACGGCAGAGCGACAGCGTTGTCAGGCCGAGTGGCGTTCGGCGCGGCCTTGGCTGCTAGCCGACTCCGACTTGATGGGGCGCTTGTATTCGGAACCGGATCGCCGGCTGGGTCAAGCTCGAGGCTTGGCCGGGATTCTGGGTGAGACGCTCATGCCGTCTACTCCGATGACGCAGGTTCGAAGATGAAATTCGCGGCCGCGTAGCTGGCGTTGCAGTCCCAGACTGTCTTGCCGTCGCGGAAGAAGGTGCACCAGCGGCCACTGGTACACCCTCCGCACAGTACATTCACCTACGTCCGGGCAAACGCTCCCCCAATATTGGGGGATCAAAGAACGCAGACCGGCCGTACACTGCTTCCAACATGTGCACTGCACCATAAGGCCGCTATGAGCATCTCCCTGCTGGGCTTCCTCGTCTTCGAAGCGCTCTGGTTCTTCCCATTCCGGAAGGTTTTCCGGACGGCTCGTTTCGAGTCGGGCTACGAGTATCTAGCCCTGATACCTATTTTTGGGCCTCTGGCCTGTGTCTGGATTCTCGCATTTAGACCTTGGCCACTGAAGTCGAGACTGGTGCGCACGCTGGCACCCTAGATGAATAAAGCCACCCGAAGGTGGCTGTACTCTGGCGGTTCGGTTCTACTGCGGTCGCTTTACCTGTGGAAGCGACTCTTGGAATCCGTGGAGCAAACAGCCGACGAGCGCCGGGCCGTAATTGCCATCCGGACTATCTGGGATCTTCCATTCGAAGAAACCATCCTCGGCAAAGGTTGCGTTCCCCTGATCCTCGATCAGGATCACGTGGAACGGAACCAGCCGCATCATCTCATCCGCGCCTAGAACGAAGCGCGAGAATTGGTACCGCCCCACGAGGTGTCCATCCCACTTCGCAAAGCCGAACTGAGCATAAACGCGACCGAAGCTAGTATTGAGTTCGAAACTCTCTCTCTCATCACCCGGTAACGCTGGGCCTTCCACCGCGGAGCGGGCCAAGAATCCCTCTTGGGCAAGACATTCGCCCACGAACCTCATGAACCGCCTCGCCTGCGCGCGAAGCATCTCGGCACGCATGGCATTTTTCCTGGCGGCGTCGCCCTGCTCTTTTGTGGCTTCCATGTCAGCTTCATGATGGTGAAGTGACGCCCAGTCTCCGACGTGCTGGCAGTGTCTGCAATAGCCCTTCATGGGGGAATGTAGATCCCCGGATCGAGGTGGCGTGGCGAACCAATAGGTAAGGAAATCCCACAAGAGCAACCTCGGCCCACCGCAGGCCGAGCAGCACCGCAGGCCTGCTCGCGCGCCCGTTCCCTCTCGGTCAAGAATTGGGCACGTAGCACCACCAACTGACGGCCGGCCGCCTCCGGCTCCGCCCGGCCTCCATCGGGCTGCAAAAACTAGATCTTGCCCAGTGTCAGTCAACTCTCGGTCAGCCTTCATTTTTCCCCTGGGATTGGATACCGCGCCAAACCGGGGGCCGACTAAGCGGCAAGGCGGTGGTCTACATCTCCGGCGATGGAGGGGGGGTACCATCGTTCAGCATACGACCGGAGCCGGCGCGCATTTGAGGTGGCTCCTTGGCCTCTCCGCGCTTGTCCGGTCGTTTGCCCCCGTTTTGGCGCGCTCTCCAATTACTGGATGACAAAATGCACTATTATAAGCATCAAATGATGCTGTGATTTGTGCTGATACTTACGGAGGTTCCCATGCGTACGACTATTGCGCTTGATGACGACTTGATCGCCAAGGCTCAAGCCTATACGGGCCTGGAGGAAAAAACGGCACTTGTGCGCGAAGCACTAAAGGCCTTGATCCAGCGTGAAGCCGCGAAACGACTCGCGAATCTTGGCGGTAGCCAGCCGGGCATCAAGGGGGCGCCGCGTCGCCGGCAGGACGTCGAATGATTCTTGTCGACACGTCGGTCTGGATTGACCACATCAACGCTTCTGACCCTATGCTGATCAGCCTGCTTGCCGAGGGGTGTGTGCTGGCTCATCCATATGTGATAGGCGAGATTTCGCTCGGTAGTCTGCGTGACCGGGACGTCGTGCTTGGCGCGTTGCTCGATCTGCCGCGCGCGCCAGTTGCATCGCCGGAGGAGACCTTTTATCTGATCGAGCGCGAAGGCTTGTTCAATCGCGGAATCGGATATGTCGACACGTCACTGTTGGCGTCCGCGCGCCTACAACCAGGCATCACCATCTGGACGCGCGACAAGCTATTGAAGAAAGTTGCCGATGCACTCAATCTCGGCGCGGTGCTGGCGCACTAGATACCGGAAGAGTGATCCCCGTGACGGAGTAGCTGGCGCCCCAGCAGACTAGCCACAAATTAGCGCAGCGCTGTTCACTCCGCACCCTACTGCCGCCCGAATTCGCGCGAACCGTTGATTCGGTTGGCGACTCGAGCGCCCCCCCCGGTTACTTGGGCATCCCTTCATACATGCTGGTGACGTCATCCATCACCTGAAGAATACGCTCGCTGGTCGTGGCGATGTTTCTCAACTGTTCCGCGCGACTGACCCCGGTCTGATTGAGTGCCTCTTCAAAGAACAGCCACTGAGAGCCGGCAAGCTGCAGTTCGCGACGGATTGCCTCTGTGTTTTGCGGTGCCGCGGCGAGGAGTTCCTGCGCGGCTGCGAATGCCCTGGTAGCCGTGTCCAGATCCTGCGCCATCTGGGGGGAGGTAATGCCCCAGGCGCGGAACATGCTGATCTTGGCGATTCTCTGAGAGAGCATCCGCTGGCGGCCGGCAACGTTGATCAGCTTACCCATCATGGTGCCAGAATGTTTCTCGAGCAGGAGGGTTCCCTGTTGCGCAAGCTTCAGCACGTCTTCGCTCATTTTTGCGATTGCTTTCGCGCTATCGAGATTCGGATCGCCACCGGACAGCAACTGCTTATAGGGAATCCATGTCTGCTCGAGCTTGGCGTAGGTGTCCTTGATCTCCGGCGTGGGCGCGAACGCCTTCAGCTCCATGAGCTGCTTGTCAAAGAGCGCCACGGACTGTTCGAGGACCTTCTTCGAACGTTCGACTTCAACACCGAGGCCAGCCTGGCAGTAAGCCTTGGCCATGCGCTGAGACAGCATGCGCTGGCGGCCCGCCTTGTTGATCGCCGCGTTGATCGTTAGCGTGTCGGCCGAAGCGGTCCCGGCCAAGGCCAGCGCCAGGACGCTGCAGGCAATCAAGCAGAAGGAACAGAGGTAACGTTTCAAGGGCGTCTCCGCGTTAAATTTTGATTGGATCTTTGGACGCATCGCTCGAGCCGACGACGTGTCGGATCAGCTGATCCATCTCCTTGATGATGTCCGCAAGCACCAGCGTGATCACCGCGAACTCCCTGCCGTACTCTCCCGCCCGTGCCGCCGAGATGCGCGCATTCATTGCGACGATGTTCGCCTGCATCGAAATACCGCTGAGGCGCTCGACGAGGTCGGTGTGGCGTTTGCGCACTGCGGCCTCGCAACGGTGCATCTCCTCTTGGTAGGCCTGCGTGACGGTCTGCAGCAGTTCAAGCACTGGCGTGGCCTGCGCCACCAGCACGTCGAGGGACGACGCTCGCCGGCTGGTGTCGGCCAGTGGTACGTCTACCGCCGTTCTGACCTGGGCGATGAATTCACGGATACGCGCGTCAGCGCGCGGACTACCAAAGTACAGTTGCTGCAAAGCGCCGGAGAATGCGCCGGGCAAACGCTCATTGCCCGTTACGAGATCCGAATGCGCCGACTCGAACGTTGACAGGCACTTGCCTGCGATATCGAGCGCGGCAGTGTCCCCCCGCGAAGCGAGCAATATCTGGAGGACGATCCGTTGCGATAGCATGCGCTGCCTTCCGGAAAGGTTGATCAATCCGCCGATGGTTTCGGCGGACACTTCGGCCTCGGGTGACTGAGTAGAGAAAGCGTTCATGCCATGCCTTGCAGGTAGTGTCGACGCAGACGCGCACCGCGCTGACCGGCAAAGAAAAAGCGCCCCGAAGCGAGATGCCTGCAAACCGGTTGTCCGGTTCGTGACCATTTCGCTTCGGGGCGCCGTTGCCCGGGATGCTCCTTTTCGGAGCGTGTCATCGCGACTTGCCAGATTGGTTCAAGGCCGCCGTTGGCCTGTGTGTCGCATAGGCAATATCCATGCCATAGATTACGGAAGTTGCATCACGCTGCGGGCGCACGAGAATGGCACGGCGGGACCGACCCACGCACCGATCCCGTGCCAGATGCCTCATCACGACGCGTGCGTTGGGGCATGGCCAACTGCTCACGGGTAGCTCTCGGCTTGATTAGAAGGGCTTTGCCTGCCGCATCGACCCCATGAACGGCAAACACGTCTTTGGCCAGATCGATACCCACTATAACAATGGACTTCGGACTTCCCCTCCTGTGGTCGTGATGGCATTTCGACACGCCATCATGGCACCTCGATGCCGACTTGCGGCTTCCGCCGCAGCCTCGGGGCGGGGAAGTCCCTTCCATTCGATTACCCAAAATTCTGATCGGTCTGCCCATCGTGGCAGGGCCACGACCTCTCTCGGTGGCCCGAGCTCAGCGCGCCTTTACCGTCGCCCATCCCAAGCAGTTGCGCTCCTCGCACGGTGCTCCGTGGCGCCGGTGGCTCCTGCATCACTGCGACCTGCTCGCGGGTGCGCTCCGGGTCCATCGAGAATTGGGTACGCAACTCATGCAATTGCCACTCGGGCGCCTCGACCTGGCGAGTTCCCTCCTCATAACGCGCCGCGCGGCCCCGTGCGCCTAGCGCTCAGCGTCCAATTCCCGCTGTAGCGCCGCACTTGTTCGCTGGGCCGCCTCAAGTTCGGCTTCCACGACAGCTTTTTCTTGTTCGGCCACCACCACCGCGGCCCGCGCCTGGTCACGCTGCGCTTCCGCCTCGCTCGCCTGCCACCGCGCTTCAGCCCGCAAGGCGGTCAGTTCGCCGGCGGCGGCCTCGTTGGCGGCCTGCTAGATCGACAGGACGGCATTGACGGCGATCGCCTTGAGCGCGTCCGGCAGCTCGGGGTGCGCGATGGTCACTTGCATCCTGTCGCGCAGGTCCTGTCAGAACTGCGCCAGCACTCGCGAGTATCGGAGAACTGCGCACGGACGACCCGTGGTTGTCGACAACAAGACAGGGGCGGCAGGCAACCTTGGCGTGGATGCCGTAGCCAAGGCAGCGCCAGATGGCTACACGTTGACCGTGGCCCTGAGCTCCAACCTGATGATCAACCAGTTCCTGTATGCGAAGCCGCCATACAACCCGGGCAAGGATCTGGCGTTGATTGCAAAAGTCGCGGACGCCCCTCTCGTGCTTGTCGTGAACTCGCATCTCGGCGTCAACAACCTTGCGGACCTGCACAAATACGTGCAGGCGCACAAGGGCAAGATGTCGTATGGATCGTGGGGGGGGCGGGACCATCTTTCACCTCAGCGCGAGCCGGCTCAATGACCTGCCTGAAGGCGACATGGCGCACGACGCCTACCGCGGTGAAGCGCCGATGATCAACGACCTCGTCGCAGGGAATATCCAGCTTTCATTCGTCACCGGTGCACAGGCGCCACAGCCCGATATCCGGAAGCGCATCCTCGACCTCGGACCAGGAGCCATTGCAGGCGCAGCAGTACACGCATACCGTGGCACTCGATCGCCATGTGAAGGGCTACAACAGCAACGCCGGCTCCATCGATGTGATCTGGTCGCGCCGACGTGAGGACGAAACCGAGATTGAACGCCGCGCGGTCCATTTCGACATCCATCGCATCGGCCAGGGCTGGCGAGTGGTCACCGTGGCAGGCACGCTGACCGACCGCACATCGCTCAGCGAAATCTGGGAAACCGTTTAAACGAGGAGAAGAAAACATGACGCAATCCAACGATGCAGCGCTCGTTCTCTACGAGCTGCGCCAGGGCGTCGCCATCGCGACGCTCAACCGCCCGCCGCAAAACCGCCTGAATCGCCCGCTCTATGCCGAGCTGGAGGCCAGCCTCTGCCTCACGGAAAGCAATAGTGCTAACAGGAAGAGCCGCCGGAGATGCGCACGGCAGAGGTCCCTTCCCGGCAAGTTTGAGTCATTCGAAGTCGGTGCATCGGATGACCGAGTACGCCGAATGAGACGATCGCAAATTCGGCTCGAAACGCCGTTCTCGGGCGAAGAGCGGCCGTTCATAAGTTGCAACTGGCAAGCGTCAATAAGAGCTTCCGCAGCCTTGCGTCATCGCTCGCCGCGCAGATGACGCACGCCAATCAACAAGACGACGGCGGACGCGACACTGGCGAGTGGCAATAGCTGCAAGGCGGGCGCCAGGCCCAGTCGGTCTGCCAATACTCCCGTTACAACGGAACCTGGCGCCAGCCCAAGAATGTTGAAGGCAAAGGCGAGCGTTGCCATGGCTGTACTGTGAATCGCCTTGGGCGTAAGATTCGCAACCATCGTACCGCTCGGGCCAACAATGCCAGCGCTAAAGAACATCGCCAATGCAATGAGAGTGAGTTGAGCTGAGCCGGCACGAAACTGAAATGCCGTGAACAGCAATGCTCCACAGGCCAAGTTATAGGTGATTGCCAACAGTATTTTCCGTCGCGGAGAACCACGTCCCAGACGATCGGAGAGTGCGCCGCACAGGGGCATTCCACATGCGCCGCAAAGGACAAAGATCGCGGCGACGCCGCCTGCCCGGCTCAGTGGCATGTCATAGACGCGATTCAGGAAACTGGGCAGCCAGGCAAGCAGGCCACCGTTGATGAATAGCTGCAGCCCGCTGCCGATATAGACGCAGATCAACACCGGGGAGGAGAACAGGTCTCTCAGCACATGCCTGACGCGGACGGTTGCCCGCGATTCAGTCTGCATAATGCCGGTTGCTTGACCTTTCTCCCCTTCGATCCGCGACGGCTTGGCCACCATCATGTAGAGCAGGGTCAGCGCGATGCCAAAGATCGCCATGCCGACGAACGCACTCCGCCAACCGAACTGGCTTGCCAGTGTACCGCCGAGCCCGATCCCCATTACCGAGCCGACCATGCTGCCCGCGAAAAATGCGCCAGCTACCGTGGAGGTGTGCCGGGCCGGAAACATGCTGATGAGAATGGCCATGCCGACGCTGGCGTAAGCGGCTTCGCCGACCCCGACCAGAAAGCGCGCCGACAGCAACGTGAAGTAGTTGTGCGACAGGCCGCAGAGCAAGGTTGCGATGCTCCAAATTGCCGCCATGATGGTCACGCTGCGTACGCGCCCCCATCGGTCTGCGGCAAGCGAGAGTGGGAACGCCAGGATGCCAACAGCCAGCGAGACAATGCCGCTGAGCGCCCCGAGCTGAATGTCGGACAGGCCCCATTCCGCCTTTATTTGCGGAAAAACGGCGTTGAGCACCTGCCGCGACATATAGTCGGACAAAAGCAGTCCGAATGTCAGCGCAAAAATGACCCATGCATAGCCGCGAATGGATCGCGGCTGCGCACCGTCAGAGCATGCAGTTTCCTGAATAGTCAATGCCACAGTTTTGTCTCCTATCTTTGCTGCTGCTAATGTCATCAATGCGCAGCTTTCTCTTTGCGTCTGGTGTCCGCGACGGCGAACGCCTGGCTTTACCATAGCCGCTCGATTCACCCTGCCGAGGCTCTCAGGGAAGTGAAACCTGCCCTGTGCTCTAGCAGCCATGCCGCTGGACGTCCGGTCCGGACGTCGCAGCCGAACCACGTGGACGCTAGCGCTCGAACTGCCCGAGAAATTCCAGCAGCAATTCGTTGACTTGATCAACACGTTCTTCCGCCGCGCTATGGCCCACGCCGGGGAGCATCACCTTCTTCTTCAGTCCGGGTAGATAGGCCTCGAGCTGGTCGTAGAGACCGCGGATTTCGATCGGTTCGAGGGAAGGATCGGCAGCGCCGCCGATGAACAGGCTCGGCTGGCGCACCACCGCGCCGTCCAGGAACGCTGTGATTTCCCAATTCCGGTCGCGACAGCGGTAGTAGTTCAGGGCACCGGTAAATCCTGTGCGCGTGTATTCATCGACGTAATAGTCGATCGCCCGTGCGCTCAACCATGATGGGAACTCCTTCGGCTCATTGAAGGCGTTGAGAATGGGCTCACCGGGTTCGATGAACAGGCGCCAGCGTTCGGCGCCGACTGCACTGCCGGAGACCGAGTAGAAGATGCTGCGCAATGTCTTGCGTGGATCGCTGGCCAACTCGCGATCCGGCTTACCGATCTGCTGGAAGTACAGATGGTGGAACACCCTGCCCTTCGCCATTTCCTGCAAGCCGACGGTTGGCTTGACCTTTCCGCGCGGTGGCACCGGCGTATTGAGCATCACGAGGCCACGGAACAGATCCGGCCTCAGCATGGCCGCCGCCTGCGCCACCCATGCGCCCAGGTCGTGCCCAACGATTACCGCGGATGTTTCACCCAGGGCCGCCATCAAACCAACCATGTCTCCGACTGCCTGGCTCATGTCGTAGGCTTCAATGGAATCTGGCCGATCGGATTGCCCAAATCCCCGTTGATCGGGGACGACGACCCGAAAGCCGGCGTCGGCCAACACACCGATCTGGCGCCGCCACATGTACCACAGGTATGGAAAGCCATGCAGCAGGATGACAAGCGGGCCCTGTCCTTCGTCGATGTAATGCATGCGAATGCCGTTGACGTCGGCAAAGCAGTGGTTGAATGCGGCGGGATCGTCGGCATCCACTTGCCTGAATGCGGCCTCCGTCCGTCCGATGTGCGTTATAGCGCTTGCGTCCATTGCCTACCTCCATCCTTTAATATCTCGGCCTCTAAGGTAGTCCTGACAGACTGATCTGCGCTAACCTTGTCAGGACATAACCTTGTGAAATTGGGACAGCTACATGAATACCCTGACGCGAAGTGCCAGCCTTACCGACTATGAGCACGTGGCGCGCTCCGTGGGGCTTGATCCCTTTCGTATGCTGCGCATGGCCAAGCTGCCGGCCAAGGTTCTCGACGATCCGAATGCAGGAGGCCTTCGGACTGTTGCTCGCGGAAACGAGAAGCCTGGCCAACCTGGGCATGCTGGCGCTGGCGATCCGGGAGGAGCCCACGCTGCGCGCAGCCATGCAGTCTTGCGTCCGCTATATGCGACTGCACAACGCCGGCGTGCAATTGCGGCTTGACGACGCACGCGACGTTGTGCGGCTGCATGTGGGCGTGAATATGCAGGGCCATGGCGTCTGGCGCCAGGCTATCGAAATGGCAACTGGCGTCGTACTGCGGATGTTTAGCATGCTGACCCGCAATGCCTTCCGGCCGGCAAAGATCACTTTCACCCACGAGCGGCCCGCCAGCCTTGCAGTGCATCGCCGCGTGTTGGGCACGGCAATCGAGTTCTCACAGGAATGCAATGCCATCGTCTGCCGCGGGCGCGATCTGGATCTGCCCATCCCTGCAGCAGACCCGACGCTGAATCGCGAGGTGAAGCGATGGCTGGACGTGCAGTTGGCCAGCCTGCGCGACGAGCCGACGCAGCGGGCGCGCCAGATCGTCAGGATGCTGCTGCCAAGCGGACTGTGTTCCGTCGATCGGGTTGCCCAGCATCTTGGCATGCATCGGCGCACCCTGAACCGGCATCTCGCGGCGGAGGGTGAGAGTGTCGCAGCGATCATCCATGCGGTACGCGCTGAACTCGCCAAGGAGTATCTGGCCAACAGAAAGCGCAAGTTGTATGAAGTCGCCGATCTTCTCGGCTTTGCCTCTGCCAGTGATTTTTCGCGCTGGTTCCGCGGCCAGTTTGGCGAGACCCCTTCGGATTGGGCCGCCCACTACCGCGAGAGCAAGGCGGCAGCCGGACCGGTCTCACATAAGTAAGCAGGCAGCTTCGGGGCCGGCTCACGCGCGCCTGCGTCATCCGGCCGGCCGCACTCCCTGAACCAGCCGCGCTCTACACGTTCCTGACGTTCCCCACCCGACCCCGCGATCGCCGGCATTGTCGCCCTGATTGCACGAGAGCGTTATCGCTATCCGCTTCCGGCTAAGCGGTTCGGCCTCGTGTCCCAATTTGCCTAGAAATTGTCCTGCAATGCCTATGGCATTGCGGCCGAACTCCCTATTATGAATCCCGTGGCAGCGACGAAACGATGCCCCTGCCCTGTTGACAGGGGCCAGCTACATCTGCCGGACGCGCATATGCACGCCGCCGCACAAGCAGAGACTGGAGACAACATTCAATGACAGCAAGCGCCGTAACTCAAGACACGACTTCAAACGCCAAGCCCATGGCATCGGCCGTTATCCGGCCATCGGTGCGCAAGCATTCCATCAAGGTGGAGCTTTGCACGCCCGCCATCGGCGCCGAACTCAGCAACATCAGCCTGGCGGATGCCGCCCAGGACCCCGACACCATTGCCGAGATCCGGGCGCTGTGGCTGAAGCACAAGGTGCTGTTCTTCCGCGATCAGGACATCTCGCCGATGGAGCAACAGAACTTTGCCCTGCAATTCGCCGAACTGGAAAGCCATCCCCTTGCTCCCAGCCATCCTGAGGCGGACAAGTTGCTGATGCTGTACCGCAATCTCGACCCGAGCAAGCCCAAGGGCTTCGTCGAAAAAGCCAGCCGCGAAAACACCTGGCATGCCGATGTCACCTTCAAAAAGGCGCCGCCCCGCGGCGCGGTATTGCGCTGCGAACTGGGTCCGGAGACCGGCGGCGACACCATCTGGTCCAACATGGTGATGGCCTACGAAAAAGATGCCGATCGCAGAACGCCACGCGATGGCCGCGAAAAACCCCGGCGTCGAACACCCGGTGGTACTCACCCATCCCGAGACGGGCGAAAAGGTGTTGTTCGTCAACTCGACGTTCACGACCCATTTCTCGAATTTCTACAACTTCGAGGACGTCCGGTACGGCCAGGACTTCATGCCGGAGGCCCATCATCTGATGAACTATCTGACCTCTCAGGCAGCGATTCCGGAATACCAGGTACGTCTGAAGTGGCGACCCAACACGGTTGCCATGTGGGACAACCTGCTGGTTCAGCACTACGCAGTGGCTGACTACGGCAGTGCGCCAAGAAAGATGCTGCGCGCCACCCTCACGGGCACCCCGCTGGCCTGAGCCGAGCAGTTCCCTCTGGTGAATTCAGGGCATCCGCCCATAAGAGACGGGCAGCCCTGTCAGTTCACCAAGTTTTGACCTCAAGACCTAAGCAAACCAATAGAGACAGATATGCTTTACGAACACGTCGACACCGCAGTCATCGATGGCGAATCGCTGCCGTGGGTACCGTTTACCCCGTATGCAGAAAACGTCTTGATGAAGTATTTCAAGCTTGACCCGATCCGGGGTGAAATCATCGTACTGATGAAAGCGCCGCTCGACATGCAACTGCCCAAGCACCACCACACCGGTACGGTCATGGTCTACACGATCGAAGGCAAGTGGAAATACAAGGAGCACGACTGGGTCGCCGGACCCGGCAGCGTCGTGTACGAGACCGCCGCCTCCACCCACACGCCTGAAGTCGTCACGGAAGGCGGAGACGGATATATGGTCGTACTGGTGCAGATGACCGGCGATCTCGCCTTCCTCGACGAGAACGACAACATCGTCGCGCTCGAAAACTGGAAGACCGCGCTGCAGCGCTATCTTGCCTATTGCGAGCAGCATGACATCAAGCCGAAGGACCTCACGGCCTTCAACTGATCTGGATTTCACGGGGACGCCCGATATCCCCTCGGGTCCCCGTGCCATTCCGTGCGTCGCCCGCAAGGTGCAACAGACGGTCCGGCGATTGACTCCGACACCACGCGGAGTCATCGCTGTTCATAGGCGCCGATAAGATGGCGGCGTGCACCGAGCACGCAGCTCGTTCCGCATCGCGATCTCTCCCGCCGCCAGAGCCGTCACCTGTCGCAACGACCCAGGAGAGCGGAAACACGCACACGGTCTCGGTTCGCGCCTTGAAGCGGAACCTGACAGAGGGGTACGGCCATCTGCTCGCTCCCCGATTACAGACATTTCGAACGGAACGACGCCATGAATGGCTTGATGATGCAAAAGCAGTTGTTGATTTCCTCCCTCATTGTGCATGCCGACCGCCATCATGGCGATACGGAGATCGTGTCCCGGCGGGTGGAGGGCGATATCCATCGCTACACCTTCCGCGATTGCCACGGTCGCGCGCGCCAGATGGCCAGCGCGCTGACCCGCCTCGGTGTGAAGCACTCCGATCGGATCGGCACGCTGGCATGGAATGGCTATCGCCACCTGGAGTTGTACTTCGGCGTCTCCGGCATGGGTGCCATTCTGCATACCATCAACCCTCGCCTGCATGAAGACCAGGTCGCCTACATCGCGAATCACGCCGAAGACCAATACATCTTCTTCGACCTGACCTTCCTGTCGTTGATCAAGGCCGTCGCCGGCCGCTGCGAGACGGTCAAGGCGTTCATCGCCATGACCGATCGCGCCCACATGCCGAAGGACGCCGGCATTGACAACCTGCTGTGCTATGAAGATTTGGTCCAGCAGGGTTCGTCCGAGTACGCTTGGCCGATCCTCGACGAGGACGCGGCCAGTACGCTCTGCTACACCTCTGGCACGACGGGCAACCCGAAAGGGGCCCTGTACAGCCATCGCTCATCGCTGCTGCACACCTATGCGGCCGCGCTGCCTGATGCGCTGAATTGCTCGGCGCGCGACGTGATCCTGCCAGTTGTGCCGATGTTTCATGTCAATGCCTGGGGACTTCCGTACATCGCGTGCATGGTCGGCGCCAAACTTGTATTCCCCGGGCCGGCTTTGGATGGAAAATCGCTATATGAACTGCTCGAAACCGAGCAGATTACGCTCTCCGCCGGCGTTCCGACTGTCTGGCAAGGCCTGCTTGGTCATCTTGAGGAAACAGGACAGCAATTCTCGAGCATGAGACGCACCATCATCGGTGGCGCGGCCTGCCCCCCGGCCATGTTGCGCAAGTTCCAGGAAACCTACGGCGTAGCAGTATTGCACGCCTGGGGGATGACTGAATTGAGCCCGATCGGAACCGTCGGCACCATGAAGGCCAAGCACCTTGAGATGTCGCCGGCAGAGCGTTATGCCATGCAATCCAAACAAGGTCGTGTAGTGTTTGGCGTCGACATGAAGATCGTTGGCACTGACGGCATGGAGCTGCCCTGGGACGGCGCGACTTCTGGTGACCTGTTGGTGCGTGGGCCATGGGTGGTGCGCGACTACTTCAGGAACGAGGGGGACGGTCCGCTGCTGGTGGATCGCGAAGGGCAAGCATGGTTCCCGACTGGCGATGTGGCCACCCTCGATGTCGATGGCTTCATGCAAATCACCGACCGCAGCAAAGATGTGATCAAGTCTGGTGGCGAATGGATTGGCTCGATCGACCTTGAGAACATAGCCATGGGTCACCCTGCAGTATCCATGGCAGCGTGCATCGCGGCCCGCCATCCGAAGTGGGATGAGCGACCGCTGCTCATAGTGGTCAGGAAAACAGGAACCGAACTTTCCCGCGAGCAGCTGCTTGGCTTCTACGAAGGGAAGATCGCGAAGTGGTGGACGCCGGACGATGTGGTCTTCATCGACACGATTCCATTGGGAGCTACGGGCAAGATCCAGAAGAACCGCCTGCGGGAGCAGTTTGGCAACCATCTAATGGCCAAGGCAGCCGGCTAAGCGTTGTCGCGGCCATCTCGCTGCCCTGTTCAGAGCGGGCACGCGGCCGCTGGCTGAAGGATCGCGAGGCGCACACACGGCAAGCCTCGCCTTCATGAACGACCGCTCAGCGGCACGCAGCAACCGCTCAAGCTACGTGCGAGGGACCAATTGTCGGCCGACTCGGCCGTTCTACCCTGAACCGCCGTTCTGACTCAACTCACCGCGATGACCGCTTCCGTAGTGGAACCGCCTTTCGCTCATCGAATCGAGGGGCGAGCAGGAGCCGCTGTTTTCATTGGCGTCGTACTGCATCCGACATCCTGAATGCGAGTCGACGCGGACCTTAATCGACACAGAGTCTTGCTCTCGTGAATCGCTGCTGCGCAGTTCTATTCGCAGGCGTCCCAAAAAATCCCTTTCTATCTCGAAGGCTTCTCACATCGTTGACCTTATCGCAACGCAAGACACATTTTGTACCGGTCTACGCGAAGTGGTACGCACGTACGTCGCGATGGTCGAATGCCATGCGTCGTACGGCCACCGGCTAATCGAGCTGGCGCGAGCGTGAAGACGCGCGCGCCAGCTCCGTGCCGGACGCACGCGACACGCTGGGCGCCGTATGTGATGCGGTTAGATCGACTCGTTCAGGTGCGGGGGCCGCAATGCGCAGCATGCTGACCACGGCAGCGGCAGCCGCGAACGCGGCGGCGACATAGAGCGCGATCGTCGGCCCGTGCTCGGGTGCGACGCCGAAAATCAGCGCGACGAGCGCCGTGCCGAGCGTCTGCCCGATCAGCCTCGCCGTGCTGAGCATGCCGCCTGCGCTGCCGCTGCGCTTGCGCGGCGCCGACGACATTAATGCGCGGTTGTTCGGCGCCATGAACAGGCCAAAGCCACCACCGCACAGTGCCATGCGCCAGACGATGTCAACCGTGCCCGGGTGCGCGCCGATCGTCGCAAGCGACAGCAATCCGGCCGCGAACAGTGTGAGCCCGATGCCGCCGAGCACGCCGGCCGAGTAGCGGTCGGACAGCGCGCCGGCGAGCGGCGCGGCGACCACGATCACGAGCGGCCAAGGCGTCATGTAGAAGCCCGTCTGCACCTGCGAGAAGCCGAGCGAATTTTGGAACCAGAACGGTAGCGCGACGAACGCGAGCATCTGCGACGTGAACGACGCGATCGACGTGCAGATTGACAGGGCGAAGACTGGGATGCGCATCAGGTCGACGGGCAGGAGCGGCGCCGGTTGCGATAGCTGCCGCTTCACGAAGAAATAGCCGACGACGGACGCCATCGTCAATTCCGCAACGATGAACGCGCCGCGCTCGCCGTAGCCGAGCCCGTCCGCGGCCATGATCAGCAGCCCGAACACACATGCATTCATCAGCGCGCTCAAGACATCGTACGGCGCGTCGTGTAGCGGATTGGCGGGCAGCGCGCGCAGGCAGCCGAGCACCGCGGCGATGCCGATCGGCACGTTGATCGCGAAGAGCCACGGCCATGGTGCGACCGACAGCACCGCGGACGCGACCGTTGGCCCGGCCGCCACCGACAGTGCGACCACCATCGCATTGACCGCCACGCCGCGTCCCAGCATCGACGGCGGATAGATCGTCCGCACGAGCGCCGCGGTGACGCTCATAATGCCAGATGCGCCGAACCCCTGGATCACGCGCATCACAGTGAGCGTCGGCAGCGAGCTGGCGAGTGCGCAGCCGAGCGACGCGACGGTGAACAGCGCGAGGCCGGCGATGTAGATCCGCCGGTAGCCGACGCGATCGCCAAGCGACGCGAGCGGCAGCAGCGTGATCGTGATGGCGAGCTGATATGCATTGACGATCCAGATCGACGCGGCGTTGGATGTATGCAGGTCGCGCGCGATGGTCGGCAACGCGACGTTGGCGATCGCGCCGTCAAGCATGGCGAGTATGGTACCCAGTGAGACGAAGACGATCGCCCAGTAGCGTTGCGGAAGCGGCAGGCCCATATCGGTATTCATGAGGGGGACCGCGTCAATCTGGGGCTGTAACACGGCCATGTGGCTTCCTTGTGGTGAAGGTGCGGCAGGTTGAATCGCGCGCTTACTTTTTTTCCCGTCGAACTAGGCCGATCGATGCTTGTGAGTATGGGCGCGGCACGTATCCCTCCGCTTGACAATGCATGACAGACATTTGACATTCCGTGCCAATCTTCTACTCAGTTCTCCGATGTCGTCACTTGTCCGCACTGCAAGCCTGAGCGGTTCGATTCGCATTGCGTATCCTTGCAATTCATTTCGAGGGTCACGCCGCAGTATTCGAGGTTGCAATCCAGATCAGTTGAATGCCGTGAGGTCTTTCGGCATGATGCCGTTCTGCTCACAATAGGCAAGATAGCGCTGCAGCCCGGTCTTCCAGTTTTCGAGCGCGACGATGTTGTCGTTCCCGTCGAGGAAAAGGAGATCGCCGGTCATCTGAATCCCGCTGCTTCAACCGGATTGGGTATCAAAGACGAAGTTGTTTTCTCGGCGCCATTTATATACTTGGATTGATCAGATATTTCTCGCCGGTAGCATTTTTGGCGTAGGCTGCGATCATCTCCGGCTGCAGCGCCTGCGCCAACGAAATTTCCTTCGAGAATTGACTGGCGAATGTCGAGCGCGACGATGTTGTCGTTCCCGTCGAGGAAAAGGAGATCGCCGGTCATCTGAATCCCGCTGCTTCAACCGGATTGGGTATCAAAGACGAAGTTGTTTTCTCGGCGCCATTTATATACTTGGATTGATCAGATATTTCTCGCCGGTAGCATTTTTGGCGTAGGCTGCGATCATCTCCGGCTGCAGCGCCTGCGCCAACGAAATTTCCTTCGAGAATTGACTGGCGAATGTTGTATTCACCTCTTGGGCTACCCGTTCTCTCAGTTTCTGCACGGCGGCCGGTCCCATTTTCTGTAGAAACGGAGTCAGTAGCCAGCCACCCATCCCCCAGGCCATGCCAAAAGTTTGGGTGAAATTGACGGGCCTACTGTCCAATCGTCCATAGAGGTAAATTTGCTTGTGAGTCATGGAACCATAGAAGCTGTAGCTTTCTTTTTCTATTAATTTCAATGCACCCTCCATGCATGACAGAATTTTTCCGGCCAACTCACCGCCACCAGTTGCATCGAAGCCGATAGTGGCGCCGGTCGCTGCGATCGCTTGAGTCAAGTCCCGAAGGAAAGTGCGAGAACTGGAGTTACATACGTACATCGCACCGTCTGCCCGCAGGATTTCTTCCTGCTCTACTTTGCGAACAATGTTGACCAAGCCGATGTTGTCTCGTAAGCAAAGCCGATTCAGCATCCGCCCAAGGCTAGATGCTGCGGCGGTATGGACCAATGCTGAATGGCCTTCACGCCGCATGGTTTCGACCATACCTAGTGCAGTGAGTGGATTGATGAAACACGACGCACCTTGAGCTGCAGTTGTTCCTTCTGGCAGCACCAGGCAAGCCTCTGCCGGAACGCATCGATACTGCGCATACATGGAGCGGCCCAACACCGCAACCGTCTTGCCTAGCAACGCTTGCGCTGCGTCGGAAGATCCCACTCTGATCACTACACCGGCGCCCTCATTACCGACCGGTAAGGATTTATTTAGGCGATCGGCTAGGGCTCCCATTGCTTGGTTAGGTATGCTGGCAGTAAATACTGGAAGATCCACCGTCCCCGATGCTTGCGCTGTGTCAATGTCGGCACCTGCCAACAGCAGAGCAAGATCAGAAGGGTTGAGCGGCGTGGCCTCGACACGTATGACTACTTCGTCAGGCGCTGGGTCAGGGATGGCGAGGGTAACGAGCGAGAGCTCAAGCATGGCATCTTGCCGAACCATGGAACGTAATTGAAGACCCGAACGGGAGATTGAGTTACTCATATCATTCCTTTTTAAACTTTACTGGACTTTCAGCGATTAAATAAAATTCGATTACTGATCTTGAGTCTCATGGAGATGGCGCCGGAGGATCTTTCCCACCGTGGATTTCGGAAGCTCGGCGATGAATTCGATGGCCTTCGGCACCTTGTAAGCTGCAAGGCTTTCCCTGCAATGCAGAAGCACCATTTCTTCTGTCAATTCTCCGCCGGGCGTGCGAACAATGAAGGCCTTGACAACCTCGCCACTCCGAGCATCTGCAATGCCTACCACTGCGCATTCCCCGACACCAGCCAATCGAGCAATCACTTCTTCGATTTCATTGGGGTAGACGTTGAAGCCCGAAACGAGAACCATGTCCTTCTTCCGGTCCAGGATACGTACGAATCCCCTCGCATCCATGGTGCCGATATCTCCGGTACGAAAGTACCCTTCTGCCGTGAAGACATCTGTGTTCGCTGCCGGTTGGTTCCAGTACCCACGCATCACCTGGGGGCCCTGGACACATATCTCACCTTCCGAGCCGATCGGGAGCGCTCGCCCTTGCTCATCGGCAATGATGAGATCGGTGGATGGGATTGGGAGGCCAATGGAGGCTGTGAACTTCGGGTTCGCCCAGGAATTGACTGAGACAACGGGCGCCGTCTCGCTCAAGCCGTAGCCCTCCAGAATGTGCCTGCCACTCCTGAATGGCACTGCCGCCGCCGATGGCGAGCTTGATCTGGCTGAAGTCGACCTCCTTCAGTTGCGGCAGAGCCAGCAGGCTGGAGAACAAGGTATTGACGCCCGTCACTACCGTGATCTTCGCATCTGTGAACGCAGAAGCCAATTGATCGGGGTCGCGCGGGTTCGCCACCAGTACATTGCGCGCGCCAAAGCTGGCAAAGGTAAGGAAATTTACCGTCAACGCGAAAATGTGATAGAGCGGCAATGCCGTGACGATCGTCTCGCGTCCCTGGTCCACCGCTCCGGAAAGCATCGCGCGCACTTGGAGGACATTGGCTATCAGATTGCCATGGGTGAGTTCTGCGCCCTTGGAGACGCCGGTAGTCCCACCCGTGTATTGCAGAAGTGCGAGGTGACTGCGGGTCACAGTGGGTCTTTCCACGTGCGACAGGGTCGCCCCCTGTTCCATCACCACCGCAAACGGCGTTACATGCAAGCTGTCCAGCATGCCCGGAACTTCGCCGCCCACAACAACCAATCGCTCGATCGCCGAACCATCAAGCGCGGCGCGAGCCACTGAAAGCACCGCGTACGCCACCACTAGAACGCGTGCGCCCGAGTCTCGCAACTGGTGGCCCAGTTCTTGTGCGGTGTACATCGGGTTAACACTGACTTGAACAGCGCCTGCGCCCAGTGAGCCGAGTAGCGTGATCGGGAAAGCCAATCCGTTCGGCAACATGACTGCCACGCGATCACCAGGACGAATTCCGGCGTTAGTGAGCCACGAGGTCCAGGCGCGTGACCGCGTCAGCAATTCTGCAAAGCTCAAGGACTCGCCGTCTTCTGTGATAGCGACAGAATCAGCGTGTGCAGCCGTCATGCGCTCAACCAAATCGTTCACGTTGATGTAGGCGCTGGAGTCAATCGTTTCCGGAACACCGGCCGGGTAGTTGGAGATCCAAGGACGCTCCACGGAAGAATCTTTCATATTTTATCCGTTTTCAAAATCAAATCGGGAGCGTTTGATAACCAGGAAAATTTCAGATCTTGCTGGAATTTCTCTTAAAGAAACGTCTAATAAGAGGCGACACAGGATATCTACGCAAAAAATATATTCACTCGGACCTTCATCACTTCTACTCGTCCTGGCTCAATCAGGTTGAGCTGTGGTTCGCCAAGATTGAGCGCGCCGTGATCGCACGCGGGGTGTTCACCTCGGTGCCGGATCTCAACAGGAAGCTCATGCGCTACATCCGCAAATACAACGAGCAACCCAAATCCGTGAAGTGGAAATACTTCGATCCAACAAGGCGCATCACTCCCGATTCAATCGTTACAGTCCACTAGGGTCCAAGGGGGCGCTGCCCGAGGAATCCCAAGAGCAATTCGTTGACTCGACCAACGCTCTCTTCCGCCGCACCGTGGCCTACACCAGGCAGCAGCACCTTCTTCTGCAATCCCGGCAGATAGGCGTCGAGCTGATCATAGCGACCTCGGAATTCGACTGGCTCGAGGGAAGGGTCGGCCGCGCCGCCGATGAACATGCTCGGCTGGCGGATCACCGCGCCGTCCAGAAATGACGTGATCTCCCAGTTCCGGTCGCGGCAGCGATAGAAATTCAGCGTGCCGGTGAACCCCGTGCGCGTGTACTCATCGACGTAGTAGTCGATCGCCCGCGCGCTCAACCAGGACGGGAACTCCTTCGGATCCGTGAAGGCGTTGAGAATGGGCTCGCCAGGCTCGAAGAACACGCGCCAGCGATCGGCGCCAACGGCGCTGCCGGAGACCGAGTAGTAGAGGCTGCGCAAGGTCTTGCGCGTATCGCTGGCCAACTCGCGTTCTGGCTTGCCGAGCTCCAGGAAGTACAAATGGTGGTGCATCCTGCCCTTCGCCATCTCCCGCAAGCCGATGGTCGGCCTGATCCTTCCGCGCGGGGGCAGAGGCGTACTGAGCATCACGAGGCCGCGGAACAGATCCGGTCTCATCATGGCTGCTGTTTGGGCCACTGATGCGCCCACGTCGTGTCCGACGATTGTGGCAGATGATTCGCCCAGGGCTGCCATCAGGCCAACGACGTCTCCGACGTGTTGGCTGACGTCGTGGGCTTCAATCGCATCCGGCCGGTCGCTTTGCCCGTATCCACGCAGATCGGGGGCGACGACACGATATCCGGCCTCGGCCAGAGCCAGGATCTGACGCCGCCACATATACCAGAGGTACGGAAAGCCATGCAGCAGGATGACGAGCGGACCTTGCCCCTCGTCGACGTAGTGCATGCGAATACCATTGACTTCGGCAAAGCAGTGATTGAAGGCGCCGGGGTCGTCGGCATCCACTTGCCCCCATGCGGCGCGATGCTGACCGGCCTGTCTTGCAACGTTCGTTTTCATTGTCTAGTCCAATTTTGAAAGTTCTTGGTATCGATGTCAGCCCTGATTCCGGGCGCCAGGCTCGACAGCGGGCTCATTGGGCCTCAGCACCGGAAAGCTTGAATGCCGAATGAAATTTCGCGATTTCACTCTCAACAAACTTCGCCGTGCTCGCGGGCATCGAATCACTGACGGGACTGATACCGTACTCAATCCACCTTGGTGCCGCTTTGCTGCACCAGACGTGCCCAGGTCACCATGTCGGCACGCCATTCCTTGTCGAAGTCCGCGCGCGCTATCGGGTTGGATTCCAGGCCCAAGTCCGAGATGCGCGTGGTGACCTCGGGCTGGCGCAGCACGCGGGCCGTCGCCTGGGCGATCTTCTGTGCCTCGGCCTCCGGCATGCGCGCGGGGCCGAACAGGCCGTACCAGCTTTCGGTGTCGAAGGCGATGCCGCCCTCCTTCAGCGTGGGCACTTGCGGCAGCGCCGACGAACGCTTGCCGCCGGTCACGGCCAGTGCCTTGATCTTGCCCGCGCGGATTTGCGGCAGTGCGCCCGCCAAGTCCACCATGGCCACCTGGATCTGCCCGCCAATCAGATCCTGCATCAGCGCCGCCGCGCCCTTGTAGGGTGCGTGTACCATCTTGATGCCGGTCAGCGTGCGAATGCTCTCCATCCCAGGTGGCCGGCTGAGCCGATGCCCCAAGAGGCATAGACCACCGGCTCGCCCGTGCGCTTGGCCAGCGCCACCATCTCGGGCACGGTGTTGGCGGGATAGCTGGGGTTGGCCGCCACCACGTTGCCGCCATGGGCGATGTGGGCCAGGGCGATGAAGTCCTTGGCCGTGTCGTAGCGCAGGCCCTTGAACAAGGCCGGGGCGATGGCCATCGTGGCGCTGGGGCCCAGCAGCAAGGTGCGCCCATCCGGCGCGGCGCGCGCCACCTGGGCTGCGCCGATGGTGCCGGTGGCGCCGGTCAGGTTGTCCACGATCACCATGGTGCCCAGTTCCTTGCCCAGCCCCTGGGCCAGCAGGCGGCCCATCACGTCAGTGCCGCCCCCGGCCGAGAAGGGCACTACCAGCCGGATCGGCTGGTCAGCCCGAACGGCCTGCCACGGCGCGACGGCCAGCAGGGCTGCGCTTGCCAGCATGCGGCGGCGCGAGAGGTTCGTGTTGTTCGTCATTTCACTTGTCTCCTTGTTGCTAGGGCATTGGCCTCGTCACCAATCTCATGCCGTCACGTGGTTTGTACTGACCCGTCCTTGCTCAGATTGATCAGGTATTTCTCGCCCGTCGCATATTTGGCGTAGGCTGCGATCATCTCCGGCTGCAGCGCCTGCGCCAACGAAATTTCCTTCGAGAATTGACTGGCGAATGTCGTATTCACCTCTTGGGCTACCGTAACCGTCGCGCGGCGACTTGAGCAGCTCTTGCATGCCGATCAAGCCCGACGCACCCGGTTAGTTTTCGACCAAAATCGGATGGCCAAGCTGGGACGTGGTCTGGCGGCGCAAACTCGACATGGATGGCTAATGGGCCAGTTCCCCCTGTACCGCCGAAACGTCGAAAATCGGTGGCCGAGGATTCTTCTGCCAGGCGACCGTGTCCTCTAGGCGATCTTGGTACGAAGCTGGAAAGTGTTGAAAGAAGCCGGTGTTGAGCCATAGCCGCAGAAGAAGGCGCCGCCGGCTGGGATCCGGGTCGTCTTCGTAGTCTGTGCGCGAATGCAGCGTGGTGTGGTTGCTGATGAACTGCATGTCACCGCGCGCCAACTCCATCGACAGGTGCATCTTCTCGTCATTGCACAGCCGGTCTATCAAATCGAGCAACTCGACCTGCGCGTCGCTCAGTCGCGGCACATCGGAGAAGCGCTGCGCGGACTCGATATAGGTCCGGTTGTAGCGAACGAACAGATGACCACCTGTGCGGGCAAACAGCGGGATGGAGTAGTGCGGCCCCTTGCCATCGGGGGCTTCGCCGCGGCGATCCATGACAAAGTCCTCGTAGGCCAGGCGCAGCAGATCCGGGCGCTGCTTGAGCAGCTCGTTGTGGATCGCCGTGGAACTGACGATGCGGGATATGCCACCGACGCGGGCCGGATGAATGCATAGCGATCGATGTCAAAGCCGCGCAGCAGGACGAAGCCACGCCCCTGCAGGATCTCCTGTTGCACGGCCTGCAGCTTGGCGCCCAGCGGCCCGAGGTCAACGTCCGAGCGGCGCAGCCCCGGAATGCCGAGGCCGGCAGATCGCGCATCGCACACCGCGCGATGCAGCACCTCGTTGTCCTGCGGGTCCAGCCTCACGATCCATTCGCTGGACTGGCTCATGGTGTCGCCTCGCCAGGCGCTGGCGTGTTCGTAGGGACGATCGCTGAAGGTCATGGTGTCTCCTGGTTTGGTTGTTAACGGACTCAAGCATAGGGATTGCACCATTGAGCAATAAACAAAAACGGACATATACTGAACATATTCGGTCAGAACGGGTAAACCATGAAGCCCCTCTCGCGCAGTGCCTCCTTGACCAACTACGCCGCCATGGCGCAAGCCGCCGGACTCGATCCCCTGGCGATGCTGCGCGAAGTCGGGATCGATCCCGCCTGCCTGAAGGACCCGGACCTCAAGGTGCCTTCCGAGGCCATTGGCCAGTTGCTGGAGCGCTCGGCCGAGCGCTCGGGCTGGGAGGATTTCGGCGTGCGGCTGGCCGAATCCAGGCCGTTCCTCGTGCTGGGACCGCTAGCCTTTCTGGTGCGCGAACAGAGCAACGTGCGCGCGTCGTTGCAGATGCTCTCCAGCTACATCCACCTGCACACCGAATCCCTTCAGCTTTGGCTGGAAGAGGACGCGCGGCAGGCACGCTTGTGCTTTGAATACGTGGGGCGCCATTCGTCCACGCGCCAGTCGCTGGATCAGTCGATCACAGTGGTGTACCGCTTTCTCAAGCAGGCGCTGCCCGAGGGATGGGAGCCCGATCGCGTCTGCTTCATGCACGAGGCGCCGCGCGATCTGCGGGTCATCCGGCGCGTGTTCTCGAACAGGGCAAGCTTCAAGGAGGCGATCAACGGCATCGTCCTTAAGCGCGCGGACCTGGAACGCCCGCTGTCAACCAGTTCCCAACTCGGACGCTATGCGCATGACTACGTGCAAACGCTGAGCATGGGTACCCCGCGATCAACCACGGCCCAGGTGCGCCGCCTGATCCTGGCGGCGCTGGGAACCGGCCACTGTTCCCAGGTCACCATCGCCGCACAGTTGGGAATGGACGTGAGGACCATCCGCCGCCACCTGGACCGCGAGGCCACCTCGTTCAATGCTCTGATGCGCGAGGTCCGGCGCGAACTCGCTCCGCGCTATCTGGCCGGCCCGCCGCGCTCGCGCTACGAACTGGCGATGCTGTTGGGTTTCAGCGCGCCCCAATCCTTCACGCGCTGGTTCCGCGGCGAGTTCGGGGTACCTGTCGCGAGCTGGATGTTGGACGAGGCTGATGTGAGCAGTGGCGGTTCTCACGCCATTCATGATGTCAGAGGCAGGAGCTTCCGGTAGCTGCCGATGGGTCCAGCAGCACTCAAAAAGCGCTTGAAGTGGCTTCAGCCGAGGGACACGCTACGCTGGCGCCCAATGTTCCACGACGCCCCACCGCCGCGTACCGTCGCTGCGATTTGCTGTCCTAGGCGGCGCTCAGTCACTGGCTTCCATGGCACCAGACTGAATCCCATGCCGTCATCGAGCATGGTGTAGCGGCCTCTAGCGAGCATGATGCTGCGCCGGTAGATGCCGGCCACGCGCGGGCCTTCGGCCACGGGGCGGTGCTCCAGGCCGGTTGCCGCGGAAATGTCTTTGGCGGTCTGCGCCAGTTCCCGGTCGCGCAGCGTCGCGAGCAGGTTTCTGGCGAGGATCACGCGCTGGCCACACCGCTGGGCCAGCCTCTGTTCGGCCAGAAAGTCGGCGCGCTGTTGCATGGCTTGCTTCGCCTCGCCGCCAAAGCCCAAGTCGCCCAGGCCGTTGCCGCCACCAATCGTCAAATAACGGTGCCGTGGAGAATGTCACGCTCGAATTGCCCCAGGGTGACAAGATCGACGAAAGCTGGCTACCAGAATCTGAATATTTCGCCGAGCTAGGGGAGCTGGTCGCCGGCAAGCCGGCCTGGGGACTGATTTCCGGCGCATTGGGTAGCAAGACGCGACGGACCAAGTTCGTGGATCGTTATTTCTATGGTCAGCGCCCCTTCGGCAGCGAAGGCAAGGTTGGCTCGGACACCGAAGACGATACCGAAGTCGAATCTGAAGAGGACATCGACAACATTGTGAACGGGCTATTCTCCTGCCCTTCCGCAGTGGCGGAAAGTGATGACGGCAGCGACGATCAGGAAGATGATGCTGCCCCCGAGAAAGAGAAAGGCCCAAAGGGTTTCCTCGGGTGGCTCAGCGCGAACGCCGAGGTCAACGCGAGCCGTTCTTCGGAGCAACGCCAAGCCTTGTGGCAACAGGCCGTTTCCGATTACGAAGCGGTCAAGGCGGAGGCGCGAAAGGCATGCACCGACGCCGGCTGCATTCGCGAGCTGGTCCAGGCCATTCCGGGACAAAGAGCAAGCCCTGACGCAAGACGCCACCAGCCTGGCAAGCACTTGCCAGGCCGATCACCTGCTTACGTGGCTGCATAGTGGTGTCATCGGTCGCGGCGATGCCATTGAACTGGCCGAGCCTTGGCGCATTGAAGGTTGGTGGCAGGCACGCGCGCGCGTCTTCATCCAAGCGCTGAAGCTCCATCAGACGTTCTTCGAACTGGAGGCGTCTCGGATGCGCTCCAACTTGTTCCTGATCAATGGCCTGTTGACTGGCTCGCGCTTCCAAGGTCTTTCGCACGACGCCATCCGTTCAGCTTGGGCTTCGCTGTTCATGGTCGTTCCTGTATTGAGCAGTACCTTCGCGTCGTTCGCCCGTTCATTCGGCTCTTTGGGGGCCAGCGAGATCGGCTGGCTGCTGGTGGATGAAGCCGGTCAGGCTCCCCCGCAAGCGGCGGTGGGCGCGCTATGGCGGTCTCGGCGTGCGTTGCTGGTGGGCGCCCCCCTGCAGCTCAAGCCCATCGTCACCGTGTCCGACGCGGTGCTGGAACACATGCGCACGCGCTACCGTGTCGATACGCACTGGCTCCCCAACCGACAATCCGCACAGACTCTGGCCGACGAGGCCACTCCATGGGGACGCATGGCCGGACCAGCCGATAACAAGACTTGGGTCGGACTACCGCTGGTCGTGCACCGCCGCTGTGACAAACCCATGCACGAGTTGGCCAACCGCATCGCTTATGACGGCGCGATGGTGTATGGAACGCTTGCACCACGCCCCGACAAAGAAACGCGCGCTAGCCTGTTGACGGGATGGATACATGCCAGTGGCACTTCCGAAGGAAACTGGGTGCCTGCTGAGAGGCAAGCGCTCAAGGCACTGCTTGCGCTATTGCACGAGAATGGCGTGGAGGCCAAAGACATTTCGGTCATCACGCCCTTCAAGGCCGTGCAGCAGAACCTCAAGCGTATGCTTGGCAGCAAGATGGTGTCCGGCACGATCCACACGATGCAGGGCAAGGAAGCGCCGGTCGTGATCATGGTGCTGGGCGGCAACACGACCGGCTCGGGAGCCCGCGACTGGGCAGTTTCGGAGCCCAATCTCCTGAACGTGGCGGCGACACGAACCAAGCGGCGCGTCTATGTAATCGGCGACAGAAATGATTGGAAGAACCGGGCGTTGTCCTGTGATGTCATGGATCTGCTGCCACTCCGGACCATCTCCGCACGCGAGCAGAAACAGATGCCAATTCCTCATTAGCCGCCCAGTGGCGTCGATAGAGCGGCCTGCAGCCTGTTTGATCCGTAGTCGGTGGAGCACCGGCAACGATGCGGGGCTGTTGCGTTGACTGTTGAAACAAGGCGCGATTGAGGCGGATGCCGTTGTCGATGCCTTGCACCGGACGCGTGGTCTGGCGGCGACCGTTAGCGGCGCGGGCGGACAAACCGCCTTTGATGAGGTTTTCCTGCGTGCGGTTGAACACGCTCCACAGGTCGCGGTGGTTGTCGTCCTGGCGGCGCGGCATCAGGATTTGCGATTCCGTGATGGGCGCGGGCTTGTCCTCGTCGTACTCCAACGCGAGCGCGGCGCGCCTGATCGAAGCCGTGCAGGACTTCGTAAGCGCCCTCGATCACCTGCTCGGCCACGTTGCCCTTGTGGGGTACGCGCACGTCAACCACCGTGTCGCCGCACACAAGGCCATTGCTGCAAACGAACCGGAACATCCCGGCCAACATCTGGCAGCTGCTGGTGCCCTGCTTACGCGCAAGAGAAAAAGATGGACATCTGCCGGAGCTTTGAAAAAGCTGGCTTCAGCAGTCTGCGGGGTGTCCATCCTATTAGCAGAAAAACGGACAGATCGACCGTCGGCGTGTCCATCTTCCGCCGCAAGTTTTGCATGGTCGTAAGCCCGATAAAGCCGGGCTTACGACCATGCTGGAGCGTGTGAAGCCATCGCGCGTCAAGGATTCGCTATGCCGGGCTTGGCCCGCCCTTGACCCGCCCTTGACCCGTTCGGCGGTGTCACAGAACCACGGTCGAGAGTGACGCTGATCGACCCGCTGCGGACCTTCGACCTGCTCCGGAAGAGACATTAACCAGGAAGTTGGTACTCAACCGCAGCCTTGGACAAGGCGCGCGAACAATCTCACTCCGTGCAATTCAGCATCCACTGAACACCGAAACGATCGGTCAATTTGCCATAGTACGCCCCCCAAGGCTGTATGCCTAAGGGGGTTGTGATTGTCCCGCCAGCAGCCAAGGCTTGAAAGAGCTTGTTCGTGGAATGTCGATCGTCCATCGCCAGCAAGTGCGCTGAGCCCCGCATGGGCTCAGCGTCATCGTTGTCCGAGGCATAGAAGATCAGGCCTGGTCCCTCGAACTTGGCGTGCATGGCCCCTCGAACTTGGCGTGCATGACTCGTCCGCGCATGGCCTCGTTCTTTGCAGGCATGCCATCAGCACCGTAGCGCAGCACCTCGACGACACGGCCGAGACCGCATCGCGTATAGAAAGCCAGTGCTTGATCACAGGTCGTGGTGAAGAATAGATAGTTCGATAGTTGCATGATGGTGTACCTAGAAGGAGCCAGGCTGCGACACTGTCGTCCTCGCTCCGAGAGATCGCCTTGCTATCCCGGCCATGTCAGGTCGCAGCAGCCCCTTCGCCAAGCTGCGCATTGGTAAGGGCCATCCCAGCAATGGCCCAAGCCCCATCGACAGCATGCACCACATTGACCCAAATGCGTTCCTTCGGATGCTGCGCACCTGACAGTTCATGGATGATGCGCGTGGCTTCGTCGATGTACCCGACTTGAACCTCGCGGTCGGCAAATGCGAAGGACGGAACCTTCCATTCGACGAAGGCCACAGAGGTCTCCTTCGATCCGGAGTACGTATGTTCCTTCGGCAAGACGTGGATCTAACCAACGATGTTCGGCGTCGTCGATTCATTTCCAGATAGTCCGTGCCACTTGAGCATGGCATCGGACAGGCGGCGGAACGCGACTCTTTCTTGGCCTTTGGGAAGAACGCCCTCGGTGAGGGTGAGCGTTAGCGGCATGAGTTACTCCAGGAAAAGGAAAGGGCGTCGAACTCGCGCGCTGCCTGCAGCATGTCTGTTTCACGTAACGATCGTTATCCTATAATAAATAACGATCGTGTTTTGAGCAACTACAATCGTCAGCTTCTCAAGTTGGAGGAGTGCCTCATGGTGTCAAGATCCGAGCAAAAAATTCAAACGCGGCAGCGCATCCTTGAGGCGGCAGGGCGGGTGTTCCGAAAGGGTGGATTCGACGGGGTCGGGGTAGACGGCTTGGCGAAGGAAGCAGGCGTGACGTCGGGAGCGTTCTATGCCCACTTCGACTCCAAAGCGGAAGCGTTCCGGGAATCGGTGGCACTGGGCATGGCTGAATTGCGCGGCGGCGTGCAGTACTACCAAGCGCGGCATGGACGCGCTTGGTGGACAGAGTTCGTGCGCTTCTATCTGGGCGCCAAGCGTACGTGCGATTTGACGGAGAGTTGCACGCTGCAGACCATGCCGACTGAATTGGCGCGATCGGATGAATCCTCTCGTGCATCGTTTGAGACGGCTTTGCGTGACGTTGCACAGGCGATCGTCGATGGTCCCACCTCACCGGGTGCACCGCGGGACATTGGAGCGGCTTGCGCAGCACTCTCTTCGCTTGTCGGTGCCGTCACGCTGGCGCGTGCTGTGGGGAGTGAAGCCTTCGCTGATCAGATCGCTCTAGGGGCAGAACGCGCATTGCTCCGGGGGGGCGGCAGGAAGCGATCAATCAAGGTCGCCTAAGCGAGGACTCGAAGACGCACGTTCGGGGTACATCGAGAGACCCGGCCGAACGTCGCTTTGTAGCCGATCTGCGCTGACCCGAATATGGCACCATATGTTCTGCATCCATACCGCTCTGATCGATGCCACAAGGGACGACATGACGTAAGCGGAGTCCTTGCATCCGAAGTGCGCAGCAGCCGTTACCAGCGCCGCAGAGATGCCCGGGTTGCCGGCAGCATACACGCATGCGAGGTAGTCCGACAGAGCATCAGCGACGCCCTCAGCGACGCGGAGGTCATGCTCACAGGTCGACAGGAAGTGCTGGTAGATCCGCGTCGGGATAACAGGGTATTGTGAGCGTCCAGCGCGCTGCGCGAAGCGTTCAAGCAGAGGCTTATACAGTTGGGCCAGCGGCACCCGCAGCCCTGTGGTCTCGACGCCCATACGGTGAAGCTTCACCAGAATCGAATGAAGGCGTTGGGCCTTCATCTCCATTTCTCAGGATTCGCCATGCCTCTCACGGCCCCCCGCCTGCCATCGCGACACGCTTCGCATGCCTACGGCGTCCCCCGCATTTTTTCGTATGGTTGACGTGATGCGCATCACGGCGTTGAGCCGCGCTCACCTTGTACCGGCGGATTGCCGAAGGCAAGTTCCCGCCGCCTGTTCGCCCCGGAGGGCGCGCATGCGACTGGGCGCCAGCCGCGCTGCAAGCCTGGATCGACGATCCCGAAGGTTATGTGGTTGCCGGACCGACCAAGCACCGCGGGTCGGCTCAGATGGGCGGCAGGCCGTGATCCGCCATCCAGTCGCTCGGGACTTCGCCTATGGCTGACGGCCAACAATAACATCAATTTGCACGATAACAATAGCCATGTTATCGTGCAAATTGCTAAGTTATGAATCCCGATTGCCGTGCCCACCCTTGCCACCAGCGTGCAGAACTACTTGCATGAAACGCTCGGCGTCTCCACGTCGGGACACAAGCCATGGGCGGGCGAGGAGAGCCTGCCCTACTTTCTGCGCGACGCCTTCGATTTCCGGCAACTGGATATCCTTGACCACAAGGTCTTGCTGGCCCTGGAACGAAATCCAGACAAGCCGTCCATTGGCGATATCCGGAATCGGTTGGACAAGTTGCGATCGGTAGCGGGACAGCCCGTGGTCTATGTGACGGAGTCACTCGCCTCCTACGAGCGCAAGCGCCTGATCGCGCAAAAAGTGCCGTTTCTTGTTCCTGGCAACCAGCTCTATCTGCCCGACTTGGGGCTGGACCTGCGCGAGTACTTTCGCCAGCGCCCCAACTCGGCGGACGTTCCACTCAGCCCTTCGGCGCAGGCCATGTTGATCTCGGCCTTGCTGCGCCCTCGCTGGGAGGCCGAATGGCGTCCTGCAGAGACGGCCGCTCTCCTGGGCTATACACCTATGACACTCTCGCGCGCCGTGCGAGAACTGGTGGCGGCAGGACTCGCACAGGCACACAAGGCCGGCCGGTCCCAGTACCTGAGCATGGCGTACTCACCGCGTGAGATTTGGGAGCGAGCACTACCCCTGCTGCGCAATCCCGATTTTCTCGGTCGGATCGCACAGGCGTATGGACTCAAGGATGGAGAGACTTCATGAGCGGGCTTGATGGTTGCGAGGACAGCGGCGCAAGATTGCCGTCGGCTGGAACGAATGAGCGTCGCCCAAAGGGCTTCAAGAGATTTCATTTGGGGGGCCTCTATGGGGGCCTCTATGGGGGCCTCTATGGGGCCTCTAAAGACATGACAAAAGATAAATTCTTTAAAATCAACGTGATAGATTACTTATGAGAATCGCAACCTGGAATGTCAACTCGCTCAAGGTCAGGCTACCGCAGGTGCTGGACTGGCTGACCGAGCAGGAAAAAGCCGGCACACCGATCGACGCCCTGTGCCTGCAGGAGCTGAAGATGCCGGACGACAAGTACCCGCTGGCCGAACTGGAGAGCGCGGGCTTGCACAGCGTGTTCACCGGCCAGAAGACGTACAACGGCGTGGCGATCCTGGCGCGCAATGCCACCATGGCGACGCCCACCGACGTAGTGCGCAATATCCCCGGCTTCGACGACGCTCAGCAGCGCGTGGTGGCCGCGACCTATGGCGACGTGCGCCTGGTGTGCGCGTACTTCCCCAACGGGCAGGCGCCAGACTCCGACAAGTTCACCTACAAGCTGGGCTGGCTCCAGGCAATCACCACTTGGCTGCAACAGGAAATGGTGAAGTACCCTAAGCTCGCGCTGCTGGGCGACTTCAATATCGCGCCCGAAGACCGGGATGTGCACGATCCCAAGAAATGGGAGGGGCAGAACCTGGTCTCGCCGCCGGAGCGGGACGCGTTCCGGGCACTGGAAGCGCTTGGGCTGACCGACGCTTTCCGCCTGTTCGAGCAGCCGGAGAAAAGCTTCTCCTGGTGGGATTACCGCATGTTTGCGTTCCGCCGCAACGCCGGCCTGCGCATCGACCACATCCTGCTCTCGCCGGCCTTGCGCGCGGCATGCAGCGCCTGCGTGATCGATCGCGTGCCGCGCACCTGGGAACAGCCGTCGGACCACACGCCGGTGGTGGCCACGCTCGACCTGGGCTGAGGCGCCGAGCCAAAGCGCCATGGGCCGAGCCAGCGTTCACGATATCCGGGTAGCCACTGGCTCGCTTCCAGGCAGCAGCGCGGCTACACTTGCGGGCATGAAACCGGCTACCTTCCGCCACCGCAACCTCCCCCACCTGCTGCTGCAAGCCCGCGAAACACTGATGGCGGGCTTCCGGCCCATCCTGCGTCAGCACGGCATGACCGAGCAGCAATGGCGCGTGGTGCGCACCCTCAACGAGCAAGGCGAGATGGAGCCCAACCAGCTCGCCGATGCCTGCCTGATCCTGAGCCCGAGCCTTACCCGCATGCTGTCGAGCATGGAGGAAGCGGGCTTGATCCTGCGCTCGCGCTCCACCACGGACCAGCGCCGGCAACTGATCTCGCTCACCGACAAATGCCGCGCCCTGATCGCCGCCATGGAGCCGCTCATCGACCGCCGCTATGAAGAGCTCGAGCTGATGATCGGCGCCGAGCGCTTGGGCAAGGTCTATGGCGCGATCGACGAATTGCTGGAGACCCTCGGCGAACGAGATCCGCGCGCATGACCGCCCCGTCTGCGCAGGCCATGACAGGCCGGATGCTGGGGCGCCTGCTGCCCGCATGGCGTCACCGCGTGAGCCGCGCCTCCTTGCGTGCGGACCTGGTGGCAGGCCTGCTCGGCGCGGTGCTGGTGCTGCCGCAGGGTGTGGCCTTTGCCACGCTCGCCGGCCTGCCGCCGCAGTACGGCATTTACGCGGCGGTCATTCCCTGCATCGTGGCTGCGTTGTTCGGCTCCAGCTGGCATGTGATGTCCGGCCCGACCAACGCCAACTCGCTGGCGCTGTTCGCCATGCTAAGCCCGGTGGCATTCGCCGGCAGCCCCGAGTACATCAACCTGGCGCTTGCCGTGACCATCATGGTCGGCTTGCTGCAACTGGCCGTGGGCACATTGCGCCTTGGCACGCTAGCCAATTTCATCTCGCCCTCGGTGCTGCTTGGCTTCACCTGCGGCGCGGCGACGCTGATCGGGCTCTATGCCCTCAAGGACCTGTTCGGGCTGGCCGTGCCGACGGGCACGAGCGCCTTCGGCGTGGTGCGCTTCCTGCTGGACAACGCCGACGCCATCAACTGGAGCGCATTCACGGTAGCGGCGATCACGCTGGCGGTGACCATCGCGGTGAAGCGCGTCTCACGGCGCCTGCCCTTCATGCTGATCGGCCTGCTGGCTGGCTACGGCGCTGCCCTGCTGCTCAATGCGCCTGGCTGGAGCGCGGGCGCGCGCCACGTCAATGTGGTCGGGCCGATTCCGTCGGCCATCCCGTCCTTCCACCTGCCGAGCATCTCCTGGCAGGCGATCCCCGACCTGCTGGGCATCGCCGCCGCGCTGACCATCGTGGCACTCGGCCAGTCGATCTCGATCGCCAAGGCGGTGGCACTGCGCTCGGGCCAGCACATCGATGCCAACCGCGAGTTCATCGGGCAGGGCTTGTCGAATATCGCGGGTGGCTTGTTCTCCGCCTATATCTCGTGTGGCTCGCTGAACCGCTCGATGCCCAACTACGAGGCCGGCGCGTGCACGCCGCTGGCCAGCATCTTCTCGGCCTTGCTGCTGGTGGTGCTGGTCACGGCCAGCGCCTCGCTGCTGGCGCAAATCCCGCTGGCCGCCATCGCCGCGATGTTGCTGCTGGTGGCCTGGGGCCTGTTCGATTTCAGGCGCCTGCGCCGCATCGCCAGCCTGAGCCGCACTGAATTCGCCATCGCCATCAGCACCTTTGTCGCCACGCTGGCCATCCGCCTGGAGATGGCTGTCTTGCTCGGCACCATCCTGTCGCTGGTGGCCTATCTCTACCGTACCTCGCGGCCGGCGGTGCGCAGCCTGGTGCCCGACGCGGATGACCCCGAGCGGCGCTTTACACCGCTCGACGAACTGCATCGCCCGCAACCGGAATGTCCCCAGCTCAAGCTGCTGCGCATGGAAGGCGCGATCTACTTTGGCGCTGTCCAGTACGTGACGGACCGCTTGCACGAGGCACGCAGCACCCATCCCGGCCAGATCCACCTGCTGGCCATGACCAAGAGCATGAATTTCATCGACCTCGCCGGCGCCGAAATGTGGGAAAGCGAACTGAGCGAGCGGCGCGCCACTGGCGGCGACCTGTATTTCCACCGCCCGCGCACGCAGGTGCTGCAGACGTGGGACCAGACCGGATTCGCGCTAAAGCTGGGCGAGGGACACATCTTCCCCACCAAGCGGCAGGCGCTGCACACCATCATCGCGCGACTGGATCCCGCAGGCTGTGCGCAATGCCACGCACGCATCTTCGAAGAATGCGCAAGCCGCCCGGGCGGGCCTGGCTATCAAGCAAAACCGGCTTGAGCGCGACTCACGCAATCAGCGAAATCGGCGAGATCGGGAAGTTCAGTAACGAGCGGGGGGAATAAAAAAGAGAAACGCCGGCGGGAAACCGGCGTCAGGCGGCGAGAAGCCGCAATGACTTGAAGCGGTAGCCCGGGATCGGACCGATGACCGGCCCGGACTGAGGCCCGCTTCAGAGCGGCGCCACATGGGCGCGCTTGACTACCACGGGCTGGGCAGCGCCCTGCTCGATCAGTACCACCGCGGCACGCTCGATGGTCTCACGCCCGGCGCGGAACGCTTCTTCCAGCGACAACACCTGGTCGGCACTGAAGCCTTCCCACAGCGCTTCGCGGGTCACCACGCAAGTGACCGGTTGGCCGTCGACAACGGCGTGAAATAGCAAGCCTTCATTGTTGATATCGTAACGCTCTTGCTCTTGGAACTTGATATCCATCGGTAAAGCCCTCCATTGCAAGTGAAGAATCATCCTAACATGGGTCGACCCGACTCGTCCGCAAAGGCCTACGCCTCGCTCGCCTCCAAGCAAGACCGCCGCAGCCCCGGGCGAGTTCCCGCTGCGCGAGTGCCTGAGCCTGGTGCAAAACGCTGTGACCAAGACTGCCCGGGCGTTGCGGGAATCATGGCGAACTCGCTGGTGGCATTGGCAATGCAAGCTCGCCAAGGAAAAATTTCGCAGGGGGTTTGACAAACTCAAAAACGATGATAGAATCTCTTTCTTCGTTGGGGCGTTAGCTCAGTTGGTAGAGCAGGCGGACTCTTAAGTCCGTAGGTCGAGTGTTCGAGTCACTCACG